>JANQPV010000019.1 GCA_028285305.1 Alphaproteobacteria bacterium | reverse complement strand
AGCTGCACGGCCGCGAACAGTAACTGTGCCGATCTTGCGGAAGATGCTTTGGTTCGTGCAATGAGTTTTCGTCGAAGCTGAGATGAGAATATAGGTTCCGTAATCTTTGTTGAGCTGTTCGAGGCGTGCAGCAAGAGTGACGTTATCGCCATGTACGGTAAAATCCATCCGGTCTTTTGAACCAACAACTCCCAACAGCACCTCCCCGGTATTTATTCCGCAGCGTGTCCTCAGGACTTCCCCCTTACCAAAGCAGTTTTCCTTGCAACTCCTAACAATCTCCTCAGCACATTTGAGTGCGCTGCTCGCATGCTCCGGCTCAGAAGAGACAGCATTGAAGGTCACCAACATGGCGTCACCATTAAAATGGGTAATGACACCGTTGTGCTTCGTCACTATTGAGCTGAGGTGGCCGAAGTAATCATTGAGCATGTTCGCCAGTTCAGCCGGCGCCAGTTTTTCCGAAACCGAAGAGAATCCCTCGATATCCGTGAACAAAACTGTCGCCGTTCTTTGCTCGCCATCGCCTGGCCGAAGAGCCTTGTCGGCCGTGGTAATTCGAGCCGCTACTTCCGGCGAAACAAAACGAGACAGCTCAGATGCAGCAGTGCCCGCATCGACAGCGCGTATGAATGTTCTTCTTGCTCGTTCGGTCGCAATCGAAAGAATGATTGTTACGAGGCCAATGGCGACCAGCTTATCTATCTCCGCGCCAATGAGTATGGCGTTGGACGTCATGTATTCAATAAAGTCCCTCGTAATCATGCGGTCATTTGGATCGGAGAAAACGACATATGCCATCAACACGAGCCAACCGACCATTGACGCAAGCCCTGTCATCAATATGTATCGCGGCTCAAATCTCAAAGCTCTCAGGGCTATAAAAATGAAAATATAAAACACAGTGGGCGCTTTCAAATAGAAGCTGGGTGGTTGGGCGTACTGCAAATGAAAACTCCATATCAAGCTCATGAGAAGCGCAACATCCATAATGATTGACAGAGTGAGAAACCAGAATGGCATTCTCGTCCTATACGATGCGATCAGTCGAACAAGTGTGAAGCTTCCGTATATCCCGAGCACCCAAGGGACTGGCTCGAATTTGACCGACGGTAACGGAGCGGGAGAAGCGAACCAAAGCAACCCCATGAGACTGACGAGCAACAACTGCGTCCAACCGATGAGCCTTTCAGCCTCATTTTGGCGTTTCGCAATGTCATCTTGGACACGTTTGGGCAAGTCGACCCGGACCGATGACCCAAGGACAAACCGGCTAGCTGCCTCTAACACTTCCACCTCCGCGTTGTGCCGTCAGTTATTCTCGAAGAATGGAACCAGCGCGATTGTTCCAGATTATTTGGCACAGAGCTGGTGAATTCAAGATGGGGGCTGCCGTGCCGAACATCGATGACACTTGAGCTAGTCGTTGGCGCAACTACATACCCGCATACGCGGACTATGTCTTGTTTGCAGCTTAACGTTCGTGAGTTGGCGTTGCTTATGTTACTCCGCAAGGCAATACAGAGCAAAAAGACAATTGGCTGATCTTGAGGCTCGGCCGATCCTTTACATCGATCAGGAAAAACAATGATGCAGCACGCAATTGTACGCTCGATCGTGTACCTTCGTTCGTCTTTGGTCGGGCTACTGTTGCTGATCATTATGGCTTTGCCTTCATCAGCAAGTGAAATGCAGAGGCCACCAGACTTCTCTCAACTTAAGCCCTTGCCTTTCTCTAAGCAGCGCGCGCCAGTTACGGCTAAGGCTCAGCAAGCTATGCTAAGTATCCCGGCGGGGCGTTATGTGATCGGTAGAAATGACGGACCAAGCATCGAGCGTCCGGCACACTTCGTGAGTGTTTCTTCTTTCATGATCGATCGTACCGAAGTGACGAATTCGGCCTTTGCAGAGTATCTCAATTCGCTCAAACTGTCGGCCGGAACGCCCTTCACAGCAGGAAACGCTCGCAAAGTGCGAATTCCGAAGGACATGGCTAGGCTCGTCATCGAAGGTGCGGAAAGAGGCCTTACATATCCAATCATTGCTTTAGACGATGAGCAATCGCGCATCGGGTACCGTGATGGTTTATTCTTGCCTACACCAGGTTACGGGAACCATCCCGTTACTGAAACTACATGGGCTGGTGCCCAGGCCTATTGCGCGTGGCGTTCGGCGCGTCTCCCGACCGAAGCCGAGTGGGAAGTTGCCGCGCGCGGCGCAGATGAGCGCTTGTATCCTTGGGGTAGTCAGCCTCCCGATGAGACGCGCGCGTTCGTTTCGGGGCGAACCGGAGAGACCGGCGCCGTGGGCCTCCGCCCCTTGGGTGCGTCTCCATTCGGCGTTCTAGACATGAGCGGATCGCTTGCAGAATGGACATCCAGTTTGCTGCGTCCATACCCTTTCAATCCAAGCGACGGT
>JANQPV010000050.1 GCA_028285305.1 Alphaproteobacteria bacterium | reverse complement strand
CCGGCCGAATCCTGCGTCTCGGCGCGGCCACTCTTTGTGCGATTGCTCCGTTCAAGCCGCGCCGATTAGTTGGCCTTGTTTATTCTTCGCATGATTTCGGAGAGGCGCGACCAACCCTGGAGTGTCATGGGTAGGAGGAGCGCCGATTCTACGAACTCCCAAGAGTAGCTGATGATCGAGAATATGGTGCCAACCGTTGCCGTCAGGTTTGTGGCGGCGAACCAAAGATTGAAGATCAAGAACCCCATCAGTACCGTGTAGATGGCGCCGTAAACAAAGGCTTCTGTGTCCGACACCTGCACTTCTATTCGGCGCAATTTGCTGAGGTGTGAAAAGATCTCCTTCTGTGATCTTAACTCAAGGATGTTGACTTGCTGCTCTGACTGCTGATTGAAACTTGCATTCAAGCGAAAGAATCTTTGATGAAAGACGCTGTAGACAGCGATCATTAGGATCGCGCTTACGAGCGCCGAATAGGCCAATATCGGATCGAACAGAAAGAGCACCAAAAAAGAGACGCCCAATTGAACTGTTGAAGCGATAAGCGCGGGCGCTTCTTGCTCAAGGAAGTCAACGAGTTCCCGGCTCATTCCCAGCCTGGCGTTCTGCGTTGAAATGGGAATGCGGGCGGACCGTCCCGTCAGTTCGTTGCCCAAGTCCACTCTGATCGTTCCATATACTCTGGTGTCGTAGATGCGCCGGATGACGCTGACGACAATCAAACCGCCGAGCACAGAGGCGAGACCATACAATTCGGTCATCCGCCGTTCGAGCAGCCCGTCGATTGCGAAACCGATGAAGAGGGGAGTTAGTGCGGTGAGGGCGGTTTCAATTAAGGTCAAGACCCAAGTCAGCGCAATCGGGCGGCGATATGATCGCAGCAGTGTGCTGACGGTCAGCCGTTTGCCTTTAAGCATGAGAGCTTACCTTCCCGGGTTCTGGCTGGAGGGCAGATTTTACGTCTTCTGTGATCGCGATCAGGACGGGCACTAAGATCAGCATTAGGACGGTCGAGAAGAGCTCACCGAATGCCAGCGAAACCGCCGCTGGGATCAGGTATTGGGCTTGCTCGGATGTCTCCGTCAGAAGCGGAAGAAGACCAATCACCGTCGTGGCGGTGGTCAGAAAGATGGCGCGAAATCTGCCGATCCCTGCATTCTGTATCGCGTCCGAAACAGAGCGTCCGTCTGTGCGTTCCTGATTGTAGCGCGTGATCAGAACAAGGCTGTCATTGACCACCACACCGGCGAGGGCGAGCATGCCAAAGAATGAGAGGAGCGAGAGCGGCAAGTCCATCATCACATGACCGATCGCAGCGCCAATGAAGGCGAAGGGTATGATGGCCAAAATGAGGAAGGGCTGGCCGTAGGATTTGAGCGGTACTGCCATCAAGACATAGATTAAGACAGCTGCAAGCAAGAGAGCTTGGATGAGTCCGTCTTGAATCTCGCCGATCTCCTCGAGTTCGCCGGCTTTTTGAGCCGTTACACCGGGGAATTTGCTGGTCAGCGTGGGCACCCAGTTTTCAAACACCGCCTGGCCGACTTCTTCGGGGGCGACGATCGACCGGTTGATTGATGCGCTGACCGTGTTGACTAGCTTTCCATTCTTGCGATGGACGGACCCGGCGACATAACCGCTCTTTATTTCGGCTACGGAGCGAAAGGGGGTCCATCTGCCGTCTTTGCTGCGGACTTGGGAACTTAGCAAGTCATCAACGGTGTCACGCGATCGGCCGGAGTTCTGCACAACCACTCGGATCTCCGACCCGGTGCGCCTGATCTTCTGGACTTCAGCGCCGCCGAAGGCGCTGCCGACTTGCGCCGCCAATGTTGCCGTATCGAAGCCGAGGCTGCGGGCCTCCGGTTTTACCCGTATTTCCAATTGAGGCTGGCCGGTTGCCAATGTGTCTCGTATGTTGCTGATTCCGTCGAACCCAGCGAGATAGTTGCTCAGATCCTTGCCGGCCTGTTCCAGAAGTTGCGGATCCTTAGAGAACAATTGAATCTGAAAGCCGCCGCCCAGCTCTTCGGTTCCGGTAAATTGCAGCTCGGTCGCGCCCTCTACTTGTCCTGTCCGTTCGCGCCATTTTTCGATCAGCATCAGTATGCTGACGTCGCGGCGCTCCGATACAGGCGTCAATTCGGCGTAGATCTGCGCCGAACTTGCATCTCCACTCAGGAGAAACATGGATCGAATCGGCGCTGACTTGAGCGAATAGGTCTCCTGAATTTCCGCGTTCAGGTCCTCGCCGATTGACCTTATCCGCTCCAGATTGGTCTGGGTCAGAGTGGCCGGCGCGCGGGCATCCATCTCGATGCTCACGGTGATCACTTGTCCCGGCACGTCCGGAAAAAAGACGGTTTTGACCTTGCCGAGTCCCATCAGTCCAAGGCCTAAGGTCCCCGCTGCGACGAACAGAATGAGGGCAGCATAGCGATGGCGAATGGACGCCCCTAAAACTGGGGCGTAGATTCGGTCTCGAAACTGGTCCAATCCGTTTTGGCACCACTTTTGTGCTGTCCCCCATAGATTGGAAAGGTCGTGTTTGGATGGGTTCGTTAATGGGGTGCGCGCCAAGTGAGCGGGCAGGATCAGTTTGCTTTCGATCAGAGAAAAGATCAGAGCAAGGATGACGATCCCGGAAAATCCGGATAGGACTTTGCCCAACGGATTCTCCAAAAGCAGCATCGGGAAGAACGCGGCAATCGTCGTCAAAACGCCGAACACCGTAGCGAGCGCGACCTTCTCAACACCTGTCTCCGTCCCGCGGATGGGATCCGGATTTTTGCGCCGTTCTTCGAACACGCTCTCGCCAACGACCACAGCGTCATCCACCAGAATCCCCAGGACAATAATCAGCCCGAACGTTGTTACGTCGTTCAGGGAGTAATCGATCCACCTGGAGCCGGCTGTCGCTAAGGCCCCCATGACTGAAATGGGTATTCCCAACGCGACCCAAAATGCGAGGCGCACATTGAGGAATAAGGACAAGACCAACATGACCAAAAGCAACCCTTGGATTCCGTTATCCCTCAACAAGGACAACCGATCGGCAATATAGTCCGAGCTGTCGCCCCAGATGGTCACCCTGATGTTGGGTGGGAGCCGTCTCTCAAAGGTGCGAACGACCTCGTGGACCACGTCGGAAACACGCAGAACATTCTCCTTTTGACCGATCAAGACTTCCATGCCGGTGGTCGGCTCCCCATTGAACCGAAAGAAATAGTCTCCTTCTTTGAATGTGTCGCGGATTGTGGCGATGTCGGCCAACCTTATTGAGGTGCCGTTGGCGAGCTCAATGATGGGGATGTCGGCGTATTCCGCGGCAAATTTGGCTCGGTTGTCGGTGCGCAATTTAATGGTTCCGCCAACGGACCTTATCGTTCCCGATTGTTGATCTGACGAGCTGCCCTGAATCCGATCGACGATGTCGCTTATCGTGAGATTGTAGCGCCGGAGAGCCTGCGGCTCGATTGCAATTTGCATTTCCCGGTCGAACAGTCCCCATACTGTCAAACGGGATAGTTCCGGTTGAGCAAGGAGTTCCTCCCGTAGATCCTCGGCGAGCCTCTGCAACGTCACCAGATCGGTTTGGCCATGAAGGTTCACGTATAGGGCAGGAAAATCAAAGGCGTCGTCTTGAATGACCGGCCGTTCGGCGGAAGACGGAAAATCCGAGATGCTCTCGATTTTGATCCGCACTCTATCCAATAGCTTTTGCAGGTTTTGTCCACCGGCCCGCCGGACAGTTACGGTCGAAAACTCTTCACTCGACTGGGATGTTATGCTGCGGACTCCTTCGAGCCCTTCTAAGGCCTTCTCCACTCTTTGCGTGACAAGTTCATCGACCTGGGCAGTGGAGGCCCCCAGGAACGTCGTCGAAATCGTAATGCTTTCCGGTGGTATGCGGGGGAAACCTTCTATGCGGATGGATGCCAATGTCATGCCGCCTAGAAATAGGATCAGTGCCATCAACAGGTTTGCGGCAACGGGGTTTCGGATGAACCAAGCAGTCAGGTTATGCATCGGTCAGTGTGCTGTATGGTTAGGTTGGACAGATTGGCCGGGCAAGAAGGACACCAGTGGTGTGATCGCGACTCTGAGCTCGCTGGTGTCTGCCGGCGCAGCTATGACGACACGGTCGTGTCGCCGAAACAGGACCTTTGGTTCCAGCTTTTGGAGGCGATCGGCGCTGTCGAGATGCCAGATTAACCCCTCTTGGGTCAGTGCGGATGCGGGCAGGTCAAAGGCGGATGCGACGGTGATGCCTGGGAGAAGAACGGTCACAAAGTCCCCAGACAAGATCTTATTTGAGGCGGCGTCTTCTATGTCCAGAAAGACTTTGTACTGACGAGTTTGCTCATCGAGAAACCCGCCGCCGCTGCGTATCGTCGCCTGAGCAAGTTCATCGCCTTTGGAGCCCATCACCTTTGCGGTCTGTCCAACGAGTGGTTTTCTTAAGAGGGTCCAGTCGCTCTCGCCAAGCTCGACGACGAGCTCAAACTGCGCGTTGCCGGTCAGACTGATAAGTTGATCTCCGACATTTACGATTTCGCCGGGGCTCACAAACCGCTCTGTTACAAAAGCCTCGAAAGGAGCGCTGATCGAGGTGAACGCCAACTCTCGCTCGGCCATGGTTAAGCGCGCGTTCGCCGAGGCGACTGCACTTTCAGCGATGTTCAGTTGGGGGAGTTTGAGAGCCAAATCGTTGGGCGGTTCCGTTCCGTTGCGCTTGAAGTCTGCCCGCGCCACGCGGGTTGCGTTTTTGGCCCGCCAGAGAGCAAGTTCAGCTTCCTTTACCGCCAATTCAGCGGCCGCCAGCTCGGCGAGGTAGCGGCTGTTCTCGATATCGATGAGCGGCGTTCCAGCCTTGACCCGTTCTCCGGCTAATGCGCTGTCACGTACCGCCTCTACACGGCCCGACACGCCGGCGCTCAATGTTGCGGACCAACGAGGCTGCACTTCGGCAAATGCGCGAATCTCTATAGTTTGTGAGCTGATGGAAACCTGCTCGACTGTGACAGGCGGGAGAGGCGGCGACGATAAGTTGCTCGTCACATCGATTGTATCTTCTGAGACGCTAAGGACGAAAATCGCAGCTGTTAAGACTGCCAAGGAAAACAGAATCCAAAACCGGCGGCGCTTCGGTGCCGGGCGATCCGTTTCTCGAACCGTTGCAGACTTCGGGCCGCCCGCTGGATGGTGGGCCGGCTCTGCGCGTTTGGGTCCAGCTGGATTGATGTTCATTGTCGTTTGGCTCACAGGTCATGATCAGTAAGGGCTGGTGTTGTGTCTCGATTTATGAGACATAAGTGTTTCATATATCATTTCAAGATATGAGACAAGTGTGTCCCAAAAAAAAGACCGACGACTGGTTCAGTCAGAAGCAGCGATCATCGAGGCAGGCATTCGAACCCTTCTCATTGATCCATCGGCGGGCATGTCGGAGATTGCCGAAGCGGCCGGTATTGGGCGAGCGACCCTCTATCGGCACTTCGACTCCCGCGAAGCGCTTGTTCGGGGTCTTGCGCTCAAATGTTATGAGGAGATTGAGACGGCCCTGGAGCCCCATGGCCACTTGGTGGGACGGCCAGGGATTGAGAGAATCATCGATGTTCTCATGCCGATCGCGAACCGCTTTCGGTTTTTGGGGAGTCTTTGGACTTATGTCGAAGAGGATAAGGAGATTGCGCGGATCGAGTCTCAGATGGATGAAGATATGCGTTTGTTGTTCGACCACGCAAGATCCACTGGAGACATCGACAAGAGTTTCCCCACTGCTTGGTTGGTTTCATTTTTCGACAGCACACTGATGGCTGGTTGGGACATGGTGGAGTCCGGCGCCATGGACCCGGAAGAGGTTGCCGTTTACGTCAAGAGATCGTTTTTTGCTGGGTGCGGTGCGCCGCCTTGAGTGTGGTGGCGTCTTTTGACGCCGCGATCGTGGTGTAGTTTTCGGTTTGACCTAAGACGGTCTAGCACACGCCCTGAGACATGCAGATGTCTGTTTTCTCCGGCGCCGGCATGTCGTCGCGTTCTTGTAGAAGCAGATAGGTCGCTTGCCAGAGATTATAGAGGTCGCGGACGCTTCTCAGATCCAGTTCCACGTGTTCGAGATCATTGATGATGAACGAATTTGCGCGTTTGCGCCCCACGGCTGATGTGAGCGCAAGGCTCTCTGTATAGGGAATGAGTGTGTCGTCCCGGCCGTGAATAAGAATGAGTTGCGCTTCGAGATTCTGAAGGTTCTTGTTTTCAAGATCCAATGCTCTGAGTTCCGACAAGACGGAGGGGGGCAGTCTTTGGATCAAGCCGGGTGTTCTGCTAGGATCCGTGTTCGTCAAGAGCTCATAGACCGCGCGTCCCTCTGGCCCCAACATGCCGGCAAGGTTATCTACATTGGCGGTGGGATCATCGAGTTTTCGTCTGGTCAGTTGCGTCAGAAGGCGACGATCCTCGGGGTCCGAAAGCCGAGACGCATTGCCATGGGCAAAGGTCCATTTTGCATAGTCGCTCACGTTGGCGGTGTGCCAACGTCCGCCGTCTTTTTTACGGTAGTGCCCAGTCGTCAGAAAGGTGGTGACTGTCGTCAGGCTGTAATAGGGACCAACGGCAAAAACGAATCTGACGATGTGGCGTGTCTCTTCGGACAGTGCCGCGATGAGCGCGGGGCCTGCGGAATAAGAAAACGCCATCACGCCGATGGAGCGCTGGTCGCCGACTCCCGTCAAGGATGCTGCATAGCGCACGGCTTTGCTCAAATCGACCGCATCTTTCGAGCTCGCCTTGAGCTGTTTTAAGTCCGTCAAATCTGGGACAAACACGAGAAACTGGGAACGCGCCATCGAGTTCGCAAACGCGACTAGACGGGGGTCATCTTTGCCTTGTTCGACGACGCCGGGAACGAGAATCGTCACGGCCTTTGCCGGTCCGCCGCTGGGTCGATAGATATCAGCCGTGTACGAAGCGCCTTCGAATTCATACTGTAGGGTTTCACGATGAGGGAGAGTGGTGCGCTCTTTGAGTTCGCTTGGCCCGCCTGCGGCGGCAACATCATTCAACAGCCGGAGCGCCTCAACGGCGCGCTGATGGGAACATGCGGGAAGAAGGAAAAGAAGGATCGAAACGAAAGCGATTTTCACTCGCATAGGCACGCGTGATGTCCTGAATTTGCCGTCATCGCCCGGGCGTTTCGGGGATTCGGCGCCGGCGGCTTAAACTGAGCGCACTATTGCAGGAGATCAGGTCTCTGTCACTCGCTCAGGGCGTTGTGGAGCGCCTCGTTGAATTGGGCTCTAATGATTGGCTCCAGAACAGCTTTGTGCGGTTCAACTCGAACATCGTTTTCTACGGGGCCGCAGTTGGTGAGACCGGTCCCAAAGTCTGCTGTACCATTGTGGTGAGCGTGTTCAGAAGAGTGTTAAGATGTTTTCTGCTGGTCGCGCTGTGTTTTGCCGCAGATGACGAGCGTTGAACAAAGTCAGACAATTGCTTTGCGTTTACGCCGTTTTTCTTCAACGCGTCTTCGAACGGCTTGAGGATTTGTTCAATCAAGATGCGTGTTTGTTCATCCTGCGCTTCTATTTCTTCCTTGGCCGCTTGGTTACAACCCTCAATGAAATCTGCTGCGTTTGGGGATTCATGCAGGCGCATGTACGGGGCAATGACCGTATGTGCAAAGACTATATTGAGCTTGGTCTCCAAATCCTGATGTTCCCCTAACTCTGCCTCGATTCTCTGGTGGCTGCGTTCCGAGAACAGCCTGATCGTCGCACGAAGGACTTCGTCCTTATTGGCAAAAGCATTGTAGAGCGTTTGCCTCGCTACGTTCGCTTCCTTGGCAATATCACTCATGCTCGATCGATTTACGCCGTAACGCAGAAAAACACCGATCGCTGCGTCGAGTATTTGTTCTTCTCTGGTGTTCATGTCTCGATTTATGGTTCTGTCAGATTCCTATCATTGACAATTGAACCGAAAATGTCCATGTTGACGAAGCTTAGACAAATATGCATTATTTGTCTATTCGTCCAATACAGGGAGAAGGACATGAATAGGAACGTTTTTCGAGTTCTCGCGAGTACATTTTTGATTGCTTTTCTCCACAACCCAGCCTTGGCAGAGGCGGAAACAGGAGGACAACACATGGATATCCAAGAACAGGGCCATGCGATGGCTACTGCTTTTCTTGAACCGCTTCCTCAGCCGTTCGATAAAACGCCAGAGGATTATGGCATGACCTATCGCGATGTTGAATTCGCGACCAGAGATGGTCTGACGCTCAGGGGGTGGTTGGTGGAAGAATCTGCCGACAAGGTTGTTGTGATGACCCACTTTGGTTATCGCGCCAATCGATTTGGTTACCAGCTCAAACATCAACCGGAAGGCTCCATGCCCTACGATAAGGAGATCGAATTTGCGAAAGTCGCGAAGCGCCTGGTGGACGCAGGGTACGGAGTATTGATGTATGATCTGCGCAATCATGGCGAAAGCGACAAAACCGAGCTTGGCGTGGGGACCGGTGGCCATGGCGAAAGGTTCGATGTGATCGGCGCAGTTGAATTTCTTGCCTCCGACGCGGCGACCAGCGGCAAACCCATTGGTCTGTTGAGCTATTGTTATGGCGCCAACACATCGTTCTTCGCGATGGAGGAAGACCAGGACGTTTTCCGCGACAATGGTGTTAAAGCGATGGTTGCCTTGCAGCCATTGAGCAATGGTGACTATTTGAAATCGCTCGGGGTATCCGAAGAAGTATACCAGGCAGCAGAGCGCTCTTACCAAGAGCGGTCGGGTGGCTATCCGTTGCGTGCAAACATTGAAGACGCGGCCAAGTCCACGATTGTTCCGACGCGATTGGTGCAGGCACGCAAAGATCCAAACACGAATTTGGCTTTTGTCGGTGAACTCTATGAGAACATGCCGGTGGAGAAAGAAATGTACTGGCTCGAAGAGCCTACGCATCGTTTTGACGGATACAATTGGTTTGCTGACAACCCTAGAGATATGCTTGATTGGTTCGATGCGCACATGAAGGACTAAGCGCCAGAGTGGTTTGGCGGCTGCTCCGCGTGGGCATGACGTTTCGGTCATATAAAGCGAAGTCGAACGGCAACCCGTTCGGCTTCGTTCATGCAATTGCTGCACAACGCCGCCATCATTCGTTTAACTCGTACTATGCGATTGACTTCGGCATCCCACTTTGCCCCTCTCTTTCATCCATCGCTGGCGCGAGATTCAAAATCCGGGATAGGTGCTTTCGGAGTTTGGTTTTTCGACCGAAGACATCGAGGCGCTCCGCGACACTGGCGCCCTAGGAAAACAAGTGGCTCCCGGAATTTCCGAGTGATGTGCGGGGCATGCAAGGGCAATAATCTCATCTTGAGGAGAAGACCTTGGATACATTTGAAACCTTGAATATCCATGATGACGGCGGGGTCCGGATTGTCGAAATGAACCGTCCCGACGCTTTGAATGCCTTCAGCCGCCAATTGATAGACGATCTTGCGGATGCGTTCTTGGTTTCGGCGGAGAATCACTCAACCAAAGTTCTTGTTCTTACCGGCGCAG
>JANQPV010000045.1 GCA_028285305.1 Alphaproteobacteria bacterium | reverse complement strand
TTTGAAGAAATCTGATGACTGGCTCGCAAGAACTCATCAAAAAGCTCGTCGAGCGATCCGACTTTGTAGCCGTTTGGTGATCTGACTTTGGAAACGAATCGATCGAACCGACGTTTGAAGAGTTCGAGCTCTTTAATTCGTGCTACTGATAGGTTTGGATACGGAGTATAAAATGTGTCATTCTGTATCTGGAACCGTTTCACCCAACGCCAGAATTCTTCGAAATTTCTGACGTAGGGGTAATTTTCGCAGTTCTCGAAGATCTTGTCGAATTGCTCTTCGATAAATGTTGCTATCTCCCGAAGGTAGACGATCGGATCGCCATCAAAGATAACGAGGGTGAGCAGAAACGATCTTGCTTCGGGAACTTTTCTTTTTCCAGTGTCTGGTATTCCGACGGTGGGAGAGAACGTTTCCTGATAGGGATCAATTGCCTTAGGGACCTTCTCCCGCTTTGAGGGCGACCGCCGCTCCATCAAAGTCTGAAGGCGCGCGAGCTCTTCGTCCTCCACCTGTCGCTCCGGATTGTCCGCACTTTGAATTGAGTCTCGAGCGGGAAATGCGGCTCCTTGTTCTTGTATTTGTGAGGAAGCCAAAGTGTTTCGCTGAGGCTGCACATCCTCAGACTGATCCTCCTTAGATTGTTCATGTCCAAGTTGCTCGGCCTCATCTTTCACTGTATATTGATCTTGAGGATGATCAAAGTAATCTATGCCGGGTATATCTGAATGAACCAGATAGTGTTCTGGTCTTATAATAGCGACCCTGCCAAAATGAAGCGTAGGGATTTGATTGAGGGGAGCGAGACGCGTTGAAGATGCGCTGGAGGTCAAAGCGCCTAGAACACTGCGAAGTCTTTCCTCATACGTCCTCCGCTCTCCGGGTATTCTGCCTCGTCGTATCGGCAACATCACCGTAAGTTCTGAAATATTGCCAGCTCTGCGTGAACGAGCCCATTGCAGTCCTTTATCCATGCTGTTTATCTGCCTCCTGCCGGTACGCGTCAAAGTAAAGGATGCAGACAAAACCCAGCGTGATCAAGGTCACTTTTGTGGCAGTTCAGTTAAATCTCGTCTTGGAAGAAACAGTGCGAGTGAGAAAACAACCGATTCTGGTATTCGAACTGAAACCAGAGTTGTTCAATCGCCGTCCAACTCAGGCTTGTTCCCTCAGGGATGAATCCTCGCCCGTTCGAGACCTCTGGCTACTGTCCAGACGGAGAAGTGTTCTTATCGGGCGACGAAAAATATTCGAAAAAATTGTTCTCCGTGTAACTACGGTTACGGATGCGGGCTGAGAACCCGCATAATCTAGTCACGGTCCAAATCCTCTAGATAACTGAAAGGAGATCGTGATGGATCACTATGCATTTGCACTAAGCGCAGTACTAACCACAATTGCGCTGGGCTACTCAGTGCTTTCGATCAATGGAAACATCGGAGGGGTCATTTAAGTGTGTTCGGGTCCCGATCGCTGAGGACGGGACCCGCTTTTTCTGATTCCGGACGTGTGCCCCAACCCGAAATTTCGATCAAGAACGCGATGATGACTCACGATTAGAACAACGACGCGTTGAAAAGGGGAGCGTTCAAAGACGGTCTGATTGGCAGATTAATCTTAGTTGTGATGAAATTCGCGAAATTGTCGGCCACCGTAGTTCTCCAGGGTTTTTGATTAGTTGATCGTCGAAGAAGCATCTTAAATGGTTTGTAGACGAATTATCATACCATCGCCAAGAGGGACCGCGGGGATGTTCGTATTTACACAGATGGCGAATCAGGCAGGAACTCCGATCACTCCGATTTCGTTTCGATCAACCTTGCCTGAGTCTCTATAGTAGAAAACATCGATGCAGCTGATCGGAAAGCCGATTACTCGCTGGTTATTTCGATTGGTGGTCCAGAGCGGACCCGATTATTGACATCCAGTTTCAGACTGCAAAATGTCCGTTTGTGGCGAAAAAGCGAAGTACCTAGTCGTCGACAAACTCTTTCGTCAGCGTAGATCACACGAGGACAAACTAAGTGAATAGATCCGGGGTTGGTTCGGCGTCAAAAGAGAGGCGTTTAAGTGGGCGTCCGCGAAGTGAGAATTAGTGGTACCTGCATGGTACCTATAAGCTAAGCTTCAACTTCTCAAACTCCACTAAGTCATTGATTTATATGGCGCACCCGACACGATTCGAACGTGTGACCTCTGCCTTCGGAGGGCAGCGCTCTATCCAGCTGAGCTACGGGTGCTTGAGAAGGTAAGATCAAAACTCTATCCGAATTCGACTTCTGTTTCAATCGGCTCTGCGATGACCGGCATAGGCGAAGAAGATGACCGTTCTTCAGCTCCAAGCAGGAAGACGAAACGCCTCCTCCGGTCCGTGGCCCTACGGTTCCGCCGCGCAAGTCATGAAATTCCCCTTTCAAAAGGAGTGTCCGCCGAACGCCAGAACTCGGCTAACGGGAGCGCGGGAGACCAAAGAGCGCTTGCACCGCAGGACGCCCGGCCTCACGTTGGGCACGACGCCACCTCTCTGGATGACGGTACCCTATGGAGAACAGTGCACAACGAGAGTTCGATGAAAGAGGTTTCATTGTCCTGAAGGGCGCGCTCGAGCGCGCGGCGTGCGAGCGCATGGTTGAGAGTTTATGGCGCGTCTTGGAAGAGACTCATAGCATCCAACAAGACGACAGAGCGACCTGGACGGTTGCGCAGCCTCGCGGGCTCAAGATTGTCCGTGAGAGAAATCTGCTTGCGGACCTCAAAAATGAGGCGATTGTGGACACCATCGATATCCTTTTAGGCGCCGGAAACTGGATTGAGCCCGCCACCTGGGGAGGCCCCCTCGTGACCTTTCCCACTAAGGGGCCCTGGGCCCTGCCGTCCGGGTGCTGGCACATGGACTACCCCGCCAAATTCGACCCCGGGCCCCGGTTTGCTCTCAAGATTTTGGCTTTGCTTGGTGATATGAAACCTGGGGGCGGCGCCACGCTCTTGTGCCCGGGGTCCCACAAACACGCTCATCGGCTGATTCGGCAGGCGCCGAACAACAATGCCGGCTCGTCAACCGATGTCCGCCGCAAGCTCGCAAAAGAAGGGATTGATCTAATGAAAGACGCCTACGAATTTATCGGCAAGGCTGGGGACGTGGTTCTCTTCCATCCCTGGCTCTTTCACAATGGCTCGCCGAACGTACGAGCCAAGCCGCGCTTCATGGCGGAACAAAACATCAATACCCCGGCGGCGTTGAAGCTCTATCACTAGAAGCTGCAGAGCGCGTGCCGATCGACGCATCAAGCTCGATGCATTTTGGTAATGGTGACGGGCTCCGCAAGCCAGTTGTCATACTGAGCAAAAACCGCTTTGGTGTAGGCCTTGTCATAATGCGCGTCGAGATCGGACGGGCTGAGCCACTCCTCGAACAGATAAAGACAGGTGTCTTGCGACCCCTCAAATAGATCGAAACGAACGCATCCCGGCTCTTCACGTGTGACGGAAATAATCTCCTCGATCGCTTCCTTAGCGCCGTCATGGAATTCGTCTTTGGGGTGAATACGCGCAAATACAAAAAGAGTGGACATGGACGACCTCGCGAAATGAGAAAAAGACATCGATCGAAACGTGAGTTTGCGGACAAGGATGCGCAACACAAGGTTCGAGCGCCAACCTGAACGGGAAATGGGAGACCATGGCCGTTTGTTCAACCCAGAAAACCCGCCAACAGCGAAGCGATTTTCGCCAAGCGGGGAATTTCACAGTCGTCTCGGCCCCGCTAGCTGTCTGGTCGCTGAAACGGCCGTAGAAAGTGAGGAAAACTCGTTGGTCTAAGGTGATAGAAAACGAAGACAGCGCTCAAACAACAATTGGCAACGTAGCGGGGACGTGCGCAGGCAATAGATCACTCCGCTCACGGATATATTCCACGCCTGGACCGGATGGATAGTCGACATCCCGCAGGAACCGCATGCCCAACCGCTTCATCACAGCAATGGACCCGGTATTGGGGGCATCGGCGCCCGCGATAATCGTTTCGAGATCGGTAAGGCGAAAGGTGTACTCAATCACGGTCCAGGCCATTGCCGTTGCGATACCGCCCTTCCACAGGCCCGGGTGGAGAAGGTAGGTGAGTTCCGCCGTCCTCGGCTGTTCCAACTCTTCCAACAGCACGGCGCCCTTGAGTTTGCCGCCTGCCTCTAAGCGCCAGCCGCCATAGCCGTTCGCCGCGAACGAACGCAGACTTTCTTCGACCCAAGCCTCTGAGATGCGGCGCTCCGGCGGTTTCCCGTCCGCAAGATAGTGATAGACCTGGGGATCCGACAAAAGGGTGTGAAGGGGCGCGATATCGTCCCGCCGGAAAGCTGCCAATCTGCAATCGCTTACGCCCACCATCGCCGGCACCAAGTTGTCACGTCAGCGGAAAGAGCTAGCTGCTCTCCTCGGCATTGTACGTGAGCTGCATAAAAATATCCTCTAAATCCGCTTGTTCCGTCGTGAGATCTGCGATCCCGATACCCGCCTCACGCAAGCCGGTAATGATCCGTCCAACCCGGTGATGGCGCGGACTGTAGAAAATGGCAAGGGTCCCGTCCGCACGAACCTCGTAGGACAAATCGAGACTCGCAAGCTGGCTTTCGCAGATCTTGGTGTCCGGCCTCACCAACAACGTCTTTTCATCCATTCGGGAAAGGAGGTCCGGCTTCTTTTCGCAGGCAACGACCGAGCCATTGTTGATGATCGCAATCGTGTCGCACAGGGCTTCGGCTTCTTCCAAATAGTGCGTGGTCAGAACAATAGTCGTGCCGCGCTGATTGAGCTCGACCACATGATCCCAGAGCTGACGCCGCAGCTCAATGTCGACCCCGGCCGTCGGTTCGTCCAGAATGAGCACGGGGGGATTGTGCACCATGGCTTTGGCCACAAGCAGGCGGCGCTTCATGCCGCCTGAAAGCGTGCGCACATAGGCGTCCGCCTTGTCGGCCAGGCCGACCGCCTCCAAAATCTCCATGGTGCGCCATTCCCTCTTGGGCACCCCGTACAGACCAGCTTGCAGGTTGAGAGCTTCAGCGGGAGTGAAAAACACATCAATGTTGATCTCTTGCGGCACGACGCCGATCGAAGCCCGGGCCTGGCGGGTCCGCGTGTCGATGTCATAGCCCCAAATCGTGGCGCTCCCAGAGGTCTTGGTCACCAGACCCGCAAGGATATTGATGAACGTCGACTTGCCTGCACCGTTGGGTCCGAGCAGGCCGAAAATAGATCCGCGCGGCACCGCCAAGTCAATGCCGTTCAAAGCCTGCTTATCGGGCATGCCTTTTTCGCCGCGATAGACCTTGAGCAAGCCTTTTGCGTCAATGGCCGCATGTACGCCGTCGCTACAGTCCGCCGGTTTCCGCGTCTCGACTCGCCTGGTTTCTTTCAGCATTGCCACCTTCATTCTATCGGCCGCCCCGCGAAGATCACCGTTTTCTGGAGAAAATCGATAGGCTATGACACGTATTCGTTTTGATGTTAGGTCAAAGCGCTTCGCATCTTGTCATACGATGCATCGCGGCCCTTGCGCAACGATCCGATGATGAGCCACGCGCGGACCTGACATCGTTAGTCAACATATGCCCGCTTTGGCGGATAGTTTACGCGGCACTGAGGAGATTGAGCACTCATGCAAGAACCACCAGAAATCATCCAAACCACCCAAAAACGCATTGCGTGCGACGGCGGCGGCGGTGCCTTGGGCCATCCGAAAGTGTGGTTGGAAATGGGCGAGAAAAATCAAGTGGAGTGCCCCTATTGTGACCGGCTCTTCGTGCTCGTGGACGCAAAGCCAACCACCGCCGCGCAGAGTTAGAACGCCAGGACAAGACACATGCCCAAGCCTCTCAAGAAAGGCGATCACCTCTATCTGGTTGATGGCTCGACATTCATATTCAGAGCTTACCACTCCTTGCCGCCGCTCACCCGCAAAAGCGATGGGCTGCCAGTCGGTGCCGTCAGTGGCTTTTGCAACATGCTCTACAAATTGTTGCGGGATGTGAACGGCGAGAACGCGCCCAGCCACCTGGCGGTCATTTTCGACTATTCCGGCAAAACTTTTCGAAATGATTTCTTCCCGGACTATAAGGCCAACCGGGATGAACCCCCCGACGATCTAAAGCCGCAATTTAGCATCATTCGCGATGCGGTGCGCGCCTTTAACGTTGCTTGCCTCGAAATGGAAAACTATGAGGCGGACGACCTCATTGCGACCTATGCGGCCCAGGCAAGCAAGAAGAAAGCGAACGTCACGATTGTCTCCTCTGACAAGGATTTGATGCAATTGGTGGACGATCATGTTCGCATGTATGACACGATGAAAGATCGGGAGATTGGACCGGACGAAGTCGTGGAAAAATTCGGTGTGGGACCCGACAAGGTCATTGAAGTACAGTCTTTGGCAGGGGACTCCGTCGACAACGTGCCGGGCGTGCCAGGCATTGGCGTTAAAACCGCGGCAGAGCTCATCAAGACGTATGGCGATTTGGAAACGCTCTTGGATAAGGCTGTCGAGATCAAACAGAACAAGCGCCGTGAGAATCTCATCGAGTTTGCCGACCAAGCACGCATATCAAAACGCCTGGTAACACTCAATCGGGAGGTCCCCGTCGAAACGCCTCTTGAGGAGCTGGCGCTGATCGAGCCGGAACCAAGGGATCTCTTGGGATTTCTCTTGTCCATGGAATTTCGCACGCTGACGAAGCGCGTGGCCACTGATTTCGGGGTGGAGGACTTAGAGGCGTTCGCTCCTGCCGAAGCGCCAAAACCAGTGAAGAAGAAGGCGTCAAAGACGTCCGGCAAAAAGGCAAAAGACGCGAAGCCTTCATCAATTCCGCAGGTCACTTCACCCATCGACCACGACGGCTACGAGACGGTCACGACCACTGAGCGGCTCGAAGCCTGGATCGATGACGCCTACGACGCCGGGCAAGTCACCATCGACACCGAAACCAATTCCCTCGACGCCAAGCGGGCCGATCTTGTAGGCGTCTGCCTCTCAATCGTTCCCGGCACGGCATGTTACATCCCTTTGCAACATGGCAAACTGAACGGCGGCGATCTCTTATCGGAAGACGGCGAGGGCGCGGACCAGTTGCCTCTCCAAGAGGCGATCGGATTGCTCCGGCCCCTTCTTGAGGACGAAGCGGTTCTCAAGATCGGGCAGAACCTCAAGTATGATTTCTTGGTCCTCCTCAAATACAACATTCGCCTCGCGCCTATCGATGACACGATGCTCATGTCCTATGTCTTGGACTCCGGCCTCCACAAACACGGCATGGACGAACTGTCCGAACTGTTCCTTGAGCACAAACCGATCTCTTTCTCAGAGCTGGCGGGCACAGGCAAAAACAAAAAGACCTTCGATCAGATCCCTATATCCGAGGCCGCCAAATACGCCGCCGAAGACGCCGACGTGACGGGACGGCTCCACCGCATCCTCAAGCCGCGCCTCGTCAAGGAACATCGTCTCTCCGTCTACGAAACATTGGAACGGCCCATGGTGCCCATCCTTTGCGATATGGAGGATGCGGGCATCAAGGTGGACCCGGACATGCTGCGCAATCTCTCCAAGGATTTCGCCAAGCGGATGACCAAGTACGAGAAGACCGCTTACAAGCAAGCGGGAGAAGAGTTCAATTTGGGCTCGCCTAAACAGCTTGGTGAAATCCTCTTTGAAAAGATGAGCATTCCCGGCGGCAAGAAGACCAAAACCGGGGCTTTTGCGACGGGCGCCGATGTCCTCGAGAAACTGGCCGCCGAAGGCCACGATCTGCCGCGCACCATCCTCGACTGGCGGCAACTGTCGAAACTCAAAAGCACGTACACAGACGCCTTGGTCGAAGTGATCAACCCGGACACGGGCCGTATCCACACGTCTTACTCGCTGGCCGCCACGACCACCGGCCGCCTCTCGTCTAACGACCCTAATCTGCAAAACATCCCCATCCGCACTGAAGAAAGCCGCGCCATTCGCGAAGCGTTTATTCCCGAGAAGGGCCATAAGTTGGTGAGCGCCGATTATTCCCAGATCGAGCTGCGTGTCCTCGCCCATATTGCCCAGATCGACGCCCTGAAGGATGCCTTCGATCAGGGCCTTGATATTCACGCCTCGACTGCGAGCCAAATGTTCAATACGCCCATGGAAGGCATGGACCCCATGATCCGGCGGCGGGCCAAGGAGATCAACTTCGGCATCATCTACGGCATATCCGCTCACGGATTAGCGAACAATCTGGGCATCGCCCGCAGCGAGGCCCAAGAATTTATGAACGCGTATTTTGAAAAATTCCCTGGCGTGCGCACCTATATGGAGGATACCAAAGCCTTCTGTAAGGAACACGGCTATGTGGAAACCGTCTTTGGCCGGCGCATACACTATCCGGGCATCAAGTCCCAAGCCCATGCCTACCGCGCGGG
Source organism: Alphaproteobacteria bacterium (assembly GCA_028285305.1). Taxonomy (GTDB): domain Bacteria; phylum Pseudomonadota; class Alphaproteobacteria; order SMXP01; family SMXP01; genus JANQPV01. The sequence continues at coordinate 471 of JANQPV010000045.1, read as the reverse complement.
CGTCGAAAGGGCGGCGATCAACGCGCCCATTCAAGGCTCTGCCGCCGATATTATCCGTCGGGCGATGATCCGTATTCCCGAACAACTGAAAAAGGCCAAGCTCAGGGCCCGCATGCTCTTGCAGGTTCATGACGAACTGATTTTCGAAGTGCCCGACAAAGAGGTGAAAAAGACCTGCGACGTGGTGAAAGAAGTCATGGAAGATGCGGCGAGGCCCGCTCTTGATTTCTCCGTTCCCCTCATCGTCGAGGCCGGCAGCGGCGCCAACTGGGCGGAAGCGCATTAAGGGGCCGCCCGCGGAAATTCGCCTCCATCACGGCCGTCTTTTAAATTGGCGCATTTCACGCTATTCTCGGCGCAGATTGGGGAAGCGTTGGGGCATCCTGCATGGCAGACATCTTTATTTCCTATGCGCGGGAGGACGTGGACAGGGTCCGCGGGCTTGTTGCTGCCTTGGAATCCGAGGGCTAT
>JANQPV010000038.1 GCA_028285305.1 Alphaproteobacteria bacterium | reverse complement strand
ATTGCACGTTATGCGAGAATCACCGGGTGCCATTTTTGCGTCACAAACACGACCTGAAACTGTCACAAAAGAACCGTTTGAAGAGACATTTTCGAAACTTTACACAAAAGAATATCGAGCGCTCATAGATATGTAAAGTATATTAAAATCAGTGATTTAACTGATCAAAGATAATGTTGAAGAATAATTTCTCGGCGCCTCTCGCTGCCACATTTGAGCAAAAAGGGGGTAGCCCAATTTTCAGTCAATGTTATGGTCGCCTCGTTCGCAACTGTTGATGATTCGTCCAAGGGCATTGGGACAGCGATCATACAGGGTCTTCAGTTGGAACTGTAGGGGCCGGCGTCCTCTAGGCGCCGGTGTGTTGTGAAATCGTAACCATATGTTCGCGGGGTACGACTATGGGGGATTCCAATCCTACTTCTGAACAACCGCAGGACCTTCCTCAACAGTATGAGGAAATCGGCGGATTGCCAGAAGGCGCGACGCTCGACGTATTCGAGGTCGCGGGATCCATTAAGTGGTTTGATGCAAGTAAAGGGTTCGGCTTTATTGTTCCTGACAATGGTTTAGGCGACATTCTGCTTCACATTACTTGCCTGAGAGCCGGTGGATATCAAACGGCTTATGAAGGGGCCCGGGTACACTGTCAGGTGCTGCGCCGCCCCAAGGGACTGCAGGCCTTCGCCATTTTGAGCATGGACGAAAGCACTGCGATCCACCCATCACAATTGCCGCAGCGCACTCACGTGGTTGTGCAGGCTGAAAGTGATTGGGAACGTGCTATGGTGAAGTGGTTCAATCGAATTCGTGGATTTGGATTTCTGACCCGTGGTGAAGGTACTCCCGACATATTTGTCCACATGGAAACACTGCGTCGGTTCGGCTTTACTGAATTGCGACCTGGCCAAGTGGTTCAAGTCCGCTGGGGTCATGGCTACAAGGGCTGTATGGCAGCTGAGTTGCGCCCAGACGGACCTCCGTCCGGGTTGCCAGCGCAGCATTAGATGCGGCGACTTGCATCTAGCCGATAATTCTGTTGCAAACAGGCCTGTCCAATGGATGGGCCTGTTTGTTATTTGGATCTTGGCAGCCGCATTGACGATACACGCAGGACATGCCGCGCAAACCAAGCGTGTCGAGACGTTGACAATCGTTGCTGGCAACAAGCAGCACAGTTTCAGCATCGAAGTAGCAGAAACCGAGCAGCAAAAGTCACTCGGCTTGATGTTTCGCAAATCACTCGATCCCGGTGCCGGTATGCTATTCCCGTATGCCCAGCCGCAGGAACTGACGATGTGGATGCGCAACACCTACATTCCGCTCGACATGCTCTTCATCAAATCCGACGGGGTCATTCACCGCATTGCCGAGAACACCGAACCGTTCAGCGAAGAAATTATCGCCTCAAAGGGCAACGTGTCTGCAGTCCTCGAGCTTGCCGGTGGGGTAACACGAAAGCTCGGCATCAAAGCAGGTGACAAGGTTCTGCATCGCTATTTCTCATCGGAGTAGCGGACTTCAAGAAGCGTGATCCACCCAGACTTGGGCTGAAACATCAAATTTGGCCTCTGAGAAATTGGCGAATACCGCCAACAGGACTTGACCCAGGGCGCAGAGTTGGGCATTGAGGCGCTTCGAAGAATTCGGGGTATAGCTCAGCCTGGTAGAGCACCTGCTTTGGGAGCAGGGGGTCCGGTGTTCGAATCACCGTGCCCCGACCATATCGTCTTCGAAACTCAAGGCCTGCGAGCTACCGGAATCAGGCCTTGTTCGTGATCGGGATCTGACTAAAATCCATGACAGCACGCATTTACCAACCTGCGAAAACCGCCATGCAGTCTGGCAAGGGTCGAACCAAGACCTGGGTGCTTGAGCATGAACCCACGGCTGCCCGCGAAATTGACCCACTGATGGGTTGGACATCGTCTTCAGACACACGCCAGCAGGTCAAATTACACTTTGAGAGCAAGGAAGATGCTATCGCTTACGCTGAGCGCAATGGCATGCCGTACACCGTGCAAGAGCCCAAGAAACGCTCAATCATTAAGAAGTCTTACGCTGACAATTTTAAGTACGGCCGTATCGGTTCCTGGACACATTAAAGGCAGCGCCGCTAGCACAATGAATAGACCAAGTCTCTTTGCGTTCAACTGTGTTATCTGCAAGTAGTTTTCCAATCGGCCCCGTAGCTCAGCTGGATAGAGCAGGCGACTTCTAATCGTCAGGTCGGGGGTTCGAATCCTCCCGGGGTCGCCAAGCACATCATGTCCGACCCGGAGTCATGGGTCGTAGTGGCGAAGCAGTCTCCACACTCTTCGAACCATTACTTGGCAGATGCGCCTCACACTGTCTGTCATTCTGGAATTTGGGCTTCGCAAAGAAAGCAGTTCAATCGGCATTGTCCCTCTGCGCCAACGCCGTCCTATTGCCGGTGTATGTCCAGTTGTATCCATTTTGGATATAGACTGGGCTCATAAGAGCCGATTGAAGAGACCAATCAGCCACTCCAACTCTAGCGTCATATGAAACGGCCGATTGGCCAGACATGCTGGAGACCGGACATGGCACTCACTCTGAGACGCGCAGAAGAACGAGGCGGCGCTAACCTTGGTTGGCTTGACTCAAAGCATACGTTTTCCTTCGGGCATTACTTCGATCCGAGCCATATCGGCTTTGGGCCATTGCGGGTCATCAACGAAGACCGCGTAGCACCAGGTGGCGGCTTTCCTACCCACCCTCACAGTAACATGGAGATCATCTCCTACGTTCTAGATGGT
>JANQPV010000032.1 GCA_028285305.1 Alphaproteobacteria bacterium | reverse complement strand
GACGGTGGTGAGGCGCATTCGCGCCGAACGATTCCGTTCGCTTGGTCGATTGATCCTCGATCAATCGACTCTCAAGCTCACACCTGGAAACGCTCTAGGAGCCCGCATCTCCCGCCGGGCTCCTTTATTCTCCAGCAGCTTGGCCGGTGTCGCTTGAAGGCGGAGCCGCACGCGTTATCTCCCTCAATCCGCGTGCAATCGTATCGAAGACGACCCTAATCCGGCGATTGGTTCTCAGCTCGCGGTGCGTGACCAGCCAAATCGGAAACTGCAGCGAGGGCAAGCCCGGCAGCACTCTCTCCATGCCTGGCTCCGCATCGCCCAAAAAATCGGGCTGCATCGAGACACCGTAGCCGGATTTCGCGAGTTCCCACGCGACCACACCATTTTCGGACGACATCACGAAACTCTGCTCACGGGCGGGAATGCCCATGTCGTGCAAGGGCGCCATGAGGCGCTCCGGGTCAGCGTTTCCAACGAAGGCGTAATCGGCTATGTCACGCGGATTCCGTGGGCGGCCCGCCTCATCGAGATATGCGCTTGCGGCAAAGAGGCTGGCGCGGAAGTCACCCACATGTCGGGCGATCAGCTCCGGTTGGTCGGGACGTGAATGGCGGATCGCAATATCTGCCTCACGCTTCATGAGATTTTTGATGTCGTTCGAGCAGACGATCCGCACACGTACGCCCGGTGCGGACTGACGCAGCGGTGCAAGGATTACGGGCAGGATTGTCGCGGAGGACAGGTCCGTCGCCGTCACGGTCACCTCGCCGGAGACGTCCTGTGATTGCGCCTTGGCCGTCAACGAAATCAGGGATGCTGCTTCACCCATCGCGCGCACATGATCGAGCAGTTCCCGCCCTGCTTCAGTGAGAACGAGGCCACGCACGCTGCGTTCGACCAGCGTCACGCCAAGCGCGCCCTCCAAGGCGGAGATCTGGCGGCCGATCGTGGGCTGAGTGGTCTTCAGCGCGCGCGCCGCACCACTGAACGAACCTTCTTCGGCGGTTGCAAGAAACGCCCGCACTTGGTTCCAATCAAAAGAGATCGCCTCCCAGTTCATACATAAACGTATAACAGTTGCACGGATTTCGGCAATTCACGGTTTATCTGCGCATAGCTATATCGCCCTGGAAATCAGAAAGGCGAACCATGCAAACAACAATTTCCTACCCCCGCGCCCAGTCCTTTTGGGACAACATTGCGCCGAAATATGCCCAAAAGCCCGTGCCCGATCTGGCGGCCTACGAAGAAAAGCTGGCGCGCGTCAGCTCCCTGTTGCGGAGCACGGACCGAGTTTTAGAGATCGGCTGCGGGACAGGGACCACCGCATTGCGGCTTGCGCCTTGTGTCGCCCATATGACCGCAACAGATCTCGCGTCCAAAATGATCGAGATCGCTCAGACGAAACGCGAGAAGGAGGCCGTGACCAACGTCAAATTCTGCCAAGCCGAAGCTGCGGATACGGTTGAGGGCCACCCTTTCGACGTCATCACCGCCTTCAGCCTTTTGCACTTGATCGCCGACATTCCGCGCGTTCTGAAGAGTGTGCGCGAACAACTAAAGCCAGGCGGCTTGTTCATCTCCAAAACGGAGTGTTTGCAAAACCGGACTTTTCTCATGCGCGCTCTTGTGCCCGTGCTCACTGCAGTGGGCATTGCGCCGCGTGTGACCGTTTTGAGCACAGACGACCTCAACAGACTCTTGCGAGAAGCGGGATTCGAAATCGAGCAGACTTGCTATTTCGGCAACAACCGCTCGAACCCGTTCATCGTCGCGCGCCGACCGGCCTTCTGATGCAAGTCCGGACGACCTCAAAAAGAAATCCCTATACAAACGGAATACAATAAGAAAGGCGACCCGATGTGGATGATCGATGCGAACACGAAGCTCCTGATCCTATGGCTGTTCTTTCTACTGCCTATGACAACTTTATGACTCAGGACGACAATGATGCCCAAGCATGGATTGGGATCCCACAACGTAAGCTGGAGAACGAAATGAAAAAGATAGCACTCATTGGAATGATGGTCTTCCTTGCCGGTTGCACAGGTCTTATGCAGACAGGTTCAATATCGAAAGCGTACGAAGCGTACGAAAACCAAGAGTATGCAAGTACGCTGAAGCTGATCACGCAAGCCGAAAACATCAGCAAGGTCACGCCGGAGTTAAAAGCGGAACTCACCCACTTAAAGGCTCACACATTCTCAAAACTAGGCCAGAACGAGAAAGCAACGACACTCTTTGAGTATCTAAAGGATCAGCATAAAGACTCGCAATACGGCTATCTTGCCGCCATGTGGCTGGAAAAGCAGTGACGGATCCCACGCCAAAATATCAAACGGGAAACGAAATCAACGTCGACGGTTTTCAGGAGCAGTCGCTTTCGCGGGCCGTACGATTGCCGGACGCCGAAAAGGGCATTGCCTTGCTTATCGCCGCCGTTTGTATCGTACTTGCTTTGGGTGCGTTTGGCATCGCGGATCGTGTAACAGTTGCGCTCGATTTGGGGGCTCTGAGGGATGTGGACCTTTGCTCTCCGGGCCTGATTGCGGTTCTCTTGGTCTACATGGTTCTGTTGGCCTGTCCCTTCGTCCCCGGCGCCGAAATTGGACTTGGCTTACTCGTTCTTTTCGGCGCCGATGCTGCCCCCTTTGTCTATTTGGCGACCGTGGGCGCCTTGTCTTTATCGTTCAGTATAGGACGCTTCGTGCCAGCGCGGGCCACCGCATGGCTGCTTCGGCGCCTGGGTTTGGAACACGTTGAGGAAACGGCATTTGCGCGCCGCTCCGATCCCCGGATCGGTCAATCCACAGCGCGCCCGCTGAAGATCTGGCAACGCGCGCTGCGCCGAGTGTCGAAACATCGATCTCTCGTGCTGGCCGTACTAATCAACACGCCTGGCAATTCCGCGCTCGGCGGCGGGGGAGGGATTGCGCTCGCAGTCGGCGTTGGGAGATTGATGCCCTTCGGCCGGTTCCTGGTCAGCGTTGCCTTTGCCGTCGCCCCGGTACCCGTTGCCGTTTGGTGTTTGGGTTGGCCTTTCGGATCGTGAGCCAAACCCGTCATAAAGGCGATCTAAAATCTAAGATCCGACCACGGAGTGAACTCAAGAACGTCGGTCGAATGTCTAGATGATCATCCTCGTACAAGGTTGCCCGAGCCAGGGCGGAGGTAGCCAAGATACTACAATCCCGATGAATTGGAGGTGGTGTAGGGCCTCGCGACTGAGCACAAGATCGACGCAGGAGATCGGTTGGAAAGGGAACTCAGTTGAGAGTCTGACACCCGCCCCAAAGAAAAAGCCGGCTCTGCGCCGGCTCTCAAGTTTGGGATCATCTGGCTAATTCATGAAGCGCGGGGCCTATTGAGGGGTCATCTGCGCCATTGTCTTATCGCGAGCAGCGGCGCGAATGCTTTTTTGAATCTTCTCAAAAGCGCGCACCTCGATTTGGCGAACCCGTTCGCGGCTGATATTGTATTGGCCGCTCAGCTCTTCGAGCGTCACCGGTTCGTCGGTGAGCCGGCGCTGAGTGAAAATGTCCCGTTCCCGATCATTCAATTTCTCGAGCGCTGCGGTCAGCATCTCCATCCGCTCGGCCAGCTCTTGGTTTTTGCCGAGTGTGGTTTCCTGATCGGGCGTGTCATCGACCAGCCAATCCTGCCATTCCCCTTCGCTGTCCGCTTTGAGCGGTGCATTGAGAGAATTGTCGGGACCTGCCATACGGCGGTTCATGCTGATGACTTCATCCTCGGTCACGCCGAGTTTCTTAGAAATCTTCGCCACGTGCTCCGGCTTGAGATCGCCTTCTTCGATCGCGTCGATTTGGCCTTTCACCTTACGCAGGTTGAAGAACAATTTCTTTTGCGCGGCCGTGGTGCCCATCTTTACAAGGCTCCAGGATCGCAAGATATATTCTTGAATCGAGGCTCGGATCCACCACATCGCGTAGGTCGCCAAGCGGAACCCTTTTTCCGGATCGAAACGCTTTACAGCTTGCATCAAGCCGACGTTTCCCTCGGAGATGACCTCTCCGATCGGCAACCCGTAACCTCGGTATCCCATAGCGATTTTTGCCACGAGCCGGAGGTGACTTGTTACCAACTTATGGGCAGCCTCCGTGTCTTCCTGTTCTGTCCAATTCTTGGCGAGGATATATTCTTCTTCCTTTTCGAGCATCGGAAACTTGCGGATCTCCGAAAGATAGCTCGACAGACTCCCGTCCGGAGTCAAACTAGGCAGACGATTGGTCGAAATGTTTGCCATGATTACATCCTCTCTCTTGTGCTGTCCCACACAAGGGCCAGCGATTTCCGCGCGGAACGCGCTGCCAGGTGTTTTCCGAATATTGCCTCCTTACTCAGAAGCACGTTCGGTCCCGGCCAAAGTTGTTTGCCTTTCCCTTGAATAACGTAAAACCGAAGATACCGGTTTTGTTCTGAACGACCCCGCGATCGACACCACCATGAAGTCGCGAAGCGCCAGCGCCCAAATCCTTACAACATATAAGGACTATTTGGGGCAAAAGAAGGGCTCCTCACGCGCGCCTCACAAAGAGTCCAATAGTTGTGATAAACGCTTGATATCTTTCGGAAAAGTGCTCTCCAGTTCGATTTTCTTGCCGCTTATTGGGTGGCGGAAGCCGAGCTGATATGCGTGCAGGGCTTGCCGTCTAAAGTTCTCCACTGTTTTTGTAATGTTCTCACTATGTTCCATTTTTTCCGGTTTGGCAAGCAGTTTTCGTCCCTGGCCGTAAACCGCGTCACCGATGAGGGGACAGCCTTTGTGAAACAGGTGAACCCGAATTTGATGGGTGCGTCCGGTTTCAAGGCGGCATTCCACCAGACTGGCAGCTGGCTCCGCTAAGTCCCCGTATCTCTTGAGCGTTTTGTAATGGGTCACCGCCCTCCGCGCGTTGGGGTGATCGTCCCTCTGTGCCACCACCACACGCTTGTGGTCGGTCTCCTTTTTCATCAGCGGCGCGTCAATCGTGCCCACAAGGGGCCGGAGCGACCCCCAGATAATGGCTTGGTAGGCTCGGTCGATCGTGTGGCGGTCGAATTGATCCCTCAGCCCCGCATGAGCTTGATCGTTCTTGGCCGCCACGATGAGGCCGGTTGTATCTTTGTCGAGCCGGTGCACGATGCCTGGACGCAAAACACCGCCCACGCCCGAAAGGCTGTCCCGGCAATGATAGAGGAGGGCGTTGACGAGCGTTCCGGTCCAATTTCCGGCGGCCGGATGCACAACCATCCCGGCAGGCTTGTCGACGACAATCACATCCTCGTCCTCGTAAGCGACTTTCAGGTCCATGCGCTGGGCTTTGGGAACCGCCGGTTCCGCCTTGGGCAGCTCAACGCGGAACCAGTCGCCGGATTTCACGCGGTAGGAGGGATCAGTCATCGCGCCCTCAGCGAGGGACACGTGCCCCTGTTCGATGAGTTTTTTGATCCGGGACCGGCTAGGCCCGTTCAATCGAGCCGCCAGCGTTTGATCGAGACGGCCCCCTTCTTCCTCTGCCGTGATTTCAATGCTAGTTGTGTCGCCGTTGTCGGTCACCAAACGGAACTTTCACCTTGTCTCAAGTCTCGCCGCAAAGCCCTAACGCCCCCGAAGAGGTGCCCAACTATACCATCTTGAAGGCCATCGTGATCTTTCTCGGGATCTTACTGGTGGGCGGCTTTGCTTTGGTTATTGGTACAATCATTTACAGGGTGTCGAATGCCGACGAACAGGCCCAAACCGGCGTCACGCAAACTCTTGTCGAAGGATCCGGCCGGGAGATCTCGGTTTCGGTCCCGCCGGGCGCTAAATTGATCGAGACCCAATTGTCCGAACGCTACCTCACCATTCGCCACCTTCTGCCGGACGGGACCTATCAGATGACGGTGATCGACGCGAAGGCCGGTATTGTGCTCAGCACGGTGACGTTTCAGGAAGAAAAAGCCATTCCCTAGAGTATGGGCGGATTTAGAGTTTCGTCGGATTGGGCGCGTCGCCGTAAACCTCTTTGGGATCAAAGACTTTCTCGGTTTCGGTAAAGGACAATTCCAGAGGAGCATCCGCTTTGCCCGTTGGGACCGCCCGGTAAAAGCACGAGCGATACCCGACGTGACAGGAGGCCCCGTTGCCAGCCACATTCACTCTTAGCCAAACAGAATCCTGATCGTCATCGATCCGCATTTCCACAATGTGCTGCACGAGCCCGCTCGTTGCCCCTTTGTGCCAGATGATCTCGCGGCTTCGGCTCCAATAGTGCGCTTCGCCGGTCTCGATTGTTTTGCGAAGGGCGTCGGCGTTCATATAGCCGTGCATAAGAACGTCGCCGCTCTCGGCATCGGTGGTGATCACGGGGATCAGGCCGTCGGCACCGAACTTGGGGGCAAGGCTGTTGCCTTCTTCCACCTGTTCGATACTCACCCGTTCGGCAAAGAGATTATCCGCTTGCTGACTCATGCCCCGCCTGGCCTATTTTTCTCTGACCATCTCAAGGAATCGGCGCTCCATCCGTTCTTCGGTCTGGAACACACCTGTAAAATGAGACGTGATGGTCGCCACTTTGGTCTTGTGAATGCCCCGCGTGGTCATGCATTGGTGCTTGGCTTCGACCAGAACCGCGACGCCGGCCGGATCCAGAACCCGTTGGATCACTTCACCGATCTGCGCCGTCATCGTTTCCTGGGTCTGCAAGCGTTTCGCAAAGATCTCAACCACGCGGGCTAACTTGCTGATTCCAACGACTTTATTCGTCGGGACATACGCCACGTGGGCTTTGCCCAAGATGGGCACCATGTGATGCTCGCAATGGGATTCCAGGTCGATGTCGCGCAGCATGACCATATCGCTATAGCCTTCGACCTCTTCAAACGTGCGGCCCAGCACGTCTTCGGGCTCTTCCAAATAGCCCGCAAAAAATTCTTCGTAAGCCCGGGTGACCCGGTCCGGCGTGTCGAGCAAGCCTTCGCGCTCAGGATCGTCTCCTGCCCAGCGGATAAGGGTCCTCACCGCTGCCATTGCTTCTTCTTTGCTCGGACGCGTGACCATCGCGCTCTCCTTCTCCTGCCCAATTGAGGAGTCGGCATCCGCGTCCTTCTCAATGGCAGCACCTTCTCTAAGTGCATCCATCTCGTTCTACCTTCTTCGCTTTTGTCGTTATGGGCAACCTTCAGACGCCAAGATCACTAAATCCTATCTGAAGAAAACCTCCCCGAGACCGGTGGTATTCGGGCGATAAGTCTCAACGCAATAACGTCATATCACCGGTCACGGTTTAGTATATATCGCACAAAAAGCCAATTTCATCCTTTTAGAAGTGATCAGGTATGCGCCTCGCCAATAGGACTGACAAATTGTCAGTGGGATTGGAGCATTGAGGGCGCGCCGCGTCAAGAGAGAGTTACGGAATCCCGGATTGCCAAAGTGGGGTGTATTAACAAAGCCGAATGCCCCATATGCGAGGTTGCGGCGGTGGATACAGCTGCGCTAATCGACCCTACAAAATCTACTCAACCCAAATCAACCAGGCCCCATGCAGATCTACAACACGCTCACGCGCCAAAAAGAAGAGTTCATTCCCCTCGATCCGGCTCATGTGACCATGTATGTCTGTGGGCCGACCGTTTACAGCTACACCCATATCGGCAACGCCCGCCCCGTTGCTGTCTTCGATGTGCTCTACCGGCTCCTGAAGACGAAATACCCGCGCGTCACCTATGTGCGCAACATCACCGACATTGACGACCGCATTATGGACCGGGCCGCCGAGCAGGGTGTTCCGTTCACCGATATAACCGAGAAGTTTACGCGGGTGTATCAGGAAGATGCCGCAGCGCTTGGCGCTCTCGACCCGGACGTCCAGCCTAAAGTGACGGAAACGATCCCTGAGATCATAGCGATGATCGAAACGCTTATCTCATTGGACAAAGCCTATGAAGCCGAAGGCCATGTTCTTTTTCAGGTGGGCACCTATGACGGATATGGCGAACTCTCAAAGCGGGACCCGGAAGAGATGCTGGCCGGGGCCCGGGTGGAGGTTGCCCCTTACAAAAAAGATCCCGGCGACTTTGTCTTATGGAAGCCGTCATCGGAGGATCAACCGGGCTGGGACAGTCCCTGGGGCCGCGGCCGGCCGGGCTGGCATATCGAATGCTCGGCCATGGCGGAGAAACATTTGGGCGAGACCATCGACATCCATGGCGGCGGCATCGATCTCGCCTTTCCGCATCATGAGAATGAACGGGCCCAGAGCACTTGCGCCCATGGCGGCAAGGTCTTTGCCCGCTATTGGATGCACAACGGCTTTCTAAACGTCGACAGCGAAAAGATGTCCAAGAGCATTGGCAATGTCTTGCTTCCCCATGACCTGCTGAAAGACCATCCCGGTGAAACGCTGCGCCTTGTTTTGCTGTCGGGCCACTATCGTCAGCCCATCGATTGGACGGACGGATTGGTGGCTCAGTCCCAAAGCACGCTCGACGGCTGGTACCAGGCGCTGCGCGACGTGCAGGGGATCGAGGCGGCGGATATAGGCGCGCCGGAGGCTTTTGTCGCGGCGTTGGAGGACGATTTGAACACGCCCAAAGCCATTGCCGAAGTCTCGGATACAGTCCGCAAGCTGAACGTGGCAACTGAGGCGGGTGAGCAAGCGCAACTCAAAGGCCAATTGCTGGCCGCCGGCGGGCTGCTGGGTGTCCTCGGCCAAGAGCCGGAGTCCTGGTTCAAAGACATGCCGGGCTCCGGCGACGTGGATGCGGCCCAGATCGAAGCCCTCATCGCTGACCGCGCCGCCGCCCGCAAAGCCAAAGACTTTGCTAAGGCCGACGAGATCCGCGACCAGTTGACTGACATGGGTGTCCAGCTCGATGACGGGCCGGAAGGGACCACGTGGAAGGTGATCCGCTGACGATCAATCGTCTGCGGATCATCCCCGGCTCGATCGGGGATCCAGGTTTGGTGGACCCCCGCTTAAAGCGGGGGAATGACCATCAGTTTTTGGTCTCTGTCTCAATATAGTTTCAACACCCCAGCTCGACTGGGGGTCCAGCCTCGTCATCGCGAGCCGCCGGCGCGGCGATCCAGGGCGACATTCCCATGCGTGAGCGGCTCTGGATTGCGTCGTCGCGTTGCTCCTCGCAATGACGGTTTTCATGTTTTCGCCTCATTAGCTTCACCGTCATCCCCGACAAGCGAACGGAGTTCGCGCTGATCGGGGATCCAGGCGACACCGGGTTAGGTGAGAACCAAGACTAGAAATGAAAGTGCACGACGTATTGGATCCCCGCCTTCGCGGGGATGACCGCAGGGGTTCTGGATCACCGATGCAGTTTACGCCCGCGAAAGCGGGTGCGGGGATGACGGAGTCTTTTGCGAAGGCTGGCGAAACAATCAAATGTCATCCTCGCGCACCGTCGCGAGGATCCATGAATAGTACGCGCGTGTTGTCGAGAGCAATCGATGAGTCGTGCCGTTGGACACTGGGTCCTCGGGACCAGCCCGAGGACGACTCCGGGAGCGACGAGAGGCTATCTCCCCGTAAACGCCGCCGGGCGCCGCTCCAAGAATGACGCCACGCCTTCCCGGTGGTCGTCGCTTTTGAAGCACTCCGCCATGGCGGTGGTGTGGCGCTGCATATGTTCGGGCACCGTGGCGCCGAGCCCTTCGTACACCAATGACTTGATCCGCCGGAGGGAGAACGGGGAGCTCGCGAGCATGGAGCGGGCGAGGGCGTTGGCCGTCTCAAGCAACTCAGAAGACTCGACGATCTGATGGACAAAGCCCAGCCCATGGGCTTCTTCCACGGACAAAAACTGCGCCGTGTAAAGAAGACGCAAGGCGTTCTGATGCCCGATGAGACGGGGGAGAAGATAAGAGCCCGCGCCCGTATCCGGCACCAGACCGCGCTGGGCGAAGTTCCAAGCGAAACGCGCATTCGGGGAGGCGAGGCGAATATCGCATTGAGTGGCGAACTCGGCCCCCATGCCCACGGCCGGCCCGTCAATAGCGGCGATCACCGGTACCGGGCACTCGACAATGGGCCACCAATGGTCCCGGTCTTCGGCCGAGCCGCGCAGGCCGCGCTCCTCGCCCGGAATGGTCGCCAGATCCGCCAAATCCGTTCCCGCACAAAAAGCGCCGGGCTGGCCTGTGATGATGAGCACACGGACTTCCGGGTTCTTGCCGATCTCGCCCACCTTTTGGATGAACTCGCCCAGCATGGCGTAGGTCATGGCGTTCTTCTTCTCCGCCCGGTTGATGGTGAGCGTGGCAACGCCGTCCTCCACGGCGTAAAGAATAAGGTCTGACATGGGTGTCCCCTCTGGTTTGATTTCCTGTTTGGCCCGCACTCTGCCTTCTGCCGAGGGGATTGTCACGCCCGCGTTTCGGGCTAAGCTATGTCCAACCAACCCCAAGGGAGGCGCGCCATGAGCATCAAATTCGGCCCCATCACTCAGAACGGCTATGTGGTTCCCGACATCGAGGCGGCCATGGCCCATTGGGCGGAGAGGCTGGGCGTCGGTCCCTGGTTCTATACCGGCGAGAGCCAGTTCACGGACATGATCTATCGCGGCCGGCCGTCTCAGATGAAGGCGCTCTATGCCTTCGCCAACAGCGGCGATTTGCAGATCGAGCTCATCGAACCCATAAACGACGCGCCTTCCCTTTACCGCGAGTTTCTGGACGCAACGGGCGGGAAGGGCGGCTTGCAGCATGTGTCCTCCTGGCCGGACTCCTCCGCCTACGACCAATATGTGGAGGGCTTCAAGGCGCCCGGCGGCGAGATCTTGTTTCAAGGCCGCGCCGGCGCAACGCGCTTTATCTATTTCGACACGGGCCTCGATTTCGGGACGATCTACGAAATGGCGGATCTGGCACCGCCGACCAAAGAGTTTTTTGACATGGTGCGCGAAGCGGCCAAGGCCTGGGACGGAACGGATCCGATACGGCGGGTGTGAGCAGAGTGAATTGAATGTCATGCGAGTAGTCGCACATGTAAGCCAGATGGAAGTGTCCGACTACGGTACAGTGAGTTTCCCGCTATTTGTTCAACACCAGACCGTTGTGTTTCCAGATGACAATTGGTGGGAGATCGGGTTTGGGGTCCTTGGGATGTGGGGCGGGGCAATCTCGGACTTGCTTTCTAGAGGCAAAGGCGTGTTTTGGTTTATGGAAGGCCCATATCTCATAGAAGTACTCCGTAGAAAGAACGTCTACTTCGCAAGGTGCGGTAAAGAAAGAAGTATGAGTGGATATACAGTTCTTGAGGAGTTTGACGTTGAAATTGATGAGTTCTTAGAGAGCTACCTCTCCGTCGGAACCGACGCTCTTAAGGCCTACCGTCGTCTCAATCCGACCCCAGATCAGAGGCGAGCTGAAGAAGGCAGTGTGTTGGCTGTTGAAGCAGCGATGGGAACTGTTTCGCGGCACTTGGGGGTCCCGTTGGATTGACCTACCCCAAGGCCCGATTTGATTGGAGTCCCGCCTGCGCGGGAATGACGCGAAGGAAAATCAAACTGACCGAGTCATCCCCGCATCCGCGGGCGTAAACATCAGTCAGCTAACTTTTTGCCGTTCTCAAAGCGGACAATGATCCGGCCAACACACCCTACCTCAAATTGGTAATTGCCGCTAACGGTCAACAAGGGATGATCCCGCTGCAAATACAGTTTTGCATGATACGCACCATCAGCTTCATGATAACTAGGGAAGAAAACGATCTCGCTGTCGGAATCAAAGCGGACATGTATCTCTGTGAGCGCCGCGCGGGTTTCCTTAGGGAAGCTTATTTCAAGGCTGGTGCTCGTCTCGCCGAAGTCGTAATATTCGTATGAAAACTGATCCTTGCTCTTCATAAGACAATGGTCTTCCCACGTGTGTGCGGGCGTTCCGAAGGCATACGAAAGAAGCAAGAAATGAAGGCCAAGTAAGGCAACGCGTTTGGTTTCTCTAAGCATGCGACCGCAGCGTCCTTTTTTCGCGAATGGCAAATCTGTTCCGATAGCTTACGCCACGGAAGGCGTCCCTTCAACCGAGTGAGCGTCTGCCTCACAAGACCTATCTATGCGGTTGCCTGATCAGCTCACGCATCTTCGTGAACGGCCAATAGAGCGAAAATGCGAGGACCGAAAAACAAAAGAGTGACGCGAAAAACAAGACCGGCGTCTCAAACACCGAGCCATACATGACAGGGCGCAAAAGGATGACGAAAAACATCATCGGCCCATAGATAAAGAACCACTGCAACGTGGTGAAAAGACCGCCCAGGGCGCCGGCGCCCCAAAAATTCTGGCAGCGCACTTCGTCGAACCAGGATTTGTACCAGTAACACCCGGCGGCGTCCTGCCCGATGCTGATCTGATGATCCGGCAGGATGTTGTGGACGAGGGTAAGCGCGGCGATCCCAACCAACACGCCGAAGAACATCCATTTGCTGATCGTTGCTTTCATGATGCGCTCCTTTCGTCTGGAGCCCATATGGGAAGGGACGGGCGCATGCTGAGTGACGGGGATCACGTTTGGCCTCGTTTTCCAATCTGCTGCGTCATCCCCGACAAGCGAACAAATATCGCGCTGATGGAAACGAGTGGGGCCTGAACGCGGTCTGGAGTCTTCATGCTCAGAAACATGGCTCCTCGGGACAAGCCCAAGGATGACAAGTGTAAGCGGTCCTTTCAGATTACCCGGTCAT
Organism: Alphaproteobacteria bacterium; assembly: GCA_028285305.1. Classification (GTDB taxonomy): domain Bacteria; phylum Pseudomonadota; class Alphaproteobacteria; order SMXP01; family SMXP01; genus JANQPV01. The sequence goes on along the minus strand of JANQPV010000032.1, from coordinate 36,060 downwards.
CCTCGCGCTCCGTCGCGAGGATCCAGGACACGCGGGTATCGCGTTCGCGTCTCGGACGAAGGCTCTGGGATACTGGATCCCCCGTTCGTGGGTGAGGGTCTGGGTTGAATACCCTCCACCACATTGTTTCTAGAAATTTTGACGATTACCCCCTAAATTGTCCCCATGATTGACGAGCTTTACAATGCGCGGATCCTCGATTTTGCGGGGAATATTGAGCGCATCGGGCGTCTGGACGACCCCGATGCGACGGCGACGTGCGTCAGCCGCTTGTGTGGCTCTAAGGTGACGGTCGATCTGAAGGTCGAAAACGGCGTCGTTGTGGACTTTGCCCATGATGTCAAAGCCTGTGCGCTTGGACAAAGCTCTTCCTCGATTATGGCCCGCCATGTGGTCGGCTCAACGGTCAAGGAATTGCGCGAGCTGCAAAAGACCATGCACGCCATGATCAAGGAAAACGGCGACCCGCCCACGGGCAAATGGGCAGATTTGGAGATCCTCACGCCCGTGCGCGACTATAAGGGCCGCCATGCCTCAACGCTCTTGACGTTTGATGCGGTGGTCAAAGCTCTCGACGAGCTGGAGGCGCAAGGCGAGACACCCACGTCGACTATCACCGGTCTCGGCTAAGACCCGGGGCCGTGCTATGTGGCGCGCGCGCATAAAATCTTAACCTTTTCCCAATTTATGTTAACCAACGCCTCTCTAGGTGATGTGAGTTGAGTGGGCCATGATGGACTTTGGTCGCCCGGTGCTTAAGGCGGGCATCTATTTCTATCGCTACACGGCGTCTTACTTTTTGGGGCGCCGATGCCGGCACCTGCCGACCTGTTCGGAATATGCCTTGGAGGCGCTCGACCGTCACGGCTCCTGGCGGGGCGGGTGGCTCATGCTCTCGCGCATCTGCCGCTGTCGTCCCGGCGGCTCTTCGGGCTTTGATCCGGTGCCGGAGCACATATACGAAACGCACCCTATCTGGCAGGGTTGGAAATACGGGATTTGGTCAAATAAGGAACGTAAGAGTGCACAGCACACGGATAAAGCTGCTGCACCCGAAGCAAAGTGAATGAGAATACAATGATAAATGTAACGTTGCCCGACGGATCCAAACGCGAATTCGATCAACCGATTTCCGGGTTTGAGTTCGCCGAATCCATCAGCAAATCCCTGGCCAAGAAAGCCATCGCCCTCAAAGTCGATGGTCAAATGAAAGACCTTTCGACGGAAATCGCGAGCGATGTTGCCGTCGAGGTCATTACGAAGGACACGGACGATGGCGTAGAAGTCCTGCGCCATGACGCCGCCCATGTGCTCGCCCAAGCGGTCCAGGAACTTTTCCCCGGCACGCAGGTCACGATTGGGCCGGTCATCGAACACGGATTCTACTACGACTTCGCGAGGGAAGAATCCTTCAGCGAGGCAGATCTTGAACAGATCGAGGTGCGCATGAAGGAAATCGTCGACCGGGATCTGGAAATCATCCGCGAGGTCTGGACCCGGGACAAGGCGATCGCCCATTTCAAAGAGATCGGCGAGCACTACAAGGCGGAGATCATCGAAAATCTGCCTGCAGATGAAGAGATCAGTGTCTACCGTCAAGGCGAGTGGCTCGATCTCTGCGTCGGCCCCCATCTGCCCTCCACGGGCAAGCTCGGCAAAGCGTTTAAGCTGACGAAGCTTGCAGGCGCCTATTGGCGCGGCGACTCCAACAACGAGATGCTCCAGCGCATCTACGGCACGGCTTGGGCCAGCGAGAAGGAGCTCAAAGCGCACCTTCACATGCTGGAAGAAGCCGAAAAGCGCGATCACCGCCGCCTCGGCCGAGAAATGGATCTCTTTCACATCCAGGAAGAAGCCAAAGGCATGATCTTCTGGCATCCCAGAGGCTGGCGCTTGTACCGGACGGTGCTGGACTATGTCCGCCGACGGATTGAGCGGGAAGGCTACGTTGAGGTTAAGACGCCCCAGATCATGGATCGCTCTTTGTGGGAGAAATCCGGTCACTGGGAGAAGTTCCGGGACAATATGTTTGTGGCCAACACGGAGGAGGGGGAGACGCTCGCCGTGAAACCCATGAATTGCCCCGGCCATATCCAGATCTTCAACCAGGGCATTAAGTCCTACCGGGATCTTCCGCTGAAATACGCCGAGTTCGACGGCCTCCACCGCTGCGAAGCTTCGGGCGCGCTGCACGGCGCCATGCGCGTCCGGCAAATGGCGCAAGACGATGCGCATATATTCTGTACGGAAGACCAGGTCGAAGGCGAAACGCGAAAGTTCATCGAGCTTCTGAATCTCGTTTACGAGGAGTTGGAAGTCGAACTCCATTCGGTCAAACTGGCGCTCCGCCCGGATGTACGCGCGGGTACTGACGAAGTCTGGGACCTGGCGGAATCGCAGCTCGAAAAAGCAGCGATCGCGGCCGGCGTCGAAGTTGAAAAGCTCGAGAATGAAGGCGCCTTTTACGGGCCGAAGCTGGAGTTTCATCTGCGCGACGCCATCGGCCGCACGTGGCAATGCGGCACGCTCCAGCTTGACTTCGTCCTGCCGGAACGTCTTGATGCGAACTATATCGGCGAAGACGGCGAGAAGCACCGGCCCGTGATGCTCCACCGGGCGATCCTGGGGTCGATGGAGCGGTTCCTCGGCATCTTGATCGAACACCATGCGGGCAAGTTCCCCCTTTGGCTGGCCCCACGCCAGGTGGTGGTGGCGACGATCACGTCCGAGGCCGAACCCTATGCCCGCGAGGTCATGGCGGAAATGGAAAAGGCCGGTCTTCTTGTCGATCTCGACGTGCGCAACGAAAAGATCAACTACAAAGTCCGCGAGCACTCCGTCGGCAAAGTGCCGGTGATCGCCGTGGTCGGCAAAAAAGAGGCCGAAGACCGCGCCGTCTCGCTGCGCCGCCTCGGCCAAAAGGACCAGAAGGTCGTGTCCCTCGATCAGGCCATTAAGGATTTGGTAACGGAGGCGACGCCGCCCGATTTGCGGTAACTCCGACATCCACCCAACACCGTCATTCCCCCGGCCGCGCGCAGCGCGAGACCGGGGGCCCACACTGTTTCGGGGTCGCTCTAGATCCCCGCTCAGCGCTCGCTTTGCTCGCTTGGCGGGGAAATGAAAGACACTCTGCCAGCACCCCCTTACGGTAAACAAATTCTAACCCCTCTCCGCCATACTCGTCCCAAAAGAAAACCTTGGGAGAATGGATGTGCGGGTGCTCGTCACAGGCGGGGCAGGCTTTATCGGCTCGGCGGTTGTGCGCCAATATCTCAGCGAAACGGACGTCTCCGTTATCAATGTGGACAAGCTCACCTACGCTGCGAATTTAGGCGCCTTGGAGGGCCTCGATACACGCTGCGCCAATCGCTATGTCCTGGAGCAGATCGATATCTGCGACGGCACGGCCCTCAAACGCGTTTTCGAACGCCACCGCCCTGAGGCCGTCATGCACTTGGCCGCCGAGTCCCATGTGGACCGCTCCATCGACGGCCCCGGCGAATTCGTACGCACCAATGTGGTGGGAACACAAATTCTCCTGGATACCGCGCGCTGGTATTGGTCGGATCTGGATGCGGCGGAAAAGAACCGCTTCCGCTTCCATCACATTTCAACAGACGAAGTGTTCGGCTCCCTTGGGCCTGATGGCGTGTTTACGGAGGAAAGTCCCTATGCGCCCAATTCGCCCTATTCAGCGAGCAAAGCGGCCGCCGATCATTTTGTACGGGCTTGGCATGAAACCTACGGTCTGCCTGTGGTCCTGACCAATTGCTCCAACAATTACGGCCCTCACCAGTTTCCCGAGAAGCTCATTCCTCTGATGATTTCCAAGGCGTTGGCGGGCGATTCTCTCCCCGTTTATGGCGATGGTCAGAATGTGCGCGATTGGCTTCACGTCGAAGATCATGCGAGAGCGTTAAGGCTGGTTTTGGAGAAGGGAAAGATCGGCGAAACCTACACCATCGGGGGCAGTGCCGAGCGCACCAATTTACAAGTGGTTGAGGCCATTTGCGATGTCTTGAACGAATGTCAGCCGTGCGTCCAAAGCGATTTTCGCGACCAAATCACGTTCGTCACGGACCGGCCTGGCCATGATTTTCGGTACGCGGTTGAGTCCTCAAAAATCGAACAGGAACTGGGATGGAAACCCCGAGAAACGTTTGAAACCGGACTGCGGAAGACTATTCTTTGGTATCTGGGCACCGGCGCTTGGCAAACTGAACCGGACATTTATGCAGGCGAGCGCCTCGGGCTAACGAGAGGCGCCTTATGAAAGGGATCGTTCTGGCAGGCGGCTCCGGCACCCGCCTTTACCCCGTGACCCAAGTCGTCAGCAAGCAACTTCTGCCGGTCTACAACAAACCGATGATCTTCTATCCCCTGAGCACCCTTATGCTGGCCGGAATCAGGGACATCCTCATCATCACCACACCGCACGATCAGCCCCTTTTTCATAGTCTGCTGGGTGATGGATCCCAATGGGGCATAAGCCTTCAGTACGCGGTGCAGCCCGCTCCCGAAGGCTTGGCGCAGGCCTTTATCATCGGTGAAAACTTCGTCGACGGAGACGGGTGCGCGTTGGTTTTAGGGGACAACATCTTTCACGGTCATGGGCTGACCTCTTCTCTCAGGCGCGCTGCTGGCCGCGACGAAGGGGCAACCATATTTGCATGCTCCGTCGCCGACCCCGAACGCTTCGGTGTCGTAACACTCGATAGCGACGCCAAACCAATCGCGATCGAAGAAAAGCCAAGCAATCCACAATCGAATTGGGCGGTCACCGGGCTCTACTTCTATGACAATCAAGTGGTTGACATTGCAAAGGACATTCGGCCGTCCGATCGCGGTGAGCTGGAGATCACCAGCGTTAACGAATTCTATCTTCAGAAGGGACAGTTGGAGGTCGAATTGTTGGGGCGCGGCTATTGCTGGTTCGATACAGGCACCCACGAGGCCCTTGTTGAAGCGGCCGATTTCGTGAAAACAGTGGAGCAGCGCCAAAGCCTGCGCATTGCGTGTCCGGAGGAAATTGCGCTTCGCTCCGGTTGGATCTCACGGGAAGAGCTCGTCGAGTGGGCCGAACCCCTCAAAAAAAGTTCCTATGGACAGTACTTGTTCAGATTGTTGGAACCGGGAACGATATTTTAATGACGCACGCGGGGCGACTCACGTAGAGTTGCACTGATTCCTTTGGCAATTTTGAGTCTCCGTGCGCATGAAAAGTCAGGCAAAGGTAAAAGAGTCCGCCCTCGAAGAAGAAGTCGAACAGGTAGCCGAAGCGCCGGCGGCGAAGCGGGACCAGCAGGACAGCGGCGCTTCGAAAGAAGCGAAACCTGAGGCTGCGAAGTCTGCAGAGCTTAAGCCCAAATCCAAGAAGCCGCATACGTCCCTCAAAGAACACATTTTGGGAAAGCGAGCGGACACCGGGCGGGACGCGGGGCCTGCTGCCAAATCCGAACCAGCCGATTCGCCCAAAAAACCCGAACTGAAATCCATTCTTGTCCGGGCTGAAGCGGCGGCTGCAGAAGAGTTGGAACGGCGCAAGCAAGAGCAAGCGCTCGATCGGACTGCAGTTGCGCCCTCAGCGCGCCTCGAAGCGGCAAAGGCGATTGTGAGTGTCGTTGTCGTCACCCGCCACAGCAGTGACGCTTTGGACGCGTGCCTAGCCGCAGTACTGTCGCAAACCCAACCGTTCGAACTCATCGTGGTCGACAATGGCAATGCGCCGGAGGTTACGGCGGGGCTCTTTGCCCTTGCCGACCGGGATGCGCGGGTTGTCCTGATAACAGGCCACGGCGATGTCGGCTACTCCAAAGCGTGCAATTTGGGGGCGAAAGCGGCGAAAGGCGATTATATTTGTATCCTGACTCCAGAGAGCATATTGCCGCGCACGGCCTTGAAGGATTTGGTCTTTGAAGGCCTCAGCCTAGAGAAACCTTGGATCTTAGGTCCGAAATTGATTACCCCAGAAGGGTTCGAGAAGACCGGCTACCGCAGAGAAAAGCTGACGCCTTGGCGCGCGGCTGTGGATGCGCTTGGACTGGCGCGGTTCAGCTCCCATCCCGCGTTCCGCGGGCTCAGTCAACCTGAAGAGACGTGTCCAGATGAAACCCAAGAAGTGCCGGTCCTGTCCGGGGCGCCTCTGATGATGCCGATAAGCGATTATTGGTCCATTGATGGGATGAATGAGCGCTATCAGGAGTATCTGGGATCTTCGGATTTTTGTGATCGCTTCGCCGACGCAGGTGGTCGCATTTGCTTCGTACCCGGCTTAGAAGTACTTCAGCAACCGGCCTCGGAAACGCGGCGAAGATCGTTTGCAGCGTATGAGAAAATGAAGATTCTCCCCCGCTATTTCATCTCAAACCGTGTCAAGGGCTATCCGCTCCTTGTCTTATGGTTGGGTGTGGCTGGGTCATGGGCGCTCTATGGCAGCCTCTATTGCGTGCTAAAGGCAAAGGAACTGGCTGTCTCCACGACCAGAACGATGCGCCGCTCGCTTGTATGACCCGTAAGGTGCCTTGGGAGCGCTGATGTGGGAAAACCGATGAACGGTTCGAGTGCGCTCCTATTTGTCGAATCCCTCGACGATGTGAAAGTGCACAACGCGCTCTTTCGTGCCTCCGAGGGGAACTGTCAGCGGCGCCAATCGTTCACTCTGTGAAAACCTCTGTACGACGCCGGGAGGGGTTTCACCCCGGCTGATCAGCAACAGGGGACCATCCGTTTGCCCAGCGTATGTTGCCTTAAGTTCATAGTGGCTGTCTGGAACCCCATTGTAATCCCACATATACATGTGGTCGCTGGCGGGCTGGCCGTAATACAAGAGTTCGACGGCAAAGAGACGATCATCAATCAACAGAGCATCTATGTTGTGCTCCATCGTCAGCCCGTTAACGTATTCGCCAAACGTGCTCCAACCGCGCACGCGCTTGAATGCGTTTTCCATTCCCACCTGCTCTACCAGGGTCAGATTGACGGAGAGGGCGTAAAGGAAGAGGGCGGCGACCGCATGAAGGGCCGTGGACCCATGAATGACCCACCATGCACGAAGCTGAATGAGCAAAGCGACCACGAGAACGGTCGCAGCCGGATACGCAACGGCTGCCCAATTTCCATTCGCGCGCGATATGAAGCCCTGGCCCAAAATGATGACGAGGGGCGGCAAGACGAAAGGCAAGACGTACAAGACGCCGCGCTCTTGCGCGCCGAAGTTAGCCAGCGTCCGGAAGGAAAGATAGATCAAGGCCAAGAAGAAGAGGGGACCGATAATAGCAATTTGATCTGCTAAGAAATCAAATGTGCCTTCAAAGTTGAACGTGACATCGCGCCAGTTTGCATTCGCAGCGGTATGGGAGAATGTGGTGAAGTCATTGTTAGCATTCCACAAAAGATTCGGAGCTAAGATGAGCAACGCCAACCCTAACGCAGCATAAAGACGAAAATCAGCTAAGATTTTTCGGTCCGCCGGAGAGACGAGCACAAACAGCGCCATACCTAAGGGAAAGTAGATCATGGCGTATTTCGACATGAAGCCCAGACCGAGGGCGACGCCGAACACAGCGAACCAGACGGGCTTCCTCGTTGCTAAGACGCGCTCGAAGCTCAAGAGCGAAACCGACCAAAAGAAGAGAAGCGGCACATCCGTTGAAATCAGTCCCGATGAAAAGGAGATTCCCGGCAAGAGACAGTATGTGACACCTACCCAAAATCCCGTCTTTGTATCGAACAAAGACCTGGCCAGAAAGAACAGAACGATAGACGTGGCCCCATGAAGAAGCGGCGAAGGTAGGCGCAGACAGGCCTCTCCAGAGCCGCAAACGGAGGAGGCGAGTCCGATCACCCAAGCGATCATCGGAGGTTTTGAGAAATAACCGAAAGCGAAGTCGCGGCTCCAATCCCAATACTGAGCTTCGTCAGGCGCAAGTTCGAGGGGAGATAAAAACAGCACAACGCCGCGAACAATGGTGATTGCAGCTACAACAAGCAAAAGCAGGCGCAAAAAATTCCGCTCATCAGCACCCAGAGCTAAGCTCTTTGCTGGTCTCATCTAGTGCTCCCCCGAGGGTCGAATCTTACGCGAACCAAGATACTATCCAGTCATCGCGGCTGACTGGCGTTCAATTCGGCTTGCTCACGAACCAGGCGTTGTCTGTATAAAGACAAAACGACGGTTTTGCCTCTTGAATAGTTGAACCCTTCGACTTCATCAATTTTCTCAACCGCAACTCCCTGGATCTCAATTGCCTTCTGAAAGTCTCTTTGATGCTCTTTTTCTACGACAGCAACGACCCCTGGATCGCTCGCGATCGCTTGGGCCGCAACGTCGGCTGGTCCGAGTTGCGTCTCAGTTCCCAGAAGAAAGACCATGCTGGGCTCGGAATACCCCGATGCAACAACCCGCGGGCGATCCTCCAATCCTTGTTTTTCGGCCCAATCGTCGATTTTTTTCTCCAAGCGGTGACTGACCTGAAGGTTTGTCAGTGCAGGAAGCGTGAAGCTCAGCAACGAGTAGAAGGTCACTGTCGCGAGGACCACGAGCGCCAGAGACGCTGTGACGTGCCGATTGAGGATGTGCAAAATGTATATGATGAGCGATCCGACGGCAATCGCACATGCTCCATAGAACACAGGCTCCAAAGCCTCCGCGCTGTGAAACGGCGGCAAGAAGGCAATACTTGCAGCAATCAAAACTCCAATCCCGAGCCAAATGACGGAATTCACCCACCGGATGATCTGGTCATCGTGCGGATTAGAGTGCCGGATGCTGTTGACATATCGATAGACATAGACAGCGCTCAACAAGGCTATGGCTGGAAACGTGGGCAACACATAGTGTGGCAGTTTTGTAGGGATAAGTTCAAACACGATCCAAAAAGGGATAATCCACGCGAGACAGAATTTTATCCCCAATGTGTTTCGTGTGAGCCAGGCGGACCGCAATGCCGGCATGAGGTAGAGCGATGCCGGCCACAAGAGGACCCACGCTGCCAACAAATATGTGCCTGGCCAAAATCCATGAGATTCTTGGCCACCAACGACCTTGGGGCCGATATCCCCGAGAAAGGCTTCAGAAAAGAACGACGTGCCGGAGGCGGATGAGATCGCGATGGTCCAGGGCAGGGTCACGATTGCCAAAATAGCGGCACCCCAAATGGGAGATGTGCCAAACAGCCATCTGACGTTCCGGTCGATGATGGTGAGAGTACCCGCCGTCAGCAAAAACAGGAGGGGAGCAACGGGTCCCTTGACGAGAATTCCCAGAGCCAACCCAAGCCACAAAACGAATTGCGGAAGAGAAGGAACGGAAAACATACCTTTGTTGGCGTGTTGACCGGCGGGCACATGCGCACTCATGTAGATTCGGGCAAGAGCGAGTTGCGACGCCGTGATGCAGGCGAGCAGGACCGCATCCGTCTTCGCAATTGTGGCTTCACCAGCCAACACAAGAGTGCTGGAAAGAAACAACGCAGCCAAGAAACCGATGTCTTCATTAAAAATCTGACGCCCCCCCCAAAACGTGAACAGGACGGCCGCGAGCGCGCCTAAGAGAGAAGGGATTCTGTACGGCCAAACGGTTCTATCCTGCGAGTCGGTCAGCATACCGACAAAAACCGCTTGAAACCAATGTACACCAATCGGTTTTTTATTCCGGGGCTCATCTTGGAAGTTGATTTCGACGAAATTGCCCGACTCAAGCATTTGAGCGGTGGCCTGAGCAAAGCGCGCTTCATCCCGGTCCAAGACAGGCATCGCAAAAAGACCGGCAAAATGCATGACCAAGGTCACTATGGTGAGCAACTTAAAGGGATGAGCGCTGATGATATTCATCGATAGGTCATTCTCGGGTTTTGAGGGGGGCAGGAACGAATCTTACCGGATTCGTGCGTTGAGAAGGGGCTTCTTCACACACGCGAGTAACCTTTAACTTGCGAGGTCAGAGTTTGCATGAGATAGAAGCACGCGCTTTGGAAAGTCAATGCACGCAATGACTTTAGTAACTCACCAGGCCGGGCCAATTCTTTCATATGTCACTCGCCATTTCAGTCGTTGTCCCGGTTCATAATGAACAAGAAAATGTCCTTCCTTTGATCGAGGAGATTTCGTCGGCTTTGGAAGGCCGCATCGAATACGAAATCCTATTCGTTGATGATCACAGCGACGATGACACGATCGGATCCCTGAAGTCCGCCAAACAGAAGTTCGGCAAGCTGCGGGTCCTCTCTCATCCCAAGAATTGCGGACAAAGTTCTGCAATTCGCACGGGTGTTTTGGCCGCCCAGGCGCCGGTGGTGGTGACGCTCGACGGCGACGGCCAAAATGATCCGGCAGATATCCCAAAACTGTTGGATTTGTATGAGCAACTGACCGGACATGAACGGCTGGGCATGATCGGCGGACGCCGGGTGAAGCGCCAAGACAGTCAAATTAAGATGTTTGCATCGCGGCTCGCAAATCGAATCCGTCGCACGCTGCTGAGGGATCAAGCACAGGATGTTGGATGCGGTCTGAAACTGATTCCGCGCGAAGTTTTTTTGCGTCTTCCCTATTTCGACCATATGCACCGTTTCATCTCGGCGCTGGTTTTGCGAGAAGGATACGAAGTGCGCTTTGTTGATGTGAACCATCGGCCTCGGCTTCACGGCAAGTCGAATTACGGCGTATTTGACCGTCTGTGGGTGTCGATCAGTGATTTGTTTGGCGTGATGTGGCTTCAGAGCCGTGGCCGCATTCCAACGTCGATCGATGAGATCTAACTCTTTCTCTTACGAATCAGCCAACAACCGCGTAACCTGTAAACAGCCAACGCTCATTTACGGAGGTTCTCGTGACCTATCCCATTTCACTTGCAGCCGGAAATCTGCCTGAATTCGCGCCCCGCGAAATCTACAATGCGGCGGTTACGGCGGGCTATGACCTATCGGGAATGTGGGTGGACCTTACAACCTGGACCGATGAGACAACCAAGGAGCTGAAACGAGCGTTGGACGACAGCGATGTTGGGATCTTGGACGTCGAGGTCATGTGGATCCAGCCTGGAGAAAGCGTTGAGGGTTTGAAGCGAACAATCGACATCGGCGCCGAACTCGGGGCGCAATTTGGTCTCGTGGTTTCAAGCGACCCAAATCCCGCAAACACCAAACGTGGCTTCGAAGACTTATGCAAACACGCTGAGCAAGTTGGACTTGTGCTCGTCTTAGAACCTCTGCCCATCACCGAGGTGAAAAACCTGGCGGCTGCGCTTGAGATCGTTTCGGATGTCGGACACCCCAGCGGTAAACTCCTAATCGACACGCTCCACTTCCAACGGGGCGGCACGACCCTTGCCGAGCTTCAAGAAATGAGTTCGGATTGGTTTCCCTATGTCCAGATCGCCGACGCGCCCCTCCAAATCGCTGAACCCACGTTCGAGAACCTGATGCATGAAGCGGTCGATGGCCGCCTGTTGCCCGGTGAGGGCGAGCTTCCGATCCGCGATGTTTTGAAGTATCTGGCGCCGGGCCTGCCCATCAGCCCGGAAATTCGCTCTGCTGCCGTACGAGAGACCTATCCGGACGCCGCAGAAAGGGCCAAGTCGATCCTGGAGGCGACGCGCCACTTTCTGGCGAATTAGGCGTGCGGCGTTCTCCCGGGCTCGACCTCCAAGGCCACGTTATGGTGCGGCTCCCGAGCGACGTGCTGGAGATTCATCAGTTCCCATTGGCATTTGAGCCAACGAATCATGCCTGAGACACAGAAAAGCCACACGTCCTAACCAGATTCAGGCTATATTTCGAATCTTGGCCTTGATAATTTGGCCTCGACTTATCTACCACTGGGGGCTGAACACAAGGGGTCAAACATGTCGCTGCTGGGTGCCTTTCCTCTCTTATTTCTGATTGTCATCGCGTACAATATTGTTGTCTTTGCGGGTGGGGCCGGGCCCGAAGTCTTCCAGGAAGTCGTGTTCAATTTGCCCATGGCCTCTGGCGACCCCTGGGAAATGACCCTTGGCGGCCTGTTTGTGATCGTCGGACTGTTTCTCCTCTTCATCGAACTGATCAAAGCGACCGATACCCACGGATCGTCGCAGCTGAATCACGCCTTCTCTCTTGGCGTTTTCATCATCTGTCTGATCGAATTCATCATCGTGAAGGGATTCGGGAACGATACCTTTTTCATGATTTTGTTGATGACTCTGATGGATGTTGTCGCCGGGTATACTGTGACAATCAGAGCCGCACGCCGTGACTTCGGTGTCGGTGAGGGGGTATTCGGCGGCTCGTAAGCCACGACTACATGAACAAGAACAAGATGAGTGCCGCAAGCGCGATCTCTGCGCAGCGCTGAATGGCACCTATACGTTTTGGGGGAGCAGTAGGTACCGAAGTTTCGCGGGGCGGGTGATCAACGGCCTCATACTCCGCGAAATCAGTCTCCAGAGACCGCTCGCCGTCATCATGCCCGTCCGTCGATGGTGCACCAATTGGGCGCTCTAGCTCGATATCATCTCGGCCGTCGGAAAAAATCTCGTGAAAGCGCTCGTCCCAGTCCTCGAGCGCACAGTCTGCCAGCTCAAGTTCCGCTTCTTTCCACATGTCCAGATCGATTGCGGCGACCATGGTCCGTTTGCTACGTTGTGCCGAAATGGCGCAATCGCGCCGGCTAAAAGGTCAGTCGTCGCAATCTCTGCGCCGCAGCTCCCGGGAGAATGAGAATTGGCTTTGTTTTTTGACACGACGTGGTTCGACCGCCGGTTGGACGAGATGGGGTACACAAAGGCGGAGCTGGCAACGCACCTCGAAATGGATGCGGCTCAACTAGAGGAAATCTGGAAAGATCAGCGCGAACTCATGACCCATCAGGTCAAACAAATAGCCGAATTTTTAAACGTGACCGCGGAAGAAATTGTCGATCGCGCTGGTGTCTCGACGCCGGTTCCGTCGCTCTCCGCTCCTGCTGCGGGCGCGGCATCCATGGACAGCCTCTCTCTTCAGATCGAGGAGTTGAACGGCCGGCTGCAAAAACTTGAGCGCGGCGTAGAGGACATAAAGGCGATGATGTTGGAGAAATCGCCCAAGACTTAGTCTGTAGGCAAAGCAGTTACTTGGCCGCCAAGTCCTGCCAACAGCTTAGGAATGATCTCAGCGGATCGCGCATAGGTGATCGCGTGCGTCCCCCCGGCAAGGACCGTTATCTCCGCGCCAGGATTCCATTCTCTGAGATTATTTGCACCGTCAATCGAAATTACTTCGTCCGTATCGCCCCAAAAGGATCTCACCTCTATTCCCGCGGAAGCAATCTTTTTGTGTTCCCGTTCTCGTTCAGAAGACGGATAGTTCCGCATGGTTGACAAGAGCGCGTCGTAGTATCCGCGGTACCTGGACTGCGCCCGAAACTGTTCAAGAAATGCGTCCGGATCCGGCGCTGCTTCGAAACCGTCTTCCAAATAACTTCGAAGAATGATTGGGCCCGCGACGCGCATGACCCAGTCCCCAACAACTGGGGCGGAAAGGATGGATGTGCCGCCGCCCACTTCGGAAAAGCCCAGGGGCGCGAGCAAAGTTATCGAGTCGACCATATCGGGAAATGCTGCGGCGTAGTCGGTGACAACACCTCCTCCCATAGAATAACCAACGATTTGGACACGTTCACGCACATTAAGAGCGGCCCTAAGATCATTAATCTGTCTAAGGAACAGGTCGGTATTATAATCCGTTTCCGGACGGTCAGACAATCCCCTTCCATAGGTATCGAATGAAATGACGCGGTACCCAGCCGCGACCAGGGGGGCAAAGTAATCATCAAAAACAAACGAAGGAGTGGAGAAGCCATGTACAAAGAGGATGGTCGGAGCCTCTTGGGGGCCCTCCGCGCGAAAATGAACAACGCCGTCGGAAAGTTCAACAAATCCGTGCGCGAGTCCGTCCGACTGCAAGCGCCCACGCTCCGTTGGCGAAAGCGAAGGTTGGATCGCGCCCGCAATGTAAAAGCTCGCCAACAATGCCAACACAACAAGTGCCAGGCCGCGAATGAAGATGCCCATGGCCACACCTCGAAACCTTTAGACCCAATGAGAGTGTCTCACGGGCGGTAGGTGCGATCAATCCGGCCCCTATTGGGAAATGAAGTGGACGGTGTGTGGAGAACGCTGGGGAAACTAGAGCTTCACGTCGCAGGAAGCTGCATTTTCTGTGGATCCCGCTTGTGTATAAGTCTTCACTGCTCGCAGGCGCTGATTTTCGTTAGCCGGAGAAAGCGCATCTGCACTCATCTGACCAATGACCTGAGCGGCAAACGCGCCTGTGAACATGATGTGCGGTTGGTCGGTGGCTCTTTCAACAGGAACAAATTCCACAACCGTATCGTCGTTGGAGCGAACGTCATTCGTTTCTGGTTCAGGCGTAACCCAATCGGTGCCCGTATTGGGGCTGTCCTGGATCTGCGTTTTCGCAATGGGTGCAACCCGGTAAATGTTGGACCGCAGTGCGACGTGATGACGTATTTGAACAATCTGGCTCATGCCCGCCTCAGGTGCAAAGACGCGGCCAACTTCGCGTCTGAGGGTGTCGTTGAAGAAAAGGGGACGAAACCAAGGGCTTTAGGCCTGAAAACAGAACTCATTGCACCCCGATACCTGATCCTCGGACGGCGCATATCGACGCAACCAGGGTTTCTGGCGGCTGATTTGGGGCCTCGATGTTCCGGATTGGAACATCGGCCACTTCCCCAGGTGGAGAGTGCACGTAAATTTTTAGGCTTTTTTGAGGGTTGCCGCGTACGCTGCATGAGTTGGCGTAATAGAGTACCCAGTAAGATTCAGCGTATGACCGTGAATTCCAACCGGCGCATGGCCCTTTCCCCCCTCACCGAAACAGATGTTTTGCGGCTCGCGCTTCAAGCTGACGATGCCATTTTGTACAGTTGGTCTCTGGAAGAAGACCGGATTGAATGGGACGATGCGCTTCACTCCTTGCTGGATATTGAGGACACCGACGTCATTTCGAGTGGGGCTGGATACTGTAAGTACCTCGACGCCAACGGCGTATCCGCACGCGAGGACCTGAGAACAAACGAATCTCGCGACTTTTCCATATTCAAATTGGAGTACAAATTCCAAACCATCCAGGGCGATGAGTGCTGGCTCGAAGATCGCGGACAAAGACTATTTTCTGAAGAAGGAAAACCGACCCGAATCGTTGGTGTCGTACGGGTTATAACCGGCCGAAAACTGCGAGAAGCCAAACTGAGTTACCTGGCGACGTACGATGAATTGACGGGCCACCTCAATCGCTCGCAGCTGCGCGATCGATTGGATCAGTTGCTGTCCAACTTGGTGCGTGCCAACGGACAAGGGGCGTACTTGATCGCCGGCATCAATGACCTTTCGATTATTAACGGCGACTACGGATTTGATGTCGCGGATGAAGTCATCATTGGCGTTGGCGAGCGCATTCGATCCTGCATTAAAGAATCGGATCTGGTCGGCCGGTGTTCCGGCAACAAGTTCGGTATCGTTTTGGCTGAGACTTCGCCCGAGCAAATGAGTCTGCTCGCAGAACGAATTGTCGATCGTGTCGGCTCCAGCGCAATTGCGACCACTGCGGGCCCCATCCCCACGACGATTTCGATGGGTTGCGTGAGCTTACCGAACGGTGTGGGGGACGCCGAAAAGGCCATGATCCATGCCGAAGAGGCCCTGGATCAAGCCAAACACTCTGCCCAGTCCCGGATTTCCATTTTCAACAAATCTGCGAAGACTGAGTCCATCCGCAAGCGGAATGCATTCATTGCTGATCAAGTTGTCTCGGCACTGAATGATCGCCGAATCAAATTAGCGTTTCAACCTATTGTGTGCGCATCCACTCTCGAAGTCGATCAGTACGAATGTCTAATTCGGATGGTGGAGCCGGACGGAAGCGTAGTGCCAGCCGGTGACTTCATTCCAGTCGCTGAGGAGTTGGGGCTGATCCGGTTGCTTGATAGGCGCGTGCTCGAACTTGTTGTCGAGTGTCTTCACGATAATCCGGATGTGAACTTAGCCCTCAATGTGTCGGGCATGACGGCGACGGAATCGGCCTGCCTTGAAGGGTACATTGATCATCTGGAGGCCAATCGCGGGATCGCGAACCGGTTGACTGTCGAACTCACCGAAACATCCGCGATTCGCGACCTCGAAGAGTCAGCCCGGTTTTTGACGCGTTTACGCAATCTTGGCTGTCAGATTGCGATCGATGATTTTGGGGCCGGATATACGTCGTTCCGAAATCTACAAGCGCTTGTGGTGGATTCAGTCAAGATCGACGGTGCATTCATCCGCGGGCTTGAGAGCAGTCAGGACAATCAACTCTTCGTTCGAACCTTGGTCGACTTGGCTAAGAACTTTGAACTCGAAACAGTTGCCGAATGGGTGGGCAACGCACAACAGGCAGAGCTTTTGCGGCAATACGGAGTAGACTATCTGCAAGGCTTCTTCATCGGTGAGCCGAAGATGGATCTGAATTTGGCACGGCCCGGAGGCAAGCCCGAGTCGGAACCTCTAAAGCGCAGCGCCTAGTCCGTTTTCTCTCCGCCATTTGAGTCCATAGCATCAAGCCGATCCTGCATCTGCCTTAGCTGCTGCTTTAGCTCGCTGATTTCACTGCTCTCGGCAGAACTTTCAGGCTCAGCGCCTTGTGGCGAAGGCTTGACCGGTGTGGCAGGACCGGTGAAGGGCGAAAACATGGAGAGCGCTTTCTCGAAGATTGCGGAATTTTGCCGGATCTGCTCTTCGAACTGAGCGAGCGGGGCTGTTGCCGCATTGGCGAGCAGCTTTCGAAAGTGATCTCGATTCCGGGTGAACTGTTCCATGCTCATTTGCAAGTAACCCGGAACAAAGGTTTGCATGCTGTCGCCATAAAACTTTATCAGCTGCCTGAGAAAATCGATGGGTAAGAGGTTTTGCCCTTTGCTCTCTTCTTCGAAGATGATCTGCGTCAGAACAGAACGCGTGATATCTGCGCCGCTCTTGGCATCCACGACCTGAAAGTCTTGGCCCTGTTTGACCATTTTGCTGAGGTGGTCGAGCGTCACATAGCTGCTCGTCGCAGTGTTGTAGAGCCGCCGATTGGCATACTTCTTTATGGTAACGGGATCGCTCGAAGCGTTTAGTTGTTCGGTCACAGTTTGCCTTGCTCTTCTTCGCTGCGAGCGCTGATCGAAACGCTTTTACTTCCCGCATCCCAACTCAGATCGAATCAGCGCAGCCAATTTACTTTATGTGTCAAGCACTCTTTCTGAAACATCAGTATAACACAGCGCTGCGGAGCAGCTAAATGTTTTTCGCATCTGCAAAAAGATCAAAATGGACGGTTTTTAGGCACCAATCCCGCTAAACAGCAGCAATTTCTCAATTGTATCTCCCGATCGAAATCCTTAAGAAGGCCAAAGACACAGCAAGGTCAAACCCAATATTTTGGCAATTTGGAAGGAGGTTTCCGTGACGGACGTCGTAATCGCATCGAGTGCAAGAACCCCGGTCGGGTCATTTAACGGCTCATTGAGCGGGGTTTCCGCGCATTATCTGGGCGAAGTCGCCATCAGAGAAGCACTGTCGCGTGCGAAGGTAGAGGGCGCCGATGTTTCGGAAGTGATCATGGGGCAAATCCTTCAAGCTGGGCAGGGACAGAATCCGGCCCGTCAAGCGAGCATGAACGCCGGTGTTCCAAAAGAGGTACCGGCTTGGATCGTAAATCAGATGTGCGGTTCCGGTCTTCGCTCGGTTGCCCTAGGTACTCAAGCAATCAAGAACGGCGACGCGAGCGTTGTTGTTACCGGCGGCCAGGAAAGCATGAGCCAAGCCCCTCACTGTGCGCATCTTCGCAATGGCCAAAAAATGGGCGACATGAAATTCATCGACACGATGATTAAGGATGGCTTGTGGGATGCCTTTAACGGCTACCATATGGGCCAGACCGCCGAGAACGTTGCGGAGCAATGGCAAATCACCAGAGAGCAGCAAGATGCCTTTGCGGTTGCGTCCCAAAACAAAGCGGAAGCCGCGCAAGGTGCCGGCCGCTTCAAGGACGAGATCGTTCCTGTGACCATTAAGGGCCGCAAAGGGGATACCATCGTCGATGAGGACGAATACATCCGCAAAGGCGTGACCATCGACAGCATTTCCGGCCTGAGACCTGCGTTCCAAAAGGACGGCGGCACGGTAACCGCCGCGAATGCCAGCGGCATCAATGATGGGGCGGCGGCCATTGTTTTAATGTCAGCAGACGAAGCAAACAAGCGCGGCGTCGAACCTATGGCGCGCATAGCCTCATGGGCCCAAGCCGGGGTGGATCCGTCTATCATGGGCACCGGGCCGATCCCGGCAAGCAGGAGAGCTTTGGAAAAGGCCGGATGGACCGTTGCTGATTTGGATTTGGTTGAAGCCAATGAGGCGTTCGCGGCGCAAGCCTGCGCTGTGAACAAGGATATGGGTTGGGACACGGACAAAGTAAACGTCAACGGCGGTGCCATCGCCATTGGTCATCCCATCGGAGCATCCGGGGCCCGGGTGCTCACTACTTTGCTGCATGAGATGAGCCGCCGCGACGCCAAAAAGGGTCTGGCAACGCTCTGCATCGGCGGTGGTATGGGCGTCGCTATGTGCGTTGAACGGGATTGAATGTACCGGCTTAGACAGGGCTAACTTAGCCGGGGCGAACTGCGATCAGCTCACTGATCGAACGTTCCGGCTGAAACCCTGACTCGCATTGATGAAGGTCAAGTCAATCTTCGCGGACCGAATGTAAGAACGGCAAAACCAAGCCGTCAGGGAGCAACCACACGTCCGCCACAGTATCGCCACGAACCCGTGTCACGGGCGAGTGGGAATGCAAATTGTTTATTCGAAACGGAAATCAGTCACGATAAGGAGCAAATCATGGGTAGGGTCGCACTGGTAACGGGAGGCACGCGCGGTATTGGCGCCGCCATCTCCATCGCTTTAAGGGATGCCGGCTACTCTGTAGCGGCGAATTATGGCGGCAATGATGAGGCCGCGGCGAAGTTTAACTCCGAAACCGGCATTGCCACGTACAAATGGGACGTTGGGGATTTCGGAGCCTGTCAAGAAGGCGTGTCCGAGGTCAAAGGCGCACTCGGTCCGGTTGAGATCTTGGTCAACAATGCCGGGATTACGCGAGATGCTATGCTGCACAAACTCGACAAAGACAATTGGGACGCGGTCATTCGCACCAATCTCGACAGTTGTTTCAACATGTCCCGTCAAGTGATCGACGACATGCGCAATGCCGGTTTCGGCAGGATCATAAATATCACTTCGATCAATGGCCAAAAGGGTCAACTTGGGCAAACCAACTACTCGGCCGCAAAAGCGGGCATCATTGGCTTTACCAAGGCGCTTGCACAAGAAACCGCTCGCAAGGGAATCACGGTGAATTGTGTCGCTCCTGGATATGTCGACACGGATATGGTCGCCGACGTTCCCGAAGAAGCCCTCAAAGGGATCATCGCCACCATCCCCGTTGGCCGCCTGGGCAAGTCAGAAGAAATTGCTCATTGCGTGAGGTTCTTAGCAGCCGATGAGTCCGCCTTTATTACGGGATCCACTTTGACCGCGAACGGCGCGCAATACATTACCGGCTAGGGGGGCTTCTGCCTTCAGCGGCCCTTTTATGAGGCGGTAACGCCACAGTAAGAAGTTTAAGGCACATACCTGCTATCGCTACGGGTGTGTGCCTTTTTTTGGTCACGAACGGCTCCTAGCAAACTGGGGAACGTGGCGTGAGTGGGGGCTTTCGGCACAAAACTGAAGAGTCGTTATAACGTGCTGACAAAGTTTTTTGCAAAAGCGCACAAGCGTGGACTTTGGCCCTCAATCAGGTTGGCATCGATCCTTCTGGCGATGCTCGTACCGCTGGAGGCGGTCGGCCAAGAGGCAGACGCAAAGGCAATGCACTTCTATGCGGAAGGCAAGGTCAATGTCGGCTTCACATTAGATTTAACCCGTGAGCCTCCTCGCTTCAAATACGATACGTCTTGGGAAATTCTGTTGCTCCGGGCGCGTCCAGCAGCTCGTGGCGGCGTAGTCTATCGCATGGAAACCCGATCCATCATTCTCCGCGAGGATGTCCGGGGAAATCTCACGCTCTACAATCGTGTCTATCCCGACGGTGCACCCACTTCGTCTGACGGCGAAAGAGAGCCGCTGGAGCTCACGGTGGTCGATCAGTCTCTCCTCGAAAAGCGCGTTCGCTCGATCCAGTTGGAACTAATCGACTCTCTAAAGTCTTCGATTGACATGCGGTACAACAAAAGAAAAGCCGCGGCGGACGAAATGTTTCGGGCGAGCGCCAAAGACGCTTTTGAGCTGCTTCGCATTGCTCTCTTGCAGATGCTGCAAGATCCGCTCAGCCGGGATGCGATCACCACACAGATCAATAATCTCCGTGTGGAACGGGGAATAAGACCTGGGATTCGGCTGAATGAGGGAACGCTCACGATCACCGTCGCCCCGGAATTGGGCGTCGAAGGTCGGCCGTCTTCCGCGCGCATCGTCGACTACCTAGAAGACAATCTCTAAAGGGTTTGGCCAAACAACGGCCCCTAATCCTTCGAACTCCTCCTCCGAAATTCGTCCGGAATAAGGGCGTGACATGAACGTAAGTTGCGTTGCGTGTTCAGCCCGAGTTCAGACACGAATGGGCAGGATCGTTCTCACAGTCAAGTATGCGGCCCAACCAAATGTTGTGGATTAGGTGAAATGTTCATATTAGGAAGAGGAGTTTTCTGGTTCGCCGTGGCGGCCCTGGCATGGGATATCCATTATTCGGGGCTCAAGAATTCCGTAGCGCTTAACGGTTCTCTCACGTTGGCCGAACGGCTCATCGAAGGCTCACGCGAATTGCCCGACCTCTTGCAACAAGGCTTCGATTTCGTGAGCCAAGTTGCGAACCGTGTCGAGAATGTGGCGGTCATCGCCTCCGATGCCGTATTGGCCGAGACGCCGAAAACGCTGAAAGCTCTGGATGAAGACATTGTCTGGGCTTTTGCGCTTGCCAGTCAAAAGTCCGATCTGTCTTATCTTTATCTGGCAAATACCGCCCATTTGGAAAGTAATTTCCGCACCGATGTAAAAGCGCCTACGTCATCTGCAACCGGGCTCTTTCAGGTGATCGACAACACGTGGTTGACATTGGTCAAAAAACACGGAGCCGATTATGGTCTGGGCGGTTTTGCCCGACAGATCAACTGCAATGGGGGACGCTGCAGTGTCGCGGATCCGAACATACGCAAAGAAATCTTAGACCTTCGCTTGGATGGCCCCAGCTCAACTTACTTGGCGGCTGAGTTTGCCCGGGAAAACAAGAAAATCCTCGAGTCCAATCTCGGCCGGTCCATCTCTGACTACGAACTCTACGTCGCTCATTTTTTGGGAGTGACCGGAGCGACAACGTTCTTCCAAAATTTGGCATCGCGCCCGTTTGCCGTCGCGGCAGAAACGTTCCCGCGGGCCGCGAAGGCCAATCGCGGTATCTTCTACGGGTCTTTAGGAGGAGCACGAACCTTTCGGGAAGTTGATGACAGATTCCAGCAACGCTGGGCTGGATGCAAACCTTATGTGGAGGATCATACGCCCGAAAGTGTGTGGGCCCTGGTTGGATTGCGAGATGGGCAACAGGCCCGAAGGGCTCTGTAGGGGGCTCGAAGATACGCTAGCCTTTACGGAAAGATTCGAACGCCGCTGCGACGCACCAGCGTTCCTTTGTGTTCGGGGTCACTGCATCACTTCTGATGAATGTTTTGTCCTGCGCGCCGCTATGGCGTAAGAACTTCGTGTCGCCCAAGACTTCGTGATCTGTGGATGGAAGACGAGGCCGAGTGGTGGCGGAGCAAAGATCCTATTGCTAAAGAGGGGAGGCAGGTGTGCCCACTCCAACCCAAACGCACTTGGACCAGTTGGCGCGTGACGGATACTGTATCGTAGAAAACGTACTCTCCCCAGAGCACAGCGCCGAAGTCCGTCGTCGTTTATGGCAAGCGGCAGAAACCTCACGACAACGGGGCCAATCGACATATATCGAGAGTCTGGATCCGAACGAGGCGAATGTGCGCGTCTTCAATCTGCTCGATCTGGACGAGGTCTTCCGCGAGCTGATCATACATCCTTTGGCCCTTTCTCTCGTGAGACATCTTTTAGGGGAGGGCTTCCTAATCTCGAATTTCACAGCGAACATTGCGCGGCCGGGGAGTAAATCCATGGCCATCCATTCGGATCAGGGCGTTGTGGTGCCCGAGCCGTGGCTCGAGCCATGGTCTATGAATATTATGTGGTGCCTGAACGAATCGCGGGCTGAGAATGGCGCCACTCTTTATCTTCCTGGAAGTCACAACATCAAGAGCCTTTCCGATCTCCCCTTGGGAGCGCGGGAGCAAATGAAACCACTTTGTGCATCGCAAGGCTCGATCATCGCCATGGACGGGCGAGTCTGGCACACGTCGGGCGAAAACCGGACAGCAGAAGAAGACAGAGCTCTGCTCTTTGGCTACTATTCAAAAGACTTTGTGCGCCCACAAACCAATTGGAACGCAACGCTTTCGGAAGAAACGAAATCGAACCTTGGCCCGGAACTCGTCGACCTGTTGGGGTTGGGGCCGGCCGCTAATTTTAAAACGGGTACGGAGTTGATGAGCAAAACGCGGGAGATGGGACTATGAGCGATTTAAATGGCGGGGCACTTATGGCCAAAACGCTGGCCACTCTCGGTGTAAAGCACGTCTTTGCACTACATGGGGGTCACCTTGATGCGTTTCTCGTCGCGGCGCCTGAAGAAGGTCTGGAACTCATCGACACGCGCCACGAAGCCACGTGCGGACATGCGGCCGATGGCTATGCACGGGCGACGGGCGGGAAGGTTGGTGTCGCTGTGATCACCGCCGGCCCGGGCTTTACCAATGGCCTCACCCCCATGGCGAGCGCCTATTTGGATGCCATACCCACCCTTTTCTTTGCCGGTGCCCCGCCGTTGCGCGAAACGGAAACCAATCCGCTGCAAGGTGGGTTTGATCAAGTGGCCATGGCTGCCCCGGCATGCAAATGGGCACACCGCATTACCAATGTCGAGCGAATTCCGGACCTTATCGAAAAGGCCATCCGCGTCGCGACCACCGGGCGGCCCGGCCCCGTGTTTTTGGAAGTACCCATTGATATCATGTTCGCGCCGTCTCCGCCAATCATGCTGCCGGTCTCATCCGATATAGGGGTGACGGGACTCAAGCGGGCCGCGCCAAGTCCATCCGTGAGCGAAGAAATACTGACCATATTGAGTATGGCCAAGCGGCCGGCGATTGTCGCCGGAGGAGGGACGATTTTGTCCCCCTCAAGTGAGCCTCTGCGGAAGTTCATCGAAGCATCCGGAGTGCCGGTCTTGACCAACTCCCGGGCCCACGGCGTTGTGCCCCACGACCATCCTCTGTATTGCGGCGGTGTCGATGCGATGGGGATTGCCGCCATGTCCGGTCAGGCACCGGATGTTGTGATGCTTGCGGGGGCGCGGCAGGGCCTCTTTACGGGCGGACGGAGCGGGGCCGTGATCCCCGCAAACGCCAAATTGATCCAAATCGATACAGACGCGGGCGAGTTGGGGCGTCTCCGGCCTGCCGATGTCCCCCTTGTTGCCGACTGTGCGGCAACCTTCGAACTTCTGGCGGATGGTGCGCAAGGCTATTCGTGGACCGACAAGTCCGAGTGGGTAAGCGCGCTCAAGACCGCCCGGAGTGCCGTGAACGCCCTCTTCGAAGAAGCGCCGGCGCAATCCAAATCATCCGCGATCCATCCCTACCATGCGGCAAAGGCAGTGGCCGAAGCGCTTCACCCGGAGACGATTCTGTCGTGCGATGGCGGCGAAGCCATCGCCTGGGCCTCGATGCATCTCAAGTCGTCCGGCCCCGGCCGTTTCATGACCAACGGCTATCTCGGCTGCCTGGGCGTGGGGCCAGGGCTCGCCATCGGCGCCGCCATCGCACATCCGGGTACACCGGTCGCCGTGATTACAGGGGACGGTGCGGTCGGATTCAATATCCAAGAATTCGATACCATGGTGCGACACCGTCTTCCCATACTGACGATTGTGATGAACAATTCAGGCTGGGGCATGTCGAAGCAAGGCCAGGACATTGTCTATGGGCCCAACAGGCGGAGTGTCGTGGCGCTCAACGACACCAACTATGATCAAGTCGCCGCGGGGTTCGGCGCAGCGGGGGAACGAATAGACCGCGTCGAAGACATCGCGCCAGCGATCGAGCGCGCACAGACGTCGGGCGTGCCGAGTTGTCTCAACATCATAACGGATCCGGAGATCGGCCATCCCGTTACCCAATCCATGGTCGGCGACGTCAACGCCGAAAACGAAATCGCTATTCCGTACTATGAAAACATCCCCGTGAACTAGGGAGAGAGTTGAAAAATGAGAGACGAAGGCCCGTTAACACGTAGGTCGCGCCTTCGGATGCTTGTCACTTTTGCCTGCATACTTGTGAATACTATAAGCCTATCAGCATGCGGATCGGATCTCCCGAAGACTGAGGAAGAGTTATTCTCTGGGAAGCATGGCGAACTGCTCGTGCGCCGGGAACGCCATGACGGGTGCTTCCACTTCGCCGATAGCAATGATAATTTCCGGCTTGATGCGAAAGACGGTGTGTTCGTGGATCATGATTGCGATGGATCGATCGATGATCGAATATCGCACGCAGTATTTGAGGAGGAGCACCCGCACAACGAATTTGTTGATCGCGCCTGGTCCCGTTCCGTTTTTTCCTCGGATCTCATCGTGGCGTTGGACGTGGGCAAGGATGTCAGTTCACAAGACTCAGAACAGGCCAATGAGCGTTTAACTGCAAAAACGTTAGCGGCCTCACTCGAAGCCGCCATTGAAAAGGGGGCGGCGGAGCAAGGGACGGCGTTGCCCTATGTCTTGTTAAGTCGGGCGTCGGATACTCCGAGGACACAAATTTTCTTCTTTTACAAAGGCGAAACGCTTAGCAAGAGTGGGACTGGCGATGCACTCGATTCTGTTCCCAAAGTGATCGATACGGTTCTGGCTCGTGACGGAGAGAACGGTGATCCGATCAAGCTCGATTGAGGCTGGGCCCCAGACCTCCAAAAGCAAGGGGCCGGACACAAGGTCCAGCCCCAAATCGCCGAAATAACAGATTGAACGGCGTTGTTACATCAGTAACCTAAATGTCTATGTTTCGTGCAGAGATTAGTTGCCGCCGCCGTTTATACCGCCGATAGCGTCCATCATTTCGTCTGTGGACGGCAGGTCGATACCTTCGTCAGCAGCAGCGTCGGTCGCTGCCTCAGCGTCCGACGCAGCCTCCTCGGCCACGGCTTCTACATCCGACGCAACGTCTTCAACAGCTGCTTCCGCTTCCGAAGCAATCTCTTCAGCTGCACCCTCTACGGCTTCAGCCGCATCTTCGACCGCCGCCTCGGCTTCTTCCACCGTGGTCACATCTTCGACGGCGTCTTGAAGTGCTTCTTCCGCTTCAGAAACCGCGTCTTCTACAGCTTCTTCGACAGCCGTTTCCGTCTCAGTTGGAACAGGTTCCTCGGCCGCTTCTTCTACCGGCGCTTCTTCCTCTTCGAGTGGAAACATGTCAGGCGCAACAGCATTCAGCTGTGTACCGATTTGTGTCTCGGCTATCCCGTAGACCGGCGCGACTGCACCGGAAAGCCAATCATATGTGCCGTAGCGGTCCCCGCTCAGCCACCCTAGGGTGAACAGGCCCCCCCAAAGCAATACTACTCTCAAAAGTGATCCCAATTTTCCCTCCCCCTACAACCGTAGGTTCAGTTGACTATAGCGTTCAATCTGTGAGGAAAATATTACATGATTAAAGCCCAGCTATAAAGCCCGCTTGCGTGCAATGCACAATTTATGTGCAAATAGTTGCAAAATTTTTAGTCATTTGGGCGATAGCGCCGAGTGGCGTCCGCCTCAATCGCTTGCCGATTTAGGAGCGCTTTTCGCCACCTTTTCTCTGCAAACAAAGGCGCCTGATCGGCAAAATGGGGGGAGGTTGAGTCCTGTGTTGCGCTGCCGAATTGATGGATGACGTCCGCAGACTGAGTGCCTTTTTCGTCCCATTCCACAAGGGCGATCCATGTATCCCCTGCACTGGCATGCAGCTTCCCATCTTCGCGAATCTCGGCTGGATAAATCGCCCGGAGCGTGTCGGAGCCCCCATCAATGGGTATATTGATTTCTCCCCGGACGAGGCGATTGACGTCCCCCCAAGGCACGTCCAAACGTCCGTGATGTTCCGTCAAGTACTGAACGGTTTCGCGAAAGGCGGTGAGCGGATCAGGTGCCGGCGTCCGTGTGAGCCCGGCGGTGACTTCTCGGAGAACGGTAAGGCCGCCCAAGGCTGCGTGTCTGTTTTCCTTGTTCATCCGGCGATCCCACGCGGCCAAATGTTTCGCAGCTTCCGCCATCTCGGGCTCGCCGCTCCAATCATGAGCAAGAACAGTCTGGATTACTTGGTCCGCATCGGACCCAACGGCATAGGCATCGTCGAACTTGAGAGCGAGAAGCTCATCTCGTCCGATGGCGGAAGACCCGTCCGTCAATTCCATGAGCCGCAACGAACGATTGGTTTGTTTTGTTTGAAGTCCCATCCATTCAGGGAGCTCATCTGGGCGCAGATTGTCGCTTCCGTCCGTGGCGCTAAAGGGTGTGTTGTTCGCATTAAAGACGAGGCCCGAAGATGGATTGACGAGCTTGGGCACTTGGTCAAATGGAAGATAGTCTTGCCAGATCAAGTCCGGTGCGTCCCCTGGTAGGTCCTCCCGCCAATCTCTGCCATCCCGGCGGACCGGATATTGCCCGTTATGGATAAAGGCCACATTTCCCTGTTTGTCTGCATAGACATAGTTCAAGCTTGGCCAGGCGCCGATCGCCATAGCTTCCATGAATGCATCAATACTAGAGGCTCGGTTCAGGCGGTAGTTCTGCTCCAAATGCCGAATCTCGCCCATATTGGCATAACGGAATGCATATGTACCGTGTTGCGTTTCAATGACCGGTCCGTGAACGGACCGCAAGACCTGACGTTTCATCTTGAAAGCAAACGGACCGAATATCTTGATGGTGAGGGGGGCGAACGCGACTTGAAAGTTCAACCATTCTTGGCCGAGCTTATACTGTTTCTGGTTGTCCGGATTGAGGGTCAGGCGATAGATATCAACAAGATCCGGTTTGCTGACGGTATTCGCCCACCCTAAGTCTTGATTGAACCCATGTAATATGAGCGGCGAGCCCGGAAATACACCGCCCGTAATGTCAAGCCCGTCTTCCGACACCAAATGGGCTTCGTACCAAGCGACGGGGCCGGTCATCGGTTGGTGCGAATTGATTAACAGGCGAGTGGTCCCGTCGCCCGAACGGATTGGCGCAACAGCGATCGCATTGGACCCCCGTTCGGTGGCCGATTTCGGTCCCACATGCCAGGCCCGAACGCCGGTTCCAGGATCGAGGGACACTTGCGCCTGTCGTTCGTCACCGGAAAGGTCGAGCAGTGCCTCGTCAAGCCCATAGAAGAAGGGTGTACGGAAGATAAACCCGGCGATGATATCTTCCGCTGTAAAGGGCGCCAATCCGCGCCATGTCAGGTCCGGGTGTTTGGAGGCATAAAGATTTAATCCCTGCGCATAGCCTTCGGCAATGGCCTTCACATCCTCGGGGACATCGTCTTCGTAACGCTCATCGATTGTGGATCACACGCCAAACAGAGAGACCAGATAATCGGTGACCGCTGCCTCCACGCCTTGATATCGGGCGAGAACGCCGCGTACCGCCGCGACGGTTGTTTGAATGGTTTGAAAGTCATCTTCTGCATGCGCATAAGCCAAACCGAACGCGGCGTCGGCATCGCGTTTGCCAAAGATATGGGGCACACCCCAACTGTCCCGGAGTATTTCCACATCATACTCAGAGGCGCCCAACGCGAGCTCTTCCGGTGTCGGATTGGCGGGCAGCGGGTTCCACAACCACAGGCCGAGCCCCACGACACTCAGCAA
Source organism: Alphaproteobacteria bacterium (assembly GCA_028285305.1). Lineage (GTDB taxonomy): Bacteria > Pseudomonadota > Alphaproteobacteria > SMXP01 > SMXP01 > JANQPV01. Next base: position 7,997 of record JANQPV010000032.1, on the reverse strand, counting down.
GACCAAGAGGCCAAACCAACGAACGTAATTCATTATCGAACGCTCCCCACTCAATCCTAAACGAATGCTGGACACGCCATTCTTAACGCAAGGACGTGTATCGTCAATTCGATGAAATCGGGCGCAAGTCGCGCTAAAAGCCGCCACCGGTTTTGAAACCGCCGCGTCCGGATGATCGCCGTCGCCGCGAGGGGCTTTGCCGCCTGGGCCGAGGCGCGCGGGGGATCCTCATGCCACCTCGGCGGCGCCGAGGCAACCGCGAGGCACCCTCCATCAAAACATCAGCCCAATCAACGGAACCTCCGCGCCCCCATTCCTTCGGCAGTCCGAAGCCATCCTTCCATTTGTGGCCGCCCATGCCGTTGTCCCAGTCGCGCCGCTGCGTTCTGTGCCGCCGCTCGAATTGGCGCCACAACTGATCGCCGGTGATCTCCCCCTGAAGAAAGTCCTTCAGCAAAGATCTGATGACCCGCTTTCCTGAAAATTCAGAGTAAGGACTATCAAAACGCGACCGCTTAAAGCGCCGACGCACATCTTCCAGAGAGCTGAGCGCGGTCCGTTCGCGTTTAATGGTGCGTTGTGCTTCCCGTTGCGCCTCCTCGAGTTCCGCCTTTTGCTCGGCGATTTCGGCAAGCGAGTCCACCAGCTCTTCATCCTCGAGGGAAGTTGTCTCCGAAGCAAGACGGTACAATTCGTTCAGGCCGCGCCCCGCTATCGCCTTCGACATAAGCCGTCGCGCTTCCTTGAGTTGGTCCGTGTTGCCCAGAGAGGCCTCTTCTATCTTTGTCCCCAATTCGTTCAATCGAGCCTCTGTCTGATCAATCTCCGTATCGAGACTGTCGAGGTCCGCACCAAATGACTCCACGGTGGCCTTGAGATTGTCCACCCCATCTTCTGTGAGTGCATCTCGCTCATAGGCTTCAAGCTGCTCGTCCGCCGCGTCTGCTTCCTCTTCCAATCGGGCAACATGGGCTTCCAAGAACTTTGGCAATTCCAACAAGCGATCGTAATTCAGTTTGTGCTCTTTGTAGTTTATGAGGGACGCCACCCATCGGTCGAGCATGGCAAAGAGGGGAAAGGCCTTGTAGGCTTTGGTCCCGAAGCCCCGGTCGAACAGATAGCGAAAGAGGGGATCAGCCCGGTAGGGGGAGCCTTTCTCTCTTTCAGTCGCCTGTGCCGTTTCCAGCTTTTGTACGGAGCGGCGAAGTTTGGCATTGGCCTCCTCCAGCACGGTTGCCAGACTTTGATACGCATCCTCTTGTTCAATTCGTTCGCGTGTTTTGACAGCGGCCGCGTCGTGGGCACTGATCGCTGTTCGGTGGGCGTCTTCCAAATCTCTGCGCCGCGACTCGAGACTAGTAAGGCCGTCCTCAAGGCTCGTCCGGTCGGAGTTCAGCTGATCAATGGAGCTCTGGTGTTCTTCGATGAGCCGATAGACCGCTTGATCCGCCCGCCGCAGGGCCCCTCCAGATGGCTCGTCCTCACTCAAATGGTCCATCCGCACGGAAGCCATCGCAGTGTAAAGCTCAATCTCTTCGGCTTCCAATTCTGCGAGGACCTTTGCGTCGTGTGCCGAAGCTGAGGTCAGGTCCGCGACGTCTTGGCGAAGATCGCTCAACGCCGCATCGATCCGGCGCAAAGCTTGTTGGCCGCTTGTCATTGGGGTCGTTCCAATCTAGGGGTCATGAACGGCTTACCAATCCAAGATGGCGCCGCCGGTCGTCTCGACCGAATATTCTGGAAAGAGTGCGCCGCGCCGCTTTTGTCCGACCACCGCATTTTGCACGATCTGATCTTCTTGCTTGTCGCGCATCACCCGGTTGAACGCAGTTTCCGAGACGCGCACGCCCCACTTCTTGACTTTTTCAGTTCGCTGATCCTCTTCACTGCTTATCTCAACCAATTGTGCCTCACCCCTAAGGTCGACGGCCTCCACAATGAGATAGTAGTTCCGTGTGGTCGGTGCGTCGTCAGGGATGCGGAAGACCCCCGAATACTCACCGGGCCGTGAAACGATCCGCACCGTGAGAGATCGATTCAAATCTGTTTGCATTGCTTCAAGAGCCTCCACGGCGGATCTTGCTCTTCTTTCATCGCCTTCGGTCGCCGCCGCGAGCCCGTCTTGGTAGGTGGCCTCGATATATTCCCGAGCCCGGTCCGTGAGGGACAGCGATCGAGCTTTATCCCGATGAGAAGCGAGATCCTGCGGAATCACAGTTGAGAGTTCGAAGGTAAGGCGTTCGGCGCGCTGAGTCCTTGGTTGCGCATAACCATAGTGATAGGCGCCCCAGCCCACGCCGAGCACCAAAGCGGCAACGGAGACGGGCTTCAGCCACCGGTCGCGCCGCACGTAGAACTTTGCCAGACTCACCTGAAGGCTGGGCGCCGGCGGTTGGTAATGGAAACGATCTTCTTCCATCGCCTTAACGCCATCGCGCAAGACATGATCGGGCACGTCAATCCCTTGCGCGTCATAGATCTCACGCAACCGCTGAACGAGCGCACGCTCACGGTCTTCTTCGTTCAACTCACGCTCGACGATGAGATCTTGATGGCGCAGCGTATCGACAATGTCCATGGCGATCATGACATCATCGAACTCCGTTGGCTCCGCCTTTGAGTGGGTTTCGGGCATCAGGGCTATACGGAGGAATTAGGAGCCTATAAGCGCGTTTCCAGCACCTTGTTCAACAAGCCGGGCGAGACGCGTCTTTCCATCTTCCACCGCTTCCCGAATTTCTTTTGAGTTCTGAGTTGCTGCAGCCCGCATTTCAGCAATGATCTGTTGGCTGCGCTCTTGATAATTGACCACCGAGTCGACGAGTTTCTTGACCGCCGCCGCGGACACGGTGGGACCGTACCCGGCCTCGACCGCTGCCTCTTGCACCTTGCCGCCGATGTCCGAGAGGGTCTCCAAACTTTCATTGATGCCCTTTTTCATGGCCTCGAGGGTTTGAGTGGATTCATGGAGCCCGTGCATGCCGGTAAAGGTGGCCGTAAGCGCCGTGAGAACCGTTTCATTGGTGCTGAAAAAAGAAACCGCCTGGGCATAAACCCGGTCCTTGGCGTTGGTCGTTTGCACCAGACGCGTCATGATAACTTCGGAGGTGTTGTAGCCTATGGTGAGATTATCGGACAGGTCCTTCGCGACTTGGTAGCGTTTCTCCTCCCGTTGCAAGACCCTGAGCGCTTCATCCCGGGCCAGTTCCAACTTTGCCCGTTCCGCCGGATCGTCAGCCGTGAAGGCGGTGACCGTATCGACAGCCTTGCTCACGGCCGTTTTTGCGCCATCCAAATGTCCTTCGGCGATTTCCAACACTTCGAGCGCCAGCACCTCTGATTGCTTCAGGGCGCCTCGAAAATCCCGGTAGGCTTCCAAAATCCGCCCCTCGCGCTCCACTTGATCGTTGGTATCTTTCGCGACCTCAAGATAGAGGTCCTTGATTTTGTCAAAGCGCGTTGCAATGTCCCCGCGCGTCATTTTCATCCAGGCGTTGGATACCCTTTCAATAGTGGAGACTTTACCATCGGCATACTGATCGACGAGGCTGCGCGCATCGTCGCGGATGGAATCAAAAGCGGCGGTGATACCTTCATAGCGTTCAGCGATCTTCATGCCGGAGACTTCTTCCCGGACCACATCGTTAAAATAGGACGCTTGGTCGAGAGTTCGTGCGATGGCTGCGATCCTATCTTCGTCGAGATCCGCGATCTGCTTTAAAAGGGCAACGATGGGCTCAGGCTCACCACTTTCGTCTTTGAACCCCATCGCGCGCAGTTCACCAACCGCGCGATCGAGATATTGCAGCGCCGACGTGTGTGATGTTTCAGCCATGGTCCCAACTCCTCTCATTTAAACATGTGTTGATACGCCCATCGGCGCAGTCTGCATAGACTTTACAGGGTCTTGTCAATCATGTGAGGCAGGATCATGACGAACGAACGGCGCGCAGTGATTTATGCGATGATCGCGGTCGCTTTATGGTCGACCGTAGCGACCGGGTTCAAGTTGGGCTTGCGCGAGATGGAGCCCATTCAGCTTCTTTTTGTCGCCAGCGTTCTCGCTTGGCTCATCTTCGTTGTAACAGCGCTACCCTCAGGATGGCCGGGCAGGAACTTCAAACTAGGCGAGGGGGTCACGTTCGGCCTTCTCAACCCCGTCCTCTATTACCTTATCCTGTTTGAAGCTTATGCGCGCTTACCGGCCCACATCGCCCAGCCCATCAATTATACATGGGCGATCGTGTTGGCAATTCTGGCGGTCCCCACGTTGGGACAGCCTTTAACGGCGCGGCTGGCGGGCGGAATCCTGTTGAGTTATGCGGGCGTTGTCATCCTTCTATCTGGCGGCGCCGGCGAACAACGCCTTGATGTTTTGGGGATCGCCCTCGCTTTAGCGAGCACCCTCGTTTGGGCCGGGTACTGGCTGTTCAACACGCGAACTTCCCTAGCCCCCGATGCGCTGATGGCAACCAGTTTCAGTGTGGCGGTCCCGGTGTTGGCGATCCTGTGTTGGCTTGGGCCGGGCTGGCCGCCGCTCGAGTGGAACACTTTGGTTTTTGGAACATGGATCGGCGTTGCCGAGATGGGAATAGCGTTTCTGTGTTGGCAACGGGCACTCCGATTCACGAATCAGGTGGCCCGCATTGGCCAACTGATCTTCCTCTCCCCTTTCCTCTCCCTACTGATCATCGACGCTGCGTTAGGCGAAGCGGTCGGCAGTCACGTGTGGCTGGCCCTTCTTGTAATCGTCGCAGGGGTCTGGGTGTCGAGATCGGCTACTCCTTCGTGACCTTACGAGGACAACCACCCGGCGGGCGGCTCACCGGGCATCCATGAAATGGCGAGCAGCGAATCTCCCCGGTCCCGGATGACGGGGGCGAAAAGGGCCTCCTCTTCGGCCGTCGCCTCATACTCGATCTTGGGATACCCGATCGGTTCGCCTTTGCCGATGACGACACATGTCTCCGGGTCGACCTCGACCTGATAGAGGGAAGCGACACATGTGATGACCTCGCGGTGCCAATCGGTGAGATCTTGGCCGTGATCCGGGACGGCATTGGTCGCGGACTTTCTCATCGTACGATAGGTGACAGGGTGAGCCATCCGGCCACAGAACAACATCCGCTGGGACGGGTCCACAGCGCCGCTCGCCGTCAGAGAGTCGAACGATAATCGAACGAAGAGGCCCTGATTGCGGAACTCAGGATCGATACAGCTGATGCCCGCCAGAGCGACGGGTTGGGGCTCTTCGAGCCGTGGCAAGGAGGCGACGCGGCCTTCGCCTAAGGCGAAGCCAACAATGCGGTCGTCGTCGCGCGCGACGCTGATCCATTTGAGGACATCAAACGAGGCGAGGAGATAATCATGGTTTGCTTGATCATAGTTCGCGTCAAACAGCTCCAAGAGGCCGGTAATATCAGTCGGACCGATGTCGGAAACGTCGAGTGTTTCGTAAGCGAGGGCGGTACCTGTCATGAGCGGCTTTCGTCGGATTATTGGGAGGCACGAGTGTGAAGGACCGCGGTTCCCGTGTCGAGGGAGGCGTTACACTCTGGCCACTTTAACGCGGATTTGCTGGCCTTCAGCGTAGATGTTAAACTAAGGCAAAGCATGCGCTCAGTTGATATTGAGCGAACAAATAAGAGAGAGGGCGCAAAGATGCGAGACTTGCTGGAGGACCTGCGCCAGCGCCATGTTTTTCGTGTCGCCATAATATATGCGGTCACCGCGTGGCTGCTCATCCAGGTCGCGGTGGCCATCGCTGGGCCATTGAAACTTCCTGAATGGTTCACACCTTCGATTATTGCATTCCTCGCGCTTAGTTTCCCCGTTGCTATGATCATGGCGTACGCCCTTGAGATCACACCGGATGGCGTGCGGTCCGCAACGGGAACTCCTGTGAAAGGGGAGGCCGGCGTTCATCGATTCCGCAACAATATGCTCTACGGGGCGTGCACCCTCGTGTTGATCGCTATCGTTGGCTGGCAAGGGGCGTCTTTGTTACAGCCAAGCTCTCCGGCCCATGCGGACGTATTCGCTCAAGCAACCGATGTTTCTGCACCGGTTCCCGGATATGACGGCAGATCGGCGATCGCTGTTTTGCCATTTGTGCATATGTCGGACGATGTCAGTGGCGACTACATCGCCGATGGGATCACCGAGGACATTATCACATCGCTCTATTCGTACCGGTCTGTCCCCGTAATCGCCCGCACGTCGACCTTCGGATACAAGAATTCAAACAAGCCGATCCCTCAGATCGCGGAGGAGTTGGGCGCTGGTTATGTGGTGTCCGGATCGGTCCGCGTCTTGAGTACCAGAACAAGGGTGACCGCCCAATTGATCGGCGCGGACGGAACGCAAGTTTGGGCCGAGAGTATTGATCTGAACCGGGACAAAGTGATGGAGGGACTGGACGACGTTACGCACCGGATCGCCGCTGCGGTTGTTCCGGAAGTTATGTCGTCGGAAGCTGCAAAAATGCAATCCAGCCCTCCCAGCAATATGCAGGCTTGGGATCTCTATTTGAAGGCACGCTCTCTGTCCGCTGAGCATTATGCGTTTAAGACGATAAACGGCGAACCGTTGACAATCGAGAAGCATGAGGAAGCGCGGGACTTGATTCACCAAGCCTTGGCGTTGGACCCCAATTTTGCCGCTGCGTACGCTCTCTTGACCCACATTGACGGTGTGTACGTTGTGTTGCTGCATATGCAGGTCACACCGGAAGAACGTATGCAGGCGTTAGACCGTGCTCTGAGGAATGCGGCCAAGTCCCACGCACTCAGCCCATTCGATGCTTCAACATGCTCGTGTCAAATCCTTCTCCTTCTCGTCAAGAATGAGGTGAGCCGGGCCGTCGCTCTGGCCGATCAGGCGGTCACCATCAATCCAGGAAATGCAGTGCTCATATCGGGCGCTGCAAAGGCCTATCAGGTGGCCGGAAAAAACGAACAAGCGCTGAAGTTGATCGAACGCGCCAAGCGCTTGAGCCCGCGAGACATGTCGATCGCCACCTTCCTTGGCTTTGAAAGCCTCATTCACATCGCCTTGGGCGATTTCGAGGCCGCCGCTCAAGCGGGCGAGCAAGGCATCTTGCTTGACCCCGGCAACTTCCTAGCCCATCTACCTCGTATTCTGGCCCATTATGCGATGGACGATCTTCCCAAGGCCCGCAAAGCGCTAAAGGAAATGAGGGCCCAGCTCTACGATCTGGATCCGGAGAGGGCATGGCCCTGGCCGGAGCCGATTCCGGGGACGCTTTTGGAACAGCTCCCCCCCGACGTTCGGGCTCGAACGGAAGGCGAGACACTTGCGGCTCTCGTGAAAGAAGTCATCCGCGATTTGGACCGCGCTCCACAATCATAACGTGCGTGAATGAGTCTTTGAACTCAATCCCTAAAAGGTTGTATATGTCTCATAAGGCAACTGGGGGACCGATCAATGGACGTTACTGAGATTTCCGCTCGTTTAGGGATACTTGAGCTCACAAGTCGGTATACGGACGCAATCGTGCGTGAAGATATAGAAGCCTGCAGGGACTGTTGGACGGAGGACGCCGCCTGGCATGTGGCGGGCAACCACTTGCGGGGTAGGGACGAGATCATCGCCTTTTATCAAAAGCAGACCGGCGGCTGGCCCCATGTCCGCCACTTGGCTCACAATCCCATCTTGCGCATTAAGGGCCAAAAGGCAGAAGGCAGGTGGCAAATCACCGAAACGCTTTGCGCCCCCGATGGATCCAGCATGCTCTTCTTGGGGGTTTACGAGGATACATATGCTTGCGAGGACGGCACGTGGCGGTTCGCGGAGCGCAGACTGGAGTTTATTTATCGCGGGCCGCTCGGTCTCAAAAAGGATCTGTTCACGCCACTTGGCAAGCTTGACCGCCCGTTCTAGAGCGTTTCCAGGTGTGAGCTTGAGAGTCGATTGATCGAGGATCAATCGACCAAGCGAACGGAATCGTTCGGCGCGAATGCGCCTCACCACCGTCA
>JANQPV010000010.1 GCA_028285305.1 Alphaproteobacteria bacterium | reverse complement strand
TGCCTATGGCCGCTTCGTCGCGGAGAACATCGTCGCCCTCAACCACAGCCACTATTTCAACTTCCGGTTCGATCTCGACGTCGACGGGCCGGAGAACAGCTTCGAGATGCAGAGGCTGAAACAGGTGCGGCTGCTGGACGACCATCCTCGGCGCAGTCTTTGGGTTTCGGAGCCGGCAATTGCCGCGCGCGAAGCCGACGCCAAGATGTGGAAGAACCTCGACCGGCCGGTTCTGTGGCGCGTGACCCATGCGAGCCGCAAGAACGCCAACGGCTCTCCGGTCGGCTACCGCATCGCCGGCGGCGCCACGGCGCACACCCTGCTTGCCGAGGATGACATGCCGCGCCTCCGCGCCGGCTTCATCGACCACGACCTGTGGGTCACGCCCTACTCCCGCGCCGAACGTTATGCAGCGGGCGACTATCCAACCCTGAGCACGCCGGGCCAGGGGCTGCCCGAATGGACCAGCGCCAATCGGGAGATCGTCGGCACCGACATCGTCGCCTGGTTTACGATGGGCATGCATCACGTGGTGCGGGCCGAGGACTGGCCGGTGATGCCGGCCATCCGGCATGAGGTGACGCTTATGCCGTTCGACTTCTTCGACGCCAACCCGGCGCTGAATGCGGATGTGAAGCCTTAGCGGGCAGTTGAACAGGAAACGAGATGAAGGCCGAACTTCGGGTGCCAGGACGCCTAATTGCGGTTGCCCTGGCCGCGCTTTTCGCCGGCATGTTGGCCGGGCCTGCTGTGTCCGGTCTCCCCGACGCAGCAGACCCGATGTCGCACCCGCCGCACGTCATCCCTGCCGATGAGGGGTTGCAGACCTTCCGGCAGACGCAGTTGATCGACAGGCGAACCGGCGAAAGCGTGTTCAAGCAACCCGTGCCCCTGCCCTGCCCGCTTGGTCACGTGTTAAGTCCGATCACGAATGAATGCACCGTGGGCAAGCCGGTAATATGTCCTCCCGGATGCGGCTACCAGATGGACTACGAAGGCTGTCGCGAGTTGAAAGGCACCCGCTTCCCGCCATGCCGGCGATGATTGGCGCCGTCGCAAGCCACGCCGCTAAGGAAAAAGAGGCCTTCTCTCCCCGCTCGACGCATCAGAATGTCGGATTTCCCGGTTAGGGTGCTTTCGCACGTTCTTTGCCCGTGGGAGGAGCACCGGCCATGGCCTCCGTGAAAGTCGATTTGCGCAACGTGCCCGGTACGGAAGCCGCCATGGGCTGGGCGGGAAGCCACACGCTCGTCGCCGACCGTCCGGCAGGAAAGGCAGGCGGCCTCGGGCTTGGCTTCAACGGGGCTCAGTTGCTCGGTCTGGCGCTCGGCGGCTGTTTCTGCAACGACCTGCGCTACGTCGCGCATGAGATGGGCATCGGCCTCGGCGCCATTGCCGTTTCGGTCACGGTCGAGATGGAAGGCGATCCGCTGGTCACCACGGCGACGACCATGGAGGTCTCCTGCACGACGCTCGACGGCTCCGACCCGCAGCGGGTCGTCGACCGGGCCAGGGAGATCTGCATGGTCAGCAACTCCCTGCAAAAGGGAATCGCCGTCACCGTGAAGGCGGCCGAAGCGAACTGAGACCAGCAGTTGCAGTTACGGTCCTTGGCCGCTTCGCGTGCCCCCGACGCCTAATCTCTACAACGACGCTTTCGGTCTGTTCGGCACACGGGAATCAATGACGCTCAGCGGAGTCGAACACTTGCTAGCACCAGTGTCCTTTCGCCATCGATCCATAACGAACTGAGCAACGGAATTTCTGAACATATCTCGAGTTTCGCTACTAGCCATCACTTCTGCTCGCTGAACGTCTATCTTCCTGATCCATGGTGCAAATCGCGCCGCATGGCGTGAATCTCCAACCTAAAACTCACTTGAGAAGTGACGGTTTCCGAATAGAGTGAATGCTGCGCTGATCCCACTGAGCTGAATCGTTCGTCCTCGGCCATGTTGCGCACACGTGGCTCAAATATCCTTCCAAGAGAGCTTTAATGAATGACATATCTGAACTTGACGAAGATCTGGAAAACGCAGAACAGCAGCAGGCATTTGCGGACGAAAGTGATGAAACCCCACCTGCAGATATTGTTGCATTCAACGAGTTGAGATCTTGCGCTGACTTGTATCGCCTTCATGAAGCAGGACAACTGGAGGTACAGCCCGAATTCCAAAGGGACATTGTTTGGCCGCCATCCGAGCAAACGCGCTTCATTGACTCCTTGGCCAAGCAGTTACCGATCCCCAGCATGTGCATAAGCCTTGACTACAAAACGGACAAACGACAAGTTGTCGACAGCTTACAAAGGATGTCATCAATCATACGATTTCTATCTGAACCAAATTGGCGCCTTTCAAAATTAGTTGATATCGACAAAAGAATATCTAACAGAACCGTTGAACACATAAGGCGAGAGCACTCTGAGATATATTCCCGCGTTGAAAACACAACTATTCCAGTAACTGTACTCAGATGCGATCTTTCAAAAAGGTCACATCAAGAATATTTGTTTACAATATTTCATAGATTAAACAAGGGTGGCTTAAAGTTAACAAACCAAGAAATACGCAACTGTATATATAGCGGCCCATTCAACAATCTACTGAAGAACATTGTTGAAGATCGCCTATTTCACGAACTATTCTCAATTGATCCTTCGAAGAAATACAGATACTCAAATGAGGAGTTGGTCTTGAGAATTTTTGCTTTTGCTCGCGATCACTCAAAATACAAGGAGCCACTTTCAAAATATTTGAATGCGTACATGTCTGAAAACAGATGGATAACAGAGGGGCGAGCTGACGCCCTCCACGCCATATTCCTGAAATCAACAACATTAATATATAGAACCATACTCGACGGTGAGCCTTTGCCCCGCCTCAGCAAAGCAACGATTGAAGCCATTTTTGTCGCTGTCATTAGAAATCTTGAAAGTCTTGGTGATGTCAAGCCTAGAGCTCTGAAGCAAGCTTACACTGCGCTACGCAAGGATCCTCTGTTCGGTGTTGAGGCATTGAAAGAGGGGTTAGCAGCAACGGAGAGGGTGAAGGAAAGGTTGGACCGTGCCGTTGCTCTGTTTGATATCAAATGATCCACACTGGCCGAATCGAACGCACGCTTATCTTCTTGGACCGAGAATATGGCAAAAACTTATCAAGCTACGACAAAGAGCGCCCAATAATTATCTCTAAATTGGCGTTGTTGGAATACTGCGGCGGGATTGAAGAAAGCTTCGATGAAATTGCGAGAAACTGCGTGAGGAAGAAGCTAAAAACAAGCGAATCGAGGAGATTACTTGAGAAGAAAATCCAAGATACGCATGGTTTCACGTACAAAAACTGCCTGCAGCCACTATTAGCTTATAGCTTAGGCACCATTAAACTACTGGATATCGAAAAGAAATTGAAAAGAAATGGCAATTTAATCAAGCTGAGCACCGAACTCGGCAATCTAAACTCCATGAGACGTGAAGCAGCCCACACGTATACGACTGGTAGGACGTCCACATTCCCTTCGCCTTCAGTTGTAATATCAAGCTTCCGGACAACCGAACCAATAATACGGGAAATCTGGCAACTCGTACGGCAATGAATGCGGACACACAGTGCATCTAGAGTGCTGGACAGTGGCTCTAGGCCATCTCCGTTGGCTGATTGTCACCCGGTCCGGTTTTGAAACGGTCGGAAACCGGCCGCATTCGGCGGCATTGCGTGCTGGCGACGCTCGGGCGACAATAGGTGTGAGGGAAACACAACAGCAACT
>JANQPV010000009.1 GCA_028285305.1 Alphaproteobacteria bacterium | reverse complement strand
GCTTCGGAAATACTTGAAGTTGAAGCGCAGATTGTCCGCCGGATCCCAAGTGGTTGTGATCCGGAAATCAATGCTTTGTTCGCCGCGATCCCGGTTACGCGGTCCCGTATTGACGGTGCTCGGAGCCAAGAACGACCCGGCCAGGGGACCGGCCGTGACCAAACCGCCAACTTGCGGCGTACCTGCGGTGTTTTCCATCACCTCATCAATGCCCGCATAGCGGAAAGCGACGCGAACGCCAATGGTGTCAGTGATCGGAGAAGAAACGAAACCCTGAACGGCTTTGCCTAATTCTTCAAACTCGTACGAAAGAGAAAGACCAGCTTCCAACTCGTCGCCCGGATTGTTCGATGTCAAGGACACCACACCAGCGGATGCGTTTTTACCGAAGTAAAGCGACTGCGGTCCCTTCAGGACTTCGATCTGCTGCAGGTCCAACGTATTGTTTTGCATAAACTTCGGTGAGTTCGCAGCAATACCCTCAATATTGAACGCAACTGCTGTATCGAATGCAGCCGAGATGGCGCTGGAACCAATACCGCGCAAACGGATCGTTCCACCACCGCCTGAACCACCTTGCTGAACCCGAAGGTTCGGAACAAGCGCCTCAATATCGCGTACGCTTTCAATTTGATAGTTCTCAATCTGCGCTGCCCCAATCGCCTGGACAGAGACGGGAACGTCTTGCAGACTTTCCTCCCGCTTCCGCGCGGTTACGACAATTTCGTCGATTTGCGCGAGAGCCGGACCCACTTCAACGGTCAGAAACAACGCTGCCGCAGAACCGAGCAATGCTCTTTTCATCGTCATAGTTTTTACACCCATTTTTATCGCATACCCTCCCGAGTCAGGATTCAGGTGACATAGAATTGACTCAGGTTTGATTGGAAGTGAAGTCTGAATCGCGGTCCGAACCGCTCCAGAAACCGTCATTTGAGCCTTTTTTAGGCTGTGTGTCATTTGTGCACTTTGAATAGAGTGCTTCGCTGTAAAAAGGACCGACCTCGGACCATCGCTCCTGCTGCACTGCAACGGGAACGGACGAACTCAACAGAATCGTTCCGAATCCCAGATAATTGCGGGAGTCTAGACGGCCTTCAAAAGCACCAACGCAAGATTGCGGCGCAACAGCAACCCGAGCCATAGTACCGTAAAATAGAGTGAGCTCGTCACAACGAGCCGGAAACGGGTCAACTATACAGCTGGACCCCGGTATTGCGATGCAGCATCGTGGCTAAAACATCCTAAGGCCGGGCTGCCAAGCATAGCGCGACAACATCTTAGATTTTCCGCAGGGATCCTGCAGATCTCGTCCGGCGGGAACACCAGCCCACTATCTCGCCTTAGGTTCGAACTCGATATGCAATTGCGTCAGCGAGCGGAGCAAGAAATGGGGATGGATGCGGAAATCATTCTTGCCCTCAGCGAACCACATGTTTTCGATTCTATCGACGAGTGCAGTGAAGCCCCAGATCAACTCGCGGCGGGCCAAAGGCGCCCCCAGACAATGATGAACGCCGGAGCCGAACGCCATATGGGAACCCGAGTTTCCCCTCTCCAAATCAAGCTTCTCTGGACATTCAAAATGCCGTTCATCCCGATTGGCAGCCGCATAGCGGATATTGATGGTTGAGCCCTTTGGGATTTTCACCCCATGAAGCTCTGTGTCCTTGGCCGCCACCCGCATCAGGCTTTGGACCGGCGACTCCAAACGCAGAACTTCTTCGACGAAGGTTTTCACATGCTTCTCAGGATCGCTTTTGAGTTGTTCCCAGACGTCTTTGTTTTCGATGAGCAACTTCATGCCAGCTGAAAGCGCGTTGGTGGTTGTTTCGCTGCCGCCGACAAACGTGTCGGCCATCATCTCTGCATGAAGTTCATTGTCCGTCAGCGGTCTGCCCCATTCCTCAATGACGGTGTTGACGAGCTCGCTCAAAAGCGAGTCGTCCGGCTTTTTGCGAAGCTTTTCGAAGATCGGTTGGAAATAGTGCTGGGCCTCGATCTCCCGGTCGACGGTTTCCATCTCCTGCTCTTCGGTAAGCATCATTCCGATACGGTGGAAAAACGCGTCGGTCCAGTTCTTGATCTTCCACATATCTTCCTGTTGGGCGCCCATTTGCCGGCCGATAATATAAAGCGGAAGAGGCACGGCGAATTGACGAACCCAATCGCAATGACCGTCATTGATGAAATCGTCGATGAGTTGGTACGCGAGATCCTTCACAACCGGGTCAAGGTCCCGGATTTTCCCGGCACGAAACGCCTTATTGAAGATCGACCGCATTTCCTTGTGGTTGGGATCGTCCCGGCCCGCCAAAGTCGGCGCCGGTACCCATCCGTTCTTTTCGAATCGTTCCTGCACCCGCTTTTGCCGAGGATTGTCACCTGTGCGATTGATGTACATGAACATATCGTTTCTGAACGTGTCCGAGTCGGTTAACACTCGGCGGACATCTTCGTACCGGCTGACCACGTAGAAACCCGTAACGGGCTCGACGAAAACCGGCGCTTCGTCTCGAAGTTTTTTGTAAGCGTCGTAAGGACACTGTTGGAGCTCCACATCAAACAAATTTACATCAGGCTGTTCTTTAGGCTCACTCATGGCGGGTATCTCACTCAAGAAAATCTGTCCAGGAATCTACTTTTCTGACTAGGCAGAAGGTCGCAATCGCTGCCACCATTCGGCAACAATGGCGGGCATGGTCTCCGTGTATCGCTTTTCCAATTCATTGGCATCGGGTGAAACCGCTTGATGAGCCGTCGGCGGCCCATCGCCAGCCCCCTGCACCGGATCCAGCCACTCGATGGAGAAGTCTTCGAAAAACTCCGCTCCTCGCGGAACAATAAGTTGTTCGTGATAGTCACTGGTTTGATGGAGGATGAAGTCTCGGTAACTGTCGAAAGCTAAAAGGCACAAGTATGTGCGATCCTCTTGGGTCCGCCAGTAATTGTACTGTCGGCATCCTTCTTCTTTCATGGTCTCGGCATGGAGCTGCCGACACACCTCTTCGAAGTCGGCTTCCTTGCCTTCTTTGATTTTGATCTTCGCAAGAAACGTCGCCATGGTGCCTCTCCTCCTTTGATCAACGAACTTGGATGGCGTCTTCACCCCAAGGCGCAATTGGGCCTTCCGTAGACCGATAAGCCTCCGGCAATTCTTCAACCATGTGATACGTCGCCCCCAGACGCCCAAACCCGACAAAGAACGCTACGGTCATGCCTAGCTCAACAATCTGCGCTTCAGTAAAGTGCTTTCGCAAGTCATCGTAAACCGCATCATTGATCGCTAAATGGTCGGTTGCCATCAACTCTCCGAAGCGAATGGCAGATTTCTCTGCATCTGACAGGTTTTCGGCGTCCTGGGGCTTTTCCAGTGAACAAACCGCGCCTTCGTCCACGCCGTCATTCAATGCATCGGTGTACCGAATGGCCATGCAAGAGCGACACTGATTAAAGAAAGCTACCCTCAAGCGAACCAACTCTACGAGTCGCTCCGGCAGTGTGCGGTGCATTTTTAGGGCACCCGCAAATCCCATCATACCAAGAGTTTGGTCCGGACAATGAGCGAAAAACCGCGTCAGACCTTGTTCTAAATCCGTAAGCTGATCGGGCTTAATCGCCTCTTTGAGACGAGGATCCCATTCTTCTTTCGGCAGTTTTTTCAGGCGGCTCATCAATTTCTTCCTTTCTGATCACGGGTCATGGACGTAGTCCATTCAGTTCGAAGGTTACTGCTTTTGGTACGAAACGCTTTTGCCCCATACGGCTCGTAACTCCTCAACTTGCATTGCACGAGTAGACGAAGGCTCCAGAACGTCCCCCACCCAGGGCCTGAAAGCGCCCTGTCCCCAACTTCGCCTATGCGCTTCATCGGCTTCCCACCAATATTCTTCCGCCACGTCGAAAGGAGAATTACCATCTCCAACGCTCACAGAAACAGACCGCACGACACGCTTCGGTACAGGATCCAATTCGATCAGCGTCTCGGAGTTCTTAGACAGCGCATGTGAAAACTCCCTCCCGTCCACGCCGTTTTTGGCTTTCGCCAAGACGACGACCTTCGTGCCGTCCTCATCCTGCGAAATCGGTGGCCCCTCCTCAAGGACAATCTCTTTGCAAGGCATGCCTTGCGACCGTCCCTTCATGAAGTTGGGCTCATCCACATAGGCACCCGTCTTGTAGGCATCGCTCTCACTCATCGCCGCCGAAGTTTCCGGACCATCGAACCACAAAATCGGCAACCCGGCACAGTAAGGCTCGAACCCAGGTACGCTTTGGTCGAGCACGTGATTTTGCACGTAGCCGGACATAAACTCTTCCAGTTTCAGGGCTTCGCACAAATGCACGGTTCGCCAATGGGTGCGAAACTGCTCGGAAGTCAGGTCCGGCCGCTTGTGCAAAAAACCGATGACCTTGAACGGTGCATCTAGGGGCAAATGCTTCACGACCCGCGCCCATTATCCTTAGGCGTTATCCCCAAAGAGATATCGGTCAAGGTTTTCGTGATGATAGCGGATGCGGCGCTCCTGGTCCGGCATGTAATCGCCGCGATAACCACGGGAACGCAGGCCCTTTTGTTGGGACGACCAAATCGCAACGTCCTGATCAATGCCCGGACCGGCCGAGACTTCGCCCACTTTGCCAACGACATGCGGCGTCGGTTTGGTGATGTCGACTTCGGCGGCCATCGAGTGGCTGTAGTACTTGGTTTCTCCCTTCGGCACCCAGGTGAAATACCACATATCGAAGTAACAAAGTTCAGGATCGGTTGGATGCGGATTGCCTCGCAGCCAAATGCAACCGTCTGGCTTCAGGCTGAAAGAAACGTTGGGGAAGATGGTATAGTGGTAGTGATCGGTCAGTTGATCGTCATTGAAGCGGGAATAGTCAAAACCCTTGAGCGCACCGTACTTTCGTTTGTGCTTTTGCAGCGCCTCTCTGATGCCTTGCGGGTTTTCGCGGAAATCCTCGGGATCCAGATCCCAAAGCTCCAGCTCCTTTCTGAGCCCAGCCAGGACCGTGTCCGTCTCGCCTCGAAGGCTCATGGTTGGCCGATCGCCCGGCATGAACATCCGACAATGTCCTTCTGGATAGAGGTCGAACTGGCAATAGCGGTACGATTGTTCCATAACATACTTTGTCTGCGGATGGACAAACGGCAGATGGTAAGACTCATTGAAATTGTCTTGCACGCACTTCCAATTCCAGTCCCCTTCCATGGTCACCCAGGTGGTGCGATGCATATTTTCCATCTGGTACGTATCAATCTGCTCCATCACCGGACCCAGATAGTCGGAAAGCGACCCACAGCTTTCATCCATATTGTACCAAACAAAGCCGGCAAAGGTTTCACACGGAATCTCAATCAGGTTCAGCTTTCCGCAGGGATTTCCTTGCGGGAAGTCCTCCGGACACGGAACACGCGTCAACTCTCCGTCCCGGGCAAAGCGCCAACCGTGATATGCACACGCAAAATCCTTCACGCTGCCTTGCTCATCATGGACGAGCAGGTTTCCGCGGTGCTGACAGACATTGTAAAACATGCGGATTTTCATGTCGTCGCCGCGCACACACAGAAGGGACTCGCGACCCAGCTCACAGGTGAAGTAATCGCCGGGATTGGGCACTTGCGCCTCTAGACCTGCGATCAGCCAGACTTTGGTCCACATCCGCTCCCATTCCAATTGCATGAAGTCCTTGGAATAGTAGCGCTCCCCGGTAATGGGCTTTTCGCCTAATTTGGGTTCGGGCTGCTTGGTGCGGTCTACGCCGCGGTTCGCATCGTCGATATTGAGGTCTGCTTCGTGGGCCACGTCTTCCTCCTAACGCCGCATGAGTGGACGTTTTTTTTGACACACACTTTTCTAATGGGAAATTCAATTGTAGTCTTCAAAAAAAGTCAATGCTGACTAAAATCTGTTGAGCCGGAATGTGCGGGTTTGCAGGCGAAGACGTCAGCATGTCTCAAGGTTGGAATTAGAGTGCGGGAAGGAAGCTATGAGCACGGAATACGATTTCTTGGAAGGTAAACTCCCAACGGGCGGTGTGCCCGGAGAGGCTCGCTGTCCTGGGCCGAGCACGCGCGACATAATCTTGGATGACAAGGATGGCGTTCCCGAAGCGATTGTAACAGAAGCGTATGAGTTTCTCGGTGATGAAGACATCCCCTTTGATCGATACACGTCTCAAGAGTTTTTTGACCTTGAGATGGAAAAGATGTGGCCAAAGGTCTGGCAATTTGCTTGCCGCGAAGAACAGATCCCCGATGTGGGCGATACGATCACCTATGACGTGGGACGGTATTCGACCATTATTGTTCGCATAGCCCCGGACAAGATAAAGGCCTTCGTAAACTCCTGCCCCCACCGTGGCATGCAACTGCGCCCCTCCGAGTCCTTTACCTGCCTCAAGCAATTCCGCTGCCCGTTTCACGGCTTTACATGGGAACTAGACGGCACCTTGAAGAATGTTCCGTGTGAGTGGGATTTTCCCCACATCAGTCCCGAGTCTCACGGCCTCGACGAAGTGAAATCGGCCCGCTGGGGCGGCTTTGTGTTCATCAACATGGATCCGGATGCAAAACCGCTGGAGGACTATCTTGAAGTACTGCCGGATCACTTCAAGAATTGGCCCCTCGATCAACGCTTCACCACGCTCCACATCCAAAAGACATTGCCGTCCAACTGGAAGCTCGCCCAGGAGGCCTTCTTAGAGGCCTATCACGTCTTGGCCACCCACCCTCAAGGCGTGCCGACCGCCGGTGACGCCAACGCTCAGTACGATGTTTTCGGCGACAACGTCACCCGGTTCGTGCATACGATCGGCTATCCGAGCCCGCACATGAAGAAGCCAATGACCCAACAGGATATCTTGTCCGCCCTCGGGGGGGACGATTTGGGCCTGAAAATCGAAGGCGACCAAACCGCTCGGGATGTCTGGGGAGCCTACTTGCGCAAATCGCTAGGCGAACAATTCGGCATCGATCTGTCCAAATACTCGAACAGCGAAATGATGGACTCTATCGAGTATCACTGTTTCCCAAACTTTTTTATGTTCCCAGGTATTTCGCTGCCCATGGTCTATCGCTTCCGCCCCAACGGCGAAGACGTGAACAGTTCCATCTTTGACCTTATCTTTCTTCAACCGCTCAAGGAGGGTGAGAAAGCTCCCCAAGCGCCTCAGCCTCATGTGATCGACATCGAAACATCCTTCACGAAAGTCCCCGGCATGCGTGCAGGGTTGGATTTCATCTACGATCAAGATACCTGGAACCTCGACATGCAGACGAAGGGCATCAAGGCGAGCAGAAAGAAGGGCCAGACCCTCGGCAACTATCAAGAGATCCGTACCCGGCGGATTCACATGACGCTTGACAAGTATCTCAGCGCATAAGGCCAGACACACCGCAGACAGAGGAAACTTACTATGCCGCAGGTGAAAGCCAACGGGCTGACGTTCGAGTACGACGAAATCGGCGACACAAGCGCTCCCCCTCTTGTCTTGGTGATGGGATTAGGTGCCCAGCTAATCCGCTGGCCTGAGCGCTTTTGCGAAATGATCGCCGAAGGCGGATTCCGTGTCATTCGCTTTGATAATCGGGATATCGGCTTATCCGAAAAGATCGAAGGGGCCAAAGCGCCGGACTTCGCTTCCATCGTCGCGCAACTTAGTGAGGGCAAGACGCCAGACGTTCCCTACACCCTTTATGATATGGCGCGCGACACGGTAGGGGTGATCGAAGGACTCGGCCTTTCGCCCGCCCACATCGTGGGTGCGTCCATGGGCGGCATGATCGTTCAGCTGACGGCGGCGCTTCATGGGGACCGTGTGCGGTCCATGACCTCGATCATGTCCACAACGCTCAACCCCGAACTACCGCCCGCAACGCCGGAAGCCGCCGCCGCGCTCACGGCACAGCCGGCCTCAACCAGCCGCGAAGATGTGGTGGCCCTTGCAATCAAAAACAACAAGATTGTCGGCAGTCCCGGCTATCCGATTCCCGACGACGAATTGGAGAAACAGCACGGCTCTTATTATGACCGCTGCTACTATCCGCAGGGGTTCGCCCGCCAGTACGCCGCCGTGTTGGGAACCGGCAGCCTGGTTCCACACCTAAGCAAGGTTCAATGTCCAACACTGGTTATTCACGGCAAGGACGATCCTTTGGTTCCGGTTGAGGGCGGCAAGGACACGGCCAAACATATTCCCCATGCAGATCTCGACATAATTGACGGCATGGGCCACGACATTCCATCTGGACTTTATGAACGGATCGCAGGGCGAATTGTCGAGTTTGCGAGCAAAGCCGCCTAGCCGAAGGCTCACGAAGTACTGAGAAGGTCGAAAAAAGCCGAACGAAGAGAGAGTTTTGTCTTCACATAGGCTGTCTCATCCAACCTGGCGAACGCATTGGCTTGATCCATCGCACGTTCCAGTGCCAATTCGCGGGTAGATGCGACTTCGTCCAAATATCCAATATGTGCTGCGGTTTTATAGTCAAAGAGCGTGGCGAGAGAAGTTGCTCGGTGATGATAGGACGCATTAATGCGGTCACGCACCAATTGTTGCGTGAGAAGCGGCACCTCAAGCCCGACGCTGACTTCCGACAGTCCGATCTTTCCCCCCTCGCCTGCGCCGATCCTGCAGTCTGACACGAGCAGTAACATGGCGCCGGCGGCCGTCGCATGCCCTTGGGAAATAGCAACGCTGGCCAAACGAGACGTGTAGAGCGTAACAAGGACTTGGCGCATCTCGGACAGCAAGCTTTGTCCATTGGCGCCTCCCGCCAAAACAGTCTCTGTGTCCAGACCCACCGTGAGCGCACTCTCATTCCCCTCGAAAATGATAGCTCGAACCTCTGTGTTCTCCACCAGTGAAGAGAGCGCCTCATTCAGCTCACGCACGATAGCCAAAGTGAGAACATTTCTCTTTCCGTCATCGAGCCGGATGTGAGCGATGGTGTCGGAGAGCTGCGCAAGTGAAACAGAGGACATGGTGCGGTCCTTTACGTGATGGGGCTAAAGACAAGCCGGCGCGCCTTGCAGCCCGGCATCCAAGCATGGCAGAAAGAGCTCAATTACAACAAGATCGAATTAGGAAAGGGTCCACGATGGACAGAGTAAAGGAAAAGGTCGCCTTGGTGACGGGCGCCTCCAAAGGACTGGGTGAAGCGGACGCGCGCCTGCTAGTCGCAGAAGGCGCGACCGTAATCTTATCTGACGTGGACGCGGAAAACGGGGAAAGGGTCGCCGCAGACATTGGCGGGGCGGCGCGCTTTGTCAAACATGATGTTCGTCATGAGGCGGAATGGATCTCACTGATCGAGAACATCAAATCAAACGAAGGCCGCCTCGACATTTTGGTGAACAACGCCGGCGTCGTGGAACCTGGCACCATCGAAACGCAGACCGAAGAAGAATATCGTTTCGTTATGGCCGTCAGCGCCGACGGGACGTTCTTTGGCTGCAAGCACGCCTTGCCGCTGATGAGGGACTCGGGCGGCGGCTCTATCGTGAACATGTGCTCCTTGGCCTCAGTCCAGGGCGAGCCCTATGTGACTGCCTACTGCGCCGCCAAAGGCGCTGTCGAGGCCCTCACCCGTTCCGTCGCAGTCCACTGTGCACAGAATAAATACGGCATCAGGTGCAATTCCGTCCACCCTTCCGGCATTCAGACGCCGATGGTCGCCGACATGGGAGCAAAAATGTTAGAGGCCGGTCTTGTGTCCCTGCAAGACGACGGCGCGGCTGCCGGTCTCAGCAAGATCGGCGAGCCCATCGACATTGCCAACACGGTGCTGTTCTTGGCGTCGGACGAATCCAAGTTCATCAACGGTGCTCAGATCCGAGTGGACAATTCCATGTCGGTGACATCAGGCGTGGTGCCGGAATAAGGCGATACATCCCGCGAAAGGAACGATAACATGAGCCCGGACTCACTCGCATTTTGGAGGGCCTATTGCGAGGCGACCGGCGCCCAAGGCAAAGCCAAAGGCGAGTTCGGTTTTGGCGACGATCCGCAACTGGCCGACGAACTGATCGAGCTGGTCCTCATCGGACGCAAGCGCGCAACCGTCGATCTTATGCGAAACTTCAACGACGAGAACCCCGTTCCGCAAGTTGGAGACCACTGGGTCGTCCTCGACGGCTCCAAGCGACCGCGCTGCATCATTCAGTCCACAGACATTGACATCAAGCCCCTCAACAAAGTGGACGACCAATTCGCCTATGACGAAGGCGAAGGCGACCGCTCTCTTGCCTACTGGAAAAAGGCCCATGACGACTATTTTTCCCGCGAAGCGGAGCGAAAAGACCTTACCTATCACGACGGCCTTGAGACCGTCTTTGAGCGGTTTAAGGTCCTGTGGCCGCCAGAAGTTGCGGACTGATTTCGTCCGTCATCGCGAGGAGGCGCAGCCGACGAAGCGATCCAGAATACATCGAATCATACTCATTGCTCTGGATTGCTTCAGCCGCCAACGCGGCTTCGCAATGACAAGAAACTTCAAACCGCGACCGGCAACTGCCAGCACGTGTGCATTTCCCCCCAGCGCAGACAACGCAGCTGAACCTCGGCGCCCGTCTGTAGGCTGATCTTGGGAAACGCCTCCAGCAACAGTGTGGACGCAGTCGTGGCGGTATCCCGGGTGAGCGCATAACGCGAAGGTGGCCGGTCTTCCGGGATTGCCGGGTATATGGACGGCTTGCCCAGACCAAATGCCACCCCGGCAGCCAAGCCATCGGCCCGATACTGGCCACGCGGTTCACGCTGACAGAGATCTTTGCGGCCAACGATGAATTGGTCTGGATCTGCATAGACCCGAGGGTCCCGATTTGCCGCTCCGGCCGCACATAGAACGAGCGCTCCTTCTGGTAAAAGGCGCCCAAAGCGTTCCACCTCGTGCTGGGCAAATCTTTGTGCAAAGAGAACCGGTGCGGAATGGCGCAGGGTCTCAAGATACGCAAACTTCATCATGCGTTGATCGCTCTTCACCACCTCCAATTGGTCGGCATGGCTAAGCAAAAGCGCCCACATATTGGCAAGCGCCCCATGCAGAGTTTCATGATCGTCCTCCAGCAACGTGGCCGTGACATCGCGGCCCGTCGCAGGCCCGCCATCGACGTCCAAGCACGCGATTGCCGATATGAAGTCTTCGCCCGGATCAGCCCTTCGCTGTTCAACTAGAGGATCGAAGTAAGCAGAGAGTTCGTCCATCGCTTGACGCCCGGCCTTTTGAGCGACCGGATCCCAAAGAAACCCCCGCTGCATCCGCCAGTACCGCTCGGCAAAGAATTGAAAGTCATCCTCCGGCAGCGCGAGCGTCCGCACCAGAATCATGAGGGGCAATCGCGCGGCAAAATCCATCCCAAGATTGGTCCCGCTGGAAACGCCGCCGATAATCTCTTCCATACAAGGAACGGTATGCTGATCGAACCCCTTTGCCCGTGCAATCAAGACAGGCAACTCATGTCCAAGATTGCGGCCGTAGTCCGGAAAGTTATAGAACCAAAGCTTGGAGCGCGTCTCGAAGTTCGCATCGTCCGCGAAGATCGATGTGACATCGTTGTACTGCGACACCCAAAAGCCGTTGCTCGACCAATCCCGATAGCAGGGATAGTCCTCTCTCAGAGTTTCGAAAAAGGGATAGGGGTCGATCATGAATGCTGGACTGCGAAGATCGCCGGGCCTCAGTTTGGGTGTCGATTGCCCCACCCGCTCCCGTTGATAGACTTCATAGGTCCGGTAATCTTTGTGCTCCTTCGGAGCATGGGCGGCAATCGCCACCCCGTTCCGCCCCACCGTCACTTTGGAGTCGGGCGAGGCCGGATTGACCGCGTCCTTCGCCTTGGTCGTGCTTTCTTGCGATTCGTTCTGCACGCTGCTCATATCCTCAGAGATCGTAATCAAGCCACAGATCGCGGACGGATATGAGGCCAATCGGCGCCAGCGATGTGCCGTCAATATCCTTTGGCATCTTGTCCAAATTGATCCGAGGGTTTTTCATGTGAGCGGCAAGGATCTTCGAGCCTACAACAGTTTCCTGATGCGAGATCCACGCGCCCGGACAGAGATGCGGCCCCACCCCAAACGCCATATGGCTGCACTTGCCATCTTTATTGTAGCCGCTGCGCAATATTTTTCCGGCGTAGAGATCGTCTCGGAAGATGTTGAACGTCTCAGGATCCTTGAAGATGCGATCATCGTGGTTCGCGGAGAAATCGACCATCTCCATCAACGATCCGGCCGGTACTTTCACCCCGTGCATTTCGACATCGTGGGTATTGTGCCGAGGCTGGCCCCCGATGGACGAAGAGTGACGAAGCATTTCGTGAAACGCCAAATCCCAGTTGGCCTCATCTTCCATGACGGCTTCAAACTGATCCGGATGTTGAAGGAGCAAATACCACAGATTCAGGATCGCTCCCCTTGTTGTTTCCCCGCCGCCTCCGATGACAAGAGCGATATTCGACGTTATTTCCTCCGTAGACAGATAGTCATTATCGATTTTTGTCTCGCACAACTTGGAGATAATGTCTTTAGAGATGGGATTGCCGTCATTGTCATAGAGATAGGTGGGTGTCACACGCCGCTGTTCGACGATATCCGAAATGTAATCCTCAAGATCCTGGCGCGCCTCCAGCCCCATCTGATGGGTCGCCGAGCCGCCGAGCCCCGCCATCATGGAATTATACCAATAAAAGAACTGCCCCTGCGCATCCTTGGGAATGCCCAAGATTTCGCTCACCACCCGGATCGGAAACTCATTCGCAAAGGCAGCCGCAATATTAACCGTCCGCACCCCATCTTTGTCCTGAACGACGTCCTCACCGAGATTTTCCCAGTCGGCGATCATCTCTTTCGCCAAACGTTCGATAGCCGGGATCCGATTTTCCAGTGACTTGCCGACCAAATGCTGCCCATAGAGATTGCGCCGTCGGCGATGCTCCACGCCTGAAAGCTCTAACTGGGTATTGCCCAGCACGCCGCTTGAAGAGCCTTTCGGGATCGTATTGAATCCCTCGTCATCGAAGTAGCACGCGGTGATATCTTCGTAGCGCGTCACCCAATAGGTGTTGTGGAGCTTGTCGTGAAACACCGGATAGTGGTCCCGCAAAATGCGGTAATAGGGATAGGGATTCCGAAAGAACTCGGGCGAGTCAAAGATCCGCGGATCGATGAGCGGAACTCCGTCGTCCGTAAAGCCCATATCGACAGCTTGCCCAACCGGCATGAGGGGGAACTCTTTTTTTGATAGCTGCGTTTCAGACTCAGCAGCGTCCGCCAAGGCGTCCAGTGAAAACGACGGCATAGGTCACTCTCCATTTTTCTGACTAAAAAGCTATCCTGACTGTTTCCTTCTGACAAGAGATTTGGCTAAAAGGATAGTGAGTTGAGAAAGCGCCGTTGGAGCGCACGGGGACAAGGGAGCGCCCATGACGTTTGTCATTACTGAAGCTTGCATTGACGTAAAGGATGAGTCCTGTGTGGAGGTGTGCCCGGTTGACTGTATCTATGCAGATGAAGAGGACCGCATGCGCTTCATCCATCCCACAGAATGCATCGACTGCGCGGTCTGCGAGTCGGCCTGCCCCGTAGCCGCCATTTATCCCGACACGACGCTGCCGGAACAATCATCCGCCTATCTCGCCATCAACGCCCTCTATTTCGAAGACAAAGCCGCCGCCCGAAAGCAAGTGGACGAGACCGATACGACAACAATGGCTTAGAGTCATGGGAACGGAATCGTCAGACCTAAAGGTGAGCCCACATGCTTCGATCATACTTACTGCCGGATTCCTCCCCCCGTCCTGCTTCGCAGACGGGTATAGAGGAATCCACTGGTGCTCCCAAAACCATCACATCTTGCGATAGAGTTCGTGTCCGGACTCTCTGATTTCGGCGACATTGAGGTTGAATCCACCATCAAGCACCGCCTGGATCGCATTGGGGAAATTCGTGCTCCAATCAAGGAGATACTGGCGCTTTGAGATCCGCCATTCGCCGTCACGCTTTTCCAACTCGTCCAAATAACGGCCGCCGTACATATTGTCACGCAGCTTGCCGTCCGCTTCGCCGGTCCCCACCGCGATACCATAAGATTCCGCAATCGCTGAGTCAGGCCCGGTCAGTTTAATCTGAATATTCGTTCCCATATGCCACCGGCGAAGAGCATTGCGTTCCACGTCCATTACAGTGGTCACAAAATCCGCACCGCTCCCCCTAAAGAACCCATAGTCAATATCGGCGTCCGGCCAAAAGACTGAAGCCTGTCCCTCATCGTCAAGCCAATCCTGGGTTCGGCAGTAGCGAACGAGCACTTCTTCGATGGCCTTTTTGTCGAGCAGTTCTTGAATTTGTGGATCCATGTTCTGTTCCTTTCTGGCTTATTCCGCGGGCACAAGAGCGCTTTTGGGCCGCCAGTCATCCATCGACTCGATCGCTTTGCGGAAGTATCGCAAACAGATAAGAAGTTGGAGCGCGGCCGCAGGATAAGAAAAGAGCGCTAATGCAGTGAACGAGTTCTTTATGCCGTCGGGTGATTTGAAAACAAATTCATTCAGCAGACCGACCACCTGACCTCCGAGCGTAAATCCGGTTGTGAAAACGACGAAAAGGTAAATGGAGATCACCTGTGCCCGAATCTCCGTCGGAGTGACAGACTGAATGGATGCGGTTACCATACCAGTCGGGATCGCCATGACGAACGTCACAAGTGACAAAACGCCGTACGCTACATAAACACTTGAAAGCTGCGGATAAAGGGCTGCGAAAGGGCACACTACAACTGCCGCAATTATGACGACTCGCAAGACCGCGTCGGAGTATCCGCGATTCAGCAAGAAAGGAACGATTGCCCCCGCAAAATAGGCCCCGGATATTCCGAAAACAATCGCTATGACGCCGTAGATCACTCCGAACTCGGAAATTGGTATTTCGAACACACGAGAAAACAGCGGCCCTGCCCAACCGAACACAGCATAACCCATCATGCTGAGGCATATGACGCCACCAAACTGAAGAGCAAAAAACTGCCACCTGGTTCGCATGAACGAAAGTACTTCAGAAAACGCTACTTCTTCTGCATCATCTTCAATGCGCCGACCATATCTGCCGCGCAGAGGCTCTCGAAGAGCATAGACGACCACAGCGAGCAACGCACCCGGAGCACCAATGATGAAAAACGTTGCTTGCCATGAACGGACTTCACCAACTACAGGAAACTGCAGGGTCTCAAAGGTTTCTAAGTAATCGATCAGAACACCACCAAAGATGTATGCCAGCCCAACACCTATAAACGGTGCCGAGGAAAATACGGCGAGCGCCAGTGCAAGCCTTTCTTTTGGGAAATAATCCGTGATCATCGAATAGGCTGCCGGACCAAGGCTAGCTTCACCTACACCCACACCCATTCGGGCCACCATGAGCTGACCATAGGTCTTAGCGAGACCGCTGAGTGCAGTCACAATGCTCCATGCGAATACACCGATGGCGATGATATTTTTTCGCGAGTAGGTATCAGCGAGCCGACCCATGGGAATTGTGACCAAGGCGTAAGAAACCGAAAACGCGGGACCGATCAAAAACCCCATGAGCGCATCGCCGATACCCAAGTCACGCTTGATAGGCTCTTCCATCAGCGCGACGATTTGCCGGTCAATGTAAGACACCGTCGAGGCAACGGTAAGAACAATCACCACTGCCCAAGGATACCAGCGGCGGCGGGCCAGCAACCGCGAGCGCCGAAAAAGAGCCTTCACCAATACCGTCTCCCCTGACTTTTTTAGTGTACACTGAGACTTGGGCCAGGAATGTCAACTCATATTCCGCCTTGCGTGGTTGGCCTTTCGTCGAGACTTATTGCCGGATCGCCCTCACGCGCCTAATCTCGTTTGCGAAAAACCAACTTCAATTGAGAGTATTTTCTTAACGGCGCACTTAACACTTCGCCCGATAATCCAAGAGGAGAAATGCGATGGCATTACCGCTCGCAGGTTTGAAGATCGTTGAGATTGGAACGATGATTGCGGTGCCCGCCGCCACTTATGTGCTCGCCACCCAAGGCGCAGAGGTGATCAAGGTTGAGGATACCGAGCGCGGCGACGAATTGCGCCATTTCGGCAGCCGCAAGAACGGCATGAGCGGTTGGTTCGTCAACGCCAATGACGGTAAACGATCCATCGCTCTGGATCTGAAGTCGGACAAAGGCAAAGAAGTTCTCTGGAAGCTGTTGGAGGGCGCCGATGCGCTGATCGAAGGCTTCCGGCCGGGCGTCCTTGAACGCTTAGGCTTCGGCTACGACGCCGTCAGCGCCCGAGTACCCAAAATCGTCTATTGCTCATCGTCCGGCTTCGGCAATACCGGTCCGTATGCCAACCAACCGGTCTATGACCCGGTAATCCAATGCTATGCCGGCATGGCCGCCACCCAGGATTATGGCAATGGGCCGCGCCTCGTAAAATCTATGTTGGCAGACAAACTCACCTCAGTGGCCAATGCGCAGCTCGTCACCTCCGGACTGCTGAAGGCACATCGGACGGGCAAGGGGTCATACATTCAGATGAGCATGCTTGAAGCCAATCTCGGCTTTAATTGGTCCGATTTGATGATGCACTGCACATTGTTGGACGAGGATGCTTTGCATCTTCCCAACATATTATCTTCCTACCGACTTTTCGCCTGCACGGACGGACACATTGCCATGCCCCTGGGCACCGACGCCCTGTGGCACAGAGCCTGCGACGCGTTGGATAGACCGGATCTCAAGGAAGATGAGCGGTTTTCGAGCGCCGCGCAGCGCGGCGCAAACATTGCCGTTTGGTATGAAGTGATGGGGGAAATGGTTGCCCCATTCTCTGTCGAAGAAGCGGTTTCTCGCCTGCTCGCGGCCAACGTGCCCACGGCGCCGGTGCTTCAGCCGGACGAAATCGCAGACGATCCTCAAGTACAAGCACGCGGCCTCATTCAAGAAGTCGACCATCCCGTAGTGGGACGCATGCGCCGCCCACGCCCCAGCGGCTGCATGTTTGGCGAGGATGTAGACCTTGTCCCAGCGCCCACTCACGGACAAAACACGCGGGAAATTCTAGCTGATCTCGGCTTTACCGAGGCGGAAATCGAGGACCTTCAGAAAACCAAGTCCGTAATGACAGGTTAAGTTGTTGGAGAAAACACGCGATGGGATCAAAAGCGCCCAAAATCGGCATTACACTGATGGACACCGACCGGGGCTTGCACCCGGCCCGGCTCGCCAAGGAGATCGAGGATCGCGGCCTGGACTCGCTCTTCCTCGCCGAGCATAGCCACATTCCGACATCGCGCAGGTCCCCCTGGCCAGGCTCCCGGCCGGGACACACTGACCCCCTTCCTGAAATGTACCGGCGGATCAACGACCAGATCGTCGCCCTGTCCATGGCGGGCGCCGTGACTGAGAAACTGATACTAGGCACGTCGGTAACTTTGGTCGCCCAACACGACCCGATCTGGTTGGCCAAGCAAATCGCCACGCTCGACTTCTGGACCGGCGGCCGGGTCATTCTGGGTGTCGGGTTTGGTTGGAACGAAGAACAAATGGAAAGTCATGGGGTAGACTTTCCGAAACGCCGCGAGATTACGGAAGAGTATATCGGGATGATGCGCGCCCTCTGGACGGAAGACGAAGCCTCGTTCTCCGGAACGCACGCACAGCTTGAGCCCTCCTGGGCCTATCCGAAACCGGCCCAACCCGGAGGCCCGAAAATCGTGATGGGAGGCGGAACAGGGCCGGTTCTATTCGATGCGATTGCGCGTTACGCCGACGGATGGATGCCCATTTCCGCGCGCGACAGTCTGGCCGAACGATTGCAGCCTCTTAAAGATCGTTTCGAACAATCAGGACGGGACCCTAAAGACATGGAAGTCATTGTCTGCGGCGCGACGACCGACCCGGCGGGGCTTGTAAACTTGGGTAAAGAAGGCGTGACACACGCATTGTTGACTATCTGGCCGGAAGATCCCGATGATATCTTGCGAACGCTTGACGAGTTTGCGCTTATTGCAAAACGCGCGCGCAAGGGATGAACGGGTCGATCGGGATGGCATAAAGTGGAAGATTTGCTTGCGGAAACCTTCGAGCATCTGGCGCTTGTGGTCGACATATTCGGCGTCGCCATTATCCTCATCGGCAGCCTGAAGTTTGCTCTTGGATGGATCATATTAGAGGTCGGACGCATTCGCGGCCTAGCCTGCGCCAACCGGATCAGAGAGCTCCGTCTCGAACTCGGCAGCTACATTCTCGCTGCGCTCGAGATTATGATCGTTTCTGACATTTTGCACACCATGATCCACCACGGCCTAGAAGATCTGTACGAACTGGGCCTCCTGGTGATCATCCGTACGGCAATCGGCTTTTTCCTGGGACAAGAACTGAAGGACATAGAAGGCGCCGAAGAGGCAAAAGCCAAGAAACTGGGATTCTAGAGATCTCCACCCGTCCAAAACGGGTGGAGAGTGACTTATTCCAAAAACAGGCATTTAAGTCGGACAAAAAGAGACCTAATTGCTCCCTTTTTGGCCTTTTCTCATTTTCTTGAATTCGTCTTTCGAAAGACCGCCACTGGAATCCGCATCCAAATCTGCGAACGATTTGCCAGGTTCAGCAGATGTAAATTCTTCCTCGGACACAGAGCCATTGTCATCAGCATCCAGACGGCTGAATCTCTTGTTCGCGCGCTCGCTTCTCTTTTCCTTACGGTCTTCCATGTGCTCCGCACGCGCCGCGTCCATTTCCGCTTCCGTCACCGAGCCATTGCCGTCCGAGTCCAGCTTGCTGAATCTCTCGGACAGTCTTTCTTCGAGCCGCGCGATCTGAAACGCTTTCAT
Source organism: Alphaproteobacteria bacterium (assembly GCA_028285305.1). Lineage (GTDB taxonomy): Bacteria > Pseudomonadota > Alphaproteobacteria > SMXP01 > SMXP01 > JANQPV01. Next base: position 231,648 of record JANQPV010000009.1, on the reverse strand, counting down.
TTCTTCCAATGTAAGGGCATCATTTCCGTCAGAATCCATCTCGGAAAACCGTTCGGCCTGACGCGCCTCTCGTTTGGCTTTGCGATGGGCCGACATTTCGTCTTTTGTCAGAGCTCCATCTTTGTTCGCATCGATTTCCGAGAATCTTTGGGCCTTGTGCGAGGCGATTTCCGCCTCGGTCAATTCACCGCTCGAGTCGGCGTCAATGGCTTCGAAACGCTTTTCCATATGGCCTCCGCCGAGAGGCCCGAATGCAGCCGCTGGAATGACAACGGCCAAAGTGAGTATGCTCGCACACCCCAGGAGGAGTGCCGGTTTGTTGCTGGATTTCTTCATTTTTGTTGCCTTTTGCTTCTTTTCAGTTCGCCCGGTCCAGACGTTCTACCTTTAACTAAACGAGTGAAACCGGCTGTTCCGTCGAAAGAAACAGTTGAGTGGACGAACTGCTTCCCTCAGCCGGGGGTTTTGTTGTCCAGGTGTTAGCGAAACGCGAATGAAGGAGCGATGAACAAGAAACTCAGACCGCCTTAAGGCGGCCAAAGAAAGGCTACCGCATCTTGTCGCGCTGAAACACGAGATCGTCTTGCCGGCTGCCGCGCAGCCCATCCGGCGAACTCGCAAAGAACTCATCAGCCGCGGGCACCGTGCGCGCCCAATCGTTCACTTCCGCCCGGTAGGCCATGCGCCACAGGCCAAGCCGTCGTTCGTAGCGATCCACGTAACGTCCTGAGATGAAAAGATCTTTATCCTCACCATCTTCTACGATCCGGTGGTAAGCCTGGAAGTAGACTTCACCGTAAGCCTCGTTTCCATCCACTTCATAAAGGGTGTTGCCGATGAAATGATGATTGGCCTTGTGACCGCTCAGTGCCTCCATAGCGAAATCGGCGAATTGGTCCGGTCCCCCGACAAAGAAGCCGTAATTGCACACCGCGTCCTCATGGAAGACTCCGCGCACAAGATCCCGACGCAATCGGTCAAGCCCGCGCATATATGTGCACGCAAGCTCATAGAGTTCCTGTTTCACTAGCAATTCATCAATTCTATCGTCGCGCATTTGATCCTCCCGAATATCGCTCATCGCCACCTGAACGGCGCCGCGACTGTAAAACAAACACGCGTGACGGAAAATGCCCTTGCCGCCCTTTTGCATGACCAATTGCCACGCTTCCTCAATTTCCTTCGCCTCTCTGCCACATTTGGTCTAGGAAAAGCCGAGATTTAACGTCTTGATAGCCATTCCTTAAGGCGCCTGACCTATGGTCGGGTCCGCTGTGTAGTGGATAGAGTAAATGACTTCTGAATCGGAAACTCCTTCAAATGAAGCGCTAAAGAAGGGTATTCACCGAGATGTCCTAGGGTCCGCCGTGATCGGGCCGTTTCGGGTCGCGATTCCGATTGTTGGATACTTGTTCCTCGTTCCCTTCATCCAACAGACCGCTGGCCTTGCGGTTCTGGGCATCTGGGCACAGATGCGCAGTCTCTATGAGCTGCTCTCCATGGGGGACGTGGGCTTCTCCATTATGTTGTCCCGGGAAGCGGGACGAGACCGCTCGCCAGAGGAACGCGAAGCCGCTAAGCGCGACTTTAACGCCTCGGTGAGGTTCTTCTTTACACTGCTGATAGCTTTCCAAGTCCTGATCTTCACGTTCGGTGGATGGGTCATGAACGAGGGCCTCGATTGGGATGCGCACTACAACGCCGATGCTCTCTTGTATTCGCTGTCGATCTTCGTGACTGCCGTCATTGTTCAGATGATATCGATGCTCTACACGTCGATTCTCGCAGCGCGAAACGATGCGATTTTCGTCAATGCTGTCGCCGGATTCATGCCGCTGTTTCCTATCATCGGGACTGCGGTCGGCGTCGATATGGGCTACGTACTGGAGGGTTTTGCCATAGGCGCCCTAATCGGATCGATCGTACGTGTTGTTGTTTATCGAAGCCGCGTTGTCGTCAAACATGGCGAGTGGCATAACACGCCAGGCCACCTCCCTCTCAGAGAGACCTATTCTCATATCGCCGATTTCATGAAGCGCAGCTGGCGCTTTTATTCCCTAACAATTGGAACCATCCTCAATGAACCGGTCTTCCGCTACACGATGGGCGTAGTGATTGGTGCAGAAGCAGTGGGAATTTACGCCATCGCCCACCACGTTATCTCGGCAATCCGGATGTTCATCACCGCCGGATTGAACACCTTGATGCCGGGTCTTGCTGTTTTCCACCGGACCAACCAGCGGGCCGAAGCCATTCAGCTCATGCGCATGTCGGAGATCCTCTTAATCGCCGCCGCGTCTCTTCTCTACGGCGCGGTCATTCTCGGCGGCGATTACCTATACGCGCTGTGGCTGAAACCCGAACACGTTCCCGAAGGCATCGCAATTGTCACATTTTATATAGCCTTTTGGTATTTGATTACGACCCACAACGTACCGTTTTGGCGCTACATGCAGGCCTCGGGAAACGAAGGGGCCATCGCGTCCTGTCTCTGGCTTCATACGGGCGGCATTCTATTGCTCATCCCGGCAAGCAATTTCGTCAATTTCACGATCGAAGGTATGTTGATCTGGTGGATGGCGTTTGGGCTGTTGTCCCAAGCATTCTTCTTTACCACCACCGAACGGCGCCTCAACTGTGTGATTGAAACGGTCCGGCACCCCTCCTTATTAACGCTTTTGCCTGCCCTGTGGGCGTTCATGTTTGTCGGCCTGGGCTTTTCGCTCTTTTATGGCTCCAGCTTCCCAGCCCCGTCCATTGTTATCGACTGGGAACGCTTTGCCGTTGCCGCGCTTTTGTTTGCTGCTTATGGCGCGGTCGTCGCATGGGTTCTGTTCCCCTACGGAAAAGATCTGGTAGAACGCTTCAGAGCACGCAAAGCACGCGCCTAAGCCGTCAACAAACTCAAAGAATCGTGGGCAAGAGCAAGATCCACGGACCGATCCGCCATGGCGAAGAACATGTCATCCCCGCGGGATGTTTGTTGCACGACCATGGATGCGAAAATCGCCATCATATACCCATTGAACGCGTAACGCCGATAGTCTCTGAGCAAATCTTGCCTCGTGTAATCGCCAATGTCGTAGCGGCGAAGCTCTTCGAAGTAGGCGTCCAACAACGCCTCCTCATGATCCGGTCTGAGCGCTCGGGGCACACTGGTACCAATAAAGTACGCCACGTCTCCCGCTCCTGCGCCATACGCAGGCGTTTGCCAATCCACGACTGCCAGCGGGAAGCCTCCCTCAGCCGTTCCGAAGAGCATGTTATCCAGACGATAATCCCCGTGCACAACCGTGCGCGGCCCATCAAACTTTTCTGTATACCGCGCATAGTTGGCGATCAGAACTTCCCCGGCCTCCTTGGCCTCCGGAGAAATCCGCTCCGCATACCGGTCTTTAAAGCCTTCCCAGAGTAGGCCGACGAGCGCGGGGTCGGTCTGCTCAGAGTTCTTTGTTCCCGCCATCCAATCGAGATCATTCAGACTTTCATCACCCCATCTGGGTCCGTGCAATTTGGCAATTTGCCGAAGCGCCAATTCCGCTTCCGCGATTGTGCAGCCATCCATCTGGTCTCCCTGCTCCGCCGGCGCCAAGTCATGCATCATGAGAACAAAGTCATGGTTCTCCGGATTGAAGGCGTTGTAGAGGGGGATCGGCGTTTGAATATCAACCGTTGACTGAATCTGTTGATAGAACATGGACTCCCGCAAATAGGTGAGTGTATTTGTCCCGGTTTCCCGGCTCACAGGATCTGGCGACGGGAACTTGCCAACCACAGTTTGGGGCGCATCTTCTGCGCTGGACTGATAGGAAAGATTAAAGCGAATGTTCATTCCAACCTGACCGGTTCCAATTCGCTCATAGTCAAAACCGTCAACCACAACGTCGATGTCGTTGCCTTTAAGAACGGCCGTCAGCCATTCGTTTGTGACGTCAGCGGGGTCGGCCACCAACGGAATATCGGTACTTTTGTCTGTTAGCATGCTTCACCTCCCGGAAACGACGGACGGGCGAGCGGCGCCGATAAACCCGCCCCAGCAATTCTTTAGCCTCGTGCTTCCGATCTTAAGCGGCGTCAGCGAGCGTGCGCAGCTTGTCCATGATCCTTACCCGGTCATCCAAGGTCTGACCGGCCAGATTCACGTTCAGGCTAGTCACACCCGACTCCTTCAGCGCACTGATCCGGTCCCTAACAAATCCCTCGGGGCCCACAAGAGTTGTCTGTTCGATGAACTCGTCGGGGATGGCGGCCGCCGCCTCGGTCTTTTTGCCGTCGAGATAAAGGTCCTGAATCTCTTTAGCCTCTTTTTCGAAACCCATATTGGCAAAAACGGTATTATAGAAATTCTTGCCCCGCGCACCCATGCCGCCCACATAAAGCGCCGTCATCGGCCGTCCGAAGTCACGCAAGCCCTCTAGGCCTTCGCCGATCGCGACCATGCCGCCTGCATAGGTCTCAAGAGGCGGCAGATCGCCGGACCGTTTGGCCGCGCCCGCCTTGAGCGCATCCCCCCAATAGTCGTTCGCCTTGCCCGGAATAAACATGGTCGGCAGCCAACCCTCGGCAAGTTCCGCGGTCATTTCCACACTCTTATGGGTGAGAGACGCAACGATGATTGGAATATCCTTGCGCGGAGGAACGGTGATCATCTTAAGCGGCTTGCCGAGCCCCGTTCCTTGGTCCTTTGGCAAGGGCATTGTGTATTTTTTGCCTTGATGGTTGAGCCGTTCGCGGCTCCAGACGGTCCGGCAAATATCGATCGTCTCGCGAATACGAGCAAGCGGCGCATCGTAAGGAATGCCGTGCCAGCCCTCGATCACCTGCGGTCCTGAAGCCCCCAGCCCTAAGATGGCCCGGCCCCCTGTCAGATTGTCGAGACCCGCCGCCGTCATCGCCAAAAGAGTGGGAGTGCGCGTATAAACAGGCAGAATACCGGATCCGATTTGCACACGTTCGGTCTTGGCCGCCAAGAACCCCATCATGCTCACTGCATCGAAACCATAGGCCTCGGCAACGAAAACGGTGTCGAGCCCCGCTTTTTCAAGGGCCACCACTTCATCGACCGCAGCGTGATAGTCACCCGCATAGTTCAAGAGCGTTGAGATTTTCATGTGCGTCTCCTTCGACTGAAACTTTGTATTTTGAGTTCAAATGGGTTGTGGCTCGAACCAGTCCGGCTATGTCCCCGCCCGGCGCACCCCTACGGGAATACCGGTCATATGGGCTTGATTAGAGAGCGGCTCGAAACTGCCTGGGCCTGAAGGCAAAAGACTGTTGATGTTCACGCCGGGCGTCGACTTGGCAAAATTCATTCCACTCGAAATGGCGTGACCCCAGCCGTGGGTGACCGCCACAACGCCGGGCATCAGGTCGTCTGACAGCTTAAGCTCGATCTCTACCTCACCATTCTCGTTGTGCAGGCAAACCGTTTGGCCCTCTTTGAGCTGACGTTTTTCTCCGTCTTCCGGATGCATGAATAGGTAATTCTTACCGCGCTCCTTGCGCTTGAGCTTCTCCACGTTGGCATACCAACTGTTCATCATATTGCCGTCCCGCTTTGTGATCAGCTTGAGCTGGTCAGCCGGTTCACGAGATAGCTCTTCGAAGAACCGCTCCATTCGCTTGATTGAACTTGCGAACGCATCTGGGAAACAGTCGATAAGGCCGTCCTCCGTTTGGACATGATTGAAAATGTCAGACGGCTTCGGCGGATCGAAAACGATCGTTCCTTTTTCTTTTAGATCCTCCATCGTGAACCTACGGGACTTCAGCATGGCATCAGTACGCGCCCACAGATCCGCTTCCGCGCTCGACTCTCCTTGGTCATCGAACCTGGATTTCAGGCCCATGGCCTGTGCGATCTTTTCATAGATCCACCATTCCGGCTTCCGCTCGAACCCCGGCTCAACTATGGCATCCGTATACTGAATACTAGGTCGATATTGCAGACCAAGACCGGTGATGTTGATATCCTGTCGCTCAAAGGCGCCCGCTACCGGCAGCACATAGTGGGCAAATTCAGCGGACGCATTGCGGTAGATATCAACACACACGAGCAAGTCCAACGACTTGAGCGCCTCGCGCATCTTGTGCTCCCCGCCCACGGAGAGGACCGGATTGCCGCCCGTGATGAACATGGCCTTGATCGGGTCGTCCGGGTCCATGATGTATTCCGGCATCAGGTTCGCGGGCAAACCAACCAGGGGACTGTTCGTTGCCCGCATGGTGCCATAGGGTCCTTCGACAATATCCTCCGGGCTGGTCCGGGTTGTGCCAGCTTTCGACGCCCTTGTGTAGAAACCGGTTGAATAGAAATTTCCGCCTGTGCGGCCGAGATTGCCCGTGGCCAGTGAAATCATATGAACAAGCCAATAGGCGAGCGTGCCCTGCCGGCCCATGTTCACGCCAGTGGACATATGGATCGCCGCCGTCGGCGCCTGGGCAAACTGGTGCGCTAACTCCTTGATCGTTTCAACGGACATGCCCGTGACGGGCGCGACCTTTTCCGCGGGATACTCAGAGGCGAAAGCCAACAGCTCTTGCCAACCGCGTCCGTGTGCTTCCAGCGCCCCTTTGTCGATCAAGTCCGCGCGGTCCATCTCGCACAGCATCGCCGCAAGGAAATAGACATCCGCATCGGGACGAATGTGGATCACGTCTCCAGCGAACCGGGCGGATTCGATGGTGCGCGGATTGATATAGACAATCTTCGCGCCTCGCTCTTCCGCCTGGCGGATCTCCGCCATCGGATCGGCGATCGATACAAAAGACATGTGACTAACGGCCGGGTTTTCTCCCAGCAGCATCAGGAAGTCCGTGTTCTCGATATCGGGCAGCGGATGCAACGTCTGCGTGCCGAACACTGCGCCACTGCCGGCGAACTTGTTTGTGCAATCTTGGGTGCCGGAGCTGAACTGCTTCATCGCCCCAAGCTGTCCCATGAGCGCGCCGTAGCTCGGTCCGAAGAGCGCGTTAAACGCCATCGGATTGCCCCGGTATCCTCCGATGGCCGAACGCCCGTCCCGGTCGAGTATCTCTTTCAGTTTTTCCGCAATCTCTGGGATGACCACGTCCCAGGTCGATTCCTCATAGTCGCCCGACGCCGTCCGCTTGAGCGGCACTTTCAGTCGATCCGGATCATTGTGGATGTCGAGCCCATAGATGCCTTTGTGGCAGACAAAACCTTTTGTGATGGGGTGCTCTTTGTCGGGCTTCAGCGCCGTGAGCTCCCCGTCTTCCACCACCGCAACCATGCCGCAGGCCGGCTCGCACACCCGGCAAAATGTCTTTTTCTCTACCCGATTGGCCATTTCATCTCCCGCTAGGTCATCTTTTGACCGGCACTTTAGGACGGGAGATCAGGTTTTCCAAGGAAGATTAAACGTGCTCAAGTGGGGAACGGGACGCCAAACGGCTCGTTCTCCAACCGGGCCACATTGGCCACCAGACTAATGGTCGTATAGGTGCCGACCAGGGCGCAGATCTCTAATTGCTGCTCAACCTTGAACGTCTCCTGGAAACGCGAAAGCAGTTCATCGGACAAGGTTCCCTCCGCACACAGTTCGTCGACAGCATTTAGCAAAACCAATTCTTGATCCGACCACACGCCCGACCCAGACGCCCACTTCTCCGTCCGCGTCGCTGCGATCTGTTCATCACTGAACCCCGCAGGGCTTCCAAACACGGTCACATGGACACCCCATTCATATTCGCAATTCCGGTTGGCAGTCGTTCGCAGAATGACAATCTCCCGCTCCCGCAGCGACAAGGGGCTCTCCGCGTCCAAAAGGTTGGGCACGCCCTTTGTCAAGAAACGATGACTGTTCGCAAACGTGCGAAAGAGCGTCAGAAGATAGCCGTCCACTTGGGGGTATTTTTCCAACGCCGCAGCAATTTCAGGCGCGTAGGGTTCATCTAACGGAATTAGCCGGTTGGTCATATTCACCTCTTGCGCTACACTAACTGTAGCAATAAGGTATGCTACATAAAGTGTAGCGTCAAGACAGTAAGTCGAGAAAAGACATGGCGAAACAACCTGGCCTGCCCGTGCGCGGTTCAACCACCGGCCGGCCCATCATGGTTCTCTTTGATGCTTTGGGTCAAAAATGGTCCATGCGGATTTTATGGGAGCTGAGAGACGGCCCCCTTACCTTCAGAGAATTGCGCGAGCGCTGCGATGATGTTTCGCCCACGCTTCTCAACACCCGTATGAAGATGCTGAAAGAGCTTGGACTTACGGAAACTACCGAACAAGGCTATGGCCTCACCGAATGGGGCGCCGATCTTGGGAAACAGCTTGCCCGGCTGGATGATTGGGCAAACAAATGGGCACTGACCATGTATGATGCCCAACCCTAACCTTTTGTGAACTCAGGAGCAGACCCAAAAGATGGTGTTTTCGAGCGACTGGAAAAAGCGAACTGATTTTCCGCTTCTTCAAAACGGCGCTGTGAATCTCTTCTATCGGAAATCGGTCTTTGAGGGCGTCATCGCTGATCTGGAGAAGTTGGACTACAGGATCGTAAAAATTGTATACACGGACATGGCCGCTTTCCGGGAAGAATTGTCTTCCAAGTTGGAATGGAAAAAGCGCTTTGGATATCATCCATGGACCGGAAATCTAGACGCCTTAAACGACGGCCTCTGTCCCGGAGAGTTGGAAAATGGCGGCAAAACCGCCATTTGCATTGAGGACTTCGATCGTCTCTACCAAGAGGATGACAAACTTGGCTTTGCTCTACTCGATATGATCGAATCCAATTCGCGTCAGTGGCTCCTATTCGGAGAACGATTGATTGCGCTCATTCAAACCAACGATCGTGATTTCCAATGTGAGGGTGTTGGAAGCAATAGCGCGCATTGGAACCAAAAAGAAGCCTCGGTCAAGTAACGAGAGTATTTCAGAAACCGCCAGATTAGTTATTGATATTCAAGTCCGCGTTCAAATCATCCATTCGAGCCTTCCATTCCTTACGAATATCTTGCTCCGTACGGCCGAGTTCATAGGCCGGAGAGACCAGCGGCAGAACCCGCTCCACCGTCATGACAATGACCGATTGGATCGTGCTGCGCGCTCCTCTTTCGCGGACAAAGGCGGCAAGTTTGTCAAATTGGGCGCCGCTTGAGACAATCTCACACGTGCCCTTAAACCGGTACCCTTTACGGGCAATGATATCGACCACATTGATCTCGGCGCACGGATTGCTTTCCAAGTTCTTTCGTGTCTGCGGCGAGCGTACTTCGCCGATGACTAAGTGGTCATCGTCCAAAACAAAGGTCAGTCCTTTTGGAGACAGATTAGGCGTTCCATCCGGGCAAACCGTTGCGAAGAAGCCAAGATGCTCACGCTCAAGAAAATCCCTTACCTCTTGAGTGATCTTTGCCATCACATGTCTCCTGACGAAATCGCTTCGAAGCGCCCACTGACAAACGCTCTCAAATCCTCAGGCGCTATTTCAATCTCAAGGCCTCGGCGTCCTCCACTGACAAAAATCGTATCGAACAGAGCAGCGCTTTCGTCTACCACCGTTGGCAAGCGTTTCTTCTGACCGATGGGGCTGACACCGCCAAGCACGTATCCGGTTGTCCGCTCCACCAGTGCAGGATCGGCCATGACCGCTTTCTTGACGGAAAGAGCCTTGACCAAAGCTTTCAAATTCAACATGCGCGCAACGGGAACCACGGCAACAGCCAGCGATCCATTATTCAAAGATACGACCAGCGTTTTGAATACCCTGTTCGCACCAACACCCATTTTTGCAGCGGCTTCTTCCCCAAACGCAATATCCGCGCCGTCGCTCTCATATTCATGGAGCTGAAACGGCGCAGTACTTTGCTTCAGAATATCAACAGCAGGTGTCATACGCGACAACTTCGATAACCGCCTTCCCTGGCGCAGTTTCCAGCACCGGTTCGCGAGATACTGGGAGGATCAATAGATCGTCTTTTTCATATACTCCGGGTACTCACGGTCGTAGGTCCCGCCGTCGAACTCTTGGTCCAAAGCCTGCAAGATCTGCCCCGCCGTTGGGAGCTCAGACCGGTCGATGCGCGCGTCCGGATCCCAGAGTTTTGATCGGGCCAGCGCCTTTTGGCATTGGAAGTAGACTTTATCGATAGAGATGACGAGCACGGAAACCGGCGCTTTGCCCTTGATCTCAAACGATTGACACAGGTTCTCATCCAAAACGATCTGCGCCGTGCCTTTGACCCGCAGAGTTTCGCCAACCCCGGGAATCATGAAGAGCAGGGAAACCCGGGGATCTTCAACAATATTCCGTAGACTGTCCAAACGGTTGTTGCCCCGCCGGTCAGGCAACGCCAAAGTTCGGTCATCGAGCACCCGAACAAAACCAGATGGATCGCCGCGGGGTGAAACATCAAGGCCGCTCGGTCCGGACGTAGCCAACACAACAAAAGGCGATTTTTCAACAAACGCCCGGTAATTATCGGTCAGATGGTCCAGCTCTTTGATCAGCGCCTTGGATTGAGGCGCCGCATAAAGCTCGTCCAATTGGCCGCTGGTCGTGACGGTGTTTTTGAATCCGTTTGTCATACTATTGATCTTTCAAGATCTGACGGTTGAATCGGATTTGAGAATCCGGTTCGCCCCGACAATCAAGGAACGACACGCAAGAGATCTAGGATAGACTACTGCTCTCCACCGCTTGCGCAGGCTATGCACGTAGCGACGGCCGGATCCAATTCAAGGCGCTTCTCGGCGATTTCGTCATCACACCGGACGCAATAGCCAAAATTATCTTCATCAAGGCGCTTGAGAGCAGCATCGATCTGAGACAGACGAAAGACGCGGCGCCGTTCCTCCGCCAGCGCCATACTCTGCTGTTGCAAGGAATCCATCCGTGACAAACGGCCAACGCTTTGCTGGTCAAGATCAACCGGCGCACGGTCGGCTTCTGTCTGTTCCTGCAGGTCTTTGAGTTCAGCCTGCTCCGCTAGAAGACGCCGGCGAAGCGCCGGCGCATCGATTTTCATTTCTTCATCGGCAGCCCCGAAGGCCCGCCCCTTATGTTAGGCGTTAATGCGTACAGGCAATGTAGCATAGCCTTTGACGAAGCTGGACAAAATCCGCTCAGGCTCGCCGAGCACTTCGATGTCGTCGAAGCGCCTTAAAATTTCCTCCCAGACGATTTTGAGTTGCAACTCCGCCAATCGATTGCCGACACAACGGTGGATGCCAAAGCCAAACGACAAATGTTCCCGCGGGCGCGGACGATCGATGATCAGTTCGTTAGGGTTTTCGATCACCTCTTCGTCCCGGTTCCCCGAAACATACCACATCACAACCTTATCGCCTTTACGGATCTTTTTGCCGCCAATCACCGCGTCTTCCAATGCGGTCCGGCGCATATGAGCCAAAGGCGTCTGCCACCGGATAACCTCCGGCACGAGGCTGTCGACCAATTCCGGATTGGCGCGCAGCTTCGCGAACTCGTCCGGCCGCTGGCTGAGCGCATAGAGACCACCAGTGATGGAATTGCGCGTCGTGTCGTTTCCACCGACGATTAGAAGAATGAGATTGCCCAAAAACTCTTGAGGCGACATATTATTCATGGTCTTGGAGTGAGCCATCATCGAGATGAGGTCGGGCTTAGGCTCTGCATTGACCCGCTCGTTCCACAGATTGGTGAAGTAGGCCGCGCACTCGAGCAACTCCTCTTCCCGCTGTTCCATGGAATCGATGATGCCCGACTTTTCGTCCGCGGTGGCCACATCCGACCAGCGGGTGAGCTTGCGTCGCTCTTCCCACGGAAAATCAAACAGAGTGGCAAGCATTTGCGTGGTCAGCTCGATGGATACCTTGTCCACCCAATCGAATTCCTCATTCATGGGCAGGCTGTCGAAAATGAGCCCGACACGCTCTCGAATGACAGGCTCCATCTTGGCCAAGTTTTGCGGCGAGACAATAGGGCTGACAGTCTTGCGTTGCACGTCATGCTTGGGAGGGTCCATGGCGATAAACATGGGCAAGGGAAACTCCTCCCGCTGATCGCGAATGGTAATCCCGCCCAGCGTCGACTCGGACGAAAAGACCTTATGGTTGGTGTCCACATCCATAATGTCTTTGTACTTTGTAATTGACCAATACGGACCGAACTCACTGTGCGGTGTATAATGGACCGGATCCTCTTTGCGCAGCCGTTCAAACCAGCGCCACATGGTGTAGTTCTTGAAGATGATGGGATGAGAAACATCGAGCCCTTCGAGGGGCAAGTCGTAGGGATCAACCGCCGCCGGATCATAACCGGGATCGTATTCGAGTTCGCCATCTTCAGCGTAGGCCATCAGTGCATTCCTCTCTGCATCCATTCTTTCAAAGTGTCGATTCTAACAACGCCCGGAAAACAGACAGAAGTGCCGGTTTGCCGAACGCCGGTCAGTTGCTGAGACTATAACAACTGAGTTGACAGCAAGCCATAGCCATGTGTTCGATCACTCTCGACGAAGAGCGTTAACGAATTGGGAGATTACGATGGCCATCAACCATGATACGGGCCGGATTCCGGGACCTGAAGAACTGGCGAACCGGCTTGCCATTTTTGATGTGCTGGCTCAGCATAGCCGGGGTGTCGACCGCGCAGATGCGGACATTTTAAAGTCCTGCTATTGGCCCGACGCCGAAGTGAACTATGGCTCGTTTGTCGGCAACGCCCACGAGTTCTGCGAAGGCCTGCCCACGGGCATTAAGGGCTTCAAACTCACCCAGCACACGGTCTCGAATATCTCCATCGACTTTCGCGGCGACGACGCGCGCGTTGAGTCCTATGTCACCGCCTACCACTTGGGAATGGGTGGGCCCGAAACCGAGATGACTTATATCGGCCGCTATCTCGATCAGATGCAAAAGCGCGGCTCAAATTGGAAGATCACCCACCGAACGATCTGTATGGATTGGAATCAAATCGTACCTACCTCGGCCCAATGGGACGGTGACCTGTTCGGCAACATCAAAGTCCGCGGCACCCACGAGGCGGACGATCCGCTGTATGAGTTTTTGGAGTGAGTCCGGGCCGAACGCAGCGAGCGTAAGGATCCAATGAGTCCTGAATATCCAATTGAGCACTTAGCTCTGGGTTAGAGGACTGCTTCGCTCGCAGTAACGGCGGAAGTCGTTGTCAGAGCTCGTCAGAATTTGTCGTCATCACGAGGAGGACCCGGATCGCGCCTTTGGCGCGTCCAAGCGTAAACTTCGCGACAAGTTGGTCCAAAGGCGGCCCGGGATGTAATACCAGTTGAAGGACCATCAGCGGCCTCGATGACCATTGGTGTCACCACACCCTTATCGCCTGCCAAACTCCTCTTCATACGCGAAGAGTGCGGGGACGCCGCCCGTGTGAAGAAACACAACCGTTTCATTGGCGCCGAATACATCCTTTGCGACAAGGTCAAGAAGACCGGCAAAAGCCTTGCCGGTGTAGACCGGGTCCAAGAGCAATCCTAAGCGTTCCGCCGCGAAACGCACCGCGCGAACTGTCTCAGCGCCCGGTTGGCCGTAGGCCGTGCCAAAATAATCCGTGTATAGAGTGGGTTGTCTGATGCGAGGACTGGTATCGAGCCCCAAAAGAGCGAGACTGTTGTGAGCAAAGTTTTCAATTGTCTTGGCTGCAGCAGAGGTATCGTTCGATGCAACAAGGATCGAATGAAGCGACGGAGGATTGTCCATGAGGGAAAAGCCAGCCGCCAATCCTGCGCTCGTGCCGCAACTGCTGGACGCGTGAATGACATGATCGACTTTTACGTCGAGGTTTTGCGCCTGTTCCATCAGCTCGAAGGCCGCGACGATATAGCCGAGAGACCCAACCGGACTGGAGCCGCCCCCAGGAATGAAATACGGCGTTCGTTCTTCTTTCTCCAACTCCAAGAGCCGTTCTTTGATTGCTGAAGAGGCGTCATCGGTGGAACAAGCGTGTACCCTCGCGCCCATTATCTCATCTAAAAATCGGTTCCCCGATGTTCTGTAGGAAGCGCTTTTCCGGTCCACCATATCGACAAGAAAGACTTCAACATCTGTGCCCGATGCACGCGCCGCCGCGATGGTTTGCCGGACGTGATTGGACTGAATGGCGCCGACAGTGAGAACGATGTCCGCCTGTTTGTTCTCAGCGTCAGCCAATAAGAATTCCAGTTTGCGGGCCTTGTTCCCTCCGAACGCCAGCCCGGTACAGTCGTCCCGTTTGACAAAAACAGAAGGTGCGCCGCTCGGGAAATGCGACACTGAGAGATGGTCCAGCGGGGTCGGCAGATGGGCCAGCGAAACCTTAGGAGGCAATCGACCGCCCCGGGTGCGCAGCGCCTCTCTTAGCAATGCTCCCAATGTCTACCTCCTTCCGCGATCAGCCGCCGCGGAATGGACGGTGAAGCTTACTCTGGATCGAGTCCAGAGCCTTATCGATGGTCTCCTTTGCGTTTGCCGAAAGTCCGCCTGCTTCATAGTCTTTGTGCACACGATATTCGAGATCGTTGATGAGATCGTCGATGCTGCGATCGCTGAACGGCGTCCGCTTCGGCGGCGGTACGCGGTGCGCATCACCAAATAAATTGATCCAACGATCCGACTGCCAGCCCAAATAGAGGAGATTGTAAAACCGGCGCCCCGATGTCCGATCGCCCAAAAAGAGATCGAGCAAAGCCAGAACGATTGAAATGGGACTGAGCAGCAGATCGCGCAGTCCATCCAAGAGCAGCTTTCCCTGAAACACCGCGACATCACGCATAAGCGTCCAACGGTCAGGTTCAGGCGTGACTTGAAGCGCTTGTTCTTTCCGACCCACCTCGGTCATGGTCTCACTCCGCCCGGACATCAAACAGGCTCAATTATGCGCCCAACGGGCGACAATGTGTAGTCTCTTGGGCTTCCGCTAAATGAGCCCATGAGCTTAGTAAGACCAGTGCACTCCTTAGAGCGCATCCACCAGCGCCACCGCCACATAGCCGGCCACCCGGTTGCGCACCTGGGACGCCTGACCGCCATTGAGGAGATGATCCACTTTCGGGTGGTCGATGAACTCCAACTCCAACAACGCCGCCCGGCAATTGGTTTCTCCAGTGCCGAGCTTCGCGTCGCGCAGGGTGCCCAGCCCCTGCATCTTCACCCCCTTGGGAGGTTCATAGCTTTCGCCGTGTTGGTTGCGCGTGTAACGGGCACTGCGCAGCTTGGCGCCGCTATCGAACTCGCCAAGAGCCTTGACCGCCGCATCGACGACGCGCTTGGCAAAAGCGGCATCGGCATCCACGTTGAGATTCCGGACGCCCGAACTGGGGACGCCGGGACCCGGCATCGCCACTTTGCGCCCAGGCTGCAAATCGAACTTGGGCTGCATATATTTGCGGTCAATCCAACATTCCGTTCCCTGAACGGTTCCATCAAAGCCATTGCAGTGGAGACTGAGGTAAAGGCTTGCGTCATGGTCGGCCGCAGTTTGCGCCCGATCCGCCAGACCTAAATTCGTGTCCGTTTCCCGCGTCAGCACAACGGCAAGATCGATGCCCCGTTCCTCAGCCCGCCGCGCACCCGATCCGTGCTGCAACGAAAAGCGCATCCGCCGGGCGATGTCGAGGCACATATTCTTTTCCAAAACCCCTGAGGCGCTGACCGAGTTGTTCGGCGAACTGTCGCCGATTTCGGTCTCGCCGCCATGGCCCGGATCGATCACGATGGTCTGCACGCGGTTTGCCTCCAATGGCGGTCCCTGTCCCGCCTCAAGGTCTTTTCTTACGCTTCTTCTTCGGTTTTCTGGCGCGTAATGCCACGTCAAAGGACTTTCGCGCCCAATCCACGAACGCGTCGGGATCATCATACAATGATTCAGGTAATTCGTAGTAGGACGCCACGTCTTGTTTTCCGGTCTTTGATTCGAATACGAATGGTCTTTTGTTTTCTTCTTCGAAATCGGCCCTGTTGGAATCGTCGACCTTCAGATAGAGCGTTTCTCTCGCGATCAGGCCGAACATCAGATCGCCGTCGGGCAACGACGCAAACACACCATCCACACCAAACATGCTTTTCGTCTTGATGGGACCAAGGGGCTCGAACAATTCTTCGAGAAAGGCTTTATATTCAGGGCTGACTGCCATGAGAGCACACTCCTGGTCCACGCGAACACGCGGCTCGATCGGCCGCCTGGTCCCTCACCCTATGATTTTTGGATTTGGTGGACTAGATTGTTCTCTCAATCATCGCTCAAACGCCCGA
Source organism: Alphaproteobacteria bacterium (assembly GCA_028285305.1). Lineage (GTDB taxonomy): Bacteria > Pseudomonadota > Alphaproteobacteria > SMXP01 > SMXP01 > JANQPV01. Next base: position 215,435 of record JANQPV010000009.1, on the reverse strand, counting down.
AGTAAGTGATATGGAGCTGTCGGCCCATCTTCGCGAAATCGAAGACCAAGGATACACCATCCTAGAAAACTGCATCGAACCGGATCTTGTTCACGCTCTGAAGAGCGCCCTCGACAAACTGGAGGCTGACGAAAATACACAGCCGGGCAAGAACATGTTTGAAGGCCATCATACCCTTCGCATATACAACCTTCTGGCCAAAGACCGACTATTCGAGAAGGTTCCCGTATTTGCTCCTCTATTGCCGATTGTAGAGAGCGTGCTGGATCCGGGTTGTCTTGTGTCGTCTTTGTCTTCCATATCGATCGGACCGGGGGAGAAGGCCCAGCCCATCCACGCCGATGACACCCTCTTCAACTTTCCCCGTCCCCATCAGGCTCTTGTATGCAACAGCATGTGGGCCCTCACGGATTTCACCGAAGAAAACGGGGCAACCCGGATCGTTCCGGGAAGTCATAAGTCTCCAGACAAGCCTGAATATGGGACGCATCCGGACAGTATTGCAGCGGAAATGTCTGAAGGCAGCATCCTCGTTTGGAATGGCAGCCTGTGGCATGGCGGCGGCGCGAACACAACAGCGACAAAGCGTATTGGGATCGCGATGAATTACTGTGCGGGCTTTTTGCGCCAGCAAGAAAATCAACAGCTGGGCATTCCGATTAATCGCGTGAAGCAGTTTGATCCGCGCCTTCAGCAGCTTGCCGGTTTCGGCACTTACAAACACCTGATGGGGCACATCGACAAAACCAGCCCCTGCCAATCGGTCTTAGGATGTGACGATGGATTTCGAACGGTATGGGATCTCATCGAACCGGAATGAGTATGGAAACCTTCCTGCGCAACCCTTGATCACCCTTTGTTCTTGTCTGCAAGGGGTTTGAGATCTATACTCCCAAAAAATCGTGGAGGGGCGCATGCGTTTCATCATCGTTCTCTTGGTAGCCATTGGCCTTCTCGTCGGCCTTGCTTGGCTGTCCGGAAACCACGCGGAGCTGGACGAGATCGCGATTGCTGAAACCGAAACCGGCGTTGATCTTTCGTCTCAAAGAATCGATGTGGGCAACCTAACTCTTCACGTTGTCTTCGCCGGACCGGAAGACGGCGAGCCCGTGATCCTGCTCCATGGCTTTCCCGAGTTTTGGTATTCCTGGCACGAACAGGTGGCCGCACTGGCGAACGCCGGTTTCCGTGTGGCCGCCCCTGATCTGCGCGGGTACAACCGCTCAGACAAACCCAAGGGCTCGAATCTCTATACACAGCAACACTATGCCGGCGACATTGTTGGCCTGATGGACGCGTTGGGCTGGGAAAACAGCTATCTGGCGGGCCACGATGTGGGCGCCGGCGTCGCCTGGCGGCTGATCTTCGAGCATCCGGATCGTATCCGCAAAGCTTATATTTTCAACGTAGGCCATCCTTTGTCGTGGCAAAACTTCAGCCCGGAAGACGATGAAGAAACCATCAGCTGGTTCCGGGACTTCTTCAAGTTGCCGCTTTTGCCAGAACTGGTCGGCCGGGCCGGCAATTGGTGGCTCCTTACGCGCAACCTCCAACAAACCAGCGCCCCCGGCGTGTTCACGGATGAGGAAATGGAACTCTACAAGTCCGCCTGGGCGAAAGACAATGCCATTTCCACAATGATCAATTCCTACCGGGCCGACTTTGTCGACTATGACACTATTCCCGAAAACGGCGCCACACCCATGCCCGTAAAGTTCGCCTACGGAGAAGACGACGCGTTCATTCCCGAAGCCTCGGCGCTCGCCACGAAAGACTATCTCGGCGAAGACAATGTAAAGATCCTGCCCGGCGTCAGCCATTGGATCATGGCAGAAGAAGCGGACTTCGTCAGTGAGGAACTGATCGCATTCTTCTCAAGTGACGCCTCACAGTGACCTACTTGAAGCCTTCCGGAAAACTTGGTGCGGTCGCGCTCGATTTGGCGTAGGCGGGCGAATGAGAGGTCCAGATGTTGACCGCCACGTCGCCCTCCAAGCCTTCATCGACCACCCCAATGCGCAAAATAACCTCATCCTGATCGATCCATTCAGCCATCATCTGAGAACCGCACGTGGGGCAAAAATGGCGCAGCTTGCCGGGCGACGATTCATAGTGGGCCACGTGATCTCCGCCGTTCGCCCAGCGAAAGTCTGACCGTCTTGCTCGGGCGGTGGTCGCAAACGGCGCGCTATGCGCCTTTTGGCACGTCCGGCAGTGGCAGTTCCCCAGGGGAGTCGTGAGCGCATCCACCTCCCACGCAACAGCTCCGCACAAGCAACTTGCTTTGATCACATCATCTCTCCAAAGTCGGTTACGAACTCTCTCGAATCATAACTGGGGACGGAAATGAACGACATCGAAAAACTGCTCGCGATCGAGGAAATCAAGCAAACCAAAGCCCGCTATTTTCGCTCCATCGACACCAAAAGCTTTGAGGAGCTCAAACAAGTGTTTGCGGAAGACGCGGTCTTTGACTTCACCGAGGCCGTTTACGATCCGATCTTGGGGTATCCAGAGGGAACCGAACCCACACCGCCTGTCGAGGGCCAAGCCAACATCATCGAGGCGGTCAGCAAAGCTCTTGTGGGCGTACAAAGCGTCCATCATGGTCACATCGCCGAGATCGAGTTCGTCTCAGACACAGAAGCCAAAGCGACGTTTCCAATGGAAGATGTTATCCTCAGTGAGCAAACGGCCTTCCGCGGATATGGCTATTATATCGAGACTTATACGAAGACGCCGGATGGCTGGCGCATTGCTCATTCGCGGATATCGCGGCTGCGGGTTAAGCTGGAGAAGTAGCCTCCCCATCCTCCGCTTCGAGATTCTGAACCGGTTCAATGGTGACAGACTCTCCACACCCGCATGCATCGGTTTCGTTTGGATTCCTGAAGACGAAGCCGGAACTCAGCTTGGTTTGTTCCCAATCCATTTCCGTACCGATCAAGAAGAGCAAGTCCTTAGGCTCGATAAAGATTTGAACCCCTTTGTCCTCAACCACCTCGTCCATGGGACCTTTCTCCGTGGCATAGTCCATGGTGTAGGCCATGCCCGCACAACCGGCGTTTTTCAGCCCCAGCCGCAGACCGACATAGTTTTCCTCAGCCCGTTCCATAATGTCTTTCAGGTGCTCCGCCGCTTGTTCCGTCAAACGGACGACTTGTGGGCGGGCTCTGCGTTTTGCTTTTTCCATGGTTCGTTCTTACGCTCTCGAAAACTACATCCAGCCAAGCTCTAGCTTGGCTTCATCGGACATGCGGGACGGCTCCCACATCGGATCGAATACCAAATCCACCTTAACGTCCCGTACACCGGGGACCGTCAAAGCCGCTGACTGGACCCAGCCCGGCATTTCGCCGGCCACCGGACAACCAGGCGCGGTTAACGTCATTTCGATGTCTATATCCCGGTCATCGGAGATGTCGATCCTATAAATAAGGCCCAATTCGTAAATATCGACCGGTATCTCTGGATCGTAGACCGTTTTGAGGGCTGTGATGATATCGCTTGTCAGCCGTTCGAGTTCCTCTTCCGGCAACGCCGACGCCGCTTTTGCCTCGTCCGAGACTAAGCCCGACGTCTTTTCCTCTTGGATACTTTCGATTTGATCGTCCATCAGCTCAAGAACTCCCCAGCTTTCCGGATGGCGGCAACCAAACGGTCGACATCTTCCATCGTATTATAAAGCGCAAATGAGGCCCGGGCCGTCGCCGTCACCCCCAGCCGTTCCATCAGCGGTTGAGCGCAGTGATGCCCGGCCCTGACGGCCACGCCCTCCCGGTCAATGATGGTACTCAAATCATGCGGGTGAGCCCCTTCAAGATTAAAGGCGACGATCGATCCTTTGCCGGGAGCAGAGCCGTAGGTTTGGATCGAATTCAGCTCGCGCAGGCATTCCATCGCGTAAGACAGGAGCGCGTGTTCGTGAGCTCGCACCGCCTCCGCATCCAGTGACATCATGAACGTAAGAGCAGCCCCGAGACCGATTGCTTCTACAATCGGCGGCGTTCCGGCTTCAAACCGGTGAGGCGCGTCCAGATAGGTCACGCGGTCTCGGCTGACCTCTTCGATCATTTCGCCTCCTCCACGGAACGGACGCAGGGCGTTAAGCCGCTGTTTTTTTCCGTAGAGGATACCAATTCCGGTCGGCCCATAGAGCTTGTGGCCGGTGCATGCATAAAAGTCGACGTCCAAGTCCTGAACGTCAACATCCAAATGGACTGCCCCTTGAGCACCGTCGAGTAGAACCGGAACACCCCGATCATGGGCAAGCTGAATAATGTCTTTAACCGGCGTAACCGTGCCGAGCACGTTTGACATATGGGTCAGCGCAACAAGCTTCGTTCGCGAAGACAGGACCTCTTCAAATCTCTCTATAGAAAGCGAACCATCGCTCTCAATATCGACCCATTTCAGAACCGCCCCATGGCGTTCCCGCAGAAAATGCCAAGGAACGATATTGGAATGGTGCTCCATAATCGAAAGGACAATTTCATCGCCCTCTTTGATGTCCTCAGCCAGACCATTCGCGACCAGATTTATCCCATCCGTCGCACCGGACGTGAAAATGATTTCGTCTTGGCTTGCCGCATTGAGAAAACGCTGAGCGATTGCCCGCGCCTCTTCGTATTTAGCCGTGGCCGTATTGCTCAAATAGTGCAGGCCGCGATGAACATTGGCGTACTCGTTTTCGAGCACCTCATTCATAGAATCGATCACGACTTTAGGCTTTTGCGCAGACGCCGCATTGTCCAGGTAGGTGAGCGGCTTGCCATACACCTCACGCGACAAAATCGGAAACTCTTGCCGAACCTGCACGGCATGAAATTCTGAAGATCTCTTAAGCGAGAGCGGTTGTTCGGTCATGTCCGCACCTCTGCGTTCTGAAGCCATTCGGAGACCTGCTGCATAAAGATGTTTCGAATGGCCTCTTCCTTGATGCTTTCGATCGGCTCGCGGACAAACGCTTCAATCAGCAGGGTCTTTGCCACCGCCAGTGGGATGCCCCGGGCACGGAGATAGAAAAGCGCATCCTCGTCCAACTCCCCGGCGGTCGATCCGTGGGAGCACTTCACGTCGTCTGCATAGATTTCCAGCTCGGGCTTGGCATCTAGTTCAGCGCGTTCGGAAAGCAGCAGAGCGTTGCTCAGCTGATGCGCATCGGTGTGCTGCGCATCTTGCGCCACTAAGACCTTACCTTGAAACACGCCTCGGGAACGATCGGTCAGGACTCCTTTGAAAACTTGACTGCTCTCGCAATTGGGCACGGCGTGATCGATGAAGATGGTTTGGTCGCAGTGCTGATTTCCGTTGAGCAAATAAGCTCCCGTCAAATCCGCGATCGCGCCCTCGCCTTGAAAAGCGATATGGGTGTCTTGTCGCAACAACGCCGCCCCTAGGTTCAAAGTCGTTCCGGCATAGTGCGCCTCCGCCTCAAGATGGGCAGCAACCCCGGACAGCAATGTGCAAGCATCCGGGAGTCCGACGGACCGGTGATGTGACAACTCCGCGTTAGGCTCCAGATGGATTTGCAGTGATTGCCCGATCAAAGCAGGCTCTTTCACGCCATCACCGGTATTTGTCTCAAGGAGCGTTGCGCGCGCGCCCGACTCGAGAACAACAACATGTCGCGCAGGCGAGATCTCCGCCCCGGTGTGCACCGAACGAATGTGGATCGGTTTTGACAGCGCCTCGCCCGGCAGCACGCGAATAATTGCACCGCTTCTTGCCTGCGCTAAGTTAAGACCATTAATCGAAAGGGACGTGACCGGATTGTCGATCGCACAAAGGAGGTGTTTTTGTCGCTCCACAAGGGCGCCCAAGTCGTCCTCAAGCATGACCACTTCCACGCCCGACAAGGATGTCAGGTCAGAAGATGCCGCTCGGTCAAAAGCGCCGTCGACAAACGTTAATGTGATCGCATCAAAGGCCGAGCTTTCGATCTGTGTTGCGTGACCAGCCGAAGAAGAAGAGGCATCGCTTTTACTAATGTGCGTGCGCAGATCGGTATATTTCCATTCTTCGACGCGCCGGTGAGGAAATCCAGAACGCCGAAACGCCTCAAGACCTTTGGACCTGGCGCGTTGCAGCCAATCCGGTTCATTGCCGGTGCGAGAGCGAATGAATGACTCGGCCTTTTCCAGAAAAGGCGCTTCGACATCGCCGCTTGATGCAACGATACGGATTGGGGCGCCACCCTCGGCCGATTTAGATGTTGAGGTCGTCATCAGTTCTCCCTCACGCCGCCTCAGCGACAATTGCATCGTAGCCGGATTTTTCAAGTTCAAGTGCCAGGGACTTATCGCCTGACTTGACGATCTTCCCACCTGCCAGCACGTGCACATAGTCCGGAACGATGTAGTTCAGCAGCCGCTGATAGTGCGTGATCACAATCATGGCCCGATCGGGTGATCGCAGAGCGTTGACGCCGTCCGCCACCAGCTTGAGCGCATCAATATCAAGTCCTGAGTCCGTTTCGTCCAGGATTGCCAATGTCGGCTCAAGCAATGCCATCTGAAGAACTTCGTTTCGCTTCTTTTCACCGCCGGAGAATCCAACATTGAGAGGACGCTTCAACATCTCTGCATCTATGTTGAGCTCCTTGGCTTTGGCCCGGATGAGTTTCATGAAACTGGCCGCGTCCAGTTCATTTTCTCCGCGCGCTTTACGCTGAGCATTCAGTGCCGTCCTCATAAAAGTCATGGATCCGACACCAGGGATTTCGAGGGGATACTGGAACGCCAAGAAAATGCCCTGCGCGGCTCGGTCTTCCGGGTCGAGATCAACAAGGGAATCTCCCTTATAAGTGATCGATCCCCCGGTGACATCGTACCCGTCCCGGCCAGAGAGCACGTAAGAGAGCGTACTTTTGCCGGACCCGTTGGGACCCATGACCGCATGCACTTCGCCCGCCTTCACATCAAGGCTGAGTCCCGTTAGAATTTCTTTGCCGTCCACATCGACGCGCAGATCTTTTATTTGCAACATATCCAAATCCTATCCGACACTGCCTTCAAGGCTAATGCCCACAAGTTTTTGCGCCTCAACGGCAAATTCCATAGGAAGGTGTTGCAACACCTCCTTACAGAACCCATTCACGAGGAGCGTTACAGCTTCCTCTTCTCCGATGCCGCGCTGACGGCAGTAAAAGAGCTGCTCCTCGCTCAACTTCGACGTCGTCGCTTCGTGTTCAACAAGCGCCGATGGATCTCGGCTTTCGATATAGGGCACCGTATGGGCGCCGCATTTATCGCCGATCAACAACGAATCGCATTGCGTATAGTTACGCGCAGCTTTCGCTTTGGGATGTATGCTGACCAAGCCGCGATAGGTGTTCTGAGCTTTGCCGGCGGAAATCCCTTTTGAGATGATGCGGCTTTTTGTGTTTTTGCCCAAATGGACCATCTTGGTGCCCGTATCGGCTTGCTGATAATTATTGGTGATGGCGATCGAATAGAATTCACCAACGCTGTTGTCGCCGCGCAATATGCAGCTCGGATATTTCCACGTAACCGCTGATCCTGTCTCCACCTGGGTCCAAGAAATCTTTGAATTGGGCCCTCGGCAATCACCCCGCTTGGTCACGAAATTGTAGATGCCGCCCTTGCCTTCGGCATCTCCGGGATACCAATTCTGCACCGTTGAGTATTTGATCTCCGCATCATCAAGCGCAACAAGTTCGACCACGGCCGCATGCAACTGATTCTCATCACGCATGGGTGCCGTACAGCCTTCCAAGTAACTGACGTAGGAGCCTTTCTCGGCGATGATCAGCGTCCGCTCGAACTGCCCGGTATTTTGCTCATTGATCCGAAAATACGTACTGAGTTCCATGGGGCAGCGCACCCCTTCGGGAATGTAAACGAACGATCCATCACTGAAAACAGCAGAGTTTAGCGTCGCGTAAAAGTTATCTGTAACCGGAACAACGGACCCCAAGTACTTCTTGACCAATTCTGGATGGGTATGGACCGCCTCGGAAATCGGGCAGAATATGACGCCGGCTTCTGCGAGCTTTTCTTTGAACGTGGTGACAACCGACACCGAGTCGAACACCGCGTCGACCGCGACGTTGCGAACGCCCGCCAACATTTCCTGCTCTTTCAAGGGAATGCCGAGCTTTTCGTACGTTTTGAGTAGCTCAGGATCTACTTCGTCCAAGCTCTGAGGCGCATCTTCCGGAGACTTGGGCGCGGCATAGTAATAGGCATCCTGAAAATCGATTTCCGGATAATTCACCATGGCCCATTTGGGCTCTGTCATTTCAAGCCACCGGCGATAGGCATCCAAGCGCCAGTCGAGCATCCAATCCGGCTCTCCCTTTTTTGCCGAGATGAAGCGGATCGTGTCCTCGTCCAGTCCCTTAGGCGCCTTTTCGGAAAGGATTTGAGTCTCGAAGCCGTACTTGTACTTCTCGCCAAGTCCCTTCACTTCGCTGATTGTCTCGTCTACCGCTGGCATGTCTTTCTCCGTCCGTTCCCGAATTCGCTACGCACTAGGCGGACTTTTTGAGCCGTGCGCCGGCCTGATTTTCGTAATAGTTCGTCCAGGCATCAACAAACTGATTCACTTCATGTCGTGACGTATCCCAACCCAGGCTCACCCGAATGGCGGATGCCGCTTCATTCCCGTCGAAACCCAGAGCAGAAATCACCCGGCTCGTTGACACTTTCCCCGAAGAGCAGGCGGATCCGGCACTGACGCAGAAACCGGCCAGATCCATCGCAATCACTTGCAGTTCCGAGGCTAGCCCTGGCACACCAAAATACGATGTGTTGGCAAGGCGCGGACCTGATTCACCGTAAACAACGATCTCTGGCGCGCGGCGCCGGAGTTCACTCTCCATCTCATCTCGCAGAGCCCGAACGTTTTCCCCCATAGGTCCGGAAATGCGTGCGGCTTTTGCCGCGGCTCCAAATCCTGCGATGCCGATTACATTTTCTGTTCCCGAGCGGCGGCGTTGTTCCTGACCACCTCCATAAACAAGCGGCTTCAAAGGCGCATCCGTGTCAACGACGAGTGCACCCACACCTTTGGGCCCGCATAGTTTATGTGCGGAAACAGAAAGAAAGGTCGCACCTAGATCATCGGTATTGACATTGATCTTGCCGACTGCTTGCACCGCATCCACCAAAGTAAAAGCGCCATGCATATTCGCCAGCCCTATGGCTTGAGATATGCTCAACAGCGTTCCAATCTCATTATTCGCCGCCATGACACAAACGAGTGCTTTTTGGCCGTCTCTAGAGAGCCCAGTCAGCACGGTCTCCAAATGATCGAGGCAAATGTCACCGCTCTTAGTCGCGGAAATTTCCGAGACCGGAACATCTTGTGCTTGAGCGCACTCGCGGACAGACTCATGCTCCAGAGCCGAAACCACAACATGATCGACGGACTGAGAGACTACTGCACTTGTGATAGCCAGATTATTGGCTTCAGTTCCTCCGCTGGTGAAAATGACATTGGCCGGGTCAGCTCCCAACAAGAGGGCCAGATCTTCACGGGAACGTTCGATGAGCGCCCGGCTGCGCCGACCCGCCGCGTGAATAGAAGACGGATTTCCATACAGCGCACACGCCTCGCGAACCGCGTCTACCGCATCGGGATGCATCGGCGTAGTAGCATTATGATCCAGGTAAATGAGGTCGTTGTTCATAAAAGTGCAAAGTCTAGCGTGTCGAGGTCTTCCGTTCACCAATCATTCAAACTGAGGTCTCACCTTCTGAATGGTAGTCTTGGGTCATGATTAAATCCTCAGACGCTATGAACGAGGTTTGCGTGGCATCGATCCGGCTGGAAAGGCGCCTTTGGGTGACGTCAGAAAGAGTTACGCCGCGCAGGAACGTGAGGATTTGCCGGCCCAGCTCATCCCACAAATCATGGGTAATGCACCGTCCGCTATTCGCGATACATCCCTTGCTCGAGCCGGCTTTGCACCGTGTGACTTTCAGAGGTTCATCGACCGCAACGATAATGTCGGCAATGGCGACTTCATCCGCGGAATGCGCCAAGCGGTATCCTCCGCCCGGTCCGCGAACGCTGTTCACAAGATTGGCCCGCCGCAACTTGGCAAAGAGCTGCTCCAGGTAAGAAAGTGAAATATCTTGACGGCTGGCGATATCTGCTAGCGCGACCGGCCGCCCGTTCGAGTTTAAATCGAGATCGGCCATCGCCATAACGGCGTATCGGCCTTTAGTGCTCAACTGCATACCGTTCAAACTACCTTTGCTGTGACCATCGGAAGCGCCCGCCAAAACCCAATCTGTTCAAGCCGCATTGCTCGTCAGCTTTAATTTGATCTTTCAGGAAGGAACGCTTATGTCCGATGCGCAATTCTAAAGTGTGCTTTCGCCCACACGCTTAATATTATAAACCCGAGTAAATTAGTCAAGTATTTCAGTCCCGCAAAATCGTCAATTTTAATGGATCTCGCCTGCACGAAAACTTGCCTCACTGTGGCCGTTTGGAGCATTCAAGGGCATGAATCGCTGCTCCATTCCACGATGCTCAAAAAAAGAAGCGCAAAGGATGAATAGTTATGCCTGAGGTCATCTTCACAGGTCCTGATGGCCGTCTCGAAGGCCGGGTCCATCAGAACACGAAGTCGCCCAATGCGCCTTTGGCCATCATCTTACATCCGCACCCTCAGTTGGGTGGAACGATGAACAATCGTATTGTCTACGAGATTTATCACGCGTTCGTGGATCGTGGCTTCACGGTCATGCGCTTCAATTTTCGCGGGGTCGGCAGAAGCCAAGGCGAATTTGACCACGGCGTGGGAGAACTGTCCGACGCAGCAGCGGCCCTTGACTGGCTGCAGTCATTCAACCCAAACGCGTCAGAATGCTGGGTGGCGGGTTTCTCGTTCGGCGCTTGGATTGGGATGCAATTGCTGATGCGCCGCCCCGAAATAGCGGGCTTCTTATCGATCGCCCCGCCTGCGAACAGTTACGACTTCAGTTTTCTCGCACCGTGCCCTTCGTCGGGATTGATCCTGCATGGCAAGCAAGACCGCGTTGTGCCGGAAGCGGACGTCGCCAAACTCTATGAGCGTTTGTCTGCCCAAAAAGGCTTAGACATTAAATATATTGAATTGGAAGGGGCAAACCACTTCTTCGACAATCGCATAGATGCCATGAAAGAAGTGATCGAGAACTACTTGGATTGGCGTCTAGGACAAGACCCTGGCATCGACTAGGGAAATCGAATTCAGAGGGTCGCCACCCGCAAGACCATCAGGGCCGGAGAACTAACTCAACTTAATGAGCTGTCCGCCCGTAAGCGGCTCCGACACGCCCGTGGTACCTGGAAACGTTATAGGCAGCCCAAGAGCCGAGCGTACCGCCAGGAAAGCCAGTGCTTCAGCCTCGATCATATCACCGCGCCAACCGACATCTTCCGCACTTTTAACTTCCCCCGGCAATCGGTTCGTCAGCTCCCGCATTAACGTTGCGTTATGCCTGCCTCCACCGCAAATGATCCAAACGGCGGGGCGGGCGGGCAAATGCAGGAGGCTGAGCCTGATTGCTTCCGCCGTAAAGGCGGTCAATGTCGCTGCCCCGTCCGCAACACTCAGATCTGCCACCGCCTCTAGGCCGAAATCGTATCGATCAAGGGACTTTGGGGGCGGCTTGTTGAAGAAGCGATTGTCCAAGAGTTCGTTGAGTGCCGGCACGGAAATCCGCCCCGAGGCCGCCATGGCACCGTCTTCATCGTATCGAGCGCCGGTATGGTCTGAAATCCAATCGTCAATCAGACCGTTCCCGGGCCCGGTATCGAAGGCCAAGAGCGGTCCATCGTTTGGCGCGAACGTGATGTTCGAGACGCCACCGATATTGACCACGACAACCGGACCAAAGCCCTTCAGTTCAGAAACAAGCGCCTGATGGTAAATGGGGGCAAGAGGCGCACCCTGCCCTCCACGGGCAATGTCGGCCAAGCGAAACTGATTCACCACATCCCGGCCGACCAATTGTGCAAGCAATGTGGGGTTGCCAATCTGCCAGGAGAACCCGCTTTCCTCATCGTCGTTTACGGGCGGCCGGTGCAGGACGGTCTGCCCATGAAATCCAATCAGCTTGATGAGTTGACCGGCATTTTTGCAGCTGTCCAAGACATCGCGCACGACCCGTGCATGGGCAATGGTGAGCTCGCGCTCGACGTCCATGACCAGATCCGGCACGGGGTCCCCGGGAGCCCAGGTCGCGCACAGGCCTAAAACCGTTTTGATCCGCGAACGAAGCGCGTCGTCGTATGGGACGCTGCGCGCAGGCCCAAACGAGACCACTTTTTCACCATCGGTTTCCAGAACCGCAATATCAATACCGTCAGCTGACGTGCCGCTCATTAGCCCGATTGCCTGCATTACATCGCTCATGTCACGTCCAGCGCGTCGCGCACCACAATTTGAGTTTGTTTAGCCTTGCGAATTAAGAAGGTCATGCTACACCACAGCCGCGCGACTTGGGCATTTTTGCAGCCACCCGTTAGGCATATTTTTCATGGTTTCTTTTCTTAATTCACTCGAGCAGAGAGGCTTCATCCATCAATGCACCGATAGGGGTGCCTTGCAAGAAGCCACCGCAGAGAGTGTTCTCACCGGCTATATCGGATTCGACGCCACCGCACCCAGTCTCCATGTCGGCAGCCTCGTGCAAATCATGATGCTCCGCCAGCTTCAGCAACACGGACATAAGCCGATCGTGTTGATTGGAGGCGGCACCACCAAGGTCGGCGATCCGACAGGCAAGGACGAACAACGATCGCTTCTCTCCGACGACCAGATTAGGGAAAACAGCCTAGGGATTCGGAGCGTATTCGAAAAGTTCTTAGTGTTCGGGGACGGCCCGACAGATGCCTTGCTTGTCGACAATGACGATTGGCTCAGCGAGCTGCGTTACGTCGATTTCCTGCGCGACTTCGGCGTTCACTTCACAATCAATCGCATGCTGACGTTTGACAGTGTCAAACTCAGATTAGATCGGGAAAGTCCCCTCACGTTTCTCGAGTTTAACTACATGCTGATGCAAGCTTACGACTATTATGAACTAAACAAGCGTTTTGGGTGCCGTCTGCAAATGGGCGGCTCCGACCAATGGGGAAATATTGTCAACGGCATAGAGTTGTGTCGAAGGGTAAACGGAACTGAGGTGTTCGGCTTGACGACCCCCCTGCTCTCGACCTCGTCAGGCAAAAAAATGGGCAAAACCGAAGAAGGCGCGGTCTGGCTGAATGCAGATAGAGTTTCTCCCTACGACTATTGGCAGTATTGGAGAAACACGGAAGACTCCGATGTTGGCCGGTTTTTGAAGCTTTTTACCGAATTGCCTCTTGACGAAATTTCAAGGTTGGAAGCGCTGGAAGGTCAAGAAATCAATGACGCCAAGAAGATCCTCGCGACCGAGGCGACTTCGCTCCTTCACGGCAAGGAAGCCGCCGATTCAGCAGCCGAAACCGCCCGCTCCACGTTCGAACACGGCATTGCAGGGGAAGACCTGCCCAAATTCAACGTTCCACTCGACCAGCTCAAAGCGGGACTGCCCGTCATCGAAGCCTTTCGCACGACCGATTTGGGGAAAACGAACGGAGAGATCCGGCGGCATATCAAAGGGGGCGGAGCCAAAGTCAACGACAAACCAGTGAACGATGAGAAAATGATGCTAACGGATCAATTCCTCAACCAAGATGGGGCTATCAAATTGTCAATCGGCAAGAAGCGCCACGCTTTGATCCTTGCTCACTAGCCTACGAGGCGACTCTCTCACTTTTTCCTTTGGGCTGGCTTGGGCTTCGGCACGACGACAGTGCCCTCCAAGGCATGGTCAAACAGGATCGCATCCGTTTTCTGATCGACGAGATCCACAACCGGGTTCTCAACTGTTTCACCGTCCCTTTTCGATTTCTTTTTGCGCGGAATGGGCACCGCAGCAGGTTCCGCAGGAGCGCCGGCCAGCGGCGACACCGCATCGGCCGTGTTCGAATTTGCCGAAAGAAGCGCTTCAGCCTGTTGCCGGTCCGATCCCAATTGGAAGAGCCGGCGCAAAAAGCCCGGAGCCAGGGCGGAAAGAGGATTTACGGAGATTCGCGCCTTGTCGGGCGAACCTTTGATTTGATACGTGAACCCCAAAAGCCCTTCCCCTTCACGCGACGCCAGTACTCTATTAATTCCCGGCACGACACCAAACAGCCTGTTCACGCTATAGATTGGAACCAGTGTGCCGTTGATGTTCATTTCGCTTTGGTTGCGGTCGTATGTGCCTTTCGCGGTCAGCCCAAGGGACGGTCCGGAGATCTGACCGTCTTGGATCACATAGATGCCGTCATGGCTGTCGAACTCCATATCCAAACGGCCGAATTCGAGACCTTCCCCGTTCAAGAGATTGTTCAACCCCTGCAGCGAGCCGGCTTGCAGGAGGCGGCCTAGGACGGGCATGTTGATGATTTGAAAGTTGCGCGCATTCAAAGTGCCGTGAACCCGTTGAACTGGATCCGTGCCTTCTCGCATTTCCGTGTTAATGAAGGCATCCAAGTCAATCGTCCCTCCAATAATGCTTGCATTGCCCGTTACGCCCTTGATCAGCATACCCGCATTTGTCGTTGAGAGGGTCATTTGTTTTTGCGTATCCGTTCGATCCGTAAGCCATGCAAAAACCTTGTTTTCATCCGGGAGCTGAGCTTCCAAATTCATATCATTTATCGCGGAGCCGTCTCCGACAAAGGAAAGCTTAAAGTCATCGGCAACCACACCGTCATTCAGCCAAACGCGATCCAAATCGGCGTTGAGATCGATCGGCGCATCCAGAGACCCTTGTGAACCTTCAAAAAAAGAGCGGATAAAGCTCGCCGCATTGAGTGCATCGCCCGTTACATTCACGCGCAATCCATTGTTCGACGGCAGCCGGGTCAATGCGATCGAACAGTTGGTCTGCGTCCCCAGAGTAAGAGCCGGAATGGAAGCGCTCAAGAGTTTGAAATCCTGTGCCAATCTCAGCTGACCGTGAACGCTGGCTTGATAGCCCTGCAGCGAGACCCTCACATCGCTCGGGCCTTCAATCGTTCCATTGCGGAACGGCGTTTCTAGCTCCAACCGCAAGTCTGCCGGCTCGCCTTGCGGTTTGAGCCAGTTCATAGTCTCGAAATCAACTGCAGCCTCGGCGAGATTGACATGCGCAATCGCCTGGCTGATCTCGACACCCTTTCCCTTAGTCGATATTTTCGCCTTTATGGGGCCTGACACCATGTCCCCGACAGCGAACCCGGCTTCGACCAGCTGTTCAGACGTCGTGTCGATATCGAGCTTATACTCCGTTGGCGGAGCAGCACCGTCAAGGCCAAAACGCTCTTGCCATTCGAATTTTGCAGGAACTCCCGCCACACTCAAAGATCCCGCACCTTGTATTCCAGCAGGCTCGATCAAGAGATTTAAAGCTCCATCCGTTAAGTCCAGACCGCCGACCGCTTGCCGTATGGAAAGCTGCTTACCACGCGCCTCGGCCCGGTAGGTGATCATTTCGACGGGAACGACTCGGCGATTGGGGCGACCGATTACGAATTCAGTCGTGGCATTTCCGCCAATTGTCTTGGGGTCCATGCCGAACTTCGACATCAGCCGCAGCGGCTCCATGTCGATAAGAGTCAGAATCTCAGACGCAGCCCCAGAGATGGTTGCACGAAACTCAGAAGTTGCGCCTTTGGGAACCAAGCGCGGCATCACAATGGTGCCCTTGTGGGCCCTGATCGACCCCACAGTTCCGCTGTTCAATTCCAAATCAAACCGATTACCGCTGAGTTTCCCGGAACCAGCCGCGTTTGAAAGCGGCGTTAAACCAGGAATGTAGTGCGCCCGACCTCCGGTGAAATCGAACGCAAGAGAAAGCATCTCATTCTGTAAGGGGGCCGTCCCCAAATATCCGGCCGGCACACGCATTTCGAAATCAGCGCTCGGAATAATCCCAGCGTCAACATAATCTCGGATCCAATCTCGCGCGCCCATGGCGACAGGGGCTGGCCACAGCTTCACCACCGTGGCAATTTTGACGTTCGAAAGCTTTCCAGTCACGCGAACCGCCGGAGCGCCGTTCGCTGGAACTCCCTCGACAACAGGTGGAGGCGAGACCTGCGAAAAGTCCATCGTACCTTCAGCCGCGATCACACTGCCGTCGAGTGTTGTTTCAAATCTCGTAATCTGAGCGGACTTCCTTCTTCTGTCGAAATTCGCTGACAAATCGAATGAGGCGAAATTCACGACTTCCTCATAAAAGCCATCGACTTGCAGAGACGCATTTTCCGCATGCAACATGAGGTCCATAGAATCCCATGTATCGACAGGATCGCCTTGAAGGGAAGCGACGCCAAACCGCCCGCTAAAATTCAGATCTGTCTCCCCTCCGGTCAGCCTAAGGGAATGCAAGTGTCCGGTCCCGGTCAATCGGTCAAATTCAACAGCGAGTTCCGCCGTTTCGATATCGACCACTCCCATTTGAGGGAGCTCCACGTCGGGCTGCATTGCATCCAAAAGTGGATCACCATCGACGGGCGCATCGTCTTGCCCGAGCTGAATTCCCGAGAGATCAATTTTGCCTTCACGCGCGGAAACTTTGGCATCAACACGGATCAGTTTGCCGGAGGGCGACAGAGCGGAGCTGGATTGGAATGCCCCAGCAATATCAATCCGACTACCCCATTCTTGGTTGACCAAACTGAGCAACTTATGAATCGGAAACGCGGCAACGGAAACCGACACGTCTGCAGGACTCTCATAGTCCGCTCTCAACATGCGCAGTTCGACGGGCGTGGTCTCCCCAAGCGCAACAAAATTCGCTTGTCCCAGAATTTCCGCAGCACTCGAACGATCGTCAAACGTCAGCTTGCTGATTTCTAAACGCACCTCATCTGCGGCGCCAGTTTCCGCCATATCAACGACAAAATCGGTCATTGTGATGTGACGCAATGCTCCTGCAACATGGTCGGGCGTGTCGGCATAATGGATGTCACGAAAAAGGAGCGGGGTAAGCGTCTCTTCCACTGCGGCCAACAGATCACTGATGAGCGGCTGCGCAGAGGATGGATCTGAGGTCACTTTGTCCGGAGTGCCCTCTGGGCCATTTAGGTTCAACCCGCCGCCGCGCAACACGACACGGTGGGGGCGAAGGGTGCCTTTTGCCAAAGAGGACATCTCGAAACTGACCGCGGCTTCAGGAATCTGAGCATCGATGCCTTGAGCGGCGGCTTTGATCGAAACGTCCTTAATGAGCACCGTCGCCAAATTGCCGCCAATGGGTCGATGGAATGTAATCTGAGAAAAATCCACATCCACCGATCGCGCGCTTTTCGCGATGGCATCTTTGATGTTTGGAGAAATCGCGTTGAGAGATAGTGAACCACTCGAGTACTGCCACATGTAGAACGCGATCACACACGCACACACGGCAGCAAGGCCGGCCAGGCCTTCCAAAAAATGAAGTCCAAGTTTCTTGGCTTGACGCCGTCGGTCGGCGGTGACGATTTTTTTGGCCATCAATAAAAGTGCGTACGTTTCAATACAGGCTCAGCAATCCCGGACTGCCTAGGTTAAAAGACAATTGCGGAACGGGTGTGGCGGCCTCGCGTCTTGGGCTTGCAAAAGCTTTACCTGATTTGCCAAACAAAGCCATCATTTTGACCGGCGGCCGGTGGTCTCGGCGGGTCGGGGTCCCGTAATTGACGAAGTATTGAGATTAAACGTACGACCGGTATTCGCCAGCCAGATGGAGGAGATTTAAGCCATGGTTTCCAAATCGCTTGAAATAGGAAAAAAAGCCCCCGCATTCTCAATGCCCACGGACGGGGACGGCAAAATTGCCTTGAAAGATCTCAAGGGCAAAAATGTCGTTCTGTACTTCTATCCCCGAGACGACACGCCCGGCTGTACCAAAGAAGCTATTGGCTTCACCGAAAAAGCCAAAGAATTCGAGAAAGCGAACACGACGATTATTGGGGTCTCTAAGGACACCGTGGCAAAGCACGATAAGTTCAAAGCGAAGCACAATTTGGACGTGGTACTGGCCTCTGACGAAACCACAGAAATTGCTGAGAAATATGGGGTTTGGGTCGAAAAGAACATGTACGGACGAAAGTCCATGGGCATCGAAAGATCGACGTTTCTGATCGACGAAAAGGGCGTGATCAGAGGGATCTGGCGAAAGGTAAAAGTGCCCGGGCATGTGGACGCAGTTCTAGAGGCGGCGGGAGAACTTTAGGCCCAGCCCATGCGTGCTATATGAGGTGAGGTCTTGCAAAGCTCGAAAACTTCATCGGGAGGAACGCTAAAAGCGCAGGCCTTACGGGTGCTAACCAGCCCGCGCCCAGAAGACAAGGTCTACGTGTCTCTACAAGTGGCTCAGTCCTGGCGGCAGGGGAAGCTTGGATTGAAGTCCGATCAAGAATTGGACGTTCCTGATTTTCCTTCACGCCCGCCCCACCCGATCCTCGCGCGGCCTCGCGACGTCCCCAAAAGGGGGTATTCGAGTACAAAGGGAAGAGTTGCTCTCCTCCATTCTCTAGCCCACATCGAACTGAACGCAATCGACCTGGCTTGGGATTTGATTGCTCGATTTTCCGATCAGATAGAAAACTTTGCGGACCCGGTTCAATTCGGGACAGATTGGATCAAGGTTGCCGAAGAGGAGGCAAAACACTTCTCTCTGCTCTCCCACCGATTGGCCGACTTCGATGCACAATACGGAGACCTGCCGGCGCATGGCGGGCTCTGGGAGGCTGCCCACGCGACCCGATTTGATCTTGCTGCCCGGTTAGCCATTGTCCCTATGGTTCTGGAAGCAAGGGGACTCGATGTGAGCCCATCGATGATTGCCGCTCTCAAGAAATCGGGGGACGATGAAACTGCTCGTGTTTTGGAGCTCATTTACCGCGATGAGATTGGCCATGTGGCAACCGGTGTGCGCTGGTTCCGAACTGTCTGCGCTCATCTGCGGGCGGATCCTAAACAAAGGTTTAAGGCATGCCTTGAGCGCTATTTCAAAGGTCAATTGAAAGGTCCTTTTAATCTTTTTGCACGAAATCAAGCGAACTTCCCGAGTGATTTTGTGGATAACTGAATGTGTGCTATCCTGTCGCAACTGGGAATTTTGCGGTTCGTCTAAATTTGGCGGTTCTTTCGCCAAATTTGTTATAGATCTTGCATTATTGTGTGATATCCGCTTTGATCTGGGCGGGGTGTTTGGTCTCGGTGTGGAGAGGAAGACGATATGCTTGGTAGGCTTTTCTCAAGCCTTAATAGCGCTTTTCCAAAATTTTTTCCGGAGCGTCAGTTTTATCATCGCAGCCATGGCGAGGTCCACTTCATCTCGCTGTCAGGGCGCACCCAATTTATCTATTTAGTCCTGACACTGACGTTTTTGACTTGGGTGGGTTACGCCTCTGTAAACGTCGTATTCAAAGAAGCGATCATCGCGGAAAAAGAAAAGAACTTCGTTGAAATGCGCGAAGACTATGATCGCCGCTTCGATCAGTTGATGCGCGAATATGACGAATCCCGAAGCCGGCTGGTGGTTGCGACGGACAATTTTACCGATTCATTGGATCGGTTGGAGCGTCGACACGAAAAACTGCGCTCAATCCTAGAAAAACGCGTCGCCATGCTTGAAGGGTATGATGCGCACAGAGACGTCCATTTCGCTGAGTATTTTGGCGAGAAAGACCAACAAGACGGCGTTAAGAGAGTTCTCATGCTGGCCGGCTCGGCCGATGGCGATCAACGCCAGTCCCGTAAACTAGCGACACAGGAAGAGAATCCCGTTGAGGCAGTCAGCGCTGCTCTCGGCAAAATGATCCAAGAAAGTGTCGTGGTATCGACGGGGGGCCGCATCGGCCTTGTAGACCGTGTAGCCGCCCTTGAAGATCGGGTCAGCCGGAATTTGCGCAAGCAACAAGACTTGCTGCACAACATCGAGGTCTCCAGCCAAGAACAAACCACCAGAGCCGAGTCCATCCTTAAAATGACGGGAATGGATACAGCCGAACTTCTGAAGGGATATCAAGGTGAGCTGCTCGCCAAAGGCGGACCACTGATTGCGCTCAAGGAGGCCGAAAGCTTTTTGGACGACCGCAAGATTGACCCCTCCTTCCGCCGGCAACTGTTCCGGATCAAATCGAAGTTTGAGCGGCTCTATCTATTGGAAACAAGCCTCACCAAGATTCCCTTGATCAATCCAGTCAACGCCCCCCATCGCTTCACAAGCGGATTCGGTCGGCGAATGGACCCTTTCACAAAAAGACTAGCATTTCATTCGGGGTTAGATATGGCGGGCCCTCGCGGGTCCGAAATAGTGGCTCCTGCGGATGGAGTTGTCACTTTTGCGGGCAGGAAGGGGCCGTATGGTAAATTTCTTCAAATAGACCATGGAAATGGGCTGGTGACACGATATGGTCACTTAAATAAGATCAAAGTGAAGAAAGGCGACAAGGTTAATTTCTATCAACTTGTCGCGGAAATGGGCTCGACCGGCCGCAGCACGGGCCCTCATTTGCATTACGAAATTTGGTTTAACAAGGAGCGGAGAGATCCGAGGAAGTTCATAGAGGCAGGTAGCTATGTTTTCAAAGAATAAGAGTCAAGAAGCCGAGACGATTTCCGTGCAGCAGCTCAACTCAGCGGGTAATGCGTCCTCAGGTAGCAACCAAGCCCCAAAGCGTGGTGGTGGTGGTGGCAAGATGGCCCCGTCCATCTTCAGCAACGATCTCGTCGTAGAGGGGACCCTGAATTCGGATGGGGATATCCAAGTTGATGGCCGCATTGAGGGGAACATTAACAGCGGATCCGTGACGATTGGCGAGAAAGCCGTCATCAACGGTGAAATCAGGGCCAAAGAAGTTACTATTCGCGGACGCGTTATTGGCTCCATTCGGGCTTACAAAGTGGCGCTGTCCAGTACATCGCACGTGGAAGGAGACATTCTCCACAACGCATTGGCTGTTGAATCTGGAGCCTTTTTTGACGGCAACTGTCGCCATGCAGACGATCCGCTGAGCGCGGAACTACCGGGGAAAGGGCGCGCCTCAAAGAACGAGACAGGGTCTCAGCCCAGTGGACCGCTTAAGTCCAAGCCGGCGCAAAAGACCAACGGAGTGGGAGGAACGACGCCGAGCCCCACATCCAACAATCTTCGCAATTCGTTGAGATCGACCTCCACGATCAGCTAACTGAAGGACACACTTTAGAGGTGCTAGCGGCGCTCTTCATCAGAGCGCCGTTTGTCTTTGCACGTGTCAATTAGATGCGTACGATTAGGTCTTGAAGCTCCTCAACAAAAACGAATGCGCCACATCTGTTGAGGGTTGGACTCTGTCAAACCAAAACGGCTCCAGATTCCTTGTTTTGCGCGTTTCCTGACGGCGGTGAGGCGCATTTGCGCCGAACGATTCCGTTCGCTTGGTCGATTGATCGAGGATCAATCGACTCTCAAGCTCACACCTGGAAACGTTCTAGGACGCCTCGTCCTCCGCCGCCCTGTTGCCAACTCCCATTGCCAATGCGGCTGTAAGAAAGGGATCGAGGTCGCCATCCAACACATTACCCGGATCGGGACTTTCGACTTTTGTCCGCAGATCTTTCACGAGCTGATAGGGCTGTAAGACGTAGGAGCGGATTTGATGGCCCCAGCCGATTTCCGTTTTAGAGTCCGCCGCCTGCTGGGCTTCCGCTTGCCGCTTTTGAAGCTCAAGTTCATACAGGCGCGCTCTCAACATATTCCAAGCAGTTGCGCGATTCTTATGCTGCGATCGCTCGTTTTGACACTGAACAACAATCCCGGTTTCTTCATGCGTAATCCGCACCGCACTGTCCGTTGTGTTGACATGTTGACCGCCTGCGCCGCTGGCCCGGTACGTATCTATGCGGACGTCTTTTTCAGACACATCGATTTCGATGGACTCATCAATGACCGGATAGACCCAGACGCTTGCAAAACTGGTGTGCCGCCTGGCGTTGGCGTCAAACGGTGAGATACGAACCAAACGGTGTACACCGCTTTCCGTTTTCAGCCAACCGAACGCGTTCTTCCCCTTGATCTCGATTGTTGCGGATTTTATACCCGCCTCTTCTCCTGGACTTTCGCTGATTAAGCTACACTTCATGCCATGATCGTTCGCCCAGCGTGTATACATCCGCAAAAGCATATTGGCCCAATCTTGGCTCTCCGTGCCTCCTGCACCCGCATTGATGTCCAAGTAGGTATCGCACCGATCAGCCTCACCGGAGAGAAGGGTTTGGAGCTCCTGCCCCTCGGCTTGTTCTTTGATCCGTCGTAGAGTGTCGAGCGCTTCCGCGACGAGATCCTCATCGCCTTCAGCCAACTCCGCCAGTTCGACCGTCTCTTCAAAGTCTCGTGCCAGATCGGCATAGGCGGAAAGCGAACCATCGAGTTCATTCCGCTCTCGCATCAATTTTTGAGCCACTTCAGGATTATCCCACAATGAGGGATCTTCAGACTTCGCGTTCAGCTCATCCAATCTCTTTTGAGCCGCATCCGGGTCAAAGATGCCTCCTTAGCAATTCTAAAGATTGCTCTATGTCTTGTTTGATGGACTGGAGTTCTGCACTCATGAAACCATGTTCTTTCAGGGTAAGGGAAACACTGGGGCGAAAAAATCATGTATTGGGAACGTGATCAAGCCCTGTCATGTGAAGCGTAACCAGAGTAGTCCTTGACCAGACTTCCGGAGAACCCGGTGTCTCGTCTGGTCCGACCGGCATTAGCAGCAAGATCTGCGGAGATTACGGAACGGCATGCGGCACTCCCAGAGAAAACGGTCTTCCTCAGTACAAGCCGCCCGGCTCTTCACTGTACGATTCGGATGGTTCCGGAGGATAACGGTCTGGCTGCGGACGGTTATTTCCGGATTGATAGCCGTAGTCCTCGTCTTCGTCCTCGTCTTCATAGTAACCGTCGCGCCGGTATTGTGGGCCGCCGAAGCCCCGGTCATAGGCGGTACTCGACGAATAGAGTTCCGCATCGCGCATTTCGTATTCGTCCTCAATTGCAATGCGCTGTTGTGGTCGCGACGACGTAGGCTCGGTTCCCGGTTTGAACGCTTCCAAAATCATGCGGGGATCGTCCGGTGTCGTCAAAAGGCCCGTCTTACGATTAACGCGGACCAACCTGATTGAACTGGGGATCCGAAACTGAACGTTGACAGTTTCCTCAGCAGCTTGCTCAAAGAATTTCTTCACAGCGGGAAGCGCCACCCTGCCCCCGGTTTCCCGGGGCCCGAGAGAACGCGGCGTATCAAATCCAACATAGGCGCCAACGACCATATCCGGCGTCATCCCGATGAACCATGCATCTCGAGATTCATTGGTCGTTCCCGTCTTGCCCGCGATCGGAATACCAATCGAGCGCATCGCCGTTCCCGTCCCCCGCAAGACGGCCCCCTCAAGCATCGAAACAACTTGATAGGCAGTGCCGGGATCAACCACTTGCTCCCTCTCATCGACCAGCCGCGGGGGCGCTTGACCGCTCCATGTCTCTTGCAGACACCCATTGCAGGGCCGCGTGTCATGGCGGAAGATCGATTTTCCATAACGGTCTTGAATCCGGTCGATAACCGTCGGCTGAACGGCTTTGCCCCCATTCACCAACATCGAATAGGCCGTCACCATTCGATAAAGCGTCGTCTCGCCGGCTCCCAATGCCATTGCGGGTCTCGGATCCAGTGGGTTTTCCGCCGTTCGAATTCCAAAGCGGCCTGCATTGGCGACAATGGGATCCATTCCAATGTCGAGAGCAAGACGGGCCGTCATCAGGTTTCGGGAGTGCTCGATGCCAATGCGCAGCGTCGACTCGCCGTAGAATTTGGAGGAGTAGTTCTTTGGCTTCCACAACGGCAGCCCCGGCCCTTGATCAACGACCAAGGGACCATCCAGAACGATCGTTGAAGGGGTGTACCCTGTATCAAGCGCGGCCGCATACACGAAGGGCTTGAAGGATGAGCCCGGCTGACGCAGCGCTTGTGTGGCTCTGTTAAACTCACTCTTTTGAAAGCTAAAGCCACCCACCATCGCGAGAACCCGGCCGGTATGCGGATCCATGACCACGATACCGCCGTCAACAGCCGGAATCTGACGCAAAGCAAAATAGCTATCAGCGGGCGGATTTTCATCCGAAACAGCTTCCGCATCGGCGCTGTCTTCGCCTTGAATCCGTTCAACGAAGATCACATCCCCAGGTGAAAGGACCTCCGAGACACGCGTGGGCAGAGCACCGACACGCTCGCGCTTTAGCCATTTCCGCGCCCATTTCATCCCCTCAAAGGGCAACTCGCCGATCGATCCGTCCTCAAACCCGATTGAGGCAGTGTTGCCCGAAATCGACAAGACGACAGCGGGTTTCCAAGGCGATAAATCAGAAGGAAGCCGTTCCAGCTTGGCAAGCTGCGTTTGCCAATCGCCTATTTGGAGATCCAACGTGGCAAAGGCACCCCGCCAGCCATGACGCCGATCGTATAGCTCCAATGTATGACGAAGGGCCGTGCGGGCCTTTTTCTGGAAGTCTGTATCGACTGTTGAGCGTACGGACAGGCCACCCATATAGAGGCCTTCTTCCCCATACAGATCAAACAATTCGCGCCGAACTTCTTCGGCAAAGTACTGGGCATCTTCAACCTGCGTGCCCACGGCGCGGCTGAGCACAACAAGATCTTCCGCGCGCGCCGCTTGTTCTTGTTCACGAGAGATGTAGCCATTTACGCGCATGCGATCGAGCACATAGTTCCGCCGCGCGATTGCGCGGCTCTTCTTGTCGATCGGGTGATAGTTGTTGGGTGCTTTTGGCAGCGCTGCCAGATACGCGGCTTCACCGAGGGTCAGCTCTTCCAAGGACTTGTCGAAATAATTGAGCGCCGCCGCCGCAACTCCGTAGCTGCGCCAGCCCAAGTAGATCTCATTCAAGTAGAGCTCAAGGATATGCTCTTTGGAGAAGGTCTGCTCCATACGGAGCGCAATCAAAGCTTCCTTGATCTTTCGATTGTAACTGACTTCGCTCGACAGCAAGAAGTTTCGCGCCACCTGCTGGGTGATGGTGGATGCTCCCTCCAACCGCCGATTGTTCCGATAATTGTCAATGTTCGCAATCACCGCCCGAAGTATGCCGTAGGGGTCGACGCCTGCATGGTCATAAAAGTTCTTGTCTTCCGCAGATAGGAACGCGTGTTCCACTTGATCGGGAATCGCTTCTAGCGGCACAAACAAGCGTCGCTCCTTGGCAAATTCTGCGATCAAAGACCCATCGCCAGCATGGACTCGAGTCGTTACTGCCGGTTCGTAATTGTTCATAACCTCCGAACTGGGAAGGTCCCGCACAATATCGATCAGAAAGTAAGCAACACCCAAAAAGACAATGACCCCCGCCGTGGCCAGAGTCCCAAACCCCCAAGCCAATAATGGCACAATCCAGCTCTTGCGCGGCTTACGACCGTCATCGCCCGAACGAGAGGGAACGAAAGATTTATCCATTTGAGACTCCGAACATCGGTCCAAGTGACTGAGGAGGTTTTTTGTCGCAACAACCACCACCGATTATGACGAGAACAGTTAATATGGGTAGTACAAAACTTGTGACAAATAGGACAGAATATTGAGCGTTCTAGGAGCCGAAGTTTGGGCCTATGTTGCACCGAAATCGCGCCACGAGCGATGTTTAGCCCCTCGGCCTATGGCGGCCTAACCCCCAATTTGCGACACCTCGGCATAGCCAAAGAACTGATCGATTGCCGTTCCAATTGCTTTGGCTGTGTTTTGTCGCCATTGAGAAGAGACAAGGTTCTTTTCATCAGCACCGTTTGAGAGATAACCCAACTCAAGCAGCACAGAAGGCACATCAGGCGATTTTAGCACCACAAATCCTGCTGACTTTTGAGGGTTCTTATGGACAGGTGTCACATTGCTGAGCTCAGAGATCAACATGCCGGCGAAGCGAACCGAAGAGTTCTTGGTATGGCTGAGGGCCAGATCAATGAGAATATCGTTCACTTCGGCGGTATGGTCTCCCAGATCCAGACCGAGAATCACGTCAGCTTGGTTCTCCTTTCGGGCGAGCGCCGCCGCTTCCGCATCCGAGGCCTTTTTTGACAATGTGTAAGCTGACGCACCGCGGACTCGCGCGGCATCCGGCAAACTATCGGCATGCATTGATATGAACAAATCCGCTTTCTGCTTGCGCGCAATTGCAATGCGGTCACGCAGCTTCAAACTGGTGTTACCAGTTCGAGTAAGAACCGTCTCATAGCGCTTCTTCTTATCCAGATACGATTTGAGCGCTTTTGCAGCGCCGAGTACAACATCAGCTTCTTTGGTCCCCTTGCTGCCGATCGCACCGGGATCTCGCCCGCCATGGCCAGGATCAATGACGATAACGAATTTTCCGGACCCTTTCGCTTTGGGTTCGGGGTCCTCATCCAAAACAACCGGCGCACGGACCGGCTTCTCTAAAGGCGGGTCGACTTTAGCTTGCTGCTTTTCCTGCGGCGGCGCGACGACCGGTTGCTTTTCCCGCGGGGGCAACACCACTGGCGCCTTTTTCTCGGCCGAAGAATTGTTCTCAGCCGTCCTCGCAGTGGCACGCACGCTGGAGGCAATTTTGGTTTTAGGTAACTTCACACTCGCCCTAAAATCCGACGCCGAAACGCGAACGAGATCAAGCACAACACGAGTTCCCGGATTGTCCTTCCCACCCAAAACCTCACTGGAAGACAGCGTCACTGGATAGTTCAAATCTAAGACCAAGCGCGCCACTTGCCGGTTCAACCGTCCATACCGCACAGAAGAAATGGCACCCCCCGCCCGTTCCCCGCTCAGAAACGGCACCTGCCAGTCGCCGTTTGGAATATCCACCACGAGGCGCGCAGGATCGCTCAAGCTGAAGAGCTGAGCTTCGTTTCCACCCACCAGATCTAGTACCACACGCGTCTTGTCCGGATGCTCGCCAATTCTGACATCGGTGACTTTCACGAGTGGTTGAGAATCCGCCTCTTGACCATATGCACCCGAGGTCCCCAAACACCACAAGACAGCAAGCGCGAACCACCCAAAAAGCACAGCAACACGCCGACAGTGGAGTTCAGAGATTGAAAAAGATAGTTTCGAGCTGACCATAAACAATAAGCGCAATTGGTCCCCAGAGCGCGCAATAGGGGGATTCGTCATGAATAGAATCGATTCGTTTATAACAGATTAGACTGAGCACATTTCTTCAGTCAGCCACAAAACACGTGGAATACTTGCTGGCACTCGATCAAACACGGATCGACCGTAAGTCGAGATACATTAACCAAATATCCATTGTGGCGAGATCAAACTCCGTTCTATTATCGGATTCGGCGCGGTAGGACTTGATCCACCGGCCATTGAAACTGTATTAGGAAACGCAGAAACAAAATAGGCCTTAATGCTGCTATTGGTATGGCGAATGGACGCTCTCAAAAGCCAACCAATTCCGCGGGACCCAGGTGGGTCGATCCCAATAGGAGCATAGACCGTTCGCTGCAGACCGCAAAATCCAGCGAAGTCGGGCATTTGGCCTAATTCATAGTGGTATGGCGAACATTTTCATTCGCATCTCGATTTATCTGATCAAATCATTTGGTCACAATCCGGTCTTTAGTTCGGCGACCGGACATTTTCCTTACGGGGCGGCTTTACAGCCCCGCGCCGACTGTTTTTCTACACTCAACACATTTCGACACTATTGGATCGGGATCCAACGCCTCAAATCAGGTTCTTGGGCTTCCAAGAGCGAACAGCGCGTGCGGATCCGATCCAAAGGAGAACTACTAAATGGCAAAAACAATGTTGATCGACGCGGTCCACCAGGAGGAAACTCGGGTCGTCGTCGTTTCGGAATCAAACCAAGTTGAAGAGTTTGATTTTGAGTCCAAAGCCAAAACCCAGTTACGCGGCAATATCTATTTAGCAAAAGTCACGCGGATCGAACCTTCACTTCAGGCCGCATTTGTCGACTATGGCGGCAATCGTCATGGCTTTCTGGCCTTTAACGAGATTCACCCCGACTATTACCAAATACCAATTGCGGACAAGGAACTCCTTCTTGAAGCGGAAGCCGCAGCGAACGAAGCTTTGGCGGAAGAAGAAAAGGCCATCGACACCGAGATTTCGGGAGACTCTGGTGACATAAACGATGCCGATGAGGTCGTGGGGGATGACGATCCGGTATCGGCGGAAGAAGACGCGGCCGAAAGCGTAAGCGCCCAATCACATGAGGATACCTCAGAGGAAAGCGAGCACACACAATCAAGCGACAACGAAATCGCCCTTAAGGTCGAAGACACTGAAAATCTAAGCATTCCTGTAACTGCATCTCCCGAGGGGATCTCGGATGCAGACGATGTCGGCGCTGTTGAACCTGAGCAAACAGCAGATAGTGAAGATGGCGAAGACGGTGAGGCTCCCGCACACGAGGCGTCGTTGACCGATGCCATCTCCGAGAACGAAGAGCCAATCGAATCGATCGAGGCCGATCCTTCGATCGATACCGAAGCGACGGACGATCCTGATGACGAAGATCCGATGCTGGAGCTGCGACGGCTTCGCCGGCAAAAATTACGCAGCTACAAAATCCAAGAGGTGATCAAAAGACGCCAAGTTCTCTTAGTTCAAGTCGTAAAAGAAGAAAGGGGCAACAAAGGCGCTGCTCTGACCACCTATTTGTCGCTCGCCGGCCGTTATTGTGTTCTGATGCCCAATACGGGGAGAGGCGGAGGGATCTCCAGAAAAATCACAAATGGAACGGACCGTAAGCGGCTTCGCAAAATTGTCGACGCCATGGAGGTCCCAGAAGGTATGGGACTTATCATCCGCACCGCCGGTTCCAAACGCACAAAGACCGAAATCAAAAGAGATTACGAGTATCTTCTGCGAATTTGGGAGAATGTTCGCACACTGACACTCGAATCCATTGCGCCAACGCTTGTGTATGAAGAAGGCAGCCTGGTCAAGCGGGCCATCCGGGATCTTTATAACAAGGATATCGACGAAGTTCTCGTTGAAGGTGAGGACTCCTACAAAGAAGCAAAAGGCTTTATGCGGCTCTTGATGCCCAGCCACGCCAAAAACGTAAAGCAGCACAAAGAGCAAAAGTCGATCTTCCAAAAATTCGAAGTCGAAAATCAGCTGGATGCAACATTGTCGCCGGAAGTGCCCCTTCCCTCTGGCGGATATCTCGTCATCAACCCCACCGAAGCGCTTGTGTCGATCGACGTAAACTCCGGTAAGTCGACCAAAGAGCGGAACGTCGAAAACACCGCGGTTCGCACGAACATAGAGGCGGCCGCAGAGGTGGCACGTCAATGCCGATTGCGCGACCTTGCCGGCCTCATCGTCATCGATTTTATCGATATGGAAGAAGGCCGCAACAACCGGACCGTGGAGCGGCGCTTGCGCGAAGCGCTCAAGCAAGATCGTGCGCGCACCCAAGTTGGACGGCTGAGCACATTTGGCCTCCTTGAAATGTCTCGGCAGCGTATGCGGTCGGGGGTCTTAGAGGGCAGCTCGCAGACATGTCCGACGTGCCATGGCTCTGGATTGGTGCGGTCGGAATCCTCCACTGCATTGCGCATTCTGAGGGCCATCGAAGAAATTGGTCACCTGGACAACAGCGAAGAGGAAATAAACGTCCGGGCTTGCGAGAAGGTTGCGTTATATCTGTTGAATACCAAGCGGGCGGAACTACGCGAGGCCGAAGACCGCTGCGGCGTCCATGCAACGGTAACAATTGACGACAGTTTCTCGCAGAGTGTGTTTTCTGTAACCCGCGGCACCCAGCAAGTGACCAGCGACAGTTTCCAAGAGACCAAAGCTGCTCCTCAACCCTCAGCACGCACCGCGTCCCCCGATCAATCGCGCGAGGAAGACGATGCCGAAGGAGGAAATGGCCGCGGACGCAAGCGCCGCCGCCGCAGAGGCGGTAAGAAGTCCGGCCGAACATCTGAGGACGATTCCAACCAGCTCGAAAAAGAAGCGTCAACGGACGAAGGTGCCGATGAAAGCCGTGAAAACGGGTCAGGAAACGGCAAGAGGAGACGCGGACGCAGAGGCGGCCGCAAACGCCGCGGCGAACAAGCACCGCAACAGGATGCAGCGGCACCCATCGAGTCATCGGGCGAAGAACCCACCGGAGCTAATCTGGAGGAAAGCCAACCGGATCTTGCGCAGACCTTTGACGCATCCCCAAACGTATCAGAAACGTCGACAGATGAAATTGAGACGGCTTCGGAGCCATCTACACCCATCGAATTCGTGGACAATGCAAACGAGGACGCCTCTCAACGAGCAACAGACGAGGCTTATGTTCCAGCTTCGGACGAAAGTTTCCCCTCAAATGGTCACGGTGCAGACGCGTCGGAAAACGTCTCTGACGAAGAACACGTCGACCGGGAAGCACCTACAGAGGAAATTGAGACGGTTGACCGGCAATCCCCTGACGAGGGGTATAGCCAACCGCCGACAAGCGACGTGGTTGCTCAAAAGTCGGAGCCATCTCGCAAGGGCTGGTGGCAGAAACGCTTTTTCTAGAGCCGTTTTGGTTTTGACGGAAACACAAAACGGCTCCAGATTCCTTGTTTTACGCGTCTCCTGACGGTGGTGAGGCGCATTCGCGCCGAACGTTTCCGTTCGCTTGGTCGATTGATCCTCGATCAATCGACTCTCAAGCTCACACCTGGAAACGCTCTAGCGGCGTCTGGAAAAACATACAGGCTGTCAATCTGCCGCTAAAGATTAGCAATAAGCGATGAGTTCTCAGAGCACGGCCGCCGGTTGCTTCTGTCGCCCTGGGGGCGTGCGGAACGCTCCTCCGTGATAAGATAACCTACGCTGGTCAAAGTGCGTCGTACACGGCCTGTAAGAGTGCCATGGCACGGGGATCACCCGCCAGATTGTCACCCATTTGATTCATGACATAACCCATGCCCAAACCGGTGGCGGGATCAAAGGCACCAAAAGATCCGCCCCAACCAGAATGACCGAACGCTGACTCATTTGGCCCGTAGGCCCCCAAATTGTTCAACAACACACCTGCGCCCCAACGCACCTCAAGACCCAGCACCGCATCCTCATTTTCAATTTGTTTCTGCGTCATGGCGCGGAGCCCTTCTGCATTCAAGGGCGATTTGCCGTTCCCATGGGCGGCATGGGCGAGCAATCCGTAGAGCTTGGCAACGCCGTAGGCGCTGCCTTGTCCACCTGCACCGGGAATCTCAGATTTGCGCCATGCGCGGTCATTTGGATAGTCCGGCGACATGGGTGGGTTGGCGAGCGCTGCTTTCTTAATGTCTGTATTCACCGTATCTTGCAAGTTGGCGGACGTATTTGGACTTGCGATCATCTTCGCAACACGGTGTTCTTCACTCTCAGGTAGACCGATATAAAAATCTATGTCTTGCGGGACCGCGAATTCTTCGTGGAAGTAGGCTCCCAACGATTTGTTCGTCACTCTGCGAACCAACTCGCCCGCGAGAAATCCATAGGTGATTGCATGATAGCCCGAAAACGCCCCCGGGGTCCAAAGCGGCTCTTGCGCCGCTAACTCACGCGCAATCTCGTCATGATCATAAAATGCTTCTACTGAGATGGGCCTTCTAAGACCGCATAGGCCCGACTGATGCGACATCAACTGCGCGACGGTAACATTTTGTTTTCCCTTCGCAGCGAACTCCGGCCAGTACTCCGAGACCTTCTCACCATAATTGAGCTTTCCGTCCTGTACTAACTTAGCGATGCACATGGCGGCAGCGCCTTTTGTGGTCGACCAGACATTAGCCAGAGTGTCTTTGGTCCAGGGAATAGATTTTCCTGGGTCACGAAATCCGCCCCACAGATCTACGACACACTCACCGTTTGCAAAGACAGCGAATGAGGCGCCAACATCTCCATATTCATCGAAGTTGCGTGCAAAAGCCTCGTGCACGCCTTCAAGTCCCGACTGGACGCGTCCTTCTATATTCATAAGGCTCCTCCCCTTCCAGTTCTCAAAACCGATCCACCGAATTGTGGTCGTTACATTCGAGAAACGAAATCCTATACTTCCAGAATAACTTTAGAAAGGGACGCTCCGAATGGAAAATTTCACGCCCGCTTCCGCAGCAATTGGAGGCGCATTGATCGGTCTTGCAGCTGTACTTCTCATGTTAACGACGGGACGCATCGCCGGAGTCAGCGGCATTCTCTCGGGCGGGATTTTCGGGGCTTCAGATGATCGCACCTGGCGCCTTGCTTTTGTTTTAGGGCTTGTCGCAGCGCCGATCGCCTACCAGGCGGTTTCAAATGCCCAGCCGCTCTTTGAGATGGACACCCCCTTGCCCCTCATCATTGCCGGTGGTCTGATCGTCGGCTTTGGGACGCGGATGGGCTCGGGCTGCACCAGCGGGCATGGTGTTTGCGGCATATCGCGCCTCTCCCCCAGATCGATCTCCGCCACTCTTATCTTTATGCTGATCGGTATGATCACCGTCTCCCTTGTTCGTCCTCTGCTGATCGGATAAGTCATGAAAGAACTCTCTGCACTGATCGCCGGCTTGGTATTTGGTCTTGGTTTGACGATTTCGCAAATGGTCAATCCAGCTAAAGTTCTTGCCTTTCTGGATGTCTTAGGCAATTGGGACCCATCTCTCGCCATTGTAATGGGCACTGCACTAGCGGTTACCGCTCTTGGGTTCCGGCTCGCGTTTGCCCAGGAGTCACCCATGTTCGCCGACACATTTTCCGTTCCGACGAGCACAGCCATAGACACCCGGTTGGCTGCCGGAGCGGCCCTGTTTGGTGTGGGGTGGGGGCTGGTTGGGCTCTGTCCTGGCCCGGCGATCGCCGCCCTCGCGATCGGCGCAGCACCCGCTTGGACTTTCTTTGGCGCAATGCTGGCAGGCATGGCAGCTTTCGAACTATTCGATCGAATGGGAGCGGCAGGCTCTCGTCCGGCGACTTAAGTCTTGGAACCAAGCCAACGGGCCAGACGATCGGCGGCCTCTAGAATATCCGCATGCGAACCTGCATAGGAAAAGCGAACGCGATTGGCGTGTGAGCCCGTATCGAAGTCATTGCCGGGCGCGCACGCGACGCCGCACTCCTCCAACATCCGCACACAAAACTGAGTCGGCGAATCGGTGAGGCGGGAGACGTCACAGTAAAGATAGAACGCCCCATCGGGTTCAGCCGAAGGCGGCAAACCGATTTCTGGCAAACTGTCCAACAGAAAGTCACGATTCTGAGCATAGTTCCTCACGTGACCGTTCAGTTCATCAACCGCGTCAAACGCGAACGGAGCAGCCAACTGGGACAAAGTCGGGCTGGAGATATAGAGATTCTGGCTCAGTCGCTCCACGCTTCGGAGGCGATCTTCCGGCACCACCGTCCACCCAATGCGCCACCCGGTCATGCAGTAATACTTGGAAAACGAGTTTATGACGAACCCGTCTCGCGAATATTCCAACAGCGAGCGTTCCTTCTTTGTATAGGAGAGCCCGTGATAGATCTCATCGGAAAACAAGACCAATCCGCGGTCCCGGCAGTATGTGGACAACCGGTCGAGCTCGTCGTCATCAATCATGCCCCCAGTTGGGTTAGACGGGCTTGCAATCAATACCCCATCGACATCCTGCACCGCACTCTCCAGCAAATCGACCGACATCTGAAAGTTTGAAGCCGCATTCGATCGCAAGATCACAGGATAAAATCCAAGCGCCCGGATGGTGTTGGGATAGGCAGGATAGTATGGCGCAGCGAGAGCGATCTTTGCCCCGCGCGGCAAACTTGAGAGGAACGCCAGTATGAAGCCGGCCGATGAGCCGGTCGTGATCACGATCTGCCTCCAAGCAATGTCGACGCCGATCTGTTCGCCATAATACTGCGCGATGCGCTTTCTCAGGCCCGGCTGACCCAACGCTTCCGTATAACCGATTTTTCCACCCTCCAACGCCCGACGGGCAGCCTCCCTCACTGCGTGGGGCGCAGGCGCCCCCGGTTGACCAGCCTCCATATGGATGATTGATCGACCCTCGGCTTCCAGCGCGTTGGCACGGTCCAAAATGTCCATGACTAAGAAGGGTTGGATCTCTTCTCCAACGGGCTCCCTTCGGTCAGTTTTTACGTGGCTCATGCGCCAACCGCTCCCCGCAAAGTCTTCAAGTTCACAAAATCATTACCACATAGCGAGCAGAACTCAGGTAGAAGCGAGTGTCGAATCGAAGGAGGAGAGTCGCGCTTTCTTAGAGTTAACAACGGACTAGGTCGCCCTTTGCGTTTATAGGTCAACCGGCGTACCATAATTCCGCCTCCAACCATCGCTATGGATCGCAAATGCCCATTCGTTCGTTCGTACTTCGTTCTGTTGCTTTTCTCGCAGTTGTTTTGGCTTTGGCGCCCCAGTTCTCGTCAAGCGCCTCCGCGCAAGGTCTTATTCGAGATGCCGAACTCGAAGAGATGCTGGCTGATTATACGTACCCCCTAATTGATGCCGCACCCAGTCTCGAACGTGACCAAGTCACGATCTTGATCGTGAACAATCCGACCATCAATGCCTTCGTGACGAAGGGCAATTTGATGTTTATCCATACCGGTCTCATTGCTCAAGCCGATACTCCGCTCCAAGTCAAAGGCGTGATCGCCCATGAGCTGGGTCACATTATCGGCGATCACGTGGACCGAATTGGAGAAGTAGCCGCTTCGCAGTCCATTCCCATGATCCTCGGAATGCTGTTGGGAACGGCCGCTGCTGCGACCGGTGCGGGAGATGCAGGCATTGCGATCATCCAAGGAAGCCAACACATCGCCAACCGAAACATTCTGAAGTTTAGCCGCATCCAGGAATCCTCCGCCGATCAGGCGGCGATCACCTTGTTAACGAACAGCAAGCAGTCCGCGGCGGGATTGCTTCAAATAACTGAAAAGCTCCGTCGATCAACAAACCTCAATACTTACAATCTTGATCCCTACATTTTGTCGCATCCCGCCCCGAGTGACCGCGTGAGCGCATTGCGCACCAGGACATTTGAGTCTCCCTATGCGGAGATTGAAGACTCGCAAAAAGAGATGGCGGCTTTCAAAATGATCCAGGCAAAGCTGGATGGATTTCTCGCGAAACCCAAACACACCCTCAACAAATACAAAGAGCACGATACGTCCAAACCGGCTCTCTATGCCCGGGCCATTGCCTATTATCGCGACACCAGTTTGGACGGGCTGCGCGGTGTACACGGCTTAGATAAGGCCCTTGAACTCACCGACCGGCTTATTGCGATGGAACCAGGCAATCCGTATTTCCACGAGCTGGCCGGCCAGATGCTGTTCGAAAGCGGACGCGTGGAAGACGCCCTCCCCTATCACCGCAAGACCGTAGAACTGCGTCCCGACATCGCCTTGTTCAAGGTAAACTTGGGGCGTTCCTTGATTGAAGCAGATACAATCGCGGCAACCAACGAAGCAATAACGGTGTTGAATGCGGCGGTAAAACAAGAGCCGACAAACACCTTGGCATGGTCTCAACTTGCCATCGGTTACGAACGTAATCTCGATACCGCCCGAGCCAAGTACGCAACCGCCGAGCGCTTTTATCATGGCAACAACTTGGGCCGCGCGATGAGTTTTGCCAAACAGGCCATCTCTGGCCTTGAGAAAGGCTCGACGGAGTGGCACCGGGCCGCTGACATCATGCAGATCGCTGCGGCCCACGGCGCTGGGCAGGAAAATCGCAGGCGGTAGTCTAGCCGAAACTGGAGAATAGAATGAGTTGGATTGAACAGAACGGGACACCCGTAGTTCTCGCTTTCGCTGTGCTTGCAAGCATCGGCCTCTTCTTTCTTGGTTCCCAAGCCAACGAAGACGACTCATTTGCAAACGCGTCCGAACAACCGGTCCCTTTGTCAGAAGCAGGCTCCGCCGATCCAAGTTCTTCAGATGCCGCAGAAACAACAAATGTGATCCCGGTGCGTGGCGAAACAGGATCGCTTTCCCGCGGAGACATAGAGACGATTGTCCGTGAGTACATCTTGGACAATCCCGAGATCATCGCTGACGCGCTCGACAAGCACATGGCGAACCGTGAAAAACTGCAAGAGCTGAGCGCACAGCAAGCTCTCAAGGATAACTGGGACCAGTTGGCGTTCAGCAAATCCGCATATGCAACGGGCCCCGACGAAGCGGCCGTGACCATCGTGGAATTCTTCGATTACAATTGCGGCTATTGCCGCCAGGCCACGCCCGTGCTTCTGGACATCGCCGAAAAGAATAAGAACGTTCGCGTTGTCTTTAAGGAGTTTCCCATTCGCGGCGAAGAGTCGTTCAATGTCTCACGGGCCGCGCTCGCCGCGATCAAACAAGACAAGTATTTTGAACTTCACCGCGAACTCATGATGAGCAAAGGCGCGATCAACATGGCGCGGCTGGAACAAGTTGCAGAGAAGCTCGACATCGATGTCGACAAGCTCCGCAAAGATATGAACTCAAGCGAGGTCGAGCGGGCCATCGAGCAGAACCATCTTCTAGCGGACTCCCTCTTCATCGATGGCACACCCGCATTCATCGTTGGAGACGAAATCATGCGCGGCTGGCCAGGCGAAGAACGGTTCGAGCGTTTGGTCAATGACGCCGTTAAAGCCAAAAAGAAGGGCTAGATAAGACCGGAGAGCGGCGACGACGGATCGGCATATTTCTTTTTGGGCATGCGGCCGGCCAAATAGGCATCGCGTCCCGCCTCCACAGCAAGCTTCATCGCTCTGGCCATGCGGATGGGATCTTTAGCTTCCGCTATAGCAGTGTTCATAAGCACCCCATCACATCCCAGCTCCATCGCAACCGCAGCATCAGATGCGGTGCCTACGCCCGCGTCTACGAGAACCGGGACCTTTGATTGTTCGACAATAAGCCGGATGTTCACCGGATTCTGAACCCCCAGACCCGAACCGATCGGTGCGGCCAACGGCATGATGGCGCAGCATCCCATATCCTCCAACTCCTGCGCCATGATCGGATCGTCGCTGCAATAGACCATGACGTCAAAGCCATCGTCCAAGAGAAGCCTAGCCGCCTTCAGGGTCTCAACCATATTGGGATAAAGTGTCTTTTGGTCTCCGAGAACCTCTAGTTTCACCAGATCCCAGCCGCCTGCTTCTCGCGCCAGCCGGAGCGTGCGGATCGCATCCTCTCCCGTGAAACAACCGGCCGTATTTGGAAGAAAGGTGTACTTGCCGGGGTCTATGAAATCGACGAGCATGGGTTGACTGCGGTCCGTCAAATTCACCCGGCGCACAGCGACCGTCACGATTTCCGCGCCCGAGGCCTCAAGCGCCCTCGCGTTCTGTTCATAGTCTTTGTATTTTCCGGTACCGATAATTAGCCGTGATGTATACGACCGGCCCGCTATTTCGAGTATCTCTGACATTTCTTCATCATCACTTCACAACTGGCCAAAGGAGAACCCTAGCCGCCACCTACAAACTGAACGATTTCCAATCGATCGTTCTCTGCTAATATAGTCGTTGGGTAAGCCGATTTTGGCACGATTTCGAGATTTCTTTCCACCGCGACCTTGCGGGGCTCGATCTCTAGGACCCCCAACAACCCCAACACAGATGTTCCGGGTTCGATATTTCGCGACTCCCCATTCACCAAGATGTTCATTTGGGCTTCCCAAGCATAATATTTGTGCTGACGAAAGGTCGTTTTGGTCGCGGTGCCCTCAGTCACGGCGCCCATCCAAGCCTGAGGCTTTATCCGACAACCGACATATCCGACAGCCCACGTATTTGTCAAAGCAGTATACGCCGCGAAATCAATGGGTTACGGTAGCGTGTGATTCTGTATTCTTTGGCTGCGTATATATGACCAAAAAAATAGCCAT
Source organism: Alphaproteobacteria bacterium (assembly GCA_028285305.1). GTDB lineage: Bacteria > Pseudomonadota > Alphaproteobacteria > SMXP01 > SMXP01 > JANQPV01. Next base: position 177,540 of record JANQPV010000009.1, on the reverse strand, counting down.
CCTCAACGGGCCGAATCTGAACTTGCTTGGAGAACGAGAACCGGAAGTTTACGGGACTCAGACTCTGTCAGACATTGAACAGCTCTGCAGGAACGAAGGAAGCCGGCTAGGACTCGATATAGACTTCCACCAAACCAATGGGGAGGGACAACTCGTCGATTTGATTCAAGAAGCGCGAAAAAATGCCGACGGCGTCATTTTAAATGCGGGAGCCTATTCGCATACCTCCGTGGCGATTTTCGATGCGCTGAAGATACTTAACGTGCCAATAATTGAAGTTCACCTGTCAAATCCTTTCCAGCGCGAAGACTTTCGTCACTATTCTTTTGTATCACAGGCAGCGAAGGGCGTAATATGCGGGCTTGGTGCTCAAGGGTATAGACTTGCTCTGGCTGCGATAAAGGACCTATTGGACTAGGTACTCAATTGCGGCTTGGAATGCCGCGGCGCGACTGAAACACCCAGAATTAGAACAAAGAGGTGGCCTCCGTGACTGACGACGACACAAAAGAAAACACTTTGGTCAATCAAGGTGTCATTCGAGAGTTAGCAACCATTTTGAGAGATACCGACCTGTCGGAAATCGAGCTCGAACGGGAAGGCTTTCGCCTCAAGGTCTCAAGACAGTTGAATGTAACTGCGCTTGCCGCCGCACCTGCTGCACCCGCGGTTCCCGCTGCGGCCGCGCCGGCACCGGCCCCGGCCGCGCCCGCCGCTCCCCAGCCTCCGGCAGATGACTTCACATCCCATCCCGGTGTTGTGAAATCACCGATGGTCGGCACCGCCTACCTCTCGCCGCGCCCCGAAGCCGCCGCGTTCGTCTCCGAAGGTGATCAGGTCAGCGAAGGCCAAACAATATTGATCGTCGAGGCGATGAAAACGATGAATCATATTCCGGCGCCCAAGTCCGGCATTGTCAAAAAGATCTTGGTTCAGAACGAACAACCGGTTGAGTTCGGAGAACCCTTGGCGATTATCGAGTAAAGCTCATGTTCAACAAGGTTCTCATTGCAAATCGAGGCGAAATTGCGCTTCGTGTCCACCGTGCTTGCCATGAATTGGGTATCTCAACGGTCGCGATCCATTCGACCGCCGATGAAACGGCCATGCATGTCCGTCTGGCAGACGAGAGCGTATGCATTGGGCCGCCCCCACCTCAAGAAAGCTATCTGAATATTCCCTCCATCGTTGCCGCGTGCGAAATCAGCGGGGCCGATGCAGTTCATCCTGGCTATGGCTTCCTCGCGGAGAATGCCAAGTTCGCTGATATTCTCGAGGCTCATGGCATCAGCTTCATTGGTCCGGAAGCAGATCACATCCGGCTTATGGGCGACAAGATCAACGCCAAGGCTGCAGTTGAAAGAGCCGGCATCCCAGTGGTTCCGGGCTCAGCGGGAGCCATTCTTGATATCGATGACGGCAAGCGCGTGGCCGCGGATATCGGCTACCCGGTCCTCGTCAAGGCGGCTGCCGGCGGCGGCGGGCGCGGCATGAAGGTCGCCAAGACGGAAGAAGACTTCGAATCCGCATTCGAGACGGCACGGCTGGAGTCGAAAACAGCCTTTGGCGATGATTCAGTCTATCTGGAAAAGTATCTCGAACGTCCGCGGCACATTGAAATCCAGATACTCGCAGACACTCACGGCAACGTCGTTCACCTTGGAGAACGCGACTGCTCTTTGCAACGCCGCCACCAAAAGGTTTGGGAAGAAGCCCCCTCCCCGGTTTTGACCCCGGACGAGCGCACCAGCATCGGAGAAATCTGCACCCAGGCGGTGCGCGAACTGGGCTACCGGGGCGTTGGAACAATTGAATTTCTCTATGAGAACGGTGAGTTCTACTTCATTGAGATGAACACGCGAATCCAGGTTGAGCATCCGATCTCCGAGATGATCACCGGGATTGATTTGCTTCGAGAGCAGATTATTGCTGGAGGCGGCTACAAGCTCACGCTGAAGCAGGATGATATCAAGATTTCCGGTCACTCAATTGAGTGCCGCATCAACGCAGAGCATCCCGAAACATTCGTACCCAGTCCCGGTCAAATCAACCGCTTTCACACACCGGGAGGCATGGGCGTGAGAGTCGACTCAGCCGTGTATAGCGGCTATCGGATCCCTCCTTACTATGACAGCCTAATCGGCAAGCTCATCATCCACGCGCCGACGCGAGATCAAGCACTCAAGCGTTTGGACCGGGCATTAAAAGAGTTTGTGATCGAGGGCGTGGACACAACAATCCCGCTGTTCTCGAGATTGCTCCATGAAGAAGACATCCGGTCGGGAAATTATCACATCCACTGGCTTGAGAACTTTCTCGCCGGTCAATAGGACGCTCTCATACGCGCAGCTCCTCTCGCGTGATGAGACTCGTGATGAGATATCACCTTGGCCGATATCACTGTAATTGACCTGCTCAACGCCTATGCCAACGGCATTTTTCCGATGTCCGACAGTCGTGACGACCCGGACATCCATTGGGTTGAGCCCCATCAAAGGGGCATTTTGCCACTCGCCGACTTTCATATCCCTCGGCGTCTCAAGAGAACCATTCGCCAGTCTCCGTATTCGATCACGGTGAATGCCAGTTTCAAAGACTGTGTTTTACGATGTGCTGAATCTTCCGAACGCCGAGACACAACCTGGATCAATGATCGTATTATAGACCTGTACACAGAACTCCATGAACACGGCTTCGCCCACAGCATCGAGAGTTGGAGGGGATCTGAAATGGTCGGCGGCCTCTACGGTGTCTCTTTGGGCGGCGCCTTCTTTGGAGAAAGCATGTTTTCGACCCAAACCGATGCGAGCAAAATCGCCCTGGCATATCTGGTCGCCCGCTTAAAAGTCGGCGGATACGCCCTGCTCGACACTCAGTTCATCACGGACCATTTGCGACAATTCGGCGCCGTAGAGATCCCTCAATCACAGTATCTGGATTTGCTGAGAACAGCGCTCAACATCGAGCCCGACTTCTACAAGCTACCGGAAGACGCCTCTCCGGACGACGTTTTACAGTCGATAACCCAGACGTCGTAAACGGCGTGTTCGAGCCCATTGAGGCCAGGACTAGAGGCAAACATCCACCCCGAAAACAAAGGCTTGATCTCTCCTTCAGGTGTTTGCTCGTTTACTTCGAGGAATGCTTTGACTTCGGGAGGCTCCTCAGGGGGCGTCTTATCGCAAGCGCGAGCCGTAATCTCGATATGCTTAAAGAGAACGGACTCTCCAATCGGAATTGTTATGTCCGTTGTTCGCGCCGTAATTTTTTCGAGAGCCCGCACCACAACGTCGGATCCGGGTTTTGCTTGGACGTCGACCGGACGAATCGACACCAGAACAAAGGTCGCAGCAATTGCAATGCCTAGAGCGAAGCTTCGTAACGCCCGAATGTGCAGACCGGTCACTTTAATTTCCCGATCCTCCGACAGCGGTAATGGCTTGTCCGATCAGACCGAATAAGTCGACGGCCCCTTGTGAATAGAGGACTTCTTCACCGTCTGCGAGCATAACTGGACTGCCACCTGGCTCAATATTGAGGTACGCCCCTCCCAATAAGCCATCGGAGGAAATCTTAACCGAGGAGTCGTCCGGAACCTGAATAGAATTATCAACCGACATGGTGATCACCGCAGAGTACGTGTCTGGATCCAGCACCTGGTCCGTAACCGTCCCGATCTTAATACCCGACATCCGCACATCGCTGCCGGTCGAAACACCGTCCACGCGATCGAATTTCGCGGTCAGTGAATACGCATTGCCGGAGCCGGCATCATTCGTCTGTGTCGTTGCGTAGTAGAGAAAACCAAACGCAACCACCAGAACCACCGCCCCAAGAATAGTCTCGACCACATCCGTTTTCATAATCGTTTCACCTGCTACACCCGCCCATTTCGGCAGCATTCCTAGAGCAATTCATCTTGAATTGCCAATTTGATCAAAGTATGTCCGTTCACCGAGCGTCACTCCGGCTGCCAGGGCTCATAGTCACCCGTCGCATGCGGCCGCTGGGCACCCTTCCATAAGCTTCCGCTTGGCCGGTAGGCTCCTTCCGTACCGGTGAGGTTGGGGGAGTGGTCCTTCTCCCACTCTTTGGTGGCAAAGGGCGCCTTCGAGGGGGGCTCATCAAACGTGTGATGCAGCCACCCATGCCATTCCACGGGAACACGCGAGGCTTCCGCGGTGCCATTATAGATAACCCAGCGCCGCTTACGACCGTTAGGCCGAGAAGCTTTCGCCTCTTCATAGTAAATGTTGCCACTCTCGTCCCGGCCGACCTCTTTGCCGCGATAACGCGCCCAAAGTTGCGTCCCAATCGTGGCATCGTTCCACCATGTAAAAAGTGACTTCAAAATCGTCATGAAACCATCGCCGTCATCATCTTAGCGCCTCTGATCGCGCTGGAATATGGCACCGCAAGATCTCCCCGTCCAGGTAAACGTCTGTGGCTAGCCTGTGAAAACTCTACTGAATTCGATTGAAGAAATCCCTCCAACAAAGACAGACAGGCCAGGAATGCGGCAGCGCACGCGCACATCCACAAGCCCTTTTCCCATCCACAATATTGGCAAACTGTAACATTGAGTCGTTTTCCTCGATAAGCTACAGTTAGTGTTTGTTGGCGTAAGACACTCACTATATAGTGGTTGAGAGACCTTTTTGGGGCCTCCTGAAAGGGAGGACGACCTTTAGTTCTTGTGGTTCTCTCAACCCCATAACGACCGGGCCAAGGCATGCGCATCGAACGATTTTACACCGAATCAGGCGTCTCTCCTTATGAGAGTTTCGAGTTCCGCACGACCTCTTGCGAAATCCGTAACCCGGATGGAACGCTGATTTTCTATCTCGATGATGCCGAAGTTCCTGCCGGATGGAGCGAGGTTGCCTGCGACGTTCTCGCGCAAAAGTACTTTCGTAAGGCCGGTGTTCCGGCATTTGTGAAACCGGTTCCGGAGCCAAACGTTCCGGAATGGCTTTGGCGCCAGGAACCCGATCACGAGCAGCTCAAATCTCTGGCCGAAGAAGATCAATTCGGCCCTGAGACGAGCGTCAAGCAGGTGTTCGATCGGCTCGCGGGAACTTGGACCTATTGGGGCTGGAAGCACGATTACTTCTCTTCCGAGGAAGATGCTCAGGCCCTTTTCGATGAGATGCGCTATATGCTGACGGCCCAAATCGCTGCGCCGAACAGCCCTCAATGGTTCAACACAGGCCTGCATTGGGCCTACGGCATTGATGGGCCATCTCAAGGTCACTATTTCGTGAATCCGTCCACCGGGCTCGTCACGGAGTCCCAAACCGCCTACCAGCATCCGCAACCGCACGCTTGCTTCATCCAGAGCATAGAGGATGATCTAGTGAACGATGGCGGGATCATGGATCTTTGGACCCGCGAAGCTCGCTTGTTTAAGTATGGCTCGGGAACAGGCTCAAACTTTTCAAACTTGCGGGGCGCCGACGAGCCCTTGTCCGGAGGCGGACGATCCTCCGGCCTCATGAGTTTTTTGCGCATCGGCGACCGGGCGGCGGGCGCGATCAAATCGGGAGGCACCACGCGCCGCGCGGCCAAAATGGTGGTCGTCGACATTGATCACCCGGATATCGAAGAATTCATCGAATGGAAGGTGGTCGAAGAGCGCAAGGTGGCTGCCCTCATCGTTGGCTCCCAAATCCTAGACAAGCATCTCAACGCGGTCATGAAGGCTTGCCTAAATTGTCAAGGATCTCAAGACGACTGTTTTGACCCCTATAAGAATCCGGCATTGAAGCGCGAGATCGCCGCAGCCAAAGCAGCCTTTGTTCCCGAGAACTGTATCTACCAAGTCATTCAGTACGCAAAGCAAGGCTTCGAGTCGATTGCCTTCGATGTGTACGACGCAGATTGGGATTCAGAGGCATACAGAACCGTCTCCGGTCAGAATTCAAACAACTCCGTACGCGTAAGCGATGACTTTATGCAGGCAGTCAGCCGCGACGGGGAGTGGCACCTGACCCGGCGCACCGATGGCGAGATCGCAAAAACAGTGCGCGCACGGGACCTCTGGCGGTCCATGGGGGAAGCGGCTTGGTTTTCTGCCGACCCGGGCATTCAGTTTCACACCACCATCAACGACTGGCATACTTGCCCGGAAGGCGGTGAAATCAGAGCCTCAAATCCGTGCTCTGAATATATGTTTTTGGACAACACTGCGTGCAATCTTGCCTCCCTTAACTTACTTTCCTTCCGCCAGCAAGATGGAGCGTTCAACCTGGATGCCTATGAGCAAGCCATCAGGCTCTGGACAATCGCACTCGAGATTTCGGTGACGATGGCGCAATTCCCCTCACCTGAGATCGCCCGCAACTCCTACGACTACCGCACGCTCGGATTGGGCTTTGCCAATCTAGGTGGCCTTTTGATGGCCATGGGTCTTGGCTATGACAGTGAAGACGGGCGCGCCCTTGCCGGCGGCCTGGCGGCCCTCCTCAGCGGGAAAGCCTATGCCACGTCCGCAGAAATGGCCGAGCGCCTTGGCGCTTTTGCCAAGTATTGGGAAAATGACAAAGCGATGATGCGGGTTGTGCGGAACCACCGCGCCGCAGCGATCAAAGGCTTGCCCTTCGAAAACCTCAGCACGGAGCCGAAAGTGCTGAACCGCGAAAACGTTCCGGTGGACGGCCTTGTCGAGCGGGCGGAAAAGGCGTGGGACGAATGCATCGACCGGGGCGAGCAACACGGTTTTCGCAACGCCCAAATCAGTGTGATCGCGCCAACCGGCACGATCGGCCTCGTGATGGACTGCGACACGACCGGTATCGAGCCCGACTTCGCCTTGGTCAAATTCAAGCAATTGGCCGGTGGCGGCTATTTCAAGATCATCAATCAGCAAGTGCCTGAAGCGCTGCGCCAGTTGGACTATACGCCGGAACAAATAGAAGACATTGTTCAGTATGCGGTTGGCACCGGTTCGCTTGCAACGGCTCCCGGCGTCAATCATCAGACACTCAAAGAGAAGGGATTTGGCGACGAACAACTCCAAGCACTCGAAGCTCAAATAGCTGAAGCGTTCGACATTTCCTTCTGTTTCAACAGATGGGTACTGGGCGATGATTTTTGCAAATCCGTCTTGAACCTCAGCGAAGAGGAGCTTGACGATCCCCGTCTGGATATCTTGGGCAAGCTTGGATTCTCCAAAGCGGAGACTGACGCCGCCAATCTCCACTGCAGCGGCGCCATGACGTTAGAGGGCGCCCCTCATCTCAAGGAAGAGCATTTGCCGGTGTTCGATTGTGCCAATCCTTGCGGACGCATCGGCACCCGCTACCTGTCCGTCCAAAGCCATTTGCAAATGATGGCGGCTGTGCAGCCCTTTATTTCCGGCGCCATCTCTAAAACCATCAACATGCCAAACACCGCACCGATGGACGAGTGCGCCCTGGCCTATGAACAAGCCTGGAAGCTTGGGCTCAAAGCAATTGCCCTCTATCGGGACGGCTCAAAACTAAGCCAGCCCTTGAGCGCCAAACTCATCGAAGACGAAGAGGTCAAAGAGGAAGAAGAAAGTCTTCCCGCCGTAGCCAAACAGCCGGCAGCTGTTCAAACAAAGATGGTGACGGAAAAGATCGTCGAACGCGTTGTCGAGCGCCTCGTCGAGCGGCGCCGCCTTCCTGATCGGCGCAAAGGCTATACCCAAAAGGCCGTCGTCGGCGGCCACAAAGTGTATTTGCGCACGGGGGAGTATGAAGACGGCACGGTCGGTGAAATCTTCATCGATATGCACAAAGAAGGCGCGGCCTTCCGGTCCCTGATGAACAACTTCGCCATCGCCATTTCCATCGGCCTGCAATATGGGGTCCCGCTGGAAGAGTTTGTGGAGGCCTTCACCTTCACCCGCTTTGAACCGGCCGGCCCTGTTGAAGGCAACGACACGATCAAGCACGCCACATCTTTGCTGGACTACATTTTCCGGGAACTCGCCGTGTCCTATCTCGGCCGCGAGGATTTGGCTCATGTGACGGCAGACGACCAGAAAGTCGATGCCATCGGCGACGGCATCTTGGAGGGCCGGAACCCGGAAGAAGACGGGCAAAACGAGGTCATCAATGTGGTCAAGAGCGTCGCCAGCCAGGGCTATATCCGCTCGAACCTGCCCAACAAACTGGTCGTATTCAGCAATGTCGCGAAAGAAGAGGAGGCCAATTCGGCGACCGCTCGCAAGAGTGAGGATGTCGAAGCTATCGCCCAAGCCGCTGGTGCGGGATCTGCCGGCTTGGGCGCCGCGGCATCTTCGGGGGACCTCCGCTCGCGGAGTTTGTATGAAGCCAAACTCAAAGGCTTTGAGGGCGACGCCTGCCCCGAATGCGGAAACTTCACATTGGTGCGCAACGGCACGTGCTTGAAATGCGAGACCTGCGGCGCAACGACGGGGTGTTCGTAAGGAACAGCTTTGACCCGTCATCGCGAGCAAAGCGAAGCGATCCAGGGGCGTTGGGATTCGGACCAGTTACCGCCACGGCACAATTGGCCTTGGTTCTGAACAACGGCCGAAGCTTAAAGATCAAGACGCCGACCTGAAATTCAACCGGTCGACCGCCACTTTTCAGGACCACATCGCCAAAGCCGTCAACTCCTCAAAAATTCAAGATCCGTGCGCGATCGCCCTTGGATCACCGCGCCGCCTCCGGCGGCTCGCGATGACGGTGTTTGGCGAGGCGTCAAAGTTCCTCGTGCAAATCGCGCCAGCCGGGATTGTCCGCCTCGATCCGTTGAATCTTCTTTTTGCGAGAACCCGCTTTGATTTGCTTCTCACGCAGTATGGCGCTTTCCATCTCTTCATGTGATTCATACCAAACCAAGAGTTTGCAGCCGTGCTTTTTTGAAAAACCCTCCACCAGACCCTCGCGGTGCTCATAGGCCCGTTTGATCAGATTAGACGTAACTCCTGTATAGAGGGTGCCATTTGTATAGAGGGTGCCATTGCCTTTGCTCGCAACGATAGAAACAGCTGGCTGTTTGATGATACCCATTAACCTTCGTTGCTATGGATGATCGACCATCGGCAACTCCAAAACGACTTCACCGCCCGACCGCCTTACCAACTCCAGAGCCCAAAAACCATTAAACGAAAACCAAAAAAATCGCGCACAGACCCTTGACTCATAACCAAGAAAAACCATCTCGTAGGGCACCTTGGCACTCTCTGTTATCGAGTGCCAAAATCGGCTGATTTTTAGGCTCAGCCGATCTTATCGCATGTTGCTTGATCGAGGATGTGTGGTGATGGCTCTGCCTGAAGTCCTAACTCCCTACAACCAACCGCAGGGCGCGGCGCTGGCGGGCTTGCTTGGCACCGCTGATTTCCCTAAGCGCCCGCACCCACATCCTTTGATCGAGCCTTGTTCTCAAACATACCGAAGGATGAATTATGCCCAGACTTTTCTCCGACCCGTTTGAACGACTGAATCAGCTTCAGCACGCATTAGACTCCTTTCGCGGCAGCGATTGGCTCAATCGCAGCACCAGCGGCGGCGGCGCCTACCCGCCCCTAAACGTGTTTGTAGATGGCGACGAATTTGTCGTGGTTACCGAACTCCCCGGCATCCGGCGCGAAGACGTCGCGGTGGAAGTGCAAAACAACCGTCTGCGGATCGCTGGTGCCAAACGCATCTTGTACGGAGAAGTCGCCAGTGTGCATCGCCGGGAACGCAGCGCGGGCCAATTCGACAGGACTCTGGCGATCCCATTTGAAGTCGACGCCGAGGGGGTGAAAGCCGATTATAAGAACGGCGTATTGACCCTGCGTCTGCCGCGTGCAGAGCGCGATAAACCCAAGTCCATCGCGATTAACTAGCAGAATTGCGAACACTCTTAAGGAGATGTGAAATGACGGAAAACCAATCCATGGAAGTTCAAGAAAAGCAGGAGCTCCTCGAAAAAGAAGAAAAGACGATACCGGCTCGCTACTTTGTTCCCTACACAGATATCTATGAAACCGAAGAAGGATTGACGCTGGTTGTGGAGATGGCAGGCGTTGAAAAAACCGACATCGATATTTCGATCGAAGCAAATGTCCTTCAGATCGAAGGCCGTATCGACCTTTCGAGCTATTCGGAAATGAAACCAGTGTATACGGAGTATAATGTCGGGCATTACAATCGCAAGTTCTCGCTTCCCGACGCAATCGACCAAAGTAAGATCTCCGCGGAAATGGAAGACGGCGTTTTGACACTCCGCCTTCCCAAAGCGGAAAAGGCCAAACCACGGCGTATCGAGATCAGCTGATTTGGAGCCACGAAGCTGTGCAATCACGAATGAGGCGAATCATGAATAACTCGGAAGTTAAGGTCTCATCACAAATCAAGCAGAACGCTTGCGGCCAATCCCTAAGCCGGCGATTCGCAAGACCCATACAAGTCGGTTTGGGTGCGGCCGAAAACGACCGATCACCAGATACTCTTCAACACTTATCTCCCGGAAAACATCCGACCCCCACCGGCCATTCACATCCACTTCGAGGCGGACCTCCGGTACGGGTCTTGCCTTAGACGGGACGCGCTGCTCTTTGGGGGTAGCGCCTTGCGATGGCCGGCGGCGATCCTCCCGCGTCTGACATCGCGAACACTCGAGAACGAGCGTCGCTCCATCCGATCGTTAACAAGGGATGCGATCCAGCCGCAAGTCGGTGCCGGAGAGGAACTCCGTCGCCCGTCATCGCTTGCGGAGCATAGCGATCAGGGGGACAATTCTTGGGGTCACAAGCAACCGTCATCCCCGACAAGCGATCGAAGATCGCGCTGATCGGGGATCCAGAAGTCTAAAATCACCAGAGACTTGATAGAACCAATGGTCCAAAAAGCACTTGATCCGATCTGGAGTTTTCGCCCGCGGAAGCGGCTACCGAGAAAACAAGCCCGCGCAGCGCCGAACAAGTTAAAATGGAGGGAGTGTCGTTTTCTTTCACCCATCAAACATCAGTGACAGCCCCAAAAATCACCTCAGCACACATCCAGCCCGATCCCGGATATACGGTTCGCTGCATTCCCAATTGTTTCCCGAGTAATCAAGCTGCGTGTTCGCGGGCAAAACAATCAACTCGCAGGTCTTTGACACCTTCGCGTATCCACGCTCACACTTAAAATCATTTCCCTTGTCGGAGAGATATCCGTTTTCGGGAACGGTTACAGGCTCGCACCGATTTCCGTCGGCAGCGAAACCCCGCTCACAAACCCATCCGGGTCCGAATTGCGAGTTCGTGAGATAGCCGTTCGCGGGAACGTCGATACGAATACAAGTATCGTCGGACGCACGAAAACCACGCTCGCATTCCCATCCTTTTCCGTACGCGGTATTATCGGTCATAAAGGCATTCTCAGGAACGCTAATCTTCTGGCACCCCCCACCCGAATCCCGATAGCCCCGTTCACACTTCCAGCCCCGGCCGAGGCGAATTTCTTCCGACAAGAAAGCATTTTCGGGTACAACGATTTTCGTGCATTGTCCTTCATTCTCGATGAATCCACGCCGGCACTTCCACCGTCCGTCCGATCCCTCTAAGTAAGCGTTTTCAGGTAAAACGACAGGAACGCACTGGTCGTTGACGGCTTTGAAGCCGCGCAGACACGCCCAACCATTGCCGAAGCGTTTTTCATAGGCGTTTTCTGGCACGAGCGATTCTGTTGCGGAGGTGGGGGAGACGGCGCCTGTACAAAGGATAACAATAAGCATCGAAACTGAAGAACGCGCGCGCATACCTCGACAAAGCAATGAAATCAAGTCACGATAAATCATAAGTCTCACCAATCAGTCGTTGTCGAGCGCATTGCTCGGATCTACACGAGCGATATTTCGCTTTCCACGACCACACGCTCATGCTGGTCGTGGCTTGACTGAATCCGATACTGACAATAGCCGTGCTCAGGAGGTAGCAAACGTACGACTTCGAATGCCTCCCTCGGAAAGGCGTTGCTGGACTTGTACCTCGCACTTATGGAAAAACTCACAATGCGAACCATCTGCCCAACACGGTATCGATGGGTGGGTTCGGCACCATAAGTGTTCATCAGGCGGCCCGCCTTCGTTGGCGGCTCCGGGAAGGACGCCGCCGCTTCTTGGGACTTAGTTTATCTGCATCTGCTGTAGCTCGCGGCTCGGGGAGCTTGTGAACTCCGGAGGCCTCGATTTGTTCGGCTGCGATCTGTTTCCCAAGCAGCTTTTCGATGGAACGAAGCTGATTGGTTTCGGAAGGGTCGCAAAAGGAAATGGCCGTCCCACTCTTTCCCGCCCGCGCCGTTCGCCCAATCCGGTGGACATAACTTTCTGCCTCATCGGGCAGATCAAAATTGATCACGTGCGTCACACCATCAACGTCAATCCCTCTTGACGCAATATCCGTTGCAACAAGCGCTTTAATCCGGCCCTTCTTGAAGCGCTCCAAGGATTTTTGGCGTACGTTCTGCGACTTGTTTCCGTGGATCGCAGACGTTTTGATGCTGTTTTGATCCAACACTTTTGTCACTCTGTCGGCGCGTCTTTTAGTGCGCACGAAGACAATGACGCTTTCAACGGCTGGATCCTTCACGATTCTGCACAGTTGGGCATTTTTGTCTTTCGTACCCAGGAAGAGCACCTTCTGATCGACGCGGTCAGCCGCAACTGACTTGGCAGGTGCTTCAACCGTGACCGGATCGGTCAATATCTCATCAGCCAGAGATTTCACACTCTTGGGCATCGTGGCCGAAAACAAAATGGTCTGGCGCGGCTTGGCGACGAGCTTGGCGATTTTCCTCACATCTCGAATAAAACCAATATCGAGCATCCGGTCAGCTTCGTCTAAGACGAAATAAGCGGTCCTTCCCAAATCCAGTTCTTTGCGGTCGATCAAATCGATCAGTCGACCAGGGGTGGCTACAAGAATATCAAGACCACCCTTAAGCTGGGCTATCTGTTTTTGATGTCCAACACCGCCGGTGATCACGGCGTGCCGCAATTTGGAGTATGCGCCATAAACAGAAATGCTCTGAGAAATCTGAACTGCAAGCTCCCGTGTGGGCGCGAGAATGAGCGCACGGGTTGTGCGTGGCAAAGGGTGACGGCGCTGTTGTTCCAGGTGATATAGCAATGGCAAAACGAAAGCCGCAGTTTTCCCGGTGCCCGTCTGCGCAATTCCGAGCAAGTCACGCCCCTCCAATTGTGCCGGAATGGCCTTTGATTGGATCGGCGTAAGAGTTGAGTACTTCGCTGCCGCTACGGCGCGTTTGATGGTTTCGGATAATCCGAGTGAAGAAAATGAAGAAGTCAATGATTGCTACCTAAGTGCTCGAGTCCCCTGACGGCAAATTCAAGAAATGCCACCAGAAAGGAATTCGGCGTTGCGCCGTATTCCACACGCACCTGGAATTAGCGAATTTAGATTGAAATGCCGTGAAATGATAAAGCGGCTGCCCGCAATTCGCGCAATTTCACGATAAGCTGTCGAATGCGCTATTGTCTCTCAAAAGTCAAGCGGTAGGGTCGTTCGACCACAGCCGCGTGCACCTTAAAACAACGCACAGCGCATTCTTGATCTCAATACCTTAAAATTTTCGTACGATTTTGCGGACGCGCTTCTTGAGGATCGGCTTCGTCTCTTCTCCGTCCTCGGATTCTTGCATCTTCGCCAATCGAAGCTCCCTTAGACGAGATGTCTTTGCCTGTCGGGCGACGATTTCCGCTCTGTGCTCGCGCAAAGCTTCTTGAGCGTCACGAGCTCTTTCAGCCCTTTTTGCAAGCACCGTCTGCCGATCATAGACTTTGGTCGTCTGATTTTCCATTTCATTCGTCCTCAAAATAGTCTGCATCAACTAGTCGCTCTGTATACCTACGAGTCCGCAGACACTGCGACTATGCTGCAGGAGTGCATTCATGCTACTCCGTACACGCGTATGACTTACCGAATCTCTTTCAAATTCTCCGCGGATGTCTTTCCGGTACGCGTGTCGGTTACCGCATCAAAAGAAACTCGCGATCCTTCGCGTAAGGTGCTTAATCCGGCACGTTCTACGGCGCTGATGTGCACGAAAACATCCCGCTGGCCTCCATCAAGCTCGATAAAACCAAACCCTTTTTGCGGGTTAAACCACTTCACAACGCCGTCGCTCATAAAAATTCCTTGTTCTTTAGGTAAACGCGAGGTTCAGGCCACTATGGCGCTACCTCGTCCAATTATCGATTTTGGGGGGATTAAGAAACGATTGCCGGTTTGTAAGCGGCGCAACGGCCCATGGTCGGCCCAAATCTAATATAGATATGGGCCTGAGAGCAAGAAATTGCAAGTATTATCTTATTTTGCGGCGGACACTACTCTTACGTACACTACTCATTCTTCTCCGCCGGCGGCAAAGAGACGCGAATATTCAGCTCGCGCATCTGCGCATTTGACACTTCAGACGGGGCGCCCATCATCAAATCTTCCGCTTGCTGATTCATTGGGAAGAGAGTCACTTCGCGTAAATTCTCTTCCCCGGCGAGCAGCATCACAATCCGGTCCACGCCCGGAGCGAACCCGCCGTGGGGCGGTGCCCCATAACGCAACGCATTCAGCATGCCGCTGAACTCAGACTCGACGGCACTTGCCTCATAGCCTGCGATTGAAAAGGCTTTCAGCATGATCTCGGGCAAATGGTTCCGGATGGCACCGGACGACAGCTCCACGCCGTTGCACACGATATCATATTGATAGGCCAGGATATCGAGCGGATCTTGGGTCTCCAGCGCCTCCATACCCCCTTGCGGCATGGAAAACGGATTATGGCTGAAGTCGATTTTCTTTTCGGCCTCGTCGTACTCGAACATGGGAAAGTCAACGATCCAACAAAAGCGGAACGTATCCTTTTCACAAAGATCCAGCTCAGTTCCGATTTTCTGCCGCGCGGCTCCCGCAAACTGAACAAACGATTTCGGCTCACCTGCTACAAAAAAGACAGCATCCCCATCCTTCAAGCCGAGCTGATCACGAAGCGCGAGCGTTCGTTCTTCGCCAATATTCTTGGCCACCGGGCCGGCTCCTTCCCCGTCCCGGAAGAAAATGTAGCCAAGGCCCGGCTGACCTTCGGACTGAGCCCAATTATTCATCCGGTCACAGAAAGCCCGGCTGCCGCCCGTGGCGGCCGGAATGGCCCAGACTTGCGCTTTCTCGTTTTTCTCCAGCATGCCCGCAAAGACTTTGAACCCTGACCCGCGAAACGTCTCACTCACATCGGTCATTTCAATCGGATTGCGTAAATCCGGTTTGTCCGAACCATACTTGGCCATGGACTCCGCAAAGGGAATGCGCGGGAACGGCGCCGGCGAGACAATCCGTTCGCCGGCGAATTCGTCAAAGAGCCCGTGGAGCACCGGCTCCATCGTCTGGAACACGTCCTCCTGCGTCACGAAACTCATTTCCAAGTCGAGCTGGTAGAATTCTCCCGGGCTCCGGTCCGCACGGGCATCTTCATCGCGAAAACAGGGCGCGATCTGAAAGTACCGGTCGAAGCCCGCCACCATGATCAGCTGCTTGAATTGCTGGGGCGCTTGAGGCAGTGCGTAGAACTTGCCCGGATGCAAACGGCTCGGCACCAAAAAGTCACGGGCGCCCTCCGGGCTCGACGCCGTCAGGATCGGCGTTTGAAACTCCATGAACCCCGCTTCGGTCATCCGGCGGCGAATGGATGAGATCACCTGACTGCGCAAAACGATGTTGTGATGAATGCGCTCCCGCCGCAAATCCAGAAAGCGATACCTAAGCCGGGTTTCTTCGGGGTATTCCTGATCGCCAAACACAGGAAGCGGCAGCTCGTCGGCCGACGATTGCATTTCCCATTCACCGATTCGCACTTCAACATGGCCTGTCGGCAGGTCCTCATTGACAGTGTCGTCTGTCCGGGCCACCACGGGGCCGGTCACCGTGATCACGCTTTCGGCCCGCACTGCCTCTACTGCAGCAAAAATCTTGTTGTCGGGCTCGATAACACACTGGGTGATCCCATAGTGATCGCGAAGATCGATAAAGAGCAGACCTCCGTGATCGCGCTTGCGATGGACCCAACCGGACAAACGGACCGTTTCGCCGACATGAGCGGATCTCAACTCGCCGCAAGTGTGCGTGCGATAAGTGTGCATTTTGCATTCCTTTGAAGCTGAAAACGGGCGCCCGAACGAGCAGCACAACGGCGTTAGAGCGCATAATCGGCGGCCATTTGTCAAGTCCGATGGGCAGGCCCGTCAAATCCTGCCATTGCTATTTCCGCAAGAACAAGGTAGCCACCGCTCTGGTCAAATTCATGGAACTCATCACCGAAACAAACTCACTAGACGCTGCGTGCCGCGAGGCGCTCTCCGCCCCTTTTGTGACGGTCGACACGGAGTTCCTGCGCGAAAACACCTATCGGCCTGAGCTCTGCCTCATACAGTTCGCCACGCCGGACAGCGTCTACCTCGTTGATCCTCTTGCCCAAGACCTCGACCTCTCTTCCTTTTACGATCTCTTGTCGGCGTCGGCTGTCGTAAAAGTCTTCCATGCAGCTCGGCAAGATGTCGAAATCTTCTACTCCTTGAACGAGACCATTCCCGATCCCCTTTTTGATACGCAAATTGCGGCTATGGCTTGTGGCATGGGAGACTCCATCGGCTACGACACGATCGTCAAACGTCTGCTCGGCGCGAACATCGACAAATCGTTCCGGGTGAGCAACTGGAGCCACCGACCCCTTTCAGACCGCCAAATGCGTTATGCCGCCCAGGACGTTTCCCATCTTAGAGAAGTCTACCTTCATCTCAAAAAGGAGCTTGAGCGATTGGACCGGCTCCATTGGCTCACAGAAGAGGCTGCGGTTCTGACCGACCCGGGCTCCTACCGCGCTGAGCCCCAAGACGCTTGGCGCCGACTGAAACTGAGGCCTTCGGTGCGCAAGAAGTTAGGCGTTCTGATCGAGGTTGCCGCATGGCGCGAACAAGAAGCCCAGGCGCGCAACGTCCCAAGGGGCCGCGTTCTCAAAGACGACGCCCTCTACGACATTGTCGGCCAAGCCCCAAAGACGGAACAGGGCTTAGAAAAGATGCGATTCTTGCCCAGAGGATTTGCCAAGTCAGGTGCTTCACAATCCCTGATTGAAGCCATCCATAGAGGCCTAGAGCGCCCTAAGGAAGATCTTCCACCTCTGCCCGAGCTGAAACCAAACGGTGCGGTTGACGGAGCAATTGTCGACCTCCTCAAGGTTCTTCTCAAACTGCAATGCGAACGCCACGGCGTCGCTCAAAAATTGGTCGCCTCAACCGCAGATCTGGAAAAGATCGCGGCGGGCCAAACCGAAAGCATTCCCGCTTTGGAGGGATGGCGTAAGACAGTGTACGGATCCTATGCGCTCGATCTGCTACAGGGAAAAACATCGCTCGTCGTCGAGAACGGACGCGTCATCACAAAAAACGGGGCGGACTAAACAAGTTCAGCTTCAGGACTGCGCACATCGAGCGAATACCGCATCTTGAGGCAAGCAGCGACGGCCCCAAGTCGTTTTTCAACGTTTTCTCCAGCCAAGTCTCGTAAGTCATCCGGCAGTTCGAGGGAGACCTCCCCGCCGATACGTCGCAGGGAACATCGGTGCAATAGTCCCGCGGCTCCGCCCGAAAGAGTGTGTCCCACACGAATGACCGCACCTACGAGGCGTGCGTGCGCTTCGTCCGCCGCAGTCAATCTCAATCCCCCCGATACGACCGGCAAAGCGTGGTTGGAATAACGGCAATAGACACATGCCGCCAAGTAAAGACGATCGTAATGAGAAATCCCTGACGCATTCATGAACAAGACTTCACGGAACCCGATTTCTGCTCGCTGGTCGGGATGCGTGGACCATTCGATACCGCTCAGCTTGCAGGCGGCTTGACGGAACAGTCTCTTATAGTCAGCTTGATCTTCGCCCAGACTTTCAAAAAAACGGTCCGTCCACAACTCAATTTCTTCCAGATTGTTTCCGGTCCGGCTGCGTGTGGAAGAAATGCGCTCGATATTGATCGAGAGTGGATAGGCGCTCTTTTCGGCCTTAGAAAGCGTCTCGTACATGACCCCTTCGCGAACACCGAAGGCCGAAATCATGACTTCCCGCGCCCTGGAACGCTGGATCAGTTGCTTAATTGCGATTGCGCTAAACGGCAAGCTTTCCACGCGCTTGGAAGGAATATCGATTGATTCGATCATCTCCTTAGGCTTCATTTGGATGAGGTAGTCGGCAAGTTCAACAACTTCCTCAGCACGCATACTATATTGGTGCAAAACATGCAGCTCATAGTTGCGCCGCTTCATATGCAACCGGGCAATCGTGCGCCAAGCTCCGCCCACTGCATATATTCTATCGTCCGGAATCCTGTCGAGCCAATCCACGCTCTTGCACTCCCGCCGCGCGATTTCTTCAGCCGTTTGCAAGTCTCCGCCCGAAACATCTTTCAAGGTCAGGGCACCGATTCCCAACGTATGCGTTTTCTTCAGTACACCCTTTTTAAGGATCGAGATTTCAAGGCTTCCCCCGCCCAAATCCGCCACAAGTCCGGTCGCGTTGAGAATGCCGCACTTTACCCCGGCCGCCGCCAAGCGCGCCTCATCTTCTCCCGAGAGAATGAGGATTGGGCAATTCAGTTGCGCACTTGCGGCATCGATAAATTCTTGGCCGTTCTTTGCTCCGCGCACGGCCGCCGTCGCAAACGCCAGCAAGCGACTAACGGAATGATAATCGGCTAGGATTTTGAAGCGGGCCAACTCCGCAAGCGTCCGCTCGATCCCTTCCTCATCGAGACGGCCCGAAGAGACCACCGCACGCCCAAGGCCGCACATGACCTTTTCGTTACATATTGAGATCGGGCTGCGACTGGCCTCCTCAAAAACCACAAGTCGCACTGAATTCGAACCGATATCAACGACGCCTATGGAGTTCGTCCGCGCCGACTTCAGCGAAACCGGCACAGGTTCGACGGCTCGGCTACTTCGAGTCATCTCCAAGCAACGCTTCTAAGTCTAGGCCGTCAAGATCGATCTCAACGTCCATATCGTCGACGACTTCTGGCAGGACCACCGCCTGTCCCGCCACCATATGCTCCCCGTTGAAAGCAAGAGCTGGATGACCGTACAAAACGTAGCCGTCCTCTAAAGCGGCACTCACTCGCTCACAGAACTCACGATTGTCTTTGCCGGTCAAGTAGCGATAGGCCAAACGCTCTTCTTCATCAGCCACGACGCCCAATCCTCCCAAGGATGCAAGTATAGGGGTTCCGCCAAGTGCTGAAACCCATTCACTCGTTTAGCCCGGTTAAGAGCTGCGCGCAATCAATGAAGGAAGATCGTCTGTGGAAGCCGATCCCCTCCCCGACAAACTCGGGTTTGTCATAAAATATTCATGGACACTAAACATCTCGTCCCCATCGCTCACCGGAGTGATCCGCGTGTAGCTGCCATCCGAGTTCATCTCCCAACTTTGCGCCCGGTCATTCAAGTTGGCCATCATTATTTGATCAAGTACTTGTTCGTGAACGGTCGGGTTCTCTATCGGGCACAGAATTTCAACACGCCGGTCCAAATTTCTCGGCATCCAATCCGCAGATGAGATGTAGACTTTCGCTTGACGAGAGGGCAGCTCTTGCCCATTTCCAAAACAAACTATGCGCGAGTGCTCAAGATACCGGCCCACGATGCTCTTGACGGAAATGTTGTCAGACAAGCCGGGAATGCCGGGTCTCAAACAGCAGATGCCGCGCACGACAAGATTGATCTTCACACCAGCACCGCTTGCTTCGTACAATTTGTCGATAACGGCCTCATCGACCAAAGAGTTCATCTTTGCCCACACGCGGCCGGGACGGCCACTTTGAGCGTGGGCGATTTCGGCATCAAGCTGGTTGATGATTTCAGTTCGAATTTGCCGAGGCGAAATCTTGAGCTTCTCGAGATGCTCGGGTTCGGTGTAGCTCGTAATGAAGTTAAACACCTTGTTCGCATCATGACCATACGCAACATCACCCGTGAACAGCGAAAGGTCCGTATAGATCCGTGCGGTAATGGGATGATAATTGCCGGTCCCGATATGTGTATAGGTGCGCATTGCTGAGCCTTCTTTGCGCACGACCAGGCTGAGTTTGGCATGAGTTTTCAAGCTGACAAAGCCATACACAACTTGAACGCCGGCCCGTTCCAGATTCCGGGCCCAGCGAATATTGGCCTCTTCGTCAAAGCGGGCTTTCAGCTCGACGATCGCCGTGACCGATTTTCCGGCTTCAGCTGCTTCAATCAACGCCGCAACGATGGGAGAATTTTCACTCGTCCGGTAAAGCGTTTGCTTAATGGCAACAACGTCAGGGTCTTCGGCGGCTTTGCGCAGGAACTGCACAACCACATCAAAAGATTCGAATGGATGATGAACGATGAAATCTTTTTCTCTGATGGCAGAGAACGCGTCGCCCCCATGATCTTTTATCCGCTCCGGAAAACGCGGTTCGAAAGAGCTGAACTTTAGATGCGGCCAGTCGTCGGTGATCAATTCAGACGCGTCACCCATCCCAAGAATATGGTCGACTTCGACAATGTCTTCATCGCTCATTTCGAGATGACCGGCGATAAAGGACTTTAACCCCTCGGGCATCTTACCGTCCATTTTCAACCGGATCACGTCGCCTCGCCGGCGTTGCTTCAAGGCCGTCTCAAAGAATTGAACGAGGTCTTCGGCTTCTTCTTCCACCTCGATATCGCTATCGCGCACGACCCGGAACACGCCGCTCCCCAATATCTCGCAATTGGGGAACAACTTGTAGAGAAACATACTCGTAATATCTTCGAGTTTGATATAACGCGCTTGCAGCTGAGCGTTGCCATTGCCTGAAGTTTCAGGAAGTTTGATAAACCGAGATGTTGTATGCGGAAGAAGAATGAGCGCCTTTGTCTGCTCCTGCCCGCCTGGTCTGAGAAACTCCAGGGTCATACCAAAACCGAGATTAGGAATAAACGGGAACGGATGGGCCGGATCGATAGCAAGCGGCGTAAGGACAGGAAAAACAAACTCCTCAAAATAGGATTCAAGCCACTGCTGTTCGTCCGGCGTCAACTCCGCCGGCTGAACGATATTGAGCCCATTCTCGCGTAATTCGTTCACCAACTGCGCCCAACGGTTTTGTTGCTGCCGAATGAGCTCCTCCGTCTCTGCACGGAGCAGCTTGAGTTGATCTGCAGGCGTTCTTCCATCTTGACTGGTCGCCGTCACACCCTGTTTCACAAGGCGGCGCAAGCCGGCAAAGCGAACCATGTAGAACTCATCCAAGTTCGATGCAGAAATCGAGAGAAATCTGAGACGCTCAAGAAGCGGGTGCGCCCGGTTGGCGGCTTCTTCTAAGACGCGGGTATTGAAGGCCAACCACGACAATTCGCGATTAACGAACCGATCCGGAGACGTCATGTCGGCGAAATACGCAGAAGCTCCATCCCCCGCGGCGACTTGGGACGTACTTAGACCCGCTGCGTCTTGCGTTCCCAAGTCATCGACATTTTGCACGTCCGCCATGGCCACTCCTACGCCCTTTGATACGCATTATAGAAGGGAATACTCTACTTTTATTACCATTGTGGAAGAATCTCACAAGGAATGCCCGAGCTCGCCTCCGTCCAACTTAGATCAACGAGCGCAACGCCGCTCCGGCCACCGCTTTGGAAATTCCACCACCGTCTCTCAACGAGATTTCATCGATTTTTGCGACAACTTGCTGCGCGGCACTATAGGACCGCGGCATCCGGATCACGAGATAAGCAACCACCTCTTCGGAGACGCTCAGCTGGAGATCGCCAAACAATTTGACCAGCACGCGACCCAATGTTTCTTCATCGGGCTCGCTCAGAAGCGCAGTGGGAACCGTCTTCAGTCTTGAAACGAGATCTGGCAACGACACTTCCCAGTCGGCGAGCAAAAGGCGCGAAGTGAAAAGGACTGCAATCTCATTTTCGACTGCAATATTGAAGAAATGAAACAGGGCCCTTTCGTCGCAGGAAAATCCGCCCTGGTCGTGATCCAATTGGGAACTCCCATCAACGACCAGTGCGGAAAAGCCAGCAAGCCCGCTTAACTTCTCTTCGGTGATTTCATCTGCTCGGATATATGCCGCACTTGCCCGGTGCGCCCAGATGGCTGCCAAATGAGACTTTCCCGACCCCCGAGGGCCACAGAGCGCGTACATATTTCCCGGCCAATCCGGCCAGCGGCCGACCGCATTCCAGGCAGCTTCGTTGCTGGGGCCAACACAGAAGCTGGCTTCCGTGAAAATCGGGCGCTGGTCGAAACGAAACGTTAACTGAGTGCTCACATAGGACGTTTAGTGCGAGCGAAATGGAGACGCAACCAGACAGTCTCTTAGAGGTCGTTTTCAGCGCCGTAGATCTGTGTCTCGGATCCTTCGGTCTCCATTGGCGTAGCGGCCGCTTCTGGATCGGAGATGATCTCTTCCGCCCCTTCAATGAGGGGCTCAGCATCCAGCTGCCCCTCTCCATCCATTTGCTCGTCGACAGGAATCTCGAGTTCAGCTAACGGCTTTGCAAGTTCGATGACGGTGAGCTGTTCGCTGTTCACCAACAGAAGTTCTTTTTGCGCAAGCGCAACCCGCAACTGGTCAACGCTCCCGGAATAAGTCAGGCCAAGCTCAGCACCGGTCGGCGAAATCGCGCGCACGGCCAAGTTCCGAACCATATTGAGATCAGCAAGACGTTGCCTGATAACCGCCCATTCCCTGATATCGTTAAATCGCAGAGTCGCCGACAAGTACTGTGCGGGCGCATTGGGGCTAATGATGGTTTGCGATTTCCATCTGGTCTCTAGAACCGCATACGCTTGGTCGATCGCAGCATTGGCGAGTTGTGAAGGCGACGACCCATCGATGTTCTGCACCGTAATCGACACCGGATCAGAGGAGGCTCCCGTACTCGACACACGCCGCATTGTAACTGAAAGCGACTGGGACCCTTGGGCGACAGCTTCCGCCACCATCACATCGCCAACGCCGTAGCGCGTGGCGAGAGGGCTCAGCGTTTGCCAACCCGCCGTACTTGCGTTCGCCGCCGTCACATTTGCAATGTCGTCGATCTCACCGAGCGCCGTTACCAAGGGTACGAGCGTGTTGTTGAACGACCGGCTTCTCCAAGCATCAGCCCAGTAGTTTCCTTCTTCCCACAAAAGAACCCCGGAACCTGTCCTGAGGACTGGAAGGACAACGGCACTTCGTGCTTGGCTCTCCGTATAAGGAATGTTTCGCGAGCGCAATTCTTGTTTGATGCGATCCTCTTGGAAGCTGAATGAGACATTGGCGATGTATCTCGTCGCGCTTGACTTTTCATTCGCCACTTGGAACCCGCGTTCGATGTAAAGCGCTTCTTGCCCTGTCATTTGCGGCAAGCTCGGCCAATACTCTTCCGGTGTCAGGCGCTCATACAGTTTCCGCACGGCTTGCGAACGTCCAACCGCGAGCGCTGCGTCCCGCGCCTGAGCCGCTGTCTCGCCAGTGCCGTCGACTGCGATGTTATCCACAGTGAAGATATCCCCGGCCGCAGCGGGATGCACGGCCCAAATGCCGATCACGAGCGTGGCAAATAGGGAGCAAAGAACATTGCGCATCATAGTTCCTTTGGTCTGGTGCAGAACCCAAAGCTAGGGACACATCGACAGTTATTCAGAGATTAAGCAACCGCGAGGTCCGTCTTAGCCTTCAAATCCTGGCTTTTGTAAGACAATTTGTCGTAAATATCGGTTGAGGATGCCCTCGGCGTTTTTCCCATCCTTTTCTGGACTCATTTACTATATGAATTCAAGGCTTCCTAATTCGCTAACTTACCGCGATTCTGGCGTAGACATTGACAAAGGCAATGATCTTGTCAAACGCATCGCCGGACTCGCAGAATCTACCCGCAGACCGGGAGCGGATGCAAAATTGGGCGGTTTCGGCGGCCTCTTCGACTTGGCGTCCCTTACTCTTGAGGATCCCGTTCTGGTTTCGTCGACGGACGGCGTTGGGACAAAACTTGCGCTTGCTCACGAACTCGACCTGCATTCGAGCATCGGTATCGATCTTGTCGCCATGTGCGTCAATGACATCGTCGCCCAGGGAGCCGAACCGCTATTCTTTCTTGATTACTTCGCAACCGGAAAACTCTCTTTGGAGACAGCCGAACAGGTCGTTGCAGGCATTGCCGACGGGTGCCGCCAGGCCGGATGCGCCCTCATCGGTGGCGAAACCGCTGAAATGCCTGGGATGTATGCGGACGGAGTCTATGATTTGGCAGGATTTGCCGTAGGCGTTGTGGAACGCAAAAATCTCCTACCGGTCAGGGATATGTCCCCGGGAGATATTCTAATCGGGATTCCTTCCAACGGCATCCATTCGAATGGTTTCTCCTTGGTTCGTAAGGTCATCGAGCGATCTCAATCAGACTTAAGCGCTGAGTGTACCTTTCATCCAGGTTTGGCGCTCGGAGAAGCCTTGCTCACGCCCACCCGGATCTACGCCGACGCAGTTCAGACGGCTCTTTCCGCAGCGCCAGTGAAGGCGGTCGCCCACATAACGGGTGGCGGTCTAACCGAGAACGTTCCGCGCGTGATCCCCGAGGGCTTGCAAATCCATATCGATCCTACGACGTGGCAATGGCCTGAAGTCTTTTCGTGGGTCTCCACGCTGGGCGCAATCGCGCCCGATGAAATGCTGCGGACGTTCAATTGTGGCATCGGCCTGGTTTTGGTCGCCGCCAAATCCGACTCTCAACAGATCCTATCGGCGCTCCAAGCATCTGGCGAAGACGCCACCGTCATCGGCGACCTCGGTCAGGCCACGGCCGATGAATTTGAACGGGTCGATTACGTTGGTTCCTCCACACAAACATAATCGGTCCGCGACGATCTCCATCCAAGACGAGCCCAAGACAATGTTGAGACTAGGAGTTCTAATTTCCGGACGCGGATCAAATTTGCAATCGCTCATCGCCGATTCGCAAACCCCTGATGCGGTGACCGAGATTGGCTGCGTCATCTCCAATGTCGCCGAGGCCCCAGGCCTCGCCCATGCCGAAGACGCCCAGATTCCCTCGACCACCCTGTCCCACAAGGGTTTTGCGTCACGGCAGGACTACGATGCCAGATTGGCGCGTATTCTCCACGAGCACAACGTTGATCTCGTTTGTCTCGCAGGCTTTATGCGCATTCTAGACCAGGCTTTTGTCACTGATTGGTATGGCAAGTTAATCAACATTCACCCCTCGCTCCTACCAGCTTTCAAAGGATTGAATGTTCATCAGCGTGTTATCGAATCGGGTGTTCGACTAAGCGGATGCACGGTGCATTTTGTCAGCCCAGAAATGGATGAGGGACCGACGATCGGCCAAGCCGCTGTACCTGTGTTGCCTGAAGACACTGAAGAAACTTTGGGCGCGCGGGTCCTCGCATGCGAGCACGTTCTCTATCCGCGCGTGGTAAGAGCAATAGCGAATGGGCACATCTCTCTGAAAGACAACGTCGTGCGCTATAATACCAGTGAAATCGCGTCAACGCTTACGCTGCATGCAGGTTTGTCAGCCGCTACGGTGTGAGCAGTGCCCACCCGTCTCAGCCGACGATTTCCGAAGGATCGAAAAAGAAGGCGATTTCGGTAGCAGCCGTCTCCGGCGCATCTGAACCGTGCACAGAATTTCGCTCGATATTCTCGGCGAACAGTTTGCGTATCGTTCCAGGATCCGCTTCGTCTGGGTTTGTGTTACCCATGATTTCTCTATTGCGAAGGATAGCGTTTTCGCCTTCCAAGACTTGAACGACCACCGGTCCGGACATCATGAACGAAACGAGGTCGTTGTAAAACGGCCTCTCTTTATGAACCGCATAAAAGCCCTCAGCTTGTTCCTTGGACAGCCTCAGACGCTTTTGGGCCACGACCCGCAAGCCACCCTCTTCAAACAAGTTGATGATCTTTCCGGTTATATTCCGCGCGGTGGCATCGGGTTTGATGATCGACAGCGTCTGCTCTACGGCCATATCAATATTCCTAGTTCTCGTTTATCAACGCGCGCCAGCTTGCGCTCGCTTAAGGGCACACCATTATTGGGTTATTAGCCGCGGCGTCATAGCCGTATCTGTCCGTGCCTTCAAGCCCGCATTCCGGTCAGCGAGTCGTTTTGTATGAGCACAGATGCCAACTAAGCGGTTTGCACCCACTTGCCATCCTCTTGTTGCTGCCAATAGGTGATGGCAATACCGGTATCCTTGAGGTTTGACCAATATGAACGGGCCTGAGCAACACGCTCTTCATTCTTGCCGTCAAAGAGAAGAACACATCGCGCAAAGTCTTCAGGTGCGGACTCCTCTGCCCCATCCACGAGAAACAACACATCTGCGCCGTTGGGATTTTCTTGATCCGCAGTCAGATAGACCGGCTGTCTCTCGGCATTGCCATCGGACTTCGACCCATGCGGGATGAACGAATTCTGACTGAACGTCCAAAGATGGCCGTTTAGGAATTCGACACGTTCCTGAGAAGTCGTTCGCACCAGGGCACGCCAGCTGCGCTGCAGCGTTCTCTCAATCAAACCAGGCAGCGCCGCTTCCAATGAAACCCGCTGCAAATGATAGAACCAAACCTCGCTCATGAACCCGGCTCAATCACGTTACGTGTGAAATATCTTACTCGAAGTGATCCGCAATGAGTTTGTCCAGCAGCCTGACCCCGAATCCTGTCCCTCCTTTGGGAGCCGTTGGCAGATCCTTGTCCGACCAAGCCATCCCGGCGATGTCTAAATGCGCCCAAGGCGTGTCGTTCTGTATGAACCGCGCTAGGAATTGGGCAGCCGTAATCGACCCCCCATTGCGCCCGCCGACATTTTTCATATCCGCGATCTGTGAGTTGATCATTTTGTCATAGGCGTCCCCCATGGGCATCCGCCACAGGAGGTCGCCAACTGACTCCCCCGCTTGGGTCAACTGGCCACTCAGATCGTCATTGTTGGAGAACAAGCCGCCAAACTCGTGCCCAAGCGAAACCAAGATGGCGCCGGTAAGCGTGGCAAGATCAACTATACAATCGGGCTTATGCTTCTCCTGCACATACCAGAGCGCATCGGCCAAGACCAATCGTCCCTCAGCATCGGTATTGATGACTTCGATCGTTTGGCCCGACATCGAGGTGACCACATCCCCAGGTCGCTGTGCATTGGCGCCCGGCATGTTTTCAACGAGCCCGACAATTCCCACCACGTTGGCTTTGGCTTTGCGCGCAGCAAGAGCATGCATGGCCCCAACCACGGCACCCGCACCGCCCATGTCCCATTTCATTTGCTCCATACCGCCAGCGGGCTTCAACGAAATTCCGCCGGTATCGAACGTAACGCCCTTACCGACCAGAGCGAGTGTTTTTGCTTTCGCTTTCGTTGCCCCTTTCCAGTTCATAATCACCAATTTGGATTCACGGGCGGACCCTTGGCCGACACCTAGCAAGGACCCCATACCAAGCTTGGTCATCTGCTTTTCGCCGAGAACCTGCACATCCACTCCAAGATCACTGAGTTCACTCGCTCTATTTGCAAGTTCCTCCGGAAACAGAACATTCGCCGGTTCTGAGACCAAATCACGTGTGAGGAAAACACCGTCCGCGACACTTTGTTGAACCGCGAATTTTCGGCGCGCACCGGCGGCGGCGTCCGTTCCGATCGCAACTTTTGTCAGTTTTGATTTGTCCTCCGGCTTCAACTTCGTTTTGTAGCGATCAAAGGCGTAATCTCGAAGATAGAGCCCAACGCCAAAATGGGCAGCAAAGTCAGCATCTCCCAGATCCTTGTGTTCGATGTGGGGTGTGAGAACCGTGAGCGACTTAACATTCTTGCCCAATCCGTTGGCAACAATGCCACCGCCCAAATGCTCGACCTTAAGAGGAGTCAAGTCAGCGACTTTGCCAACGCCGTAGAGAATAATCCGCTCCAAATTCGAGGAAGCGCCGGGCACAACTTTCAAAATTTTGCCCTTTTGTCCCTTGAAACTCTCGGTTTTTATAGCCTTTCGAAGAAGTCCGTCGCTTGCAGTGTCCAACTCATCCACCAAATCTGAATCGTGATCACCTTCCGTTATCAGCACAATGACAGAGCCTCGTTTAGGCAAAGCCTTCTTCGAAAATGTTATCTCCATGGATTAGGACTTCTCTTCTAGATGATTGATTTGACTGGTATTAGGTCGTGTAATGTTGCTGAATAGACCATCACCGGGCGACTTCGCAATACAGCGTGCGCTCGCGGTCAGGCAAAGTTGAGCAAACTGTGGATCCAGAGTGACCCATTTGAGTAAGTATATCGTGCGCGAGATCTGGCGCCCGCTTGTTGCGGCTGCCCTCATCTTGTCGGCTGTGGTGTGGTTGACCCAATCCTTGCAAATGCTGGATCTCATCATCAACCGAGGCCAAAGCCTGGGCACGTTCATGATGATGACGCTGTTTGTCTTTCCCAGTTTGCTGACGATCATCCTCCCCTTTGCTCTTTTTTGTGCGGTGCTCTACACACTTAACCGTTTGACCACAGACAGTGAAATAGCGGTCATGTGGTCGGCGGGCGCGAGCAACTGGGAGATCGCGCGACCCGTAACGCTGGTCGCAGTTGGCGTCGCTTTGATAACTTTGGCTATCAACTTGTATTTCATGCCGGCCGGCTATCGAAGCATGAAGGACAAAGCCTATCAGATCCGTACGGACATCGCCTCAACTCTTATCAAAGACGGAACCTTTTCGCATCCCAAGAAAGGGGTCACCATCTTCACGGGCGACAGCAACTCCAATGGAGAATTCAAAAGCCTCTTTTTCTACGATGCGCGAGAAACAAATTCGCCCGTAGCGTATACGGCTAAATTGGGTCGGCTCGTGCAATCGGCACAGGGACCGCGTTTGATTTTGGTCGATGGTCGAATTCTGCCGAGCGATGCGGACGGCAGCGACGACAAACTCACCTTTCAAAAATATGTGCTCGATTTGTCAGATATGAGCGAAGCGGACGGCGCCGTATTGAGAGAAACGACGGAACGCTATCTGCACGAATTGTTATGGCCAGATCTGTCACGCTCCTGGGACCAACAAAACCGCCTGCAACTTTGGGCCGAGGGACACAATCGTATTACCTCGCCGCTATACAATCTGACGTTCGCCCTCATCGCGCTTGTCGCCTTTTTGACCGGCCCTTCGAACCGGCGGGGACGCCCACTTCGGATTAGTGCGGCAATATCGGCCGGCCTGCTCGTGAGGCTCTCCGGGCTTTATCTCCAAAGCCTCGCCTCGCAGAACGCAATTTTTATATACTTTCAGTATGCGGTCCCAATTGTTGTGATCATTGTCTGCGCATATCTGCTCGTAGGCAAAGGACTGACGAGCACTCCACTTTCCCGGCGCGTTCAGCCCCCGCCCGACCTGACCACGCGCGGCGCCGCGACTCACGCGTAGAAGGGAACTCATGCCGACTTCATGGATTCTTTATCGTTATCTTGGCGTTCAGTTTTTGGGCGGCGTTGCCATGACTTTGTTTGGCGTAGCAGCCCTCGTCTTTCTGATCGACATGGTAGAAATGCTCCGCGTATTCGCGGGAAAACATGACGCAGCGTTTGGAACGGTGATCGTTCTGGTCTTCCTAAAACTGCCCTATCTGCTGGAACAGGTGGTTCCGTTTGCCTTCTTATTCGGCGCCATGTGGACACTCAGCCGACTGAGCAGAAATCAGGAGCTCGTGGTTGTCCGATCGGCAGGCGTTTCGGCTTGGCAATTTTTAACGCCCGCTCTGTTTATATCGCTCACCTTAGGTCTCTTTCTCATTGCGGCGTTCAACCCAATTGCCTCTGATCTCTATTCGCGATTCCATGCCATGGAATCAGATATCCTGGGAAAAAACCAAGACTTGTTGGACGTCTCTGAAAACGGTTTTTGGCTCCGTCAGGGCTACGGGGAAACCCATTCAATCATACATGCCAAACGCACTTTTGAAGGGGGCGCGCGATTAGAAGACGTTAAAGTCTATGTTTTTGAAAACGTGGACGATTGGGTCCGCAGGATCAACGCATCCAGGGCAGAGCTTAAGAATGGCTTCTGGGAACTCTACGATGCAAGGACCCTGGAAATCGATCGTCCGGGAACAGATTACGAGCTCTTCAAACTGCGAACAAGTTTAACAAAAGAAAAGATTCAAGAGAGCTTCGCGGATCCTGATACGATATCGTTCTGGGCACTTCCTGGGTTCATCGCCATGACCGAAGCAGCAGGATTTTCCGCATTGAACCATAAAATGCACTTCCATTCGATGCTGTCCCTGCCGCTTCTGCTCTGCGCTATGGTGCTTATCGCAGCGTCAGTATCCATTCGCTATTCGCGTTCTGGTGGCACCAGCCAGCTTATCATGACCGGCGTACTTGCAGGCTTCGCCCTCTACTTCGTCTCCGATATCTCGCGCGCGCTGGGCATTTCGGGGAATATGCCCATCACTGTCGCAGCGTGGGCCCCCACATTTATTGCTATGCTTTTGGGGCTAACATCTTTATTTTACTTGGAAGATGGATAGTCGGGGGAAGCACGTTCATTATGCGCTCCATTAATGTGATCCGCGCAATCGCCGGTCTATGGGCCGGACTAATGATTTGCGCTGGTCTTGCGACTCCTGCCTTTGCTCAAACCCAATCTGAATCAGAACAGACATCCGGCGCCACTTCGGAGCCCACCCAAAAGGAGGCGTTGCTCCTTCAAGCTGATTCTGTACGCTATTTTTCCGAGCTCAAAGTGGTCGAAGCCGAAGGCAGCGTTCAAGCTCTGTATACGGATCGAACACTTAGGGCCGATAAAGTGGTCTATTTCCAATCCGAAGATCGAGTGGTTGCACAGGGCAATGTCAGCCTCACCGAAATCGACGGAACCGTCTTCTTCGCCGAAGAAATGGAACTCACAGATCAATTCAAAGACGGGGTCGTTGAGGGCTTCAAAGCCCTTCTTGCCGACAGCAGCAGGGTCGCTGCCGCGAAAGCTACGCGCATGGGGGGCAACCGTCACATCCTCACCAAAGGCGTTTATAGCGCCTGCCGAGTCTGCGACACTGACGGCGAGCCGCGCACGCCTGTTTGGCGCATCAAGGCGGCGCGCGTCGTCCAGGACCAAGAGGACCTAACCGTCTCCTATCGCGACGTTGTGCTGGAGGTGATGGGTGTGCCTGTCTTCTATCTGCCCTATCTTTCCCATCCCGATCCGTCCGTGAAACGCAAGTCGGGCCTGTTGCCGCCGATCATTGGCTCGTCCGACCGCTTGGGCGCGTTCGTCAGGGCCCCCGTCTTCCTCGCGCTGGCCAAGAACTACGATGCCACGATCGAGCCCTATTTGGTTTCCGACGACGCCAGCGTGCTAATTGGCGAATGGCGGCACCGAACAAGGAGGGGGCAGTACTCACTGGAGGGCAGCATAACCAATCTCCAGGATCGCGATGATTTTGGGATCCGGACCGGCCAACGGCAATTGACCGGTCACATTTTCGGCGAAGGCAGCTTTGACGTTGGACAACACCGGCGCTGGGGGTTCCAAGTCCAGAACACGAATGATGACACGTATTTGCGGCGATACGAATTGGATTCCGAAACTGATTTGGAAACCACACTATTCTTTGATCGAATAAAGAAACGAAATTTCGCCTGGGTTAGCGGCCACTACTTCCAAGGGCTTCGAGCCGAGGACGATCAAGGCGAAACGCCGTTCGTTCTGCCGCGCGGCAAGCTCCACTATACCATAGACCGCGGCAAACTTGGCCGCGTCAACTTCGACGCAGACACCCTGATTCTTCAGCGGTCAGAAGGAGTGGATACCAGACGCCTCTCCCTAAGCACAGATTGGCAACGGCGTTTTATGACGCCGGTGGGCCACGTCATCCGACCATTCGCCTATTTGCGGGGCGACTTATACCATGTTGACGACTCGGACCAGAACCCGGGCTTTGGGGGTGGCGACGGCAAACGGTTCTTCATCCGGGGTCTGCCCGCAGCAGGAGTGGATGTCAGTTGGCCATTCATCCGGCCCGGCAAGAATGTCCGTCTTCTTGTGGAACCGATCGCCCAGGCTGTCGTCAGTCCCATTGGCGGAAACCCCGAAGGCTTGCCCAACGAGGATAGCCAATCGCTTGTGTTTGATACCTCGAACCTCTTTGCATTTAACAAGTTTTCCGGTCTAGACCGCTGGGAGGAAGGCCAAAGAGCCAATATCGGCCTCAAGCTTGGGGCCTATCTAAACGAGGGGGGAACGGCCGAGCTGATGTTCGGCCGTTCATTCCGTGCACGGGAGCAACTTGATTTCGGCGTAGAAACGGGATTGGCGTCTACGAGCTCCGACTACGTTGCAAGTCTTAGACTGAAGCCGGTATCTTGGCTCACGTTTAATCAGAGAATGCGAATTGACTCCGAATCGTTTGCGGTAAAGCTCAACGAAATTGAAACGAGCCTCAACTATTGGCGCGTTAATTTCTACACACAGTACTTTAAGGTCGACAAACTAAACGAAGCGGTCGGTCTTCCCTCAAGCGAAGAACTAAATCTCTCCGGTCGCTTGGATTTGACCCGGAATTGGGCGACGACCTTCGGCACACGTCGGGATCTAGCCTCTGGCAATCCACTCCAGTCCTACGCCGGAATTGTCTACAGAGACGACTGCACAATCTTTTCGTTAGCGTTCCAGCGCAACTTTTTCCGAGACCGCGACATTCAACCGTCCGATTCGATACTGTTCAATATTGCGTTACGAACGCTCGGAGATCCCGAAGGGTACTCCTTCTTGCCAAATGAGCCTTGATATTGCCCGATTTTTTTGGCTTTTATCCTAGTATTGGATCGTCTTTTTGCTGAAACCGCTCTGCATCTGTTTGGCGATTAACTGATTAGCAGGTCAGTATTCACTAATTTACGCAGAAATTGCTATAGATTCGCTCGGATTCGGTTTCACAACAAGATACCGAACTTTTTCGACCCGTATTCGAAATATAGGATTGTTTTGATGTTGTATCGACTTTCAAAACGAACGCTTGAAACGCTTTTGGTGCTGGTCACTGTTGCGTTCGGCAGCCAACAGGCCGCTGCACAATCAGGAGAAACCATCGTTGCGATTGTTAACGATGATGTGATTTCGTCTTGGGACGTCCGGCAGAGGGTCAATCTCGTTCTGTCGTCTTCGCAAATCAAAGTCACTGATGACCTGGTCCAGCGCGTACAAGGCCAAGTTATTCGAAATCTCATCGACGAGAAGCTTCAACTCCAAGAGGGGGAGCGATTTGAGGTCGAACTGGAGGCCGGCGAGATCGATGAGGAAATCGGGCGCATGGCCCGGCAAAACAATATGTCAGTCGCCCAGTTCGAAAATGCGTTGACATCTTCCGGGGTCAAGATGTCAACGGTTCGCGACCAGCTCAAAGCGGAGTTGATTTGGGCAAAGATCGTGCGTGGGCGCATGATGCAAAGGGTGAACGTCACCGACAGTGAGATCGACTATGCATACAACGAGGCAATTGCTCGAATTGAAGAGCCCGAGTACCTCGTTTCCGAGATCTATTTCGACGTTGACGATTCGGTGCAAGAGCAAGAAGTAAGAGCGAACGCAAATCAGATTCAACAGCAAGCGCGCAATGGCGTGCCGTTTCCCTCTCTCGCCCAACAGTTCAGCCAATCAATTACCGCAGCCCGGGGCGGCGATTTGGGTTGGATCCGCGCGGATAGTCTGGATCCAGCAGCCGCCGCCGAACTCAAGAAGATGACCAAATTCGAGGTCTCTCGGCCGATCCGCACTTCGGATGGATACGTCATACTCGGTCTGCGCGACAAGCGCCGACTGGGCGGTCCGGACCCCCTACAATCGACAGTGAGCCTGAAACAGGTCTTCATTCCGGTGGCCCCTGAAGCTCCGGAGTCTGAGAAACGGCAGGTCTTTGGCAAAGCTGAGCAAATGCGGTCTCAAATCTCTGGGTGCAACTCCCTCAAGGCCGTTGCGAGAGACACAGGTGCGATCGCTGTGGATGAGGCGATGACACGGGTGGTTTCTGAACTGCCCGGTCCGATCGGAACGGCCGTGGCGTCTTTAGCGGCCGGCCAATCTTCGCGGCCGGTAGCCTCCCAAGCCGGCATCCATGTGTTCGTCGTTTGCAGCAGAAAAGATGTTGAGCGCAACGTCGAACCGCCAACCAAGGACGGTGTTGCTGATCATCTGTTCAATCAGCAACTCGCTATGCAGGCACAGCGCTATATTCGCGACTTACGGTCCGATGCAACGATCGAGATCCGGTGATCCACAAACCACTTCGGCTCATCCGCCATGCGTTCCTCCATTGATCTGCCGGCCCCGCTGGCGGTTACGATGGGCGAGCCCGCGGGCATCGGAATAGAAATTGCCTTAAAGGCCTGGACCAACCGAACCGAACGAAAGCTGACGCCATTCTATTGCATTGGATGCGCCCAAACATTCCGGAACATCGCGGCCAAGCTTGAAATCTCAGCGCAAGTCCAAACGATTGAAGACCCGCGAGAAACGAATACTCTCTTCGCAGACCGTCTGCCCGTATTGGACCTGCCGCTCACGAGGCCGCCCCTCCCGGGAACACCGCAAGAGGAGCACGTCAAGACGGTGACCGAGTGCATAAAGCGGGCGGTCGCTGACGCACTTGACGGCAGGGCGGACGGCCTCATTACCAATCCCATCCAAAAGCAAACGCTCTGGTCCGCAGGATTTGAACACCCCGGTCATACGGAGTTTATCGGGACCTTGTGCGCCGCCGAAACAAAACCGATCATGATGTTGATGATTGCCGAACTGAAGGTCGTACCGGTAACGGTCCACATAGCCATGGGAGACGTGATGGAGCGGTTATCATCGGACGCCATCATCGAGGCGTCCCGAACGACAGCCCATGCGCTACAAACGGACTTTGGGATCGATCGACCGCGCCTCGCCGTAGCAGCACTGAACCCTCATGCGGGCGAAGGAGGTCAACTCGGCGAGGAAGAGATTACAATTATCAGGCCAGCATTGGAAAAACTCAGAGAGTCTGGTGTGGACATCTCAGGGCCCCATCCAGCCGACACCCTGTTTCATGCGGCGGCACGGTCGAGGTATGATGCCGCCATTTGCATGTATCACGATCAAGCCCTCATTCCGCTTAAGACACTGGACTTCGAGCGAGGTGTGAACATCACACTCGGCCTGCCAATTGTCAGAACTTCACCGGATCACGGCACGGCCCTCGATATCGCGGGCCAGGGCGTCGCCAGTCCTGAGAGTCTGATCGCAGCTCTGAACACCGCCCGGGCAATCGCCGATCAGCGAACAGCACGTGGCTGAGTCCTCCGATAGTCGGCCTGCCCGCTTGCGGCCTCTGCGCGACGTCATCAGAGAGGACGGACTAAGCGCTTCAAAAGTCTTTGGGCAGAACTATCTCCTTGACCTCAATATTACAAGAAAGATCGTTCGCGTAGCATCGAACATCAAGGGCCGTCCCGTTCTTGAAATAGGTCCTGGTCCAGGCGGTTTGTCGCGGGCGATCTTGGAAGCGGAACCTGACCATCTTTGGGTCATTGAAAAAGATGCAAGGTTCTCAGGTGCGCTAAACGAGCTTGAGAACGCTTACCCCGGCCAGCTAAGCATCGCCTTTGCAGACGCATTGGACGTTGCGGAAACGAACCTTATCGGCGACACACGCGATGTCATTGTAATGGCAAACTTGCCGTACAACATTTCGACGCAGTTGCTACTCAAATGGGTTCTTCAAGCTCAATGGCCTCCGTGGTGGTCAGAACTGATACTGATGTTTCAGAAAGAAGTCGCTGAACGGCTTTTATCTCCACACGGAAAAAAGAGCTATGGCCGTTTGTCTGTGATGACCCAATGGCGAACCCAAGTGACAAAAGCATTCGATGTGCCCCCGTCCGCGTTCGTGCCGCCACCGAAAGTGACATCAACAGTCGTCAAGCTTGTGCCGAACCCCGACTCAAAGTCGCAGGAGTTGTCCGCGGCTCTCGAGTTTGTTGTTCGGCACGCGTTCGGGCAACGGCGCAAGATGATCAAATCGAGTTTGGGTGCGGCCGTAACCGGGCTGCCGCAAATCCTCGAAGAGCTCGGACTCTCCGCGTCTGCAAGACCGGAGCAGTTTACCGTGGAAGACTATGTCCGAATCTCTGAACGGCTTGCGAAAAGAGGTCACAGTCTCCGCGCTTGAGAAGCGTCGCATTCTCCTGTTAATTCAACGCCGAAATCGCGAACAGATCTGCAGAGGAGAGTCGAGGTCGTGAAAAGTCAATCCATGGTCGAGTATGGAGCGCCCCTCCAAGAGTTGGACGCCGACACCCCTTCCCTTTCAGGCACTGAAGTTTTGATCAAGACCACCCATTGCGGGGTCTGCCATTCAGATGTCCACCTCCATGATGGGCACTTCAATATGGGTGGCGGCAACAAACTGGACGTGACGAGGGGACGCGCCCTGCCGTTCACACTAGGGCACGAAATCGAAGGCACACTTGAGAGCATCGGCCCCGAGGCGCCCCAAGACGGGCTCAAAAAAGGGTCCAAATACGTCGTTTTCCCCTGGATCGGCTGCGGCACATGCGGCGTGTGTGAACGCGGCGACGAACATCTTTGCAATACGCCCCGAAGCCTTGGCGTGAACGTCAACGGCGGATTTGCCTCTCATGTGGTCGTTCCCCACCCGCGGTACCTTCTCTCTTACGACGGTATCCAAGACGGATTGGCCGCCACATATATGTGCTCTGGACTAACGGCTTTTTCCGCCCTAAAGAAACTCGGCGACGTTCCCCGCGGCGAAACCATTTGCATTGTGGGCTTAGGCGGCGTCGGCATGATGGGATTGCAGTTCGCAAGAGCATTGTTCCCTGACAACAAGATCATCGGGGCGGATATCGATGCCAACAAGCTGCAAGCGGCAAAGGGCGCCGGAGCCGATGAAGTCTACAACACGTCCGATGAGGGTGTGGTCAAATCCGTCCTCGGCGACACGAATGGCGGTGTATACGGAGCAATCGATTTTGTTGGCGCCGAACCTTCACTTAATTTTGCAACTGGGATCATTCGTAAAGGCGGTTACGTCGTTGTCGTCGGTCTCTTTGGCGGAGGCTACGCAACACCAATTCCTATGTTCCCAATGCGTCAAATGGGAATTTTGGGTTCCTTTGTGGGGTCGCTAGAGGAAACCAAAGAAATGCTTGAGCTTGTGAAAGCAGGCAAAATCGATCCGATCCCGGTTGAAACCAGATCTCTTGCCGAAGCCACAAAGACACTCAATGACCTAAGAGAGGGCAATGTCTTAGGCAGAGTGGTGTTGGCTCCTTAGTCGCTATCGCGAAGGTTCGTTCTGCAAAAACGATCGTTCGCATTATTCTGATCCAGGGAACAGCGTCTTCACAAAGGCGCTCAATCCCGGCTGTCGCTCTCGCCGAAGGCGCTCTGCCGCCAATATCGACCTAATCTGAGACAATGCGGCGTCGACGTTGAAATTCGTTACAACATAGTCATACTCCGCCCAATGACTAATCTCACTTTCGGCTTTCGACATACGTTTGCGAACAACGTCCTCTGAATCTTGTGCACGCATACGCAATCTCCGCTCGAGCTCCGCTCCGGACGGCGGCAAGATGAACACGCGCACAACATCCCCGCGCCGCGCTTCGCTCAATTGTTGGGTGCCTTGCCAATCGATGTCGAACAAAACATCTCGCCCCTCCGCGAGCGCCGCATCAACGGGCGCCTTGGGCGTTGCATAATAGTGTCCGAAAACTTCCGCATGTTCCAAATAGTCCCCCTGGTCCCTGCTACGCTCGAATTGATCCGGTGAAACAAAGAAGTAATGAAGGCCCTCTTCCTCGCCGGGACGCGGCGCACGTGTGGTTGCCGAAACGGACATGGAGATATCGGGGTCGGATTCGATCAGAAGTCGGGAAAGGGTCGTTTTTCCCGCACCGGAGGGCGAGGAAAGAACCAACAAAAGCCCGCGCCGTTTGATCGGTTTTTCGTCCATCTATTCGATGTTCTGCACTTGCTCGCGAACGCGATCAATCACGGCTTTAAGCTCAAGTCCGACATTCGTCAGGTCCACATGAGTGGACTTGGAACACAAGGTGTTCGTTTCACGGTTGAACTCCTGCATCAGAAAATCAAGCCTTCGGCCAACGGGACCATCCTGATCGAGCAGCGCGCTAGCCGCAGTCATATGCGCGGTCAACCGGTCCAGCTCCTCACTCACGTCGGCTTTCGTGGCGAGAACCGCGACTTCTTGGGCCAACCGGTCCTCAGGCAAGGCGGGCGACATCTCCAGTAGGTCTCCGATCTGGGATTGCAAACGATCCCGGATCAAGTCTTTTTGCGCGCGCGCATGGGTGGTCGCGGCTTGAGAGAGTTTGGATATTTCATCAAGGGAAGAGCGAAGCACTTTTTCAATTTCTTTTCCCTCGCTCTGCCGTGCTTCAATCAAAGCGCGAAGGGCATCGTCAAATCCAGTGGTTACGGCATTCATGCGACGCTGGGCTTCTTCGTCGCTTTCCGATCGCTCCGTCATCTCCAGGACACCGCGCAATGCCAGTAGTTCTGCTGCGCTTGGCGGTGCAGTTTCAAGCCGTGCTGAAAGATCCTCGATCAAGCCAGTGACTTGCTCAAGAACTTGGTGGTTCACAGTGACTTCTTGAGTGCGAGAATCCGACCTGACCTGCAAGCCCACTTGCAGCGATCCCCGGGAAATCGACTTAGCCACCCTCTCCCGTACATGAGCCTCAATTTCTTCGTAGCCGCCAGGCAACCGGCATTTCACATCGAGACCACGACCATTGAAACTGCGCAACTCCCAGGTCCACTTATGGCCGTCAATGTCCCCGGAAGTTCTGGAAAATCCCGTCATACTTGAGAGAGACATAGCGTTCTTGGACCCCTTATGAGCCACCGGCCAGCGACTCCATGATTCTTTTGAAAGAGTTTACATTCGGCAACGATACGAGAACGTCGAAAGCCCAGGCCGTATCCCTACCGCTGTTTTCTCTCTCGCTCGATTCTGCGCCAAGCGGCAACATTTCTTCGATGCTGTGCATAGGTCTTCGCAAACACGTGCCCACCCGTCCCGTCTGCGACAAAAAAGAGTTCTTTTGTATCGGCAGGGTTGAGCACAGCTTCTATTGAGGCGTATCCTGGATTGGCGATTGGTGTTGGGGGAAGCCGGTCTATGATGTAAGTATTGTAGGGCGTTTCTTTTGCGAGCTCACTCTTTCGCAATCCGCGGCCAAGCGGTTCACCTTGTGTTAGGCCATAGATGATCGTCGGGTCCGACTCCATGCGCATACCACGCCGCAACCGATTGATGAACACAGCAGCCACTCTCTTGCGCTCCGCCGCAACACCGGTTTCTTTTTCAACAATCGACGCCAAAATAATGGCTTCTTCTTTTGATTTAAGCGGCAAGTCCGGGGTCCGATTCTCCCAAAGCTCGTCAATGGTCGCGCGCGCATCCGATTGCATCTGCTCGACAATCCCTTCTGCCGTTGTACCCCGCTGGAACAAATAAGTTTCCGGCAACAACGTGCCTTCATCAGGAACAGCCTCTACAGACCCCACCAGAGTTTCGTCGGCGTTCACAAGACGGATGATCTGGGCGCTTGTTAGTCCTTCAGGGATCGTCAGCTTATAGAGGATTGATTTGCCCTCTCGCAGGATCTCCATGATGTCAAACATGCTTGCCCTTGAGGGAATGGCATATTCTCCCGCCTTGAGAGAGCCCGAAGCCTCGTTTTGCATCACTCCAAAGCGGAAAATGACCGCATTGGAGATGAGCCCCATGTTCTCAAGGTCTTGCGCGATCTGGATCAGGCCCTGACCGCGAGGAAGCGTGTATATTGTTTCTTCTGACGAACCGGAAGCAACCGGTCCCGGCTTCTCAAATTCGCTAACCGCATAGTAATAAATTCCGCCAGCCGCGGCCGCTGCCAACAAAAAGAGAGCAACCGCGCCGATGCCCAACACCAGGAGCCAATTCGGCCCCCGCGAAGAATGTTGACGATCTGAACCGTTCTGAGTTTCAGCCATAAGAGTCATGAGACCAGTTAGCGAGCCACCCCCGAAAGACAAAAAGGTACCAAAAAAATCTTTCGGGCGCACTTACGCGCGGGCTCAATCAAATCGAAGGTTGTGACAAGATTAAGGACGCGTTGGTCCCGCCAAAGCCAAAGGA
Organism: Alphaproteobacteria bacterium; assembly: GCA_028285305.1. Classification (GTDB taxonomy): domain Bacteria; phylum Pseudomonadota; class Alphaproteobacteria; order SMXP01; family SMXP01; genus JANQPV01. The sequence goes on along the minus strand of JANQPV010000009.1, from coordinate 137,312 downwards.
ATTCGAAAGAACAGCGGTAAGTTTTCTCTCTTGGGCTTCGTGGGGCACCAAGTTGATCTTTGACTCAACGGAAGGGTTTTCGAGATTAATGGTCGGCGGAACGACTTGATGCTTGAGCGACAGGATCGAAAAAATGGCCTCGACCGCCCCGGCGGCCCCAAGCAAATGGCCGACCGCAGATTTTGTCGAAGACATGGCCAGTCCGTCCGCTGCATCGCCGAACAAGCGCTCGACAGCACCCAATTCGATCTCATCACCAACCGGCGTCGATGTTCCGTGGGCATTCACATAATCGATATCCGATGGGCTCAGCTTCGCGCGCTTGAGTGCCATTTCCATGGCCCGAAATCCACCCGAACCATCCGAGGCTGGCGCCGTAATGTGATAGGCATCCCCTGACATTCCATATCCGGTAACTTCTGCGTAGATCTGAGCGCCCCTCGCCTTTGCGTGCTCCAATTCCTCTAAAACGACAATGCCGCTCCCTTCCCCCATGACAAATCCATCTCGATCACGGTCATAGGGTCGCGAGGCACGTTCAGGTTCATCATTGAATCCAGTGGAAAGCGCTTTGCAGGCCGCGAATCCGGCGATTCCTATCGGACAGATGGCGGCTTCCGCACCGCCCGCAACCATAACATCGGCATCATCCAACATGATCATGCGCGCCGCGTCCCCAATGGCATGAGCGCCCGAAGAACAAGCGGTCACCACCGCATGATTGGGACCGGTAAAGCCAAATTCGATTGAAACATAGCCCGACACCAAGTTTATCAGACGTCCGGGAATAAAGAACGGGCTGATGCGTCGAGGGCCCTTTTCATGGAGCGTGACGGACGATTGTTCGATTCCAGGCAAACCTCCGATACCGGCCCCGATCATAACCCCCGTTCTGTGCCGGTGCTCTTCGTTTGTGGGCGCCCATCCAGAATCCACAACTGCCTGCTTTGCAGCTGCAACCCCAAACAAAATAAAATCGTCTACCCGTTTACGTTCTTTTGCTGACATCCAGTCGTCAGGGTTGAACGTTCCATCCGACCCATCGCCTAATGGAACATCGCAGGCGATGCGGCACGGCATGGGTGAAGCATCAAATTTCGTGATTGGCCGACCGGCAGAATGCCCGTTGAGTAACCGGTGCCAAGTTTCTTCTACACCGTTGGCTAATGGCGTCACCAACCCCAGACCTGTAACGACGACACGCCTCATTGGAGCAAAGACGGGGTCTAGGCGGCGTTGTCGGAAATGTATTTCACAGCATCACCGACGGTCTGAATTGTTTCCGCGGCGTCATCGGGGATTTCAATGCTGAATTCTTCTTCGAAGGCCATAACCAGTTCGACCGTATCCAAGCTGTCGGCGCCCAGATCGTCGATAAAGCTCGCATTCTCCTGCACTTTCTCATCGTCGATATCTAGGTGGTCTACTACGATTTTTTTAACGCGGCTCAAGATCTCGTCGCTCATGGTTTGACCCTCACTCTCTTCGTAATTGTTTATCGTGCCCCGATTTGTCGGTCCGCATATGGAGGCCCTAAGGTTGGCGTTTCAAGCAAAAAAGCCCAACGCCAGAAGTACTGATGATGAGGGGCTAAGTAGCACACTTGCCTTCAAATGGAACCCTCTTTTGAGATTCCCGAATTCAGCGGGTCTGGTGCACTTTTTTAAAGTCGGGGACACAACAAACCGAATTCAGATCATTGCCATGCCACCATTCACATGGACGGTCTGTCCGGTAATGTAGGCGGCTTCATCGCTCGCCAGAAAGGCGACGGCATTGGCCACATCTTCTCCTTTTCCGAGTTTTCCCGCAGGAATTCGTGAAAGGAGGTCATCCTTCTGCGTATCGGAGAGCGCGTCTGTCATGGGTGTTTCAATAAACCCGGGCGCAACGCAATTGACGGTGATGTTCCGACTTGCAACTTCTTGAGCAAGCGCCTTGCTCATGCCGATTAGTCCCGCTTTTGCGGCCGCATAATTGGTCTGTCCAGGGTTTCCCGTCACACCGACCACCGATGTGATGGCGATGATTCGACCCCAACGTTGCTTCATCATTCCCCGCAAAGCCGCCCGCGCTAAACGAAAGTAGGCCGTAAGGTTGATTTCGAGCAAATCGTCCCAATCCTCGTCCTTCAGACGCAACATGATGTTGTCACGGGTGACGCCGGCATTGCTCACAATAATATCTAATCCGCCAAGCGCCTCTTCAGCTCGACGAGGAAGCCCATCAACGTCTTTCCTCTCGCTGAGGCGGCACGGAAGCGAGACAACGTTCTCTCCCAACTCACTCGCCAACTCTTCTAATCGATCCGTGCGCGTTCCAGACAACCCAACCGTGGCGCCTTGTGCGCGAAGTTTTCTGGCAATTTCTTGACCTATGCCACCCGTCGCCCCGGTAACCAGGGCATGTTTACCAGACAAATCTAACATTCAATCATCCGTAGTCTTCATACCTTGGCAACAATCATCTGACGGAGAAGTCAACCAGAATGCGACCGAGGCGATCTCTTGGGATAACCCCGAAGTTAGTTTCGATTGATAAGACTTATTGGTCTTGAAGAAAAGTCTCGATATCTTCCGGCGTTTCCAACCGAATCGCGTTCATGGATTTGTCGATCCGCCGGGCCAGACCCGTCAATACGCTTCCTGTGCCGAGTTCGGCAACTGTCGTTATCTCTTGCTCGGACAGATAAAGCACGGTTTCACGCCATCTGACCACATCCGTCACTTGTTGAATCAGGAGTTCCTTGATGGCATCAGGCTCTTCGACAGGGCGCGCAGTGACATTCGCAACCAATGGTGTGGAGGGTCGGCGCACTTCGAGCTCAGAAAGCGTTTGCTGCATGGCGGCCGCGGCAGGCTCCATAAGCGGACAGTGGAACGGCGCGCTGACGGGCAACAACATGGACCGCTTGGCGCCGGCTTGCTTGGCGAGATTGGCCGCTCTTGAGACCGCCTGAGCGTGCCCGCTAATGATCACCTGGCCCGGAGCATTGTCGTTGGCGATACTACAAATCTCCCCTTGCGCGGCCTCGTCAACGACCTGGTGAGCATTTTCTATCTGTATGCCGAGCAACGCGGCCATGTTGCCGGTCCCCTTGGGCGCCGCATGTTGCATCGCCTTGCCGCGAGTTCTTAGAGTCTTTGCCGCGTCTGAAATAGATAGCGCGTCTGCCGCTGCCAAAGCAGAGTACTCTCCCAGCGAATGGCCAGCCACAAACTTGACATGATCGGCAGATGTGAAGCCTGCCTCGGACCTAAGCACTGCGATCACCGCCATGCTGGATGCCATCAGGGCGGGTTGAGCGTTTTCGGTGAGAGTCAGCTCGTCTTCATCGCCATGCCACATAAGACGAGATAGATTTTGTCCAAGGGCATCATCGACCTCCTCGAACACTTCACGGGCTGACGCAAAGGCTTCGGCGAGCTCGCGCCCCATTCCAATCTTCTGCGAGCCTTGTCCGGGAAAGGTGAACGCCAGTGACATCGCGTTTTTTCTCTATCTGCCCAATGAATGAGTGAAACCTGTCGATGGCGCCAAAAGACACGTCACAGGATTTTGTGTCAAGAGTTCCCAGCAGAAACAATTTCGTTCTCCGCTTGCATTTCTGCCGCCTTCTACTATAACCGCGCGCTTACACTGATTGCGGTCATCAACACCGAGACAGGTTTGGAGCGTGCTGGCGAATTGGTCAGACGCTCCCCGTTGATTGAGCCACCGTCCGCTACACAATCGTAAGACATAAGGGGTGACGCGGGCGCCGCAATCTTAACACGGAAAGGTTTTCCTATGCCCCTTTACGAACACGTGCTCATTGCACGACAGGACATTTCTCCCCAACAAGTCGATACGCTCGCAGACGGTCTCGCCCAGATCATCGAAGATGGAGGCGGCAAGATCGAAAAGAGAGAATATTGGGGTCTTCGAACACTGGCCTACCGGGTAAACAAAAACAGAAAGGGTCATTATTGTTTGTTCAACATCGACGCCTCCCATGACGCCGTCGCGGAAATGGAACGCCAGATGAGAATAAACGAGGATGTCTTGAGATACATGACGATCCGCGTGGACGAATTGGATCCCGAGGAGTCCGCGATTATGCGCAGTCGCAACCGGGGAGACGATAGAAGACCGCGCGGCGATCGCCCTGATGACCGGCGCCGCCGTGACGATGATCGACCCCGTGACCGCCGCGATGACGAAAAACCCAAAGAAACGCCGGCCGCAGCTGAAGAGGCAAAGCCGGAAACTGAAGGAGCCGCCGAATGAATCGACCCCAATCCAGAGCTCCAAGCGGTGGCGGCGGACGGCGTCCCTTTTTCCGACGGCGGAAAACTTGCCCATTCTCGGGCCCGAACGCACCAGCCATCGATTACAAAGACGTAAAGTTGCTTCAGCGCTTTATATCGGAACGCGGAAAAATTGTTCCGAGCCGAATTACAGCGGTATCGGCGAAAAAGCAGAGAGAACTATCCAAAGCCATCAAAAGGGCGCGGTACTTGGCGCTTTTGCCTTACGTAGTCAAATAGTGTTGTGAAAAAGCGGTGTGCGGCGACCGATCCAAACATCGGTCGTTGAGTTCCGCGAAGGCGAAATCGAGCATGCTGCGATCTTATATTCTGCCTGGTGTGCTGGCGGGAATTTTCTGCGCTTTTCTGTTCATCAGCTCAATGAGTGTTGTTGGTTCGATCACCAGCATGTTCATTCCATTTCCGCTTATGCTCACCGGGCTTTCCACAGCAGGATTTGCAGGCTTTTGGATATCCAGCCTTACGGCGGGACTTGCCATCGCAGGCTCGATGGGTCCCAACGCCTCCTTTGCCTTTGCGCTCATGTTCGCTGCACCAACGCTTGCCATGTTGGCCTTGCTCAAACGGCGCAAACAGCCAAGCGACAATCAATCGCTTGGAGACACGAGCGGATGGTACTCCACGTCGACGATCATCGTTATCTGCACGATAGCGGCTTTGGTGTTCATCGCGATGTTGTTCGTCTCGGCGATGGGGGCGGACGGAGGCGTGAGGTCTCTCTTCAAGGAGTCGATTTTGCTTCTTTTGGAAGGCGAAGAAGGAATCGAACAAATTCTAGCCGACAACAATTCTCCTGTCAGTGCCGAGGAGTTCATATCTCTAGCAAGCGCAATCGCGCCAGCGATCATCAGCGTGGGCATGCTTTTGATGCTGATCGCCAATGCCTGGCTCGCCCAGTGGCTCCTGAGCCGTCTTGGTCGAAGCGTACGGCCTCCTCTTCGGATTGCATCCGTCCAACTCCCTGAGATCTTTAGCATCGCCCTTTTGCTCCTGATCGGCGCAAGCGTGATGGGCGGAGATATCGCGTTGCTGTCGTGGTCTATGGTCGCGGTTGTCCTGACACCGTTCTTTTTTGTTGGCCTGGGGCTCGCCCACCTGGTTTCCGAGCAGTCCCGGCAACACCCCTTTTTTTTGGTTGTCTTTTACATAGCGTTGGCTGTATTCCCTGGCTTTCCGATTTTAGTTGCAATCATGGGCTTGACGGATCAGTGGTTTGATCTGAGGCGTAAAATTAAGCCCGGCCCTGTCGGCCCTTCAGACTGAGGACAAGATGGAAGTTATCTTACTCGAGCGCATAGAAAAGCTTGGCCAAATGGGTGATGTGGTCAAAGTCAAAGACGGCTATGCACGCAATTTTTTGCTGCCCCAGAAAAAGGCGCTCCGCTCCAACAAAGCGAACCTGGAATACTTTCAGACCCAGCGGGTTCAGTTGGAAGCTCAAAACTTGGAACGCAAGAATGATGCAGAAGCGGTCTCCGAGCAACTCGATGGCCAAATGATCACGGTTATTCGTCAGGCAGGCGAGTCTGGCCAGCTCTATGGTTCGGTGACAACCCGGGATATCTCCAACGCAGTTACGGAAGGCGGCACAACCATTCAACGCAGCCAAGTCAGCCTTGACCGACCTATCAAGATGATTGGCCTACACAATATCCGAGTGGTGCTGCATCCAGAAGTCAGCGTGATGATTGAATTGAATGTGGCGCGCTCGCCCGAAGAGGCGGAACGACAGGCTCAGGGTGAAATCCTAATCGGCGGACCTGACGAATTCGATGACGAGGAAGCAATAGAGGCAGAAGACGTGTTTGAGCGTGCCGATCTGGCCGAAGCCGCAGAGGCAAACTTGACCGATGCGGAGGCGTCTGAAGAGACAACCGAAGAAACCGAGCCGCAAGCTTCTGAAGCAGAAGACGAACCCTCGCAAGACTGAGCGCGCATTTCACTAGAGTAGCGCGGGCCTCCATATCTGTTGGACACTTCCGAAAAACTCGTCAGTGGACTGAATAAAGCCCATCCCCCGGACGCGTTATGCCCGGGGCACCTCACTGACCTTCCCTGTCCTTGCATACAACCATTTGAAATTTGTGAATTGTCTCGATTCCCGCTTTTCACGAATCCTGCTCTGGTTTAGACCATTGAGATGGCTTCGGATGACTTGGACCCCCCTCAAGAAACGAACGAAAGTGGAACTTCGCAAGAAGGGTCTGAATCACCGGTCGAAGTAGAGACTTCATCAGGGAACGGAGTTTCTGAAGCAGAGCGCTTGCAGCCCAGCCACGACGATTCCGGTGCCGTGAACGGGACCAATACCTCAAGCGATCTGCGGTCAATCCCCTATAATGAACTGCCGAACAATATTGAGGCGGAACAATCATTACTTGGTGCGATACTCATTAACAACAACGCCTATGAGCGCGTTTCAGACGTCCTCAATCCGGAACATTTCTACGAACCCCTTCATCAGCGTATCTTCCATATCGTCAGCACCTTAATCAGCCGCGGGCAACTCGCATCACCGGTCACGCTCAAACCTTACTTTGAAACGGATCCCACGATTCAAGATGTTGGTGGAACCGGATATTTGGTGCGCTTGGCAGGCGCCGCCCCGACTGTCATCAATGCGCCGGAATATGCGCGCATCGTCTTTGAACTCTATCAGCGGCGCAGTTTGGTCGAAATTGGCCAGGATGTCGTCAACAGCGCGCTGGACGTGGATTTGGACACTGGTCCAAGCGAACAGATCGCCGAGGCAGAACAAAGGCTCTATTCGTTGGCAGAACATGGTTTGTACGAAGGTGGATTTATCTCCTTCGACGAAGCCGCGCAACAGTCCGTACGCATCACAAGCGAGGCGTGCCAGCGAGAAGGGGGATTGTCAGGCATCGGCACCGACTTCATCGATTTGGACCACAAGTTGGGCGGACTGCACGAGTCTGATTTGATCATTCTGGCGGGGCGCCCGTCCATGGGAAAAACCGCGCTCGCGACAAACATCGCGTTTAACGTCGCCAAGGCCTATCAGCAGGGCGAAAATCCAGACGGTTCCCCAAGACGGGAACGCGGTGGCATCGTCGGTTTCTACTCCCTTGAAATGTCATCGGAGCAGCTCGCAACCCGAATTCTCTCGGAACAATCCCAGATCCCTTCGCACCGCCTTCGCAAAGGAGACATCACGGAGGAGGAATTTCGCGCTTACGTGGAAGCGCACCAAACACTGACCTCACTTCCCCTATATATCGATGATACTGGAGGCCTCTCAATCGCCGCGCTTGCCGCGCGGGCGCGGCGATTGCAGCGCCAGCAGGGCCTCGATTTACTGGTCGTCGATTACTTGCAGCTTGTGACGACCTCGGGCTCGCGCCGGAACGATGGCCGCGTGCAAGAAGTCTCGGAAGTCACACAGGGCCTAAAGGCACTGGCCAAAGAGCTGAATATTCCAATCATCGCCTTGTCGCAACTGTCGAGAAAGGTCGAAGACCGCGATGATAAGCGTCCTCAATTGGCGGACCTCCGGGAATCTGGCTCGATCGAACAAGACGCCGACGTCGTCATGTTCGTCTATCGCGAAGAATACTATCTGGAGCGCATCAAACCACCTGAAGATGACCTCCAGCGGATGGAGGCCTGGATGCTTGAAATCAAGAAGGTCCACGGCCTAGCCGAACTTATCATCGGCAAGCAGCGTCACGGACCAACGGGCACCGTTGAGCTCCAGTTTGAGGCCAATATCACGCGCTTTGGCAACAAAAGCGACCAAGACTATCCGACTGAGCCGTCGTACTAGGCCGGCCTCCCACGTTAATTTCCCTTCAAAGTTCTGCCGCTATTCGGGGTATGGTGTGCGCTTCCGAAAGGTTTCGCTCAATCACGGAACGCCGAATGCGTCCGAAACGAAAGATCCGTACTCTGTCTGACGTGCAAAACAATCCCATCGAACACTCTACTCTCGAGGTGGACGTAAAAGCGGTCTGCGAGAACTGGCACCGATTGGACAAAGCGAGCGGAGCCGCAGAGACGGCGGCCGTCGTGAAGGCGGATGCCTATGGATTGGGCGCAGACCCTATCGTCCCTGCCCTATGCGAGTACGGTGTGAAAACTTTCTTTGTCGCAAATGTGTTTGAGGGGGTTCAAATCAGGGAGGCCACCAAGCCGTTCCCCGAGCGGAAAATATTCGTACTGAACGGATTCGACCTATGTGCCGCGCCTCAGTTCGCAAAGCACAATTTGATCCCCGTTCTGAACACAATCCAAGAAATCCAGACTTTTCTTGCGCAAACAGAGATTGATTCCGAATCCCCGGTTGCTGTGCAGATGGACACAGGCATGAATCGGTTGGGTCTGTCTCGAAAAGAAATCAGCGAACTCTCCCAGTCAAAGGGGTCGCTAGAACGGCTCAACATTATCCTTTGGATGAGCCATTTAGCGTGCGCCGAAGATCCTGACCACCCCTTGAACAAACGACAATTGGACCGCTTCAATTCCTCTCTTGAGAAACTGCCTCCCGCACCGGCCTCGCTGGCGAACTCCGCCGGAATTCACTTGGGCAGCGAATATCACTTTGACGTCGTGCGGCCGGGAATTGCGCTTTACGGTGGCTCCCCGTCGCCGGGAAACCGAATGCAGCCCGTTGTTCGGTTCGCGGGCAAAATCCTCCAGCTTCGCGATGTCGACGAAGGGGAAACCGTAGGATATGGCGCTGAATTCCGGGCCGAACGAACCAGCAAAATTGCGACAGTGGGTGCGGGCTATGCTGATGGGATACTGAGATCGCTGGGAAACACTTCTTCACTCATGATCGGTAGCTACGCCGTACCGATCGTGGGCAGGGTTTCAATGGACGTGCTCGCCCTTGATGTAACTGATCTACCGCCCTCATATCTGCGTGAAGGCGATCACGTTCCTCTCATCGACACCCAAAATCTGATAGACGATGTCGCGAAGCAAGCTGACACAATATCGTACGAAATTTTAACAAGACTCGGCGCCCGCTCTAAGCGTATATACACAGGCCGCTGAACGGGGACAGAGCGCAACGCACGTATGAATATACTTCAACCCATCGGTCGAACCGCCCTTGTTGTATGCGCGCTTGCGGGGCGTTTAGCGAACTTTGCAGCCTCGGCACTCATCAACACCGTCCAGCCGCCATTTTACTGGCGAGCCGTACTGCAGCAACTTTTGCGAATGGGGTACTATTCGCTCCCCGTGGTCGGCCTGACCGCATTGTTTACCGGCGGGGTTCTTGCGCTTCAGATCTACATCGGAAGTTCGCGTTTTAACGCCGAGAACTTTGTCGCGAATATCGTGGCCCTCGGCATTACAAGAGAACTGGGACCGGTATTGGCCGGCCTGATGGTAGCGGGACGCGTGAGCGCCTCTATTGCGGCCGAAATCGGAACTATGCGAGTGACGGAGCAGATAGACGCGCTCACCACCCTTTCAACCAATCCTGTCAAGTATTTGATCGTGCCGCGGGTCGTTGCTGCCATCATCTGCTTGCCCCTCCTGGTCGCAGTCGCCGATATTATTGGCATCCTGGGAGGCTTTCTTGTGGCAACCCAGAGTTTGGACTTCAACCCGTCGGTCTATATCCGCAGTACAATTGACTTCATCGAAGTCGGTGATGTGACCTCTGGCCTGATCAAGGCCGCCGTGTTCGGCTTTATAATTGCCCTCATGGGCTGCTTTAACGGCTACTATAGCGAAGGCGGCGCACAAGGCGTGGGACGCGCCACGACCAATGCAGTTGTCTCCGCCTCCATTTTTATTCTGGCCTCCAACTATTTCATGACAACAATCTTCTTTTCGGAATGATGCCATGAACGACTACAAGATCGAACTAAGCGGGGTCAGCAAGAGTTTTGGCGACAAGCACGTCCTCCAGGGGCTAACGCTCAACATCCCAACGGGCTCATCTGTTGTGGTGATCGGGGGATCCGGCACCGGCAAGTCCGTGATGCTAAAATCAATCTTGGGGATCGTAAAACCCGATGCGGGCTCGATAAGAATTGACAGACAAGACGTGACCAAACTCTCCGGTAAAGACCGGAGCAAAGTTCTCAGCAAAATTGGCATGCTCTTTCAGGGGGCGGCTCTCTTTGACAGTCTCCCCGTTTGGCAAAACGTCTCTTTTGGTCTCATCCAAGGCCAAGGCGTGAAACGCAAAGAAGCTCGGGAAGTGGCAATTGAAATGTTGGCCAAAGTGGGACTCGGCAAAGACGTTGCCTCGTTGAGCCCAGCGGAGCTGTCGGGCGGCATGCAAAAACGCGTTGGCCTCGCCCGCGCTATTGCCACGCATCCGGAGATCATTTTCTTTGATGAGCCAACCACCGGTCTCGATCCCATAATGGCAGATGTCATCAACGATCTTATCGTAGAGCGTGTTCAAGAGCTGGGCGCGACAACTCTGTCTATTACGCACGACATGGCAAGCGCCCGCAAGATCGCAGACTACATCGCGATGATCTATCATGGCAAAATTGTCTGGGCCGGCGCCGCGTCCGACATCGATAACTCCGGCAATGAGGTCGTAGACCAGTTTATTCATGGGCGTGCAGATGGTCCTATTGAGATTGATATAAAGCGCTAGTTCACCTCGGCTCTGAATTCCGCAAGAGGCTTGGGAAACATCGCTGAAATCTTTTTCTCTCAATTCTGCGAATAAGGTATGCTGTTCAAACGGTTATTCCTTATGTGAGGTCTTGATACAGACAATGGCGCGAGTTCGGGATCGGTATGTCTGTCAGTCGTGTGGTAACGTAACCTCAAAGTGGACCGGCAAATGCGACGCCTGTGGGGAATGGAACACCATCCAGCTGGAAGCGGCGTCGAAATCGCCCCCTGGTAGCATGGCATTCAGCACACCAAGCAGCACTCCCGTTCAGGACGGCGGCAACGTCATCGACTTTGTCTCTCTCACTGGCGGCCAAGCCGAACCGCGTCGGTTTAAGACGGGGATTCGGGAATATGATCATATCTGCGGAGGCGGATTGGTGCCCGGCTCCACGCTTCTTCTTGGGGGAGATCCCGGCATCGGGAAATCCACACTCCTTCTTCAAATATGCGCACGTCTTGCGGAGCAAGGTTTGCCCGTCGCTTACATTTCCGGTGAGGAATCCATCAACCAGATTAGACTGCGCGCAAAGCGCATGAACTTGGAGGGAGCAGACCTTCAATTGGCGTGCGAAACAGGACTGCGCGACATCCTGACATCCTTGTCAAAGAGTCCCGCAAACCACGCCCTCATTGTCATCGACTCAATCCAGACCATGTGGTCGGACGTAATTTCAGCAGCCCCCGGCACGGTCTCCCAAGTACGGGCGTCCGCACAAGAACTAATCAGATTTGCCAAGCAATCGAACTCGGCCCTTTTGATGGTGGGCCATGTGACCAAGGACGGCCAACTCGCAGGGCCGCGCGTTTTGGAACATATGGTCGACACGGTGCTGTATTTCGAAGGTGAACGCGGCGATCAGTACAGAATTCTGCGAGCAGTGAAAAACCGTTTCGGCGCCACAAATGAAATTGGCCTGTTTCATATGGGAGACAAAGGTCTAGCAGAAGTCGATAATCCCTCTGAACTTTTTTTAAGTGAACAATCCGGCGATGTCCCCGGCCTCGCTGTCTTTGCCGGCATGGAGGGGTCAAGGCCGGTTTTGGTTGAGATACAAACCCTGGTTGCGTCCACATCCCTTGGTACCCCTCGCCGGGCCGTTGTCGGTTGGGATGCATCGCGTTTGGCAATGATTTTGGCAGTATTGGATGCACGCTGTGGCCTTAACCTGGGCCAGCACGATGTTTACTTGAACGTCGCCGGGGGACTTCGCATCAATGAACCCGCCGCGGATTTGGCGGTTGCGGCCTCCTTGGTGTCGTCTGCCCTAAATCGGCCTCTTCCGCAGAACACTGTGGTGTTTGGGGAAATCAGCTTATCAGGAGCGATACGACTCGTCGCTCAGCCTGAAGCGCGGTTAAGAGAAGCGGAACGACTTGGCTTCGAACGTGCTATAGTGCCAAGTACATCGGAAACTCGTAGGCCGTCATCCCAGCTGGAGTGTATCAAATTGGGCGATCTTAACGAACTCGTTGCAAAGATCCGGGAAATCTGAGGGCAGAACGGAACACAAAGAGATGTATGAGCGAGAAAAAGCATGCTGACGGGAATTGACACCGCCATCGCTGTCGTCGTCTTACTCTCTGCACTGATGGCTCTATTGCGCGGCTTCGTTCGCGAAACGCTCACCATATTCGCTTGGGTCTCAGCCGTTATTGTTGCGATTGCCTCGTTTCGCTACTTGAGCGGCTCCTTTCGGGAGTATCTTACATCTCCGGAAATGGCGGATGCAGCCTCGTTCTTGTTCGTCTTCGTCGTGGCTCTCATACCGGCAATGTTCCTAACCAATATCATCAGCCGGCGGTTTGGCCGGGACGACCCAGGACCGATTGACCGCGTGGCGGGATTCGCTTTTGGCACATTTCGCGGTCTCTTCCTGTGGGCACTGGTCTATTGGGGAACTTTGCAAATCGCGGAACCTGGTACAGAACCGGAATTGTTTCGCGACGCCACGTTCTTGCCCGTGATAAAAGGGGTTGCAGGCATTTTTCCCGATGATGTTGGCGTATCTTCGGGAGAAGATGCCTCGCAGGCTGCCCAATCACCCAAACCCAGCCCGCAAGCAAACACGGGATCGAGCTCAGCCGAGCAAAACAAAGAGCAAGGCTATGACCGAAACGAACGCCAAGAGCTCGACCAGCTCATCGTAACGACCTCAGAGGACTGACAGATATGCAAGATACCCCCATTGGCTTTTCTCTTGATCCAGAGGAAGACAGATTAAGAGAAGAGTGCGGAGTATTTGGCATTTTCGGTGAGGACAATGCATCCACCCTCGTCGCGTTGGGATTACATGCGCTTCAACATCGGGGCCAGGAGGCGGCGGGGATCGTGAGCTTTGACGGCGAGCACTTCCACGCGGAGCGCCGACTAGGTTTAGTTGGCGATCACTTCACATCTCAAGACGTCATCGGCAATTTATCGGGCCGGCTTTCTATTGGTCACGTCCGGTATTCGACGGCCGGCGCGACCGTGCAGCGAAACATTCAACCGCTCTTTGCCGATCTCGCATCCGGCGGACTTTCGATCGCTCACAATGGAAACCTGACGAATGCCGTCACCTTGCGCCAGAGTCTAGTGAACGACGGCGCCCTCTTTCAAAGTACCACGGACTCCGAAGTCATACTCCACTTGGTTTCCCGCAGCACGCGCGATTCCTTCATTGAGCGAATGATTGATGCGCTGAGGCAGCTGGAAGGCGCTTACGGCTTAGTCGCGATGACGGGCGACAAGTTGATCGGTGCACGCGATCCCCTGGGGATCCGGCCGCTGATCTTAGGCTACCATGACGGAGCGCACATTCTGTGTTCGGAAACATGTGCGCTCGATATCATCGGCGCTGAGTTCATCCGTGAAGTCGACCCTGGCGAAGTGGTCGTCATTTCTAAGGCAGGCGTAAAAAGTCTCACGCCTTTTCCAAAACAGCCAAGCCGGCCTTGCATATTTGAATACGTCTACTTTGCGCGGCCCGACAGCATTCTGGCGGGCAAAAGCGTTTATATGCTGCGCAAAAACATGGGACATGAGTTGGCCCGCGAGGCACCGGCCGAAGTTGACGTCGTTGTCCCGGTTCCGGACTCCGGGATACCGGCTGCGCTTGGTTTTTCCGAGCATACCGGCCGCCCTTATGAACTAGGCATCATCCGTAACCACTATGTGGGCAGGAGTTTTATTGAACCCACCCAACAAATCCGGGATTTCAAGGTGCGCTTGAAGCACAGCATCAACCAAGCCGTGGTCGCAGGTAAAAAGGTCGTTTTGGTCGACGACAGCATTGTGCGCGGAACCACATCTTTAAAAATTGTCCAAATGATGAGGGATGCAGGCGCCTCAGAAGTTCACATGCGCATATCAAGCCCGCCCATTACTCACCCGTGTTACTATGGGATTGATACGCCGGTCCAAGAGGACCTCCTGGCCGCCCGTTGCAAGACGGTTGACGAAATGGCTGACTTCATCGGTGTGGACAGTTTAGGTTTTTTGTCGATCGACGGTCTTTACCGCGCGCTCGGTGAACAACGGCGCAACCAATATGTCCCTCAGTTTACAGATCACTGCTTCACCGGCGACTATCCAACAGAGTTGACGGATCTCAAGGACACCGACGATTCCAGGAAACAACTCTCACTTCTCGTTGACATGTTCGACGAATACTGACCACGACCGAGAGCATGCCCGCATCTCCAGACAAACCGCTCTCCAACCGCACGGCGCTGATCACAGGAGCCTCGCGTGGCATCGGCTATGCGGCCGCTCTTGCGCTCGCCGAAGCCGGTGCGCATTGCATTGTATTGGCGAGGACCCAGGGTGGATTGGAAGAGTTAGATGACGCGATCACCCAAGCCGGCGGAACCGCAACGATCGTCGTTCAAGATCTGCTCGAACATGAAAAAATAGACAACTTAGGAGCTGCGCTCTACGAGCGCTGGGGCAAGTTGGACATCTTTGTCGGCAATGCCGGAATTCTGGGATCGTTGTCCCCCCTGGGACACGTAGATCCGAACGAATGGGATCGTGTGATCGCGACCAATTTGACCTCCAACTGGCGCCTTCTACGGTCCTTGGACCCCTTGCTGCGGAACTCTGATGCCGCGAGAGTGATTCTCGTAACATGCCCGGTAGGGAAAGAACCAAAAGCGTACTGGGCCAGCTATGCAGTCTCCAAATCGGGTCTAGAAGCCCTGGCACAAATCTACGCAGCCGAGCACGAAAACACCTCCGTCAACTGCAACTTGCTGGATCCAGGTTCAGTGAATACCGCCCTGCACACGCAGGCAATGCCAGGCATCGATCCAGAAACACTTACGAAGCCGGCGGCCCTTGGAGAGCTGTTTGTCGAATTGGCGGCGCCAGACTGTCAGCATAACGGCGCATTGATTGCCTACAACGGCGAGCGCGGCGACGTTATCTCTCGCAATTCCATCTAGTTACCGGAAGCATACGGATTTTTTCCCGTTCGCAAATAAAGGCGAATGGGCGTCCCTTGCAGCTCGAACGCATCCCGCAATCCATTGATCAAATAACGCTGATAGGATTCGGGCAGATGTTTAGCTCGGGAGACGAAAAGCGCAAAGGTCGGCGGACGGTTCTTGATTTGAGCGATATACTTTAGTCTGATCCGCTTTCCATTGACGGCAGGCGGTGGATGCCGCTGTTCCATATCGCGAAGCCACTCATTCAAATCAGAGGTCTTCGTTTGGGCGTTCCAATCCCGGTAAACCTGTTGAATGGCGGGAAGCAATTTCTCGACCCCTTTGCCCGTCTCCGCTGAAATTAAGACGAGAGGCACGCCCTTGATCTGGGGCAGAAGCCGGCCGAGTTTTTCAGACACGTCGGAGCGAAACCGGGGCACGTCTTTGATCAAGTCGATCTTATTCAAGACAATGATCAGAGCCCGGCCTTCTTTCGCAACGAGGTCAACAATCTGAAGGTCTTGTTTTTCAAAGGGTTGCTCCGCATCCATCACCAAAATGACGACTTCGGAAAAGCGCACTGCATTTAGTGTATCGCCCACGGACAGCTTTTCGAGCTTGTCTTTTACCCGGGCCGCTTTGCGTAGACCAGCTGTGTCAAAAAGCTTTACCGGGTGCCCGTCCCAGTTCCAATCAACACCAACCGCATCTCTGGTAATACCCGCTTCGGGACCCGTCAGCATGCGTTCTTCACCGACCAGCCGATTGAGCAGCGAAGACTTTCCAACATTGGGCCGCCCCACAATCGAAAGCCGCATCGCTTTTTCTCCGGGATCGTCGTCGGTGGCTACGCCGCGTTCGCCGATCACTTCCGAAAAATGATCCGCGAGTTCTCGGTAGAGATCGCCCATACCCTCGCCGTGTTCTGCGGACAGAGCGATCGGTTCGCCAAGTCCCAATTCGAAGCCCTCGTAAAGGCCGGGCTCAGCCCCGCGTCCCTCGCACTTGTTTGCAATTAAGATTGTACGCATGCCTTTGTCCCGCAGTTGGCCCACAATATGATGGTCCAACGGTGTCACACCGGCCCTGGCATCGTAGACAAAGAGACAAATATCTGCATCCGAGATTGCGGCTTCCGTTTGCTGCTGCATCCGTGCGGCCAGCGTTGCGCCGGCCTCATCCTCGTAACCGGCCGTATCAATGAGTTTGAAGGACAGGTCGCCCAAACGGGCATCCCCCTCGCGCCTGTCCCGGGTTAGACCTGGCGTATCGTCAACGAGAGCCAGGCGTTTGCCGACCAATCTATTAAAGAGTGTCGACTTACCGACATTGGGCCGACCTATGATGGCGACAACTGGATCCATGACACTTTACCAATTCCGCCATCAATGGGAGCCTAGCGGTACGCGTAGACTTCAGCCGCATCCGTCAGTACATAAAGCGTCTGATTGGCGACAATTGGAGGCACCAAAACGCCTTCCGCAATTTTGGATCGTTTCAGAATTTCGCCGGTGGACGGATCGATCGATACCGCTTCCCCCAACGAAGACGTCAGCAACAATCGGCCGCCCGCCAAAATCGGACCGCTCCACGTAATCGGCCTCTTGCGATCTTCCATATCCTTGAATTGTTGGAGTTCCTCAATCCATTTCACTCGGCCATCCAAACGACTGACACAGAGCAACTCCGCATCATCGGTCAGCACGTAGACAAAATCGCCAACCACCCAAGGTGTCTGAGTGCCACCCACATTCAAAGTCCATATCCGTTGCCCCAGCCGAGCATCAATGGCCACGATACGTCCACTGTGGCTAATCGCATAAACGATACCGCGGTCAATGACCGGCCGGCCCGCCACGTCATTCATCGTTGATAACATCGTCACACGCCCCGTGCGAATCAGCGAGTCGTTCCAGGCCGCTCGCCCGGTAAGGGCGTGAATCCCATAAACCTCACCTGAAGAATAGGGGGCCACGACCAAATCGCCCTCAATGGCAGGACTCGTACTCACGCGAAGCTTGGCGGTCTCTTCCATGCCGCGGTGGGCCCAAATCGTTTCGCCGGTCTGAACATCAAGCGCATAGAATTGATTATCGAACGTGGTCAGGTAAACCCGGTTTCCTTTGACCGTGGGCGCCGCCGAAATCGCCAGCCCCAGTTTCGCCCGCCACAGCTCCGTTCCGTTGCGCGCATCGAGCGCCGCCACAAAGCCGAATCCGGTTGTGGCAAAGACGCGCCCGCCACCAAACGCAACACCGCCTCCGCTACCTAAGTAGTCTTTTTCCTTGCCGGGCGTTAAATCCACTTCCCACACGGTCCTGCCTGTCCGGACATCAAGGGCAGTGACCCCGGACCGCGCATCTCGTACAAAGATCTTGCCATCGCCAATCACCGGGTTGGCTGTAATTGTTCCTTTGTTGTCGGACGGAGCGCCCGCTTTGGATTTCCAAACTTCTTTGAGCGCGGGTCCCAGAGCCAAATGATAAGGCGCATGGCTTGGCTGACCGCCGGGCTGAGGCCAATCGACATTTGCGCTGGCGGGGGGAAATATGACCTCCGAGGCCCTCAAAGTGGGGTCTTCTTTTAGCTCTGCATCGACAAGCATGACAGGAACACGCTCGCCCTCGATCTTTGGCTCATTACTGTCGCCGCCGCCAAGCGCACCGAACACCCCTGAGAGGGGATTGGTGCAGGAAGCCAAAGCCAATGCGGCGGCAGCTACACCCAAGGGGCGAAGCCAAGCAGCTAGAGGTTTTAACGCAACAGAATTGGAGTTGGTTTGAACGGTTCTCATAATCTGTATCTCCCTCCAACTGCTTTGAATGCGACGCCGACTCCGAAATCTGAGAGGACCGGAGGACCCGCCAGGCCAATTAGAAGTGCATCGATTCAGGAAATTAATCAAAGGCCTTAAGGTTCGTCTTGTACATCGCCGTCCGATTCGACAGGCACCGGCTCAATTTGTTCTGAGGAACTTTGCGTGTCTGCTTGCGTCCGCGGCTCCGTGTCTACTTGCGTTCGCGGCTCAACGGGGCCGAGAACGCCTAGCATTTCTTGCGCCAAAGCACGCATATTTTGCGGTGTCCCCGGATCACTCAGAAGACGCAAGAACTCAGTCCGCGCACGCTCTACATCGCCCTCGCGGAAAGCTGCGATCGCAATCAGCTGACGCGCCGAATGCCGCCATGGATTTTTGCCGTCCATCAAAGCGGCCACCCGCCCGTTCATTTCATCAAGGCTAGCAGTATCGACGACCAAATAAGCCGCCTTCACTCTGGCAAGGTCGCGCATGACTTTGTCTGCATTCGAATTAACAATAATTCCTTCGTACACGGAGAGGGATTCCTCGACCTGGCCGGCTTCCGTCAAAGAATTCGCATGCAAAAAGCTGGAGAGAATTTTGTAACCGGAGCTGGAACTCTCTGCCAACTCTGCAAAAGATCGCGCGGCCTCTGAAGGTTGTGTGTCATTCTCCAACAGCTCTAACGCCGCCACGAACTTGTCAGATTGTTTGGCGCGTTGATTGGCGGAATACGATTGCCAGAAACTGTAGAGAACAACAGCAGCAACAATGGCGGCCACCCCGCCGATGATGGCCGGGCCATACTTCTTCCAAAATTCGAGCGCGCGGTCTTTGTTATATTCCTCGTCGACCTCACGAAAAATGTCGGACACGAAGCTGGTCTTTCCGTTGCTAAATTGCTTGAATTGTACTCACGGCGAATTAGGCCCCTAAACAGGGCAAAACGAGGGCGGACGTTATCGTGTCACCTTCGCGTCCGCAAGGGTTCCCTTGCACGAAACGCCCGCCAGCAAGGAGCAGCGAAGGCACAACGCCCTGTTGACTCAGGTCGCGTTGGAAACCACAAGCTCCGGCTTCGTCTCCAGCATCGCGTAGGTATGCTCTTGCGCGGGGAAGGTCCGCGCCTTTACTTCTTCGGCATAGGCCTGCAGCCCGGCAGTAATCTCCGTTTCCAAATCGGCAAACCGTTTAACGAACGTGGGCGTTTTCTGGAACATACCCAACATGTCATCGGTCACTAAGATTTGACCATCGCATTTGTTCGATGCGCCAATTCCAATTGTTGGAATGTCGATCAGGGAGGTTATCTTTTCGGCAAGCGGCTCAGCAACACCTTCCAAAACCAAGGCAAACGCTCCGGCTTCAGCAACCTTTTGTGCATCATTTTCAATGTCACGCCATTCTTGCTGACGGCGCCCAACCACCTTGTATCCGCCTTTGATGTTTTTGGCTTGCGGCATCAGTCCAATATGCGCCACGACGGGGATACCGCGATCGGTAAGAAACTGAATTGTTTCCGCGATATAGGCACCGCCTTCGAGTTTGACCGCCTCACATCCGGTTTCTTTGATGAGGCGCACCGCATTGCGATACGCAATCTCAGGACCCTCTTCGTAAGTGCCAAAGGGCATATCGACCACGACGAGCGCACGCGTCGCACCGCGACGGACCGCGCGGCCGTGCAAAGCCATCATGTCCAATGAAACATCCAACGTGCTCTCGAGCCCATGCACGACCATACCGACCGAATCGCCAACCAGAATGAGGTCTGCAAACTGATCAATAAGCTTGGCCATGGGCGCGGTATATGCGGTCAGACAAACAATGGGATCGCCGCCTTTTCGCGCGAGAATCTGGGGAACGGTGACCCGCTTTTGGGAACACGAATTTGATATATTTCTTGCCGACATTGCTGCCTCCCACCTGAAGGGCGCCGGTAGATCCGGCTTGGTTTCTGGGAGCCATTTTGCCGGGCGATCAAGGCCCGATCGGCAAAGGCAGATGCGTTGCGAAATGTAACCAGGCGCCCGTACGAGAGCGCTCTATATGAAGAATATATGGCAAAGCCCCGCATGACGCAAGCGCCCGAACGCCGATGTGAAGGTGGTTGGTCGTTACTCGCGCCCGTGGGACTTTGCAGGATCGCTACCTTATTCGGCGGCAATCCTGCCGTTTTCCGCCAAATAAATGGACCTTTTTGGCTTTGAGAAGACCCGTTGAACCATAGGCTCGAAAGCCTCAAGCGGCATGGATTCATAGTTACTATCAAACGCGGCTTGATCGAACTTGCAAAAATCCGCGCAAGCCTCGAAGTGCGGATGCCCTCGGTACTGCTCCCGCATATTGGGGTCGAGGCCCAAATGTTCGAAAAAGTAAACGCCCTGGAAAATCGGGTGATGCTCGATGATCCAGTGATTTTCCTCAGACACAAAGGGCTTCAAGATCGCCGCGGCAATATCCCCATGATTATAGCTCGCAAGAGTGTCCCCAATATCGTGCAGCAGCGCACACACAACATACTCCTCATCCTTGCCGGCCTTATGGACCATAGTCGCTGTCTGGACACTGTGCTCCAAGCGCGAAACCGGAAAGCCGCCGTAATCGCCCGTCAGCAGGCGCAGATGCTCTAATACCCGGTTGGGCAAATCCTTATTGAAGTCAGCTTGATGGCCCCCAATGATTTGCCAATCTTCTTTCGTACTTTCCGACATTCTGCGATACGTGGCGCGCTTTTCGGACGTTTCCATGGCTGGTCTCCCTGATCGATGCAGCCACGACTATACCGCACACCCCATCATGCAGCAATTGGAGCTATTCCCATTCGATGGTTCCCGGAGGTTTGGACGTCACATCGTACACAACACGGTTTATGCCGCGCACTTCGTTGATTATCCTTGTTGCGACTCTCCCCAAAAATTCATGCGTGAAGGGATAGTAATCGGCGGTCATGCCGTCCGTGGACGTTACCGCCCGCAAGGCGCAAACAAACTCGTAGGTTCGCTCATCGCCCATAACGCCAACCGTCCGCACCGGCAACAAGACGGCGAAGGCCTGCCAAATCTCATTGTACAATCCGGCTGCCCTTATTTCTTCGAGATAGATGCGGTCCGCACGCCTCAGAATATCTGCTTTGTCGCGAGTGACTTCTCCCGGAATGCGGATAGCCAATCCCGGTCCGGGAAACGGATGGCGTTCAACAAAGGTCTCCGGCAATCCCAGTTCCCTGCCAAGTGCGCGGACCTCATCCTTGAACAATTCTCTGAGAGGTTCCACCAATTCGAGCTTCATGCGTTCCGGCAATCCGCCCACATTGTGATGAGATTTGATCGTGGCGCTCGGCCCTCCAGCAAAGGACACACTTTCAATGACATCAGGGTAAAGAGTACCTTGCGCCAAGAATTTGGCGTCAGTGATTTTGTGGGCTTCTGCGTCAAACACGTCAATGAACGTAGATCCAATGATCTTTCTCTTTTGCTCCGGATCCGTGACATCTTGCAGTTTGGCGAGAAAGAGGTCCGACGCATCGACGCTGATCAGCGGAATATTGTAGTGATCGCGAAAGAGGCCCTCCACATCTTCAACTTCGTTCGTGCGCATCACACCGGTATCAACCAGGACGCAAGTCAGCTGATCGCCGATTGCCTCGTGCAACAGTACGGCAACGACGGACGAATCTACGCCTCCAGACAGTCCGCACACGACATGCCCACGGCCTACTTGGCGCTGAATTTTCTGAATGGCGCCGTCCTTAAATGCCGCCATCGTCCAACTGCCGGAACACCCAGCCACGTCGTGAGTGAAGTTGCGAAGTAATTCCGAACCGCGCGGCGTGTGAACAACTTCCGGGTGGAACTGCACGCCAAAGAACCTGCGCTGTTCATCTGCGATGGCTGCGAAGGGCGCGTTCTTGCTCGTGGCGACAACCTCAAAACCTGTGGGAAGCTCGATGACGCGGTCGCCGTGGGACATCCAAACCTGATCGCGCTCACCGGTCCGCCACACGCCCTCAAACAGAGACGATTCTTGGATCACGTCCAAGTCCGAGCGGCCGAACTCCCGGTGATCGCTGGTTTCAACCCGGCCTCCCAACTGCGCCACCATTGTCTGTTGCCCGTAGCAGATGCCGAGCACAGGCAGATCGCTTGTAAAAATCCAATCAGGGGCCCGGGGTGTATCCTCAGTGACGACGCTCGCAGGCCCTCCAGACAAAATGACGCCCTTCAATGCCCCATAGGCATCTGGAGCTTCAACATGATGGAAGGGAACGATTTCACAATAGACGCCACTCTCACGCACTCGCCGAGCAATAAGCTGCGTCACCTGTGAGCCAAAATCTATTATGAGGATCGTGTCTTGCGCTGAAGCGCCTGGGGTCCGTTCGGGTGTCACGGTCCGTTAGTTACTCCCCTCTTCGATGGCACCCTTCAGTTTCAAATATTCCGGACAGGTTCTGCCACATAACCGCTCGAGACGAGCAAGCTTTTCCTCCGCCAGCGGTATATTCTGACCGACGACATCGACTTGTCCGCTCCAATTCAATGCACTGCGCTCGTTCGGATTTATCTCCAGCGCCGTTCCGAAGTACTTGTAGGACCGCTTGACCATACCAACTTGCCGGTAAGCATGCCCCATATAGCTGAACGCCCTCGCATTTTGCGGGTTAGCGACGACAGCCTGTTCGAAGAGGCGGATCGCGGACCCATAGCGCGATGCTTGAAGCTCAACTATTCCTTGTTCCGTAATCAAATTTGACAATCGCAATTGTCGCTCGCTCAGCTCACTCGACTCGAGACGTTGGGGGACGAGAGTTGCGACAAATGTCCCGCAAACAATGAGGAGACACGCAATCCATTTTGTACTGGTTGAGTCTTTCATAAACGTTGTTTTGTTTTCGCCGAGATGTGTAAGCCTGTCATATCGCACCGCAAACCTTAAGCCACCCGTTCGAGAATAGCTACGAAAAATCCGTCGGTACCGGACAGCCACGGCGCAAGCATGAGCCCGTCACCTTCATCGCGAACGGGTAGAAAACAACGCGGCGAGAGTTCTGGCAACCCAAGATCACGCCAAACACTGCGTGCGGACATAAGCCTAAATTCCCGCACTTCACCCAGAAATCGGCTCACCCGGAGCGCATTTTCCTCAGCAAACAAAGAACAGGTTATATAGACGAGGCGGCCTCCCGGACAGACATAGCCGCTGGCCGCTTTCAACAGTCGGTCTTGAACCGCACACAAATCCTCAAGTCTTCCAGGAGTCATGGCCCACTTCTCTTCCGGCCGGCGCCGCCATGCACCCGATCCCGAGCAGGGTGCGTCCAAGACGACGCGGTGAAACCCGAAATGCTCATCAGCAAGCGGATGAACACTCGTCGGGCGTCCCTCCTCTGGAAGCAGAGCAAATTCGATGCCCTTCAGTCCAGCTCTCTTTGTACGTCTTTTTGCTTCCTGCAAACGTCGTTGGTTAACATCTGTGCACAAAAACTCATCAGGAGCGCCCGGCCGGCAAGCAATGGCGAGCGTCTTACCTCCTCCACCGCCGCAATAGTCCAGAACACGGTGTCCCTGTCGGGCATCGACCAACAAGGAAGCCAATTGCGAGCCCTCGTCTTGAACTTCGACTCGGCCCCGCCGGAATGCTTGCGAATCCAGAACTCGGTTCGGGTTTTCATTTTTCGAAGTTGGAACGCGCCTTCCATAGGGAGCGTATTTGCAAGGCGGCGCACAGATGCCTCCTTCCTCAAGCATGCGAATGGTGGCGTCATAAGGTTCCAGAGCATTTACGCGCAGATCGAGAGGCGCCCGCTCTTGCAGCATCATGATGTCTTCAACATCATGTCCCCCACTCGCTAAAACCTTCTCAAACAACCACAAAGGCAAATTGCAGCGGACATGATCCTCTAAACTTTCGCAGGGATCACTCACAATGAGCTGGCTCTCCGATTGCGAGAGAGGCACGGGCCCATAGGCGGATCCATCAAAAAAAGAAGCGGCCTCCTCGGCGGTTAACCCCAAACCAATACGCAGCGCCCCAATGACCAAGGCACGCGGATCCTCATCGGAAACATAATTTGCGATTTCGAGCCTACGACGAAAGACAGAATAAATCAGCTCACGTATAAACCTGCGATCTTTGGATCCCGCATATCGATGATTTCGCGCCCAAGAGTCGAGATAGTGTGCAAGCGAGCCTTCGCTGGCATTATAAGAGTGCAAAATCTCTATTGCAGCTTGGCACCTGGCGCTCGGTGTCACGATCGACTCTGATATGATTTAATTTAACTAGGAGCCGGTGCTTGGATAATTGGGCGCTTCGCGTGTGATCGACACGTCGTGCACGTGGCTTTCACGCAGCCCTGCGGAAGAAATCTTCAAAAACTGCGCACGCTTGTGAAATTCACTGAGGGTACGCGCACCGGTGTAACCCATGGATGCGCGTAGACCGCCGATCAATTGGTGAACGATATTGCCCACCGGCCCCTTGAACGGAACCTTCCCTTCAATGCCTTCGGGAACCAGCTTTAGGTCATTTGTGACCTCTTCCTGGAAATAGCGGTCTGCCGATCCCCGCGCCATCGCCCCGATTGAGCCCATTCCGCGATAGGACTTAAAGGACCGGCCTTGATACAAAAAGACTTCCCCGGGGCTTTCCTCGGTGCCGGCAAAAAGCGAGCCGATCATCGCCGCATTGGCGCCGGCCGCTAAGGCCTTCGCAAAATCTCCCGAATACTTGATGCCCCCATCCGCGATCACGGGAATACCGCTGGACCGCGCGACTTCAACCGCATCAAGAATGGCGGTGAGTTGCGGTACACCGACGCCCGCAACGATGCGCGTCGTACAGATGGAACCCGGTCCAACACCCACTTTAACCGCATCAGCACCGGCATCAATCAGCGCTTTAGCCCCGTCCGCCGTTGCCACATTGCCTGCAATCACTTGGGCGTAGTTACTCAGCTTCTTGATCCGATCAACCGCTTCGATCACCCGGGATGAATGACCATGGGCCGTATCCACCACCAACACATCCACACCCGCATCCAAAAGGGCCTCTGACCGCTCTAAACCCTCCTCACCAACCGATGTGGCCGCAGCAACCCGGAGACGGCCGAACTCATCCTTACACGCATTGGGATGAAGTTCAGCCTTTTCCATATCCTTGACTGTAATAAGGCCAATGCACTTATAGTCGTCGTCAACAACAAGAAGCCGCTCGATTCGATGTTGGTGAAGGAGCCGCTTCGCTTCTTCACCATCTACGTTCTCAGTCACCGTCACCAAGTTGTCCTTGGTCATGAGTTCAGCAACCGGTTGCTCCGTGTCGGATGCAAACCGCACGTCCCTATTTGTCAATATGCCAACCAAATGCCCAGGCTGGGTCTCCGAACCGTTTTCCACGACGGGAATCCCAGATATTTTGTACCGGCTCATGATGTTGAGAGCGTCTTGGAGAGTTTGATCGGGCCGCATTGTGACCGGATTAACGACCATTCCGGACTCAAACTTTTTGACTTGTCGAACATTCTCGGCTTGTTCGAGCGGCGTCATATTTTTGTGCAAGACGCCAATGCCTCCAGCTTGGGCAAGAGCGATTGCCAACCTCGCCTCGGTCACCGTGTCCATAGCTGCAGAAATCAGGGGGATACCAAGGAGGATGTCTTTTGTAAGTCGGGTGTGAGTGTCCACATCGGCAGGCAACACCTCAGATGGACCAGGTTGTAGCAAAACATCGTCAAACGTTAGGGTGTCACGCAGCTTCACATCGCCTCCTTAAACACCCGCAACCCGTGAGAAGGTGGACTGAACCTTGGGCCACGGTGAGGCCGTTTATCACGACTCGCACGCCGGCGCAAAGGGGCCTCACGCGCACGTGCCTGCGCTAGCCTCGAAACCCGAGCCCGACAACGTAGATTTCCGCTGAGTCCGTCCGGCTTGCATCCGGCTTGAAATGCCGCACCGTCTGGAATGACTTCTTCATTTCGCTCAACAATCGGTGTTCCGTTCCGCCTTGGAGCACTTTCGCCACAAAAGACCCTCCCGGCCGCAATACCGTGACCGCAAATTCAAGCGCGGCCTCGAACAAGGCAACGATGCGCAGATGATCTGTTTGCTTATGCCCCGTTGCGGGAGCTGCCATGTCGGAAAGAACGCAATCGGCCTCACCTCCGAGAACCACCTTAATGGTCTCCGCCGCTTGGGGCTCGGTAAAGTCCATCTGCAGAAAGCGCACACCCGGGACAGGTTCCATTTCTTGGAGGTCGACGGCAATGATACGCATATCCCCCTTGCCTCGTGAATGGCAGCGTTCAGCAACAATCTGAGACCAGCCGCCCGGCGCTGCCCCAAGATCGACAACTGTTGCAGCATTCTTCAGCACACCGAACTTTTCGTCCATTTGTTCGAGCTTGAACGCTGCGCGTGAGCGAAGTCCTCGTTCTTTGGCTGCCGCAACATAGGGGTCATTGAGTTGCCGCTCTAACCAGCGCGTCGACGAAAGGCGCCGGCCTTTGGCGGTGCGCACATTTTGGGTCAGACCGCCTCGGCCGGACGAAGCCGACTGCTGAGGCGAGGACGGCCGTCGTTTGCTGCGTGTTCTTTTAGGTTGGTCTTTGTCCACCGTCTTCTTTTCTACGCACGCGCCGGCCGGTATTGATTGCGGGAGCGCCGGGGACGCCCCTTCGTGCTCTTGTTCTTCTCACCGGGACGACTGCCTTCCCGATCGGCATTGTCCATAAGTGCCAAGAGCATGCCTTCGCGCAAACCGCGGTCGGCCACTCGGAGCCGGTCGCACGGCCAGCGTTGATGAATGGCTTCTAAAATGGCGCAGCCCGCAACCACCAGATCGGCTCGATCATGCCCCACACACGGCACTTGCTTGCGTTCCGCGTAGCTGATCGAGGCCAATCGATTTGAAATGTCGCGCACGGCCGGCATATCCAACCAGAGGCCGTCCACTTTGGCCCGATCATAACGTTCGAGTCCCAAATAGATACCAGCCAGCGTCGTGACGGTTCCGGACGTGCCGAGCATCTGAACGCGGCTCTCATCGAATGCGGCCTTTAGTCCATCAGCCTCCGTAAAAGCATCCAGGGCATCTATGACCTCGCCAACCATTGCTTGATAAGTGTCAGCCGCTACATCGCCGCCACCATACCGCTCTGCCAAATTTACAACCCCATAGGGAAGAGACGTCCACGCAACAATAGAATTCGTCATGCTTCGGCCAGCAGAATTGACGTCTCCATCACCCCGAGAACTTAGGTCAAGCCACACAAGCTCCGTACTCCCACCACCGATGTCAAAAATGAGCGCCGCATCTTGCCCATGATCCAGAAGCGAAGAACAGCCGGCAACGGCCAATTTCGCCTCTTCGTCCGCACGTATTATGTCTAGGGAGATGCCCGTTTCTTCGCGCACACGGGCAATGAAGTCCTCGCCGTTCTCTGCCAGACGGCAAGCTTGGGTCGCAATTGCCCGGACCCGCGAAACTCGGCGATATTGCATCTTTTCCGCACAGATGTTGAGTGCATCTATGGTTCGCCCGATCGCGTCCTCAGACAGGTGTCCCGATTTTTCAAGCCCCTCTCCAAGGCGGACAGTACGGGAGAACGAGTCAATGACTTGGAACCCAACCTTCTTGGGCTTGGCAACAAGCAAACGACAATTGTTTGTCCCTAAATCAACTGCCGCGAAGGTATGACCGAACCGGCCAAGCCGTGAAGTTCGATCCGAGTCGTTCCGCTTCGAATTTCTTTTTCTTCTCCGGCCCAAATAGGTCATACGCGGACCGGCGCGCCTCGTTGGACGCAGCTTCTTTTTGTCATGCGGTCTCTCTCGCCCTGCCCCTAACTGACAGCGCTACTTGGCAAGAGTGTACCAGCGACCGCGTCTCAAGAAAACCGTGTTTAGCGTGCTATTTGGGCATCAATGACTTAAGTCAATGCGTTGCCCGCACTGACAAACGAACGACCGTTCCGAGCGAACTTGGTCTCTGGGAAAAAGCTAGAATTTGTAGCCGAAACGCACACCGGCAGCTTCAAGCCCCTCGTTATTGTCGCAGATGCTCGCGTTCGAAATGTGGTCGGCATAGAGCTGACCACTAATGCGCTCCGTGAATTGATAGCCGAGGCCAACCGCCAACCTAAACAACACGCGGCAGCCGAGAATCTTCTGCTCAGCCATTTCACCCGGTGCGAAATCTTCTTCCGTCAGCTTGTCCGCCGTATGCACCGCTCCACCCAGGGCTCCGGTCAGATACACGCGTTCAACAACGTAGTAATCCCAGGTCAGACCGAGATAGCCTTGGCTGGTGCCATTGCTGTCAGTGGCGTACGACCCGCCGATATGAGGACGAGGGGAGCCGATGTAGCGCAAGACCTTGGGGCTTGGAAAAAGAACCTCTAGATTAATATCCACGCCGTCTTCGCGCGGGCTGCTGAACAGTCCGGCGTCGTGTTTCAAGATGCCGCCGCGAAACTCATAGCCTGAAAATTCTTCGGCCTGCGATTGAGCGACAAAAGCCGCAAAAAAGAGGAGCACAAAGCTGACAAAGGCTGTGACGTAGGATTGTTCGACCAGCACCTTCCGCGATGAAGCTTTATGAGATGATGCAGAGCGTACCCTTTGAGCCATGCGAACGCGCCCCCCACGCAATTAACCTTTTGTGGCGGCGATTATACCAGCAATTTTCGTCGAATAAAGCTCAAGCTGGCTCGGGAAGCGTAACTTTTTCGGTTGAGGAGGCGGGCGAGTCGACGGCAGCCGGCGCCTTTGAAACGATTTCTTCTCCGCGAGCGATCGCGGATTGCTGTTCTTGCCACATTTCGGAATAGAGCCCCGCCTTGTCTAAGAGGACCGCATGTGTGCCGCGTTCAACAATCTCCCCCTCTTTCAACACAAGAATCTCATCTGCGTCGATAACGGTCGACAGGCGGTGCGCGATCACTAAAGTGGTGCGATCAGCTGAAACACCTTTGAGGGCATCTTGAATGCCGCGTTCGGTCTTTGTGTCAAGCGCCGACGTGGCTTCATCGAGAATGAGAATGGGAGGGTCCTTCAAGATCGTACGCGCAATGGCCACGCGCTGCTTCTCTCCACCTGAAAGCTTCAATCCGCGTTCGCCCACTTGAGAGTGATAGCCATCGGGCAGGCCGGAAATGAAATCATGGATCTGAGCGAGACGCGCTGCCTCTTCAATGGCTGAGGGCGTCGCGGACGGATCTGCATAGGCGATGTTGTATTTGATGGTATCGTTGAACAGAACCGTGTCTTGGGGAACGATGCCGATCGCGCGGCGTAAACTGTCTTGGGTCAGACTTCGCAAGTCTTGACCATCGATCAAAATAGACCCTTTGCTGACGTCATAAAAACGAAAGAGCAAACGCGAGAGCGTCGATTTGCCGGCCCCGCTCGGTCCGACAACCGCCACCTTCTTGCCCCCCGGAATGACGAACGACACACGCTTCAAAATAGATCTTTCGTCATCATAAGAGAATTCAACATCCTTGAATTCCACTTGACCGTGACCAACGATCAAATCCATCGCTTCTGGACCGTCTGCGATTTCAGGGGCAACCCGGGTCAAGCCGAACATCTTTTCCATATCGACCAAGGCTTGCTTGATCTCCCTATACACAAAGCCCAACATATTAAGGGGAACGTAGAGCTGGATCAGCAGACTGTTCACGACGACAAATCCACCAGGATCCATCCGACCGGCAACGACATCGATGGCCGCCATGATCATCATGCTGACCAGTGCAAGATTAAGAATGATTGCTTGGCCGAAATTTACCCACGCCAAAGAAACTTGGGATTTAACGGCCGCGTCTTCATATCGCATGAGAGCGCGATCAAAGCGCTCCGCCTCGTAGTCTTCATTTGTGAAGTACTTAACTGTCTCGTAATTCAGCAGACTGTCGATCGCGCGGGTGTTCGCCTCGGTATCCCGTTCGTTCATATCGCGCCGGATTTTGAGCCGCCATTCCGTGAGCGAAAACGTGAACCACATGTAACAGATCACGGCTATAGTCGTAATGAGCGCATAAACCCAGCTGTACATCACAGTGAGCACAATGTTGGCCAGCACCAACTCCAAGAGAGTGGGACCGATGCTGAAAACCAAGAAGCGCAAAAGGAAGTCTACGGACTTAACGCCCCGTTCGATCACGCGGCTCAAACCACCCGTGCGGCGTTCGAGATGGTACCTGAGCGACAGGTTGTGCAGATGCTCAAAGACTTCCATAGCAATCAGTCTTTGCGCCCGTTGGCCCACACGAGAAAAAATCGCATCACGCAAGTTTTGGAAGGCAACACTGCCCACGCGCGAAAAGCCGTAGGCAAAGACAAGCGCAAGAGGCACGGCGGCAACGGCCAAAGCCTCCCCTTGGCCTGTCACGATATTCACAGCTTCGCCGTAGAAGAAGGGGGCACCGAGCATCACCGCCTTGGCCGCAACTAAGCAGGCAAAGGCGATGATCACCCGAACGCGAAATCCTGGCTGGTCCTTCGGCCAAACATAGGGGAGAAGGGACGCCAAAATGGACAGTTGTGCTTTGTTGCCTTCTTCTTGGAGCGGTTCGGACGCGGTTCCCTTATCGGCGCTCTCGGTCTTTTCTTCAGATGCAGGCGGCATAGCTCAGGACTTATAGCTTCCCGGTGCAATTTACCAGGAGCGCGCGCCCGGTATGCGCACGCACAGCCCTAACCGCCAGGAACCACCGGCGTATCGAACACCTGACCTGGATAGATCAAATCCGGATCACGGATCTGACCCTTATTCGCTTCATAGATCACCGTGTAGAGAATGCCTTGACCGTATAGCCGGCGAGAGATTCGCCACAGGCTATTTCCCGGTTGAACGATAACCTGGCCTGGGGAGAGATTTTGGGCTTGTTCGGGCGGAAGCCGCTCGAACGGTACTTCGACGCGGGCCGACACCGAGCCGTCGTCTGCGAGCTGATCGACACGAAGAACATACGTGCCCGGCACGATCGATTGATCGGGCGTGAGTATCCACTCTCCTTCACTCTCGGACCCGTCCACTCCCGCGCGCGCATCGCCAATGCGTTGATTATCCACATATGCCCGAACCTGCGCTCCAGGCTTGGCGCGACCCTGCAAGATAACGGCGCCGCCCTCGTCATAATCGACGATATCAAGACTGAGGTCGCCAACGCGCACTCCGCCGCCCGGCTCCTGTAAGATGCGGCTTTCACCATCTTCATCACCCAGTACAACAAGGGGTTTTTCACCAGCCCGCTTTGGAACGGCAATCACAACGACCTGCTCCGATTTGACAACAGTGCCGTCGGGCAAAACCATCTCAAGGGTCAAATTCTGCTGGCCTTGGTCCAGGGGACGCTCGAGCAGCATCACCCATTCCCCATTGTCATTTGAAGTCTCTGAGGCAACCTCTTCACCATTCGCAAGCAGATTAACCGTTGACCCCGGCTCCGCCCGGCCCGCAGCCAGCGTGTTGCCGTCCGCTTCAACGCGCACAATGTCAAAGGTCGGCGGCTCGATCGCGGATGTTTCAGAAGCCGGCTCCTCCTCAGCAGATGGCGGAGCCACAGCGACTTCGGTTTCCTCCTCCTCAGATTCGGAATCAGTGGCGAACAAGTCAGCCAAGAATGGAGTGTTAGAAAAATTCAGTACACCGTCGTCCTGCTGGTCCGTGTAAAGCAAATACGCTCCTCCCCCCAGCACGACGAGAAGTATTGCAAAAAGAAAAACGCGCATCGCTATTCACCTTTCCTGGATCACTGGCCGGCAGGCACAGCCAGTCTAACGTGTTCGGCTCCCAGCCGCCATCACCCTCTATTCTCGATTCACTATGTTCACGTAATCCAGGCATCTTTTTGTCTGGACCGTACGGGAGGATAAACCGATAAATTCCGCTCAACCACTCTATATTGGTCGAACCTTGATGACATCGGCCACACGGAGATTGCGCAATTTCGATCAAGTGGGCACTCCACCTAGATGTTAGGCACCGAGCCTGAGAGGACTCATGGACCCAATCGGAAAAGCAATTTGGTATATTGAGAGCCACTTGGCGATGGACTTGTCGCTTGACAGCATCGCCAAGGTCGCCGGCGTCTCCCGGTACCATTTGGCGCGCGCCTTCGGATATGTGGTCGGTATTTCCGCGATGCGGTACGTGCGCCAACGCCGCCTTTCCATTGCCGCCCAGTCTCTCAGCGATGGTGCCCCAAGCATTCTCGGGGTCGCACTTGAGGCGGGTTACAACTCCCATGAGGCGTTCTCAAGAGCGTTCAAAGACGTTTTCGGTGTTTCACCGGAAACAGTCCGCGAATCCAGATCCTTGTGTCACTTGCCAATCATGGAGCCGATAAAATTGACCGAAGACCTGTTGGACAACCTCGAGCCTGAAAGATTTGAAACCGGCAGACGATTTTGGGTCGCCGGCTTGTCTGAGCACTATACGGACGAAACCATTGCCGGCATTCCCCTGCAATGGCAGAAGTTTGCACCCCATATCGGAACGATACCGGGACAAGTCGGCACCACCTCATACGGCATTTGCTACAACGGAGACGGAGAAGGCGCGATCGACTACATGGCCGCCGTAGAAGTTGCGGATGTGTCAAACTTGCCAAGTGATCTTGATCATATGGAGATCAAGCCGCAGAGGTACGCCGTCTTTCTGCATGCAGATCACATTTCGACAATCAGACGTACCGTGCGCACCATATGGGGAAAATGGCTGCCAGAGTCTGGCTACGAGGTTGCACAAGCACCCGATTTCGAACTGTATGACGAACGGTTCGACGGCATGACAGGCAATGGCGGCGTTGAGATTTGGATCCCGATCAAGAGCTAGAAATTAGTCGGTTTTCACAAAATCTTCGGGCTTGAACGCGGCGGCGTCCTTGTCGTCCACATAGTGCATCGTCCCGTTCGCCCAAAACCCCTTCTTTTCGATGGAGGGGAAATAGGCAACATCTGTGGATGTGCGCTCGCCGCCCATCAGATAGACCAGATCAACGCTGCCTTGGTTGACGATGTGATGGACAGCCCCATCGCAGGGAAACCCGGCAAAGTCGCCGGGTACCAAGTTCGTTGTCTCCCCGTCGACGGTGAGAACGCCCTCGCCTTCGAGGACAAAGACGAACTCTTCTTGGCCGGCATGCGCATGTGGCAGGAACCCCTCCTTACCCGGAGGAATGCGTCCGATACTGACGCCCAATTTTGTCATTCCGGTGGCGTCAGACAAAGGCAAAAGCCGAAGCTCCGATTGCGCATTCAGAGGGTGTTGAAAATGAAACGTCTGGTCAACCGGGATGTCCGCCGTCCGCACCACATATGTGTCAGTCATTTTTGCTTTCCTCTCAGCATTGGATAAGATGATGAAATTCACTAGGCATCGGCCGCTGTTCGGCCTATGAGATCAGTACAAATCACCCAAGCACAGGCACCGCGCAAGCAAAAGGAACATCGACCATGACGGCCTATCTCATCGCTCAATTGAAAATGAAGGACCGCGAGACATTCACAAAGTACGAGGCGGGCTTCATGGACATTTTCACCACCTACAACGGTAAGATCCTGGCGGTCGACGAGGCGCCCGAGACGCTGGAAGGAGAATGGCCTTATACCCGCACTGTCCTTTTGGAGTTTCCCTCAAAAGACGTGGCGTTCAATTGGTTTAATTCCGCAGAGTATCAAAAAATATCCGAACATCGCCGCGCTGGCGCCGACGGGAACATAGTTCTCATAAAAGCACTTGAGATGTAGAAAGTAGCTTTGACCCTGTTCGATAGGACGTCAGCCAATCGAACCTCACATGCATGAATTTGGGCCCTCCCGCTTGTCAGTCACGATTGAAGACCGTCGGAGGCGCTTTGAAGGTCTGCGGCTCGTTTGATTATTGTTCTGGCACAAACTAAGGCGTTTACTCAGACGGTTCGGAACGAAAAATGAAATTGAATTCTCTTACGTTTGACCTAGGCCTCGGTCCGTCATGGGTCTTGGCTCCGCAACCTCGAGGCTTAAAGCCAGAGGTAACACGATCGGCGGTGAAGACGGTCAGGTTGCCAAACCGTAATTCATCAATGTACAAATAAACATGTTTCGTGTTCGATAAGTAGAGCGAGATATAGGAGGTCTCGAAATCGCTTGGAACGCCATTACTCAATTCACTCTTGGCAATGAAACGCCCCCAACGAAATTCCCAAACCCCTTCCTCATAAGAGTCACTTTCATCCCAGCACTTAAAGTCAGCAATCTTGTAGTGGCCTTTAAAGGTTCCGTCGGCGCTGCGGTCTATGACCCACTCATAGTGGGCATACCCGCCTCCGCGCCACACCCCTGTCCAGGTACCGACCATGCCGCCGTTAACAGCAAGATAGTACACGTAGCCCAGATAGCCGAGCATTGGACCGTAAATGAGTGTGATAACAACAAGCGTTATGCGCACCGTTTCGCCCCTTTTGGCAGTGGTCTTTGACTATCACGGACGGAGACCATTTGCACGGCCAAGTTTAAACTTCGAGGCCGGCCCAACCAAGCTGCACCGTGACGAGGCGCTGCTCGGCTTGACACACTCGTCCTAATCACGGACACCAATTCCATGACCCAAAATGAGCTCATACTTTCTTCTCTGGAGAAGGCCTCCGAAAGCGGCGGAGATCCAACGCCGCTCATTTACGAGCGCCTCTTCAGAGAATTCCCGGAGATGGAAGAACTCTTCGTCCTCGACCGGGACGGCGGCGTGCGCGGCTCCATGCTGCAACACACGTTCGAGTGCATCCTCGACATGGCCGGCGAGCGGCGCATGGCGCCTGCCTTTATTTCGGCCGAGCGCATGCAGCATGACGGATACGGCGTACCCGAAGACACCTTTCATGCATTCTTTGAGATCGTGAGAGACACCGTTCGAGATCTGCTCTCTGACGAGTGGACCGAGGACATGGAGAGAGCCTGGACGAGCTTGATCGCTGAAATCGCCCACGTCAGCTCATAGGCCGATTTTCATCACTTCGGCACCAGCTAGGATGCCCTTACCGCGCGTCGCGAAACCCATTCGTGATCGGATAGCGCCGGTCGCGGCCGAAATTCTTTACACCAATCTTCACCCCCGGCGGCGCTTGCCGGCGTTTGTACTCGGCGACGTAAAGCAAATGCTCGATGCGTTTCACGGTTTCAGGGGTGTGGCCGCGGGCAACGATATCCTCGAACGCCATTTCGTTTTCCACGAGACACTCCAATATGTCATCGAGCTGCTCATAAGGCGGCAGTGAATCCTCATCCTTTTGATCCTCCCGCAATTCGGCCGACGGGGGTTTGGTGATGATCCGTTCAGGAATGACCCGCCCGGCCGGTCCCAATGCGCCCTTAGGCAAGTTTTGGTTCCGCCAAGACGCCAAAGCGAACACCCGCATTTTGTAGATATCTTTCAACGCGTTGTAGCCGCCGCACATATCCCCATAAAGCGTCGCGTACCCCACCGACATCTCGGATTTGTTCCCGGTCGTCAGTACCATGTGCCCGAACTTGTTTGAAAGCGCCATAAGAATGACCGCACGCAAGCGCGATTGAATGTTCTCTTCGGTCGTATCCGGTTTGGTTCCCTCGAATGCACTTTTGAGCATCCCGTCATAGGACGTCACGGCGTCGGTGATGGGGATCGTATCGTGCCGGACGCCCAGGAGCTCAGAGCACCCAGCCGCATCATCAAGACTTTCTTGGCTGGTATATTTGGACGGCATCATGACGCAATGGACTTTGTCCGGCCCCAACGCATCGGCCGCAATGGCGGCGCTCAGCGCGCTGTCGATGCCGCCGGACATGCCGAGCACGACGCCGGGAAAGCGGTTCTTCTCAACATAATCCCTCAGCCCCCAAACCGCCGCAAGATAGGTTGCCTCAAGATCCGTCTCAAGAACGGCTTTGGGGCCGTCCTCGCAGCGCCAACCGTCGCCCTCGCGGATCCATTTCGAGGTGACCACCGCCTCTTCCCACCCGGGCAATTGAACCGCCATCGAACAATCCGCATTGAGAACAAAGCTGGCCCCGTCGAACACGAGCTCGTCTTGCCCTCCCAACTGGTTCACGTAGACAAGGGGCAAGCCCGTTTCCGTGACCCGGCCGACGGCATGATTCATACGCTGGTCGATCTTAATGACGTTGAACGGCGAGCCGTTGGGCACCACGAGGATTTCCGCACCGGTTTCTTGCAGACACTCGGCCACATCCTCTTCCCACATGTCTTCGCAGATCATGACCCCGAGACGAACGCCATTGACATTCATGGGGCCGGGCATAGGACCGGGCGCAAACACCCGGTACTCATCGAACACACCGTAATTGGGCAGATGCACTTTGGTTCTGGTCGCCGAGACCTTGCCCCCTTCAAGAAGCGCCACGCCATTGAAAAGCTTTCCTTCCTCCACCCACGGCGTCGGCATCAAAATCGCCGGACCGTCCTTGAATTCCTTCGCCAAGACGTCCAACAGCGTAATCGCGTCCAAATGAAAGGCAGGCTTGAGGATGAGGTCTTCCGGCGGATAGCCCGTCAAGAAGAGCTCGCTGAACACAACCAGCTCACCGCCTTGCTCTTGCGCGGTTTTGATTGCAGCCCGCGCCATTTCAAGATTTCCCTTCAAGTCGCCCACGGTGGGGTTCATTTGGACAAGCGAGATATTCAGCATATCGGTCATCGCGCGGTTTTACTGCATGGCAACATCGGCGCAAACTCATTTCTCAAAGGATCCGGTCTGTTCCTAGGAATATCGAGAAAACTATGCCGGGAAGGAGCTTATCGTTTCCGTTTGGAGGCGCTTTGTATTACCAGTCGAAAGATGCCAAACAAGCCGAACCATGACTGTTTCGAGTCGGAGCCACAGCATTTGAACTTCGATTCCGCCAGATTGGGAGAACATGATTAGTGGGAGTTCACTCTTGAGACGTGCAAGCAATGTAGTGCGGTTTATCTCAAAGCTTTTCTAGAGGACGATGGCAGCCCGCGATCCGGCCGCTGGCACATGGCGCGCATGCTCGAAGGGACCAGGCCACAAGACGTCGATGTTAAAACCGGCCTGACGCAGATCGCGAAGGTGGGAGATGTCTATTCTGGCGGTTCTTACTATGCGAGCTCCGGGCGTTGGTCCAAGGCTAGCGCGCTTGGTGACCTGCAAAAATATCTCGACCATGAGTGACTGGAACGTTCAAGACCGAACCGACTTATCCTTATTGTGGAGGCAAAGACAAGCTCATCGCGCTTGCGGCACGCACCGATCAAATGTCCATCGGCTCTTCACCAGACACCAGGCTTGGCGTACTCAATCAATTTGCGTTTGGAGTTGAGCGAGAAATCCGTCTACGTTCCCATTTTGGCTATTCAAAAGCCTTCGGTACACTGATCGTTGAGTAACAAGTACGCCGACCCCCGCAAATTGGGCATCAACCAAACGCCATCCGTCGAGCCACTCTACGGCGGTCAGGCGTAGTCGGCTGTCTTTGTCGTTTGGAGCGCCGAAACTGACAAAAACGGAGGCAAGTCGGCAGCCTTCGGATTGCGCGGCCTCGACTTTCATGCGGTCGCCATCAAAAGGCAATCCCCTTACGGGGTCCGCAGACTTTGAATTGTGCTCCAGTCGCGAGCTTCTGCATGTGAGAGTTGCACTGAAGATATCTTTCGCCAAAATCTGTGAAAAATGACTCGTCGACTAACACACTACTCTAATGACTGAGTTCCATTTGCTAGTCCCACTTCTTGAAAATATCTGTAAGCTCCTTCGTGAAATGGAACAGGCGGTGAGTTTTCGAACAGGTCGTTTCGATTCCAGTCTTTTGCTTCTTGTCCAACGGCGTGAGGATAAGCGCCGAGACGCTCTTTGATCCTGTTGAATTTTTCATGGATCGCGCCTGCCCAAGTATATGTCGCTTCGTCCGATACGTGCTTTGACGTTACGAAGTAAACATCAGAGTCAGGTCGCCTGATCCGAAAAACGGCTCTGAGGTCTTCTTGACCACCCTTATCAACAAATCGGTCACTTCCGCGATATGCTGAAGAAAGATTTTCCGAAGATACAAGCGTAGTCGCATATTCATTGGCCGCGACCGCCGTGACCGCTGCCGCCATTGGGGAAACACGCTGGGAATCACATCCCAGCACATAACAAACTTCCAGGCTGATCACTCCGTAAGAACCGGTATTCGAATACCACTCGGCATTGTTGGGCGCGTGCTTGGCGATTTGCTCTAGTCTTTTGACCTTGTCATCAATGGCGGCATATTGAGATTCGAGCTGTTCGACCTTTTCATCGACAGCTCGTTTCTCTATTCGATCCGCATACAGATCGGAAGCGATCCGTTCCACTTGCCGCCCCAGCCCCTCAGCGCCATTCTCAACTTCAGTCTCTTCATTATGGTTTTTTCTCGACGTGCCTGACGTATCACTCAGTAGTGAAACTATGTCGCCTAGTTTCGTGCCAACCTCGAGCGCTTCTCCATCAAGCACATAGAGAGGCACCTCGCGCAGGCTGAGAGATCGCGCCCGTTTCTCCACCTTCTCCATTAGCTCGTCGTAATATTCCATTTCGCAGTCTTCGGGAGAAAGTCCGACGCCCGTCATATAGAGGCCGCCGATATCCGCTGTGGAGCTGAGATTGAATTGCGCGTTCAGCTCATGAGGTTTTACCTGCACCCATCTGATGAACCGCCGACTCTTGTTGCCGTCGACGTCCTCACCGGGCACCACGTCTTTGAGCATTTGAACGAATCCCCGCAAGCGTTGCAGATATTCCGATTCGCGGCTGTTATCTCCCATGCAGCGAAGCGCCCTTGTTGCGTTCAGCGTCGCCTCCTTTATCTGTCCCTGCTGGGAACTGCCGATAATGTGGGACACGTCCGTGAAGTCAACGCGCACGTCTCCCGTGTCAATCAGTTTTTCCAGATCACTCAGAGACCGGTCGAATTCATCAATGCACTTGTGACAGGACACGGAGAATAGGATCTCCAAGGTCTGGGAGGCCTCTGGCCGACCAACGGAATAGCTCACCGCCGCCTCAAGGGTACGGTCTAGCTCTTCTAGCGCCTTATTTTCTGCCTCACGAGATTTTTCATATGCCGCCCGAGCCTCTTTTTCTTCCTTCTCCAGCCGCTCGATGTCGGCGTCCAATCTTGCGACTAGATTTTTCAGGTGCGTACAGGCATTTTTGTAGCCGCCATCGCATGACTTCCGCAAAAGGGTTCCCACAGGACCGAAGTCTTTCGGGCCGCCGTCGCCTGCCTCCCACATAAGCGCCAAGTTGAAACAAGCTTCAGCATGCTGCGCATCGCAAGCCTTGCCATAGAGTGTCCGCGCGCCTGCCTGGTCTTGGGCGCCTCCTTCGCCTCTGTCGAGCATGGACGCCAGATTGAGGCACCCGTGAGCGAAATCGCTGTCACAAGCTTTTTTGAACAGCTCCCGCGCTTGGATATCATTCCGAGGCCCACCGAGACCTTCATTCAGCATATAGCCGAGGTCGGAACACCCAAATGCGACCCCGCTGTCACACGCGGTGGTGTAATATGTCCGAGCGCCGATCAAATCCACAGGTCCGCCAATCCCGTTCAACAACACGCGGCCGGTCTCTGCGCAAGCACGGGCGTAGCCCTCTTTGCACGCTAGTTCAAATTGCCCCCTGGCACTTTCTTGATCCTGGTCTCCTCCTTCTCCTCTTTCCAACATAAGGGCAAAACTGGAACAGGACTCTGTGTTGCCATCGTAGCAGAGCTCTTCATAAAGTGCCCGAGCTCGCGGTTTGTCCTCAGCCCCGCCTTCTCCGCTGTACAAGTAAAATGCCAACTTCTTGCAGCCATTCGTATTCTGACCGTCACATGCTTTTTGGAACATCGCGCGCGCTTGGGACCTGTCACCAGCGCCTCCGAGGTTTAGATCGTGCATGGCGCCCGCAGTATAGCAACTTTTCGCAACGCCCTGCGCGCACGCACTTTCATACAAAGACCGGGCTTGTTCTTCGTCCTTGTCCCCACCTTCTCCCATGCGTAAGAACTCGGCCGTCCAAAAGCACGCCGTTGCATCGCCGGAATCACAAGCCAGCTTGTAGAGCTTTCGCGATGTCACATAGTCTTTCGCATTGAACGCCTCTTCGGCCTTGCGCATGATTCCGCTTGTATCCTGTGCGAACGCGACGGAAATCTGAACACTGATGAGTGCAAGGACAATATGGGTACAAATGATATCCAAGATACCAGGAAGTCTTCGCTTCATCTCAGCCCCTTCTTGATCGCTCGCCTGTTCGTCTCGAGTCACAATGCCCATTCGATTGCAGGATTGGTCAAATGCCGCAGTCCAAAAACGATGCGCAGACCAGGGCAATGCCGGCCAATTCAGTCCTTTCGACTGCGACTGCTCCGCCATAGAGATGCACGCATCACCTTAACCGTAAATTGTGAACAAGCATCCAATACTTCAGTGAGGCTAACGCCTTTGCTCTGCGCTGTCGCTTTAATCAACTATTCATAAGGCGTTTCATTCATAAACCAAAGATAGGGATCAGTTTGGCCCAACTCACACGTGCAATGGTTTCGCTGCATGTCACTTTCGGGGCGAAAACTGCCTGAACTTAATGGATAACCCATTTGCAACAACCGTCTGTGTAGCTCTTGAGAGGATCGAGACGGGACTTTCAATCCAACGGAACAGTCCAGCTATCTCCCAAATCCTGCTTCGCGGTGTTTCCATCATCCCGTTTCCCCATGGAACGGGCAATGAAATCAAACACCAGGCGAATCCGCCGACTGGTATGCAGCTCGCGGTGGGTGACCAACCATATGGGTACAGGGATCGGCGCAAGGTCCGCAAGCACGAGCTCAATATCATCGAACAATTCCGCATCCTCTTTTAACATGAAACTGATCCCCAAATTCTGCCGCATCAATTCCAGCATCACGGTGCCGCTGTCCGTAGAGATACGAAAGTTTTCTCGTCTGAGCGGCAATCCCATCTCCTGCAAGGTCGGCAACATCAACTCGGCTGTTTCAAAACCGATAAAATCCGCATGGGCTAGATCGTCTTTGGTCCGTGGGCGTCCAATCTTGTCGAGATAGGATTTCGCAGCATAGAAGCCCACTTCTGACTCGCCGATAAGTTTGGCGATCAAGTCCGGCTGTTCAGGGCGGGCGTGGCGGATCGCAATGTCCGCTTCCCGGCGCATCAGATCTCGGGTCTGATTCGAGGTGATGACTTCAAGCTCGAGGCCTGGCGCCT
Source organism: Alphaproteobacteria bacterium (assembly GCA_028285305.1). Lineage (GTDB taxonomy): Bacteria > Pseudomonadota > Alphaproteobacteria > SMXP01 > SMXP01 > JANQPV01. Next base: position 95,936 of record JANQPV010000009.1, on the reverse strand, counting down.
CCCGCCGCAACTCGGCAAGAATTGGCGTAAGATGATACGTGGCCAGCGTATTCGTGGAGGTGATCCGAACCGTGCCCTCTATCCCTTGTGCTTGGCCCTGGGCGGCCAGCGAGGCCCGATGGGCCGCTTCGCCCATATCGCGGAAATGGTCAAGCAAGTCTCGTCCCGCATCGGTCAGCGCCAGCGACCGGCCGATCCGTTCAAACAGAGTAACCCCGAGAGACTGCTCCAGCGCGGCCACCTGACGGCTGAGGGTGGGTTGGGTGAGCCCGAGCTCCCGAGAGGCCGCAGACAACGACCCCTCTTCCGCCGTTGCAAGAAACGCCCGCGCCTGGTTCCAGTCGAACGGAATGAGTGCCCAATTCATGCATATTTGTATATCACACAGACATATTTCGCCAATTCATTTCCCTGACGCATAAGCTTATCTTTCGCCAATCGGCCCCTAAGCGCAACGAACGAGTGATCCTCCATGGTAAGCCATCGAAAATTCTGGGACAAAACGGCGGCAAAGTACGCCAAGCAGCCTATTGCCGACGAAAAAACTTACCAGAAGAAGCTAGAGGCCACCCGCAAGCGCCTTACGCCGGACATGGATGTTTTGGAGATCGGATGCGGCACCGGCTCGACGGCGCTGGCGCATGCTCCGCACGTCAGTCACATTCGCGCCGTGGACGTCTCCCAAAACATGGTGGACATCGCGAAGGAAAAGGCGGCAGCGGAGGGCGTTACGAACGTCACGTTTGAACGCGCTGAAGTGGAGTCACTCAACGTGGCCAGAGAGTCAATTGACGCCGTATTGGCCCTCAACATTCTGCATCTTGTCGAGGACCATAAGGAAACGATCGGCCACATTCATCAGTGGCTCAAGCCCGGCGGCGTCTTTGTCTCCAGTACCGTGTGCCTAAAGGAGGGACCGCTGTGGTGGCGCCTGCTCATTCCCATCGGGCGGGCTTTTGGATTTGTTCCGCCGGTGAACACGCTTTCCCGGAAAGAGGTCGAACGGGCCTTTACCAACGCTGGCTTCACCGTGGAAGAAAAATGGGACCATTGGAAAGGCCGCGTGCTGTTTGCCGTGGTTCGGAAAGGTTAGTGAGAAACTGTCACTCGTTTGTACGCGACCCATCGAAAACTTTAGAGCGGATCGGAAAAACGTTCGCGTATAGAACGATAATGCAAGCTCGCAGTTATCGTCCAACACCTGCAGATCGCCCAAAGAGTTCGAGCATCAAGACAGTTTGTGAACGTATGTTCGTCAAAGGTCCGGTCCGATGACTGGTCTTATAAAGCGGTCTGAACCCATATGACAGTAGCTGCCGTTCTCTCTTGTCGCCGGCGCTCGTCCACGCCAGCAACGTTCGACACTCTGCATCTCTTGCGCGGTCAAGGCGGACTTGATCGAGGATGGACGGTAGTCCTCGCCCCGCATGGTTGGGACACACGACCAAACGAGATATAAAAGCAAAAGGTGGCTCCGCTTCAGTACCGACTTGCTCGTAAACGTCCCGATCCGGCCCCCCAACGACCGAATCTGCAAAAGTCAAACGCGACGCTGCTACCACCTGACTTTCGTGAATCAAGGCGAAATGTTCAGAAAGCGCATCGAAGCTATCACTCCAGGCGTCCAATTCACTTGGGAACGCTGGTTCGCGAGCCTTCCAGGCACGCGCACGAAGACGAAAAATGTCATCGAGCGGCTGCGATCTCGATCTTTCGACCAGTTCATATGCTTCGATCACAGCCCATCACCCCCTCGGCAACCCCACCCGCTCTAAGCACAATTGAAGTGGAATTTTGAGTCAATTGTTGGCGCTGGTTGATCAACTTTCGCTTCGTGACGTTGGCCATTATCTGCGCCGAGCGAAGGTGGACCTATTGGCGCGGTCGGCTTAACTGGATAGGGTGACCGCCGAAAACCAGAAGCCGGTGCAGCCAATAACAAGTAAGGAAACTTAAGTGACCGCTCTCTTCTCGCCTTTCGCCGAATCCCGAGGCGCCCAACCCGCCGTCACTGATGAGTTCGGCGCCACCACCTGGGCGGACTTCGACAAGCGCGTCAATCGTTTGATCCATGCCTTGCGCGGCGCGGGCCTTCAGACCGGGGACACTTTTGCGATCCTGTCCGGCAATCGGCGCGAATACTTTGAAGCCATCGCCGCAGCGACCCACGGGGGCTGGCGGTTCGTGCCGGTCAATTGGCATTGGGTTGCAGAGGAAGTCGCCTACGTTTTAGAAAACTCCGAGTCTAAGGCCCTGCTCGCCGACATACGCTTTATTGATATCGCGGCCGAGGCCGTAAAGGGCACCGGCGTACCGGACTTGAGCCTGAAAGCCGTGATCGGTGGTGAGGCCACGCAAGACTTTCAATCCTATGAGGATGTCTTGGCCGGGGCCTCGGACGCCGAGCCGGAGGACCAGGGCCTGGGCGGTCCCATGTTCTATACCTCCGGCACGACGGGCCGGCCCAAAGGGGTGGTCAGCAGCACCACCGCCCCCGGCGGGCCCGTCGAATTGATGCAGCTCATTGGCGCCGGTATTTCGGACAGCATGTCTCTGCCCAAAGACGGCATCACTCTGCTGGAGGGGCCGGTCTATCACTCCGCCCAATGGGCCTTTTCCTTCCTGCCCATGATCGCTGGGTCAGCGGTGGTAATGCGTCACAAATTCGATGCTGCCGAAACTCTGGAGCTCATCGACAAACATAAAATCACGAATATACATTTGGTACCCACGCAATTCGTCCGCTTGCTGCGTTTGGATGACGCTACGCGAGGAAAGTTCGACGGCTCCAGTCTGGGAGTCGTTTGGCATGGCGCCGCACCGTGCGCGCCGGATGTAAAACGCCAAATGATTGATTGGTGGGGTCCCAAGATCAACGAGTATTACGGCTCGACGGAGGGCTCGATCATTACGGCGGTGACATCGGAAGAATGGCTCGCCAAACCCGGCAGTTTGGGCAAGCCTCTGCCCATGGTCGAGGTGATGGTCGTCAAAGAAGACGGCAGCCGCGCCGGCCCAAACGAAGAAGGCACGCTCTATTTCAAGAACCAGATGGGGACCGATTTCGAATATCATAAGGACCCTGATAAAACCGCCGAGGCCCATTTGGAGCCCGGCGTCTTTACCGTTGGCGACGTGGGATATCTGGATGACGAAGGGTCCCTCTTCATGAGCGACCGCAAGATCGACATGATCATCTCCGGCGGCGTGAACATTTATCCCAAAGAAATTGAGGGCGTTCTCGTCACCCATCCGACGGTGGCGGACGCGGCCGTCTTTGGCATTCCCAACGAAGAGTTTGGCGAAGAGATCAAAGCCGCAGTGGAACTGATCGATGGGGCCTCCCCCTCGGACGAACTGGCGGAGGAGTTGGTTGCGCATTGCCGGGAACACCTGGCCGGATATAAAGCTCCGCGCAGCATTGATTTCGAAGACGCCCTCCCCCGTCATCCCACAGGCAAACTCTACAAGCGGCTCCTGCGCGACAAATATTGGGAAGCGGCAGGACGGCGGATTTAGAACCGATAGGAACACGAACGCTCCCGGAGGTCCGACTGTGAAGCAACGAACGGTTCTGTTAGACGGTCAGCCTTCCTGAGTGCCCATGTTTGTTTCAGGTCTCGTCCGGAATCTTCGCTTGGTCTCCAGAACGAAAACTCAAGCCAATCAGCCTAACCGCTCATCGGATCGATTGGCGTGTCGCGATTTGTAAGTGGTATGAACTTTCAATGAGTGTGCGCACTAGCTCTAAAAAAAATCCGCCAAGTGATCAATAAGGCGCCTGAGCCGCGCCGTTAAGTGCCGATTCGGCGGGTAGAGCGCCAATAACCCAAATTGATCGGTCTGATAGTCTGTCAGTATACGTTCGAGTTCGCCGGTTGCCAACCCCTCTTCAACCGCATAAAGGGGACTTCTTGCGATCCCTTGTCCACCCACTGCCATTCTGACGATGGCGCCGGGTGAGTTGGCACGAAGGGGGCCGGATACTCTGACCGAGACTTCGTCATCATTCTTCGTAAAACGCCAAACGTGAGGATCGACTTGGTTTTCGTCGATCAGGCAATTGTGCGTGGAAAGCGCAGCCGGTGTTGACGGGCGGCCATTCCGATCAAGATACGATGGAGACGCGCAGACGATAAGGGGCATGTCGCCGAGTTTTCGCACGATCAGGGTCGAATCTCTCATCACACCGACACGGACCGCAAGATCGAACCCCTCTTCGACCAATGACACTCTGCTGTCTGATAAAATAAGTTCGATATCCACTTTTGGATGTTCGTTCATGAACGGGACCAGCGCATCGGTGAGTTTGGTACTGCCGAATCCGGTGGGAGCGGTGATCCTTATTGATCCAGCCAAAGACGTTTGCTTCTCCTTCACTAGATCATCCAATTCTTCGAATTGGTCGAGCATGGGGATGCAGCGCTGCAAATAAGCACTGCCAACGTCGGTCAACGTCACACTCCGTGTCGTCCGGTTGAACAGTTGCGCGTCAAGACGCGTTTCCAACTCCTTGACGTACTTGCTCGCCAGTTTGGGGGTGACGTTTAATCGCCGGGCCCCCGCCGTAAACGAGCCTTCCTGAGCCACGGCCACAAAAGCCTTCATTGTCTCCAGCCTGTCCATCGATCAATTCCTCGCGATAGGAAAGCTATTATGCCCATATCATACATAATGTTTGAACAATTAGGGTGATTATCTCCGAATTAGGAATGGATTAGATCTGAGGGCGTCGCTGGATCAGCCAGCAAGAAGAGTTTCAAGACAGCCCCACGAAAGGTCTCCCATGTCAAACGCCATCCAAATCTATCGTCACCCACTCTCCGGTCACTCTCATCGCGTCGAATTGTTCGCCAGCCTGACCGGCATCAATCACGATTTGATCGACGTGGATCTCGCCGCCAGCGAACACAAGAGCCCCGAATTCCTCTCGCTGAACCCGGCCGGCCAAGTACCGGTCATCGTCGATAATGACCTGACCTTGCCGGATTCGAATGCGATCCTCGTTTATTTGGCCCGGCGGTATGCACCGGAGTGGATCCCCGCCGACCCGGTCGGCCAAGCCCAGGTTCAGCGCTTCCTTTCTCTGGCCGCCGGAGACATTGCCTACGGCCCGGCCACGGCACGATTGATCACCGTATTCGGTGCCGATCTGGACGCGGAGCGAGCCAAAGACATCTCCGCACGCGTTTTCGCTTTACTGGAAGACCATTTGAAAGGTCGCGACTGGTTGGTTGGTGATCGGCCATCAATCGCTGACATTGCGATCTACAGCTACACCGCCCATGCCCCCGAAGGAAACGTCTCCCTGAGGAGCTACTCCAACATCCGCGCTCTGCTTTCGCGCATCGAAAGACTGCCAGGCTTCGTACCCATGCAAAGAACTAATGTCGGACTGGCCGCCTAGCACCCCCACCCACTCACGTCTCTCGGTTTCCTTCAAGAAGGGGAAGATAAAATGAAACTCCAGGTGAACAAGGATGAACAGTCCTCACCGTTTCACGTTGGCGAACAAGCCGTACAAAGACGTCTGGGCGTCCGCGATATCGAGGAATGGGCTCGCAAAGTCGTGCGGAACCACCTCCCGGAACAGCATAGAGAGTTTCACACCTCGCTCCCCTTCCTGATCGCCGCCGCCCGTGACCAGGACGGTCGTCCGTGGGCCACGCTGCTGGAAGGTCCTGAGGGCTTCGTTCGCTCCCCCGACCCCCAAACACTGACAATCGACGCTAAGACAGCCCAAGGCGATGCCCTTGAACACGCCCTGGTAGACGGAGCAGATGTTGGACTGCTTGGGATCGAGTTGGCCACCCGGCGGCGGAACCGAGTCAATGGCCGTTTTGCTGCCCAAGACGGAAACACGCTTCAGTTTCGCGTTGATCAAGCTTTCGGCAATTGTCCGCAATACATCCGTGAGCGGAATTGGTTCCGCGTTCCGGACAACACACCCGGGCAGGCAATAAAGGGCAACAGACTGTCACCCGCACAGGTCCATTGGATCGAAAACGCCGACACCTTTTTCATCGCGAGCGGCTATCGCGGCACCGGAGAGAGCGAGGCCTATGGCATGGACGCCTCTCACCGGGGCGGTGACCGCGGATTTGTGAAAGTCACCGACGAAAACACGATCGTCTTCCCTGATTATGCCGGCAACAATCACTACAACACGATCGGCAATCTGATCCAAGATCCACGAGCCGGCTACCTGTTCATTGATTTCGAAACGGGCAGCCTTTTGCAACTGACCGGCACTGCGCGCATCGAATGGGATGGAGAGAAACTCACCGAGTATCCGGGCGCGAGGCGCCTCGTCACCTTAACGATCGGTGAACTCGTCGAACTTCCCGCAGCAGCAAGCCTCCGCTGGAACGCCGATGCCGGCGCCGTCCGGTCATTGCGTCTCATCGACAAAGTGCGCGAGAGCGAAGGTGTCACCTCGTTCGTCTTCGAAGCCCGCGACGGCGGCCCTCTCACCGAATTCGAGGCAGGACAACACTTACCGATCCAGCTTTCTCTTCCCGGGCGGGACGAACCAGTTCAGCGGACCTACTCCCTATCTGGATCGCCTACGGATCAACACTACCGGATTAGTGTTAAGCGGGAACCACATGGTCTCGTCTCCAGGTTTCTTCATGACCACACTTCGGTCGGCGACATCATCGACAGCCGCCCTCCCGCAGGTGACTTCATGATGACGTGCAACGAGTGTCCTCTGGTCCTGATCAGTGCCGGCGTCGGCATCACGCCGATGCTCAGCATGCTCCACCAAGCGGTAGCCCAAAATCATACCCGCCCAATTTGGTTCCTTCATGGAGCAAGAGACGGCGACCATCATCCGCTTGCCAATGAAGTTCACACCTTGGAAAACGAGCGCCCGTACATCACCGTTCACACGTCCTATAGCAAACCCGGACCCACGGACAAGTTGGGATCCAACTATCACCATCACGGTCGTCTTGACCGAAAAGTGATATCCGATCTCGCTCCGGGACTAAACGCACACTATTTTGTGTGTGGTCCAACCAATTTCATGGCTGACATGCAAGCAGCGCTTGAAGCTTATGGCGTGGCGGCAGACCAAATCCACACGGAATCCTTTGGTCCTGCGAGCTCGGCTCCAAAAGAAACGCCCCCGGAGTAACGCAAATGTGCATGGGCGCGGAATCGTTCCACCCTAACTGAACACCACCCAATCAATCCAAACCCGAAAGGAGAACACCATGACCAGACTTCAAGCTATAGATCCACAAATCGCCACCGGCGAAGCCAAGGAATTGTTAGACGGCGTACAGAAGAAACTCGGGCTCGTCCCAAATGTCCTTCGCACGATGGCGCATTCCCCCGCCGCCTTGAAAACATATCTGGCGGTCGGTGACGCACTGGCAACCGGAAATCTTGACACGAAAAGCCGCGAGGCAATCGCACTGTCCGTTGCCGGTGCAAATCAATGCGATTATTGCGCCTCGGCTCATACAGCCATCTCTAAGGGTCTAAAAGTCGAAGACGAAGAAATCAGCAGACGTCTGAATGGAACTTCGGAAGATTCGCGTCTTGCAGCCGCCCTCGAGTTTGCCAACCAGATCGTGGAAAAACGAGGGTTTGTCTCCGATGATGACTTACAACGTGTCAGGGAAGCCGGTCACGACGACGAGGCGATTGTTGAGATTCTCGCCAATGTGGTGGCGAACATTTTGACGAACTACCTCAATCACATAGCTGACACGGAAATCGATTTTCCCAAAGTGGAGGTCGCCCAGAAAGCCGCAGCCTAGCGCAGGCGGGAGCGGCCCGAACGGCCGCTCCCCATTGACGCAGTCAAAGGGAGGACAAGATGACTGCATGCACAAATAATACGCGTTTATCACCAAATATACTCTCGAAGCGGACAATCGGCCTTTGCAAGGGGGCACTGAAGGCCGGATTGGCGGCCACCCTGACAATCCTTGGCGCTCTGGAAGTGCTGGATTCATTTGCACCTGCTGCGGATCAACTCTTCACGGCCAGTCCCATTGGCGTGAATCATTTCTTTGGCGCTGCGGAACTGAGTGCGGCGGCGCTCTTACTAATCAGCACTGGGAAGAAAGTAACGCGAGTTGTCGCGCTGTCGCTGATTATCGCTTATTTCGGATTGCGCGCATCTCTCTGACCGGCATGGTTAAAACAGGAGAAGGAAATCATGGAAAACACACGCTCAAAAGTCTGTGTCGTGACGGGCGTAGGCGACGGAACTGGTGCCGCCCTCGTTCGGCGCTTTGCGGAGGAAGGATATCTGGTCGCGATGATCGCCCGCAACCGGCAACGCCTCGATGCGCTGGACCAAGAACTGCCGACCGCGCGCGCTTATCCCTGCGATATCGCGAATTTGGAAGAGCTACACGATGTCTGCAGCAGAATTCGCAGAGACATGGGAGAGCCGGACATTTTGGTACACAATGCGGTTCGCGCCACGTTCAAACCGTTCATGGAAGCAGATCCCTCAGAACTTGAACAAAACTTTAGGGTCAACACCACAAGTCTGCTCTATCTGGCGCGCGAGTTGACCCCGTCGATGGTAGCCCAGGGCACCGGCGCTATCATTGTAACCGGAAATACATCCGCACACCGCGGCGTTCCTAATTATGCTCTTTTCGCGCCGACAAAAGCGGCCCAGCGAATCCTGGCGCAGGCCCTCGCCCGCGATCTTGGCCCCAAAGGCGTTCATGTCGCTTACGTCACCATTGATGCAGCCATCGACACACCGTGGACCCGTGCTCCATTCAACCCCGATGAACCGGAGGATTTTTTCAGTAAGCCATATGCCATCGCTGACGAAGTTTTCCACATAGCACACCAAGATAAATCCACTTGGTCCTTCGATGTGGATCTTCGACCTTTTGGCGAACAATGGTGAGAATCCAAATCCGGTTGGTTCTTTCCGACCCGCCACAACCCAAGCCGGAGTAGAGCATGGGATCCAATAATAATCCGCCTACCTGACTTCAGTATTTCTAAGGAGAATGCAACATGTCACACGCTCACATTTCAGAAGACCGCACATCGGCAAACCAAACGATGCCACTTCGCGAGGTCATTCGGACCAGCTCAAAATATGGCATCTTCATCAGCCTACCTATCGTCTTTCTTTGGTTCGGTGGAATGAAATTCACGGCATATGAGGCGGCCGCAATCGAAGGCTTAATCGCAAACAGCCCCTTCATTTCATTCCTCTTGACTATTGCCAGCGCCCAAACGGCATCAATGCTGATCGGTACGGTGGAGCTGTCAATAGCTATCTTACTTGCGCTCCGGTTTGTGAACCCCAAACTGGCAGTCCTGGGCGCACTGGGCGCGACACTTACCTTCTTGCTCACCTTGAGTTTTTTCCTTTCCACACCCGGCGTCTTTTTGGACAATGTCAGCGGCCCCGCCATCTCTGTCGTGCCTGGCCAGTTTCTCCTGAAAGATTTGGTTTTGCTCGCGGCATCCCTTTGGGCCTTAGACGATGCTCTAACGGCGTCGGGCAAGTAACCTTACACGTGCAGGGTACGCAGAGGAATACCTCTGTGTACCTCTCAAACAGACTGCACAATAAGCTCTAATCAGTGAGGCAAAAATGTCCAATCAAAGACATGTTGACGTTGCGATCATCGGTGCCGGAACGGCCGGCATGCGATCTTATAGAGAAGTATCCGCCCAAACCGACTCTGTACTTTTGATCGATCCAGGACCTTACGGCACCACATGTGCGCGCGTGGGCTGCATGCCCTCAAAACTCTTGATCGCTGCCGCCGAAGCCGCACATTTCGGAAAGCATACAGACGTCTTCGGCATAACTTATGACGCGCCGAAAATCGACGGTGCCCAAGTCATGAAGAGAATCCGTTCCGAACGCGATCGGTTTGTCGGATTTGTTCTGGAAGCGGTTGACAGTTGGCCGGAATCCCACCGATCGAACGCGAGCGCAACGTTCATCTCGGATCACGAACTTCGTTTGAGTGACGGCAGCACGGTCACCGCTGATCGCATTGTCATCGCAACCGGGTCTCGTTCGAACGTGCCGGCCATGTTTAACGACTTTGGAGATCGTCTCATCGTCAATGACGATATCTTTGAATGGAACACACTACCTCAGTCGGTGGCGGTCTTCGGTGCAGGCGTCATCGGCCTCGAACTGGGGCAGGCTTTGCACCGGTTGGGCGTGCGGGTCACGCTCTTTGGTCGGGATCACCTAATTGGACCACTGACGGACCCCAATATGATGAAAGCCGCTGAGGCCATCTTCAAAGACGAATTTGACTTCCTTCCGCACGCAGAGGTCACACGCCGGACCCGCACCGAGGATGGCGTGCAAATCGACTATCTGGTGGACGGGGTAACGCAAACGGCAGACTTCGACTTTGCGTTGGTGGCCACCGGGCGCCGGCCAAACGTTGAGGGGCTGGGCTTGGAAAACACAAGCCTGACACTCGATGAACGCGGCGTTCCCCTTTTTGACGTCCATAACGGCCGCAGCGGCGACTCACACATTTTCATAGCCGGCGATGCAAATAATCGCTTTCCGCTTCTGCATGAAGCGGCAGACGAAGGCTTCGTGGCTGGCTACAATGCGGCGGCATATCCGGACGTTCGGCGCTTCGTTAAGAGCTCACCCATATCGGTCGTCTTCACGGACCCTCAGATCATGATGGTCGGAGAAACCTATCGTGGGCTGACGGAACGCGCTGCCGAATTTGCAGTTGGAGAAGTGGATTGGTCCGACCAGGGGCGCGCCCGCGTGATGAATGTGAACAAGGGACTGCTGCGGGTGTATGGCGAACGCAATACTGGCGCTTTCTTGGGCGCGGAGATGGTAGGTCCACGTGCGGAGCATATGGCCCATCTCTTGGCATGGGCGCACCAGTCGCGATTGACTGTCAGCCAAATGCTCGAGCGCCCGTTCTATCATCCCGTGATGGAAGAAGGCATCCGTACTGCGCTTCGCACCCTCAATCGCGCACTCGAAATGGGAGCGCCCCCCCCACCCCGGTGTCTCGATTGCGGTCCGGGAGGATAAGATGAAACGAGCCTCCACCTCTTCCCATCGCTCCAATCAAGCACATATTGATGGAGCATGCGGCACGGCATTCGCCGAGCACTATTCCTTCAACTCTCGAGGTATTTCAAATGGAATTGACACACCCTCTAACCCTTGATGACTTTATGTCGGGACTGGTGAAACGCAACGAGGGCCAGCCCGAGTTCCATCAAGCCGTGAAGGAAGTCGCCGAGACGGTCATTCCTTACATCAACAAACGACCCGAACTGCGTGAAGCTCAGATCCTCGAGCGCCTGACCGAACCCGACCGCGTCATCAGTTTCCGCGTCAGTTGGCAGGACGACGAAGGACATGTGCGCGTCAATCGAGGGTGTCGCGTGCAGTTCAACAATTCCATTGGTCCCTACAAGGGCGGGCTGCGGTTTCATCCGACTGTCAGCGAGAGCGTGATCAAATTCTTGGGCTTTGAACAAATCTTCAAGAACGCTCTGACCACGCTGCCAATGGGGGGCGGCAAAGGCGGCGCAAACTTTAACCCGAAGGGCAAGTCCGATAGGGAAATCATGCGGTTCTGCCAGGCATTCATGACCGAACTTCACCGTTACATCGGGCCCAACACCGATGTGCCCGCCGGCGATATCGGTGTGGGCGCACGTGAAATCAGCTATCTCTTCGGTATGTACAAACGCTTGAGCAACGAGTTTACCGGCGCGATTACAGGTAAGGGAATTGAGTTTGGCGGCTCGCGCATTCGCACCGAGGCGACAGGATACGGCAGCGTCTATTTCATGCAAAACATGCTGGCCGCGCGTCGGGACGCCGTCGAAGGCAAGACCTGTGTCGTATCGGGATCGGGAAATGTCGCTCAGTATACAACCGAAAAGTTGATTGAGTTGGGCGGCAAAGTGGTAACTCTGTCGGACTCAAGTGGTTTCATACACGATCCGGAAGGACTGACCCACGAGAAACTCTCATTTGTCAAAGAACTAAAAAATGGAAAGCGAGGCAGAATATCAGACTATGCCGAAGAATTCCGCGCCACATTCGTCGAAGGCGAGCGCCCGTGGACGGTGCCGTGCGATCTTGCGTTCCCCTCGGCCACGCAAAATGAGATTGGCAGCCGCGATGCGACGACACTGATCGAAAACGGTGCATTCGGCGTCTGCGAAGGGGCCAACATGCCGTCGGATCTCGACGCAATCGAGATCTTCCGGAACAGCCGCATTCTTTTTGCCCCTGGAAAAGCTGCAAATGCCGGCGGCGTGGCCGTCTCCGGTCTCGAACAGTCCCAAAACGCGATGCGACTCTCATGGTCTCCCGATGAAGTTGACTCACGGCTCAAATCCATCATGGCTGAAATCCACGACCAATGCGTCGAACACGGACGATCAGGCGACTATGTGGATTACGTGAAAGGCGCAAATCTTGCGGGCTTCATAAAAGTGGCGAATGCCATGCTGGCCTATGGGGTGACGTGATACTCTCTCAGGCTGCCGCCGACGTTGACGCACTTGACCTCGTCGTTGGCCCCCAACTCTCCATTTGGAACCTTCAAAAAGTGTTTTCCAGGCATTCGCACTGTGCACGGTGAGTGGTTGACTTTGACGACTTTGGTTCTCCTCTAAACCAATAAACCCAACGCCAAAATAGGCAGCCACTCCATGGCTTATTCAGAGCACACCATATAGTGTCAAAAAGACTAACGAGGCCCCTTTGATCGTCGCCGCGCCGCCAAACTTAGCCGTGCGGCGTTCAAGAGATAGCGCACGAACCCTAAGGGGCTCTGCTTGATCTTACGCGCCATTAGCCGCTTGACTGCCGGCATGCCGTCATAAGGCGCCTCGCGCTGACCATGACCAGTGTGAAGGGCAATCGATTGTACGTGGACCGGCTCCAACGGCACGACAAGCTCAATCTTCTCTTCTTTTGGTAGGAGACAGACTGCATCGTCGCATGCTTGGTATTTCACGGTGACGGTCAACGTGATTTCATCGTCGTCCACCGGTCGGCACTCGGAAGCAAGAGTGGATGTGGCATAGACCGGTACCCGAAAATCAACCTGGCCCGACCAGACTGGCAATTCCAGATCGAGCGACGAGAGGTAAAGGCGCTCCGTGGGCGGCGCAATCAGTTCCTCAACGACGAGACCCTCCGGCCCTTCGACAGAAACTGTTGTCGGGATCATGCCCTCTGGCACCGGTTCACCGTAAATATGAAGCCCGTCCGGCAGATCAAAACGGACGATGACCTCCCTTTGCGATCCCTGTTTGATCGCACCGCCGTGGAGCGTGGCCGAGACCTTAATGCCTTCGTCATCGGAAACATCTGCTGTCGGCTCTTCACCGCGCAAAAGCACTTCCCCAACGGCTCGATCGACCATCTGTTCCGCCGACATACGCCGCTTGTAGGTATCGAAGAAGCTCTTCTCGATGACAATGCCGTTTTCGTCGGTGATATAGGTGCCTGGATAGGGGATACCGTAAAGGAGCGCATCGCCGGGCTTTATTTGCGTGTTGAGAATGCCGTAGGCCTTAATGACTTCCGAGTCCACATCCGAGAGCATCGGGTACGGAATATCGTAGGCATCGGAGAATTGCTTAAGCGCCTCCTGGTCATCGTACGAGATGGCGTAGAGCTTGATGCCCACCTCCTCGAAAATGTGATAGCGATCGCGCAGCTCGACCAACTGCGTCATGCAAGGCGGTCACCACACCGCCGATCGGTAGAACACGACGGCCGCCTTTGACGTGCCTCTATCGTGGTGGAAGCGCACAATATGTCCATTGGCATCGGGCAACTCGAAGTCGGGAAGACGCTCCCCGATATCAGGCCCCGTCGAGGCGCCCTCCGGCAGACCGGCCCGCCCGGGGTGCCCCAGTGCAGCAGGCGCTTCAAATCCGTGATGATCCGTTTCAACAACCATTGCATTTCTCCGGAGATTTAAACGCAGCGTCGCCGACACCGCGACATCACACTATATTGACATACCGCGTGTCAATTTATTTTGCAACCAGCCTCAAACGACACGGGCATGGTTTTGGGCCCAGAAATAAAATTGGATTCGAGCCAAGACGGAGCTTCCGTACACTGCAAGTTTTTCATTCGCCCAAGCACTTCCCGCAGCATCGCATCAATCTCGATGCGCGCGATGTGTTGACCCAAACACACATGGCCCCCCGTTCCAAAGGCCAAGTGATCGTTCGGTGTCCGGCTCAGATTGAAGCGGTTCGGATTTTCGAAGTGACCTTCATCCCGGTTCGCGGCACCATAAAACATAACGACCTTGTCCCCTTTCCGAATGGACTGGCCGGCAATCGTCGTATCGCACTTGGCCCTGCGCCGCATATAGATAACGGGACTGCACCAGCGCAGGAGTTCTTCCCGCGCCAGCTCAATCCGGCCAACCGGATCCTCTTGCAGCCAGCGAAGCTGGTCAGGGTGCTCAATGAGAGCCAACATCCCGCTGGATACCAAATTTCGAGTTGTGTCGCCGCCCGCATCTACAAGCAGCATAAAGAACAATTGAAACTCGACATCGTCCAACTTGCGCCCGTCCACTTCGGCCGCGAGCAACTTTGACGCCAGATCGTCCGCCGGCCTTGCGCGCTTTTCCCTGATGACATCAGCCGCGTAGCCAAACATTTTGCCCAGCGCCGCATCGCTCTCACCAGGCTCAAGGGCATCGGGCGAAGTATGAAAGATTTCGGTCAGCCGATAGAGTTCGCGGCCATCTTCCAGAGGCAGACCCATCATTTCTGCGATGACAAATGACGGCATCTCTCCGGCGATATCACTCACGAAGTCGCATTCGCCGCGCTCAATCACATCATCAACGATCAAGCTGGCCAGCTCATCAATCCGCTTTCGCATTTTCCCGGCTGGTTCCCGAGCGAACTCTCCGCGAATGAGAGATCGAAATGCGGTGTGCTGAGGCGGATCCATCATCAGCATCATCTTGTAGTCCCCCATGGCCTCTTGCATGGCGTCAGCGGGATCATCGATCATGATGGTCGGCTCAGACGAAAACACTTGGTGATTCCGGCTCGTATCGTAGATGTCTTGATAGCGGCTGAGCACCCAAAAGCCGGACCCGTCGGCTTGAGCGTGCCAATAGACCGGAGCGTTCTGTCTGAGCCACGCGTATTGATCGTGAGGGTGACCCGCCGAAAAGCTCTGGGAACTGATGAGGTCAATCTTCAAGAGTGTTCATCCTTCATCTCTGCGAACGAGGGTATATGCATATGGCCAGTGGCGCAAAGAATCTGGACTCAGGAACAAACGGCGGCACGCCATCGCCTGAATGCTATGAGCGCCCAGATCCCTTCCGCAACAAGAAACGGATAGGAACCGATCAACAGGGCGTAGAGGGCGGCAAGCGCGCACCCGCCGGAAAATATGGCAATGAAGGCCGGGTGCCGATGTTCCAGAGCATAGCTCCCTACCATGATGACGACGGCCGCAAGCCCCATGCCTTCAATTGCGAATGCAGTCACTTGGCAACACCCCGTCCGCATGCGGCTTCCACGCAAGCGTCCAAGGTTGGGCATTCGCATTTCAAGAGTTCAGTCAAAATCTTGTCCATGTGACGTAAACGTTCGATTTGAAAGCGGATCTCTCGCCTCTTTGTCTCCGCAAACGGCGTCCACATACCTGAGGGCGAAGGGTCGTTCGCATAATTCTCCAATAGAGACTTCGTTTCTTCGTTGGAAAAACCGGCGGCTTGCGCGAGCTGAACGAATTGCAGAACCGTAATTGCCCTTTCATCGAACACACGGCGTCCAGACTCCCTTCTCTGGCGCGCAATCAGACCGATTTGCTCATAATATCTGATGGTGGAGGCGGGAATGCCGAGCCGGTCCGAAACGTCTCCAATTTTCATCGTCAAGCTCCTTTCCTATGCTTGAACCGTAAACGGACGAACACAAGAATTCCCAAACCCACCGCCGCGAGCGCTAAGGCAGAATGTTCAATTAAGGGCGAAGGGGAAAAAATGGACGCAATCGAGCTTAGACCTCCCAACCCAAGGACCGCCAATAGAATGGGAAGTTCGCACGCCATGACGGCCATCAGCCCGATGAAAAGTCCGCTTCGGCCGATACGAGTCCACGTCTTGGCTTCGTCCGTACGCACTTTATTTTTCAGTCAATGCATGCGCGAAGAAATCGAGCGTCTTCTTTGCATCTGATGATGGACCCGCGATTTCGAGCTCTAGTTCCGATCCAGACTTGTCAAGAGAAAACGAAAGCAAACCGCAGCATTCTCGTTCCAACTCGACAAACTGCTGAACGGTCTCCTTCATCTCTTCTGTATTCGGAAACCGGACTTTCAAGCCGGAGACCGTCCGTTCCGTCCGCAATACTTTCGAGACCACCGTTTCACGAACGAGTGCACGGCGCTCGCGGAATTCCTCGTCTGAAAGACTGCATGCGATATCGGCGGGCGTGATCTGTTCCGTCATGACCAACCTCCTTTAGGTGATCTGTCTCAACAGTCTGCCACTTAAAGCCAGCTTTAAGTCAAGAGGAAAGGTAAAAGGGAGACATCTCCCAGGCCAGCTTTGCGAACAAAAGCGCCGACCAAAAGCTGTGATCACAGCTCACCTTTGGAGAACAACACGCATCTCATGCACTTGAAACGCTACTCGTCATTCACCCGACAAGCAAACTGAAGGTTTACGTTGATCGGGGGGCCAGCCACAATTATCCTGATTGCCAGCTGAAGTTGCTTGGCCCCCGCTTTCACGGGGAAATGTCGTCCCGTGACGGACAGTTGAAACGTTACCCCGCAGCCTTTTGTTCATCCGTGGGAATAAGCAGCCCGCGCTGCACCGCTGGCCGCTCTTTGATGCGGTCGACCCACGCTTCGATGTTGGAAACATCCGGCGCGCCTGGTGTAGTTTTTAGTTGTCCCACTGCCAGTTGAACCCAGGAAAACGTAGCAATATCTGCAATCGAATAGTCGCCCGCTATATAATCGCCTTCGTCTAACTGGGTGTTCAGAATCTTCATCAAACGGAAGGCTTCCGTTTGGAAGCGGTCAATGGCGTAGGGAACTTTTTCCTCAGCCATGATCGCAAAATGGGCCAACTGGCCAATCATCGGTCCGACCGCGGACATTTGCCACATCAGCCATTCGAGAACCTTCATCCGGTCGCGTTCTTCTTTGGGAAAGAACCTACCCACTTTGTTTGCCAAATAGATCAATATAGCTCCCGATTCAAAAACCGAAAGAGGGCCGGAAGAGTGCTCCTGGTCGATAATGGCAGGTATCTTGTTATTTGGTGAAATCGCCAAGAAGTCAGGTTCGAATTGTTTGTTCTCTTGCAGATTAATGGCATGCACCGTGTAATCCAAGCCGCACTCTTCCAACATTATGGAGACCTTGTGCCCGTTAGGTGTGCTCCATGTGTACAGATCGATCATATTTCGTCCCCTTGCTAATAGGTGCCACTAAAGCACAAAAACCCCGCCGATAAACAGCAGGGCTTCTATGAGATTTCTGCAACTGTCGTCTACGCGACGCGCAAATTCTCTTTGACGAGCGGCAGCCGGCGGACCCGCTTGCCGCTCGCGTCATAGATCGCATTTGTCACGGCAGGCGCAATAGGCGGCGTCGAGGGTTCCCCAACGCCTCCTGGTTTCTCCGCACTCGGCATAATAAACGACGTCACCTTCGGCATCGTCGACAGGCGCACCATTTCATAGTCTGGGAAGTTTTGCTGATACACCTGCCCATTCTCAATGGAGATCTCGCCGAATAGGACCGCGGACAATCCATAGACGATGCCGCTATCAATCTGAGCTTTGACCGTGTCCGGATTGACGGTCACGCCGCAATCCATGGCACAGAACACTTCATCAATGCTGAGGGAACCATCCTCGCCGACGGTCACATGGGCCACCTCGGCGACAATCGATCCAAAGGACTCTTGCAACGCAATCCCGCGGCCTTGATTGGGCCCCAGAGGAGTTCCCCAATTCGACATCTCGGCCGCCTTTTCGAGCACCGCCCGAAAACGCGGGGCATCTGTCAGCATCTCTCTGCGATACGCGAACGGGTCCTGTCCGGCAGCTATAGCCATCTCGTCAATGAAGCTCTCTTTAAAGAACGCGTTTTGAGAATGACCGACACTCCGCCAGTTTCCTACTTCCACCGGCAGCTCACGCGCAATCTGGTCGATCCGAACCGCGCCCAAATCGTAAGGTTGATGCGCCAGCCCTTCCACCATCATATCATCAGTCTCAGGTTGAGCCTGCAGGAACGAGGGCATATTATTCCGCCGACTGAAACTGGTCGCGACCGATTGCAGCGCAACTTTAGCCTGAAATGCAGCAGGTTTGCCGTCTTCAGCAAGCCCGGCCTTCATTTTTGCCGCTGTTTGCGGCCGGTATTGACCGTTCTGCATATCTTGTTCCCGGGACCAAACGAACTTGACGGGACGGCCCTCAACAGCCTTGGCAACGTGGGCGGTTTGGACAACTACGTCCCGCTCTGCCCGGCGGCCAAAGCCGCCGCCCAAGTACATCACATGCACATCAATATTCTCAGATTTGATTCCTGTGACCTCTGCAACTGCCCAATGGACAAGAACAGGCGCCTGATGACCAATCCAAACCTCAGCCCGGCCGTCTTTGATTTGCATGGTGCAGTTCATCGGCTCCATACACGCATGGGCGAGATAAGGAACCTCATAGGAGGCTTCGACCGTCTTCGACGCGCCGGCAATCGCCGCATCGAACCCCTCTTCAAGCTGACGGTTGAACCCTTCTTCATTCTCGAGAGCTGATCTGAAATCCGCCATCACGGCTTGCGAGTTTAGACCACCGTTGCCGCAGTCATCATAACTCACCGGTAGCGCATCAACCGCTTTTTTGGCACGCCAATAGGACGTTGCAACAACCGCGACGCCGCCGGGCACTTCGACGACTTTTTCGACGCCGGGCATATCTTTGATCGCATCTGAATCGAAAGAGACGAGTTTGCCGCCGCAGTACGGGACATGTTTGACCGTCGCATAAAGCATGTCCGGCAACTGAACATCAATGCCGAACTGGGCGGTCCCATCCACTTTTTCCGGAACATCAACCCTTGCCGCAGACGTGCCAACAACCTTGAAATCCTTGGGATCTTTAAGTGGCGGAGACGCAATCGGCTTTTGCTCGGAAGCTGCAACCGCCAGAGCACCATAGGTCAGGTGTTCATCCGTCTTGGTATTGATGATGGTTCCGTTTTCGGCCTTCAACGCGGAGCGGTCGACCCCCCACTTTTCCGCGGCGGCCGCCATCAGCATTTCCCGCGCTGACGCGCCAACGACCCGCATTGTTCTATAGCCGTCCTTTACGGTTGAACTTCCGCCCGTCCCAACATACGGCGCAAGGGCAGCGCCCCGCTCTAGGATCCACTTGACCGCACCACCGTCGCCCTGCGCGCCCCCGGAACCGAGATAATAGTTCGTGTACTTAGCATTAATATCCGGATGTTCCACCTTGATCTCATCCAGAGCAACTTCCAATTCCTCGGCGATCAACTGCGCCATAGATGTGTAGACGCCTTGCCCCATTTCCGAGCGCGGCACCGCCAACACAACTTGCTCGTCGGGCGTGATCTTGACCCACGCGTTGAGCGCGGTTCCTTTTTCACCGTAGTTTTCAAACCCGGCCGTTCCCGGCTTGTCGCGCAAGAATCCGTAGCCGAGCGCCATCCCGCCGCCCACGACGGCGCCACCGATTAAGAAGACGCGGCGCGTTGTTTTCATAATGCCCATATCGTCCTCCCTCGTTACGCTTTTGCCGCAGCATCGTGGATCGCTTGGCGGATCCGCTGATATGTCCCGCACCGACATATGTTCGTGACGTTCGCATCGATATCTTCATCTGTCGGCTGAGGGTTTTGCTTGAGGAGCGCAACCGACGCCATGATCATTCCGGATTGGCAATAGCCACATTGCGGCACCTGATTGTCGATCCAGGCCTGCTGCACCGGATGGAGTTCGCCGTCTTTGGTGAGGCTTTCGATGGTTTCAATCTCCGCCCCCTGAGCTGCCTCCACCGGAAATGTGCAAGAGCGCATGGGAAAGCCGTTCACGTGAATGGTGCATGCCCCGCACGAGGCCACGCCGCAGCCAAATTTCGTACCGGTCAAACCGAGTTCATCCCTGAGCACCCAAAGCAAAGGCGTGTCAGGCTCGACATCGACGACTTTCTCTTCGCCGTTCACTTTCAATTTGATCATGATGAGGTCTCCTTGCTGAACACGGGAACGTGGCGCAGGCGCCAATTCAGAGCAGAGGAAACCTTATATCTGACCTGCGGTCATTTACAAGCACTTTGCCAAACTTCGGTCAGGCACTCAGTCAATTCCTCGTGAAAGTCTAGAGTGAAATAATTGAGCTCGCCTGCATCGATGGCCGCCTGAACATAGGCAGGACGGTCGGTGAGCTGCCGCAACCCAAGCACAAACGCATAGGAGCGCATTAACATTTTCCACCCCTTACCAGCCGGCAATGAAGGCAGCTTGCTCTCAATGAGGGCCCCGACTTCCTGAAGTTTTACCGCCTGATTTTCCTTGAATGTAAGGGCGAACTGAATGTCGCTCTTTTCCTCCAAAAAGAGGTGTCCGCGCCCCGCGAGCTGAAGAAACAGCGGGTTTTTGAAGACATAATTGCTGATGGCGTCGACCACGACATCGACTGTGACTGGCCCTTTATGCTTGTCCAGCTGCGACTCGATATCTCCGAACCAGGCGGAAAAGCGCCACTCAAGGAGACCAAGGAAGATCTCCTCTTTTGTCTTGAAGTACAAATAGAGGGTTCCCTTTGCCACGCCAGCCGCCGATGCGACGGCGGCGACCGTGGGAATCACCCCCTCCATATCGACATAAAGCCGTTCGGCCGCCAAGAGTATATCTTCGCGGCGCTGTTCTTTCTGCCAGTCTTGGCGCGCTCGGCGCACCACACCTGTCCTGTTGTTCATCGCGATCCCGCCTTTCGATCATCCATAGCTGTAGGCCGCTGAACGGACGGCGTCAAACCGCGCGTTAAACTTCTAAGCACGCATATTCATGCACGGCACGGTCCAACTGACCCGACACTTCCCTTTGGTAAACAGTCCAGCTGGCAGTTTCCGTAATGGGTCGAGGGCCGACCCAATGCCTCTCCTGATATCGCGAATGTCTGGAGCGCACGATTTCCTGTCCCGACGTGACATGCGAACGTTCCAAACGAACAATTCCGCGATTGATCCGCCCTGGGAGCAAGGGCGTAACAATTGCACAAATGCGGTGGGCGAGAAGACTTCGCCCAGTCTCGACACTCTCGTCCTTTGCAAAGCCGCATTGACCAGAACGAGCGCCGGGTCAACGACCTCCTCCCTATCGCCCGGCGTTCGTTCATTTTGTTCTCAAAACGACAAAGGCGCTGGGGTTTCATCGCTCTCAAGGTGAACTCCGCAAAGCAGCGCTGCGTTAATGGATCAATTGTGCTTGCCTTGGAGGCCCCAAATGTTGAAGTACCTGGCGTATCCTTTTGTGTTTCCGCTCGTCATCGCATTGGGTGCGTGCGCCACATATCCCGGCGTTCCATCCGATGGGCAAGGGCAAGCCTTTCAGCTGGAAAGAGATCTTGCGGGCGCGACAATCGGCAAGGGATCATTTCGCGCAATCAACGGCACAAATCGTGGCTTCACAGCCAAGCTCCACGGGACGTGGTCAGAACCGACATTCACATTGGTCGAAGACTTTTTCTACGATGACGGAGAAACAGATAAGAAGACATGGGTCTTCACCCGAATTGGCGAAAACCGCTGGACGGGCACCCGCGAAGACGTCATTGGCGAAGCCGTCGCCGTTCAAGAGGGTCAGGTCTTTCGCATGGAATACAAAGTCGCCCTTGGCGCAGACGACGATGGGAGCAGTGGACGCGTTGTGAAGTTTCGCGATGTTCTCTACAAGGACGAAAATGGCATTGTCAGGAATTCGGCGACGGTCGGCCTTTATGGCATCAAGGTCGGCTCCGTCGACTTGACTATAGAGCGCAGTGACTAAGTGTAAGGATGATCACTGCGTCAAAAGCCAATGGTTGGACAATTGGACTGGAAAGGGGCCCCGCGAACGTAGACGACCAATCGCCCCAAAAACGCTCACGGTATTAGAACCGTTGCCCCGGTTGTCTTGCGCCCTTCCAAATCCATGTGGGCTTGGACGGCGTCCTTCAAAGCATAGCGCTGATTGATTGGGATCGTGAGCGTTCCATCGCTCACAACTTTAAACAATTCCTCCGCACGGTGCCGGAGCTCCTCGGTTGTCAGCGTGTAGTGGAACAAGCTGGGACGCGTAAAGAACAGCGACCCCTTGTTGCCAAGAACGCCGGGATCAATGGCCGGCGGCGCGCCGGAGGCATTACCAAAACTCACCAAAGTCCCGCGGGGGGACAGACAATCCATTGATTTCAAAAGCGTATCCGCACCAACGGAATCATACACAACAGGCACACCCTTACCCCCCGTCAGCTCACGAACTGTCTCAACGAAATCGCTTTGAACGTAATTGATGGGATGGTCACAGCCATTGGCCTGAGCAAGGTCCGCTTTTTCCTGAGATCCCACGGTCCCGATAACGGTTGCCCCAAGCGCTTTGGCCCATTGGCACATCAAGAGACCAACACCTCCGGCAGCCGCATGAGCCAGAATTGTATCGCCCGGCTTTACTTTGTACGTAGAGTGAAGAAGATAGTGGACGGTCATGCCCTTAAGCATCATGGCGGCTGCTTGCTCATCGGTAACCGTTTCAGGCACTTTGACCATCCGCCCGGCCGCCACATTATTGGCTTCGGAGTACGCTCCAAGTGGACCGGTCGCATAGGCAACGCGATCCCCTTTTTTGATGTCGCTCACCCCTTCTCCGATCGCTTCTGCGATGCCTGCCGCTTCAACTCCAATTCCCGAAGGAAGCGGTAAAGGGTAAAGCCCGGAGCGATGATAGGTGTCGATGTAGTTCAGTCCCACTGCCGTGTGACGAACACGGACCTCGCCGGGGCCTGGATCCGCCAATTCAACGGCTTCATACTTTAACGCATCCGGCCCGCCGGGTTTGTGAACGCGATAGGCATTGATGGTTGGCACGAGAGCCTCATATGTTTGTGGACCTCAAAGCTAGAGGACGACGCTGATCACCAAGATCGCAACCATAAAAACGACAAATGCCAAAAAATCAGCACGAAAACTACCAGGTCTCATGAACACTCTTTCTCTATTTATCAAATCAAAAACTTTACGAATTCATCGAGTTCGGCACGGGCCGTTCTCAAACCATTGATGGGCGCGGCCTCGTCCGGATAGCCGAGACTCATTCCACAAAAGAGCATCTGCTCATCCGGGATACCGACGAACTCCGCCACCGTCTTGTGCCAGATTGCCCAAGCTTCTTGAGCGCAGGTTGCGAGCCCATGTTCGACTGCCAACAGCATGAAACTCTGAATGAACATTCCAAGGTCGGACCACTGGCCCTCTTGCATTTGCCGGTCGATGGAAAAGAAGAGCCCTACAGGTGCCCCGAAGAATTCGAAATTCTTCGCCACCTGCATCAATCGCTCCAACTTTTGATCCCGCGGAATGCCGATGGTGGCATACATGTCCTCCCCACATTGAAACCGTCGTGCGCGGTAAGGATCTTTGAGCTCAGGCGGGTAGATATTGTATTCCGTTCCCTCCCCGCCAGGGGATTCGGCGGCTTTGTCCTGGATCAATTTCACCAGCTCATCGCGCTTGTCGCCCATCACCACGTAGACATGCCACGGCTGCAAATTTCCGCCGGACGGCGCCTGCCGGCTAACGCGCAAGATATCCTCCACCAGGTCGCGAGGAACGGATTTGTCCAGGAATGCCCTGGTGCTGATGCGCTTGTTTAGGGCATCTGAAACCTTCACGAGCACACCTCTGCCTGTTTATTTGGCTCTGCCTTAAAATTAGTCATGCGCGTCTCTAATCAAGAAGAAGGCAGAATGCAATCCCCTTTTCATCACAGCCGCCGTGCATCTCACGCCGGAGACTCCGGACATTTGACTTCTATCTGTGGAAAACGAACAAAGGAAAAGGCGCTCGGCTCAATTGGATCTCAGCGCTTCAAAATCACATCACCCATCCTGAGATCCTCTGGCCGACCTCCAGAAACATCCATCTCAAATAGGCGCCCGGTCATTGCAGGGGCACCGCACCACTTAGTCAGCCAACTCCATCACACGGCTTATTAGGTTCGGTAGCTCAGACCACCCAAAAAGCTCTTTGCTCTTTACACGCATCAAGTCTTCATGACCCTAACGCAACAAGAGCAAAGACTTCATGTTCAAGCTCCCTTGAACCGCCACCAGTTCTTGAGAACAACCGGTGAATCACCTCTCGTTTTAGTCAAATCTCCAGTACTTCAACTGAACAAAACTTTGTTCCCAGGCCTGAAACGTCCCCCTTGCCAATCGGATTTTTTGGTGCCACGCTGACAGTCTAACCAAAGGACGTTCGCGCCTTGGTCGTCTCGAATTGGGACGTTGGTCATTCGCTTTTCGGCCCGTCCGGGCCCTGCCGAATGACCGAAAACTGCGTAGCGGTGCGCACAGGCCCGCAAAAGCAGCTGGGGATTTGGGTACCGAATTCCCGTTCGATGTTGGGCCTGAGAGTTTGGCCTTGTTGGCCAAATTGAGTTCCGTGAAATCAAGCCGCTGCGCCGTCACCAGGCGCTTGCGTCCCCAAACAAAGGAGGAACGCATGCCTGGAAATGTGCAACCCAAAAGACCCCGTCAATCCACACGTGTCATTGCCCTTGTCGGCCCCCAATCCAGCGGAAAGACGCAACTCCTCGAATCCATTCTCTTTCAGACCGGCGCATTAGATCGCCGCTCAGCAAACGGCTCTCATATTTTTGGCGACTTCAGCGATGAGGCCAAGGCCCGCCAGATGGGCACGGAACTCAACATCGCCACAACCCAGTTCATGGGCGAAAACTATACCTTTATTGATTGCCCAGGCTCAATCGAATTATCGCAAGAGTCTCTCAGTATACTGCCCATATGCGATGCAGCGATTGTCGTCACCGAAACCGATACTTCCAAAATCGTTTCTCTTGCCCCCCTGTTAAAGACGCTCGAAGATCTCGGCGTTCCCCACTACATTTTTGCCAACAAAGTTGATCTCGCAGGTGGATCCATTGCGGGACTTGCAGACGCTCTGCGCAGCGTCACTCAAAAGCCGATCGTTCTCCGCCAGATTCCCATACGCACCAACGATGAGATTACAGGCTACGCTGATTTGGCGCACGGGCGCGCCTATGTCTATCAGGACGGCGAGCCTTCAAAACAGATCGACATTCCAGACGATCTCTCCGATCGTTTCGGCACGGCGCAATATGAGATGTTGGAAACTCTGGCTGACTTCGACGATCACCTCATGGAGGAATTGCTTGAGGACACCCAGCCGCCCCGGGAAGAAATCTGCCAAGACCTCGCAAAAGAACTCCAAGAGGGCTTGATCATACCCGTGCTTATGGGGTCTGCCCTAAAGGTAAGCGGTGTGCACCGCCTTCTCAAGGCGCTCCGCCACGAAACGCCGGACCTAGAAAATGTCCAACTCCGCCTTGGTGTAGAAACCGATCAATCAACAGCGCAAGTTCTCAAAACCTTCAACCAACAGCATCTGGGCAAGCTCTCTCTCGCACGCATATTGGCCGGAACGTTTAGCGACAATGACAAAATCGGCGGCGAGGCACCGTCAGGATTGTTTACTCTGCATGGCGACAAATCAAACAAGACGTCTTCTGCGCAAGCGGGTGACGTTGTCGCCTTCGCGAAGCTCGACAAGGTTCAGACGGGCCACAGATTAAACGCGGGAGGCGACCCAGCGCCCGCGCCTGATTTCAACGTCCTTCACCCGGTATTCACGGTCGCCCTTGAGCCCACCAATCGGAAAGACGAAGTTAAGCTTGTTTCGTCGCTCATTAAGATCTGCGAAGAAGATCCTTCGCTCGTGTGCGAACAAAATGCTGAGTCAAATGAGATATTGCTTCGAGGCCAAGGCGATCTTCACATCAAACTGGCTCTGGACCGGCTCAACAACCGCTTTGGCGTTGCTGCAAAAGAGCACCTCCCCAAAATTCCGTACCGGGAAACAATCCGAAAATCGGCCAAGCATCATAGCCGCTACAAGAAACAGTCTGGCGGTCACGGCCAATTCGGCGATGTCGTTGTGGAAATAGCGCCGGTTCCGGCTGGAACGGGGTTTGAGTTCAGCAATACGATCACGGGAGGTGCCATCCCGAAACAGTACATCCCGAGCGTCGAAGCCGGCGTGAAGGACTATCTGCGCTCGGGTCCCCTCGGCTTTCCTGTTGTGGACGTCGGTGTAAAGCTGGTCGATGGCAGCTATCACAGCGTGGATAGCTCAGACATGGCGTTCAAAATGGCCGGGCGCATGGCCATGTCCGAGGCGTTGCCAGAATGCCAACCGGTTTTGCTCGAACCCATCATGAAAGTCTCAATCATGGCGCCGTCCGAGTTCACCGGACAGATTAACTCCATCGTCAGTTCGCGGCGCGGCCACATTCTCGGCTTCGACGGCCGCGAGGGCTGGCCGGGCTGGGATGCCATTGAGGCTCACATTCCGCAAGCAGAGCTTCACGATCTCATCATCGAACTAAGGTCGGTCACCCTGGGCTCCGCAACCTATGAGTCAGACTACGACCACCTATCTGAGCTCACCGGACGATTGGCGGACCAAGTGGTGCAATCGGCGACTGCGGAGTAACGATCAACCAGGGGCGCCCAGCCGACCCGGTTCAGGACTTTCGATTAAGGGCGACCGAATTGCCGGTCGCCCTTGCTATTGCGCATCGGGAAACTGAAAATACCGATAGCCCTCGGCCACAATTTCGAGCGTATCGCCCTGAACCTGATAGAGGCCGATATTCGAGCCTTCCGCGCCTGCCCAAGCGATGGCCACAGCAGCGCCCTCCGGTCCATTAAGCCCAAACAAGACCTCAAAGTCCTCTGCGCTAATCTCTTCTTCGTCATCGACCCGCCATGCGCTGCCTGTACCCGATTTCGCTGGCATCAAGAAATTGGCGAGCCGATCATCTCCAAACAAAGTCAAACTGGCGAGCAGGTGTTTTCCTTCGGGCTGATACTCCACGAGAGCGATCCGCAATCCGCTTTCAAACATTGCCAGAACGGAACACTTTGCGACCACACGGCGAAGATCCGCTTCCAACTGATTGTTCAGCGCCTCTGGACATGGTTCATCCGTCTGTCCGGGAACCAAAACATCACTCTCGTCAATAGATTTCTGGTCCACCAGGTAACACGTATCGTGAGGTGCCGTTCCCGGCTCTCCTACATGGTAGACCGTTCCCCCAAGGGAATGAAAATCTTTGTCCTCAGCCCGCTCGTCCGTAGGATGAGTGTGGGGGATATCCGCCATGCTCACGGCCGTAACAGGAAGAGACCGCCCTTGCGCACAAATCGCCCGAGTCAACAGCTGCGTCTCAAAACTTGGTTCGACCTGCAATAGGATGTGATGTCCAAGGGTATCGGCAAAGCCAAACCGCTCAGTTCTCGGGCCAGCCTCCTCTTCGGCATAGGACACGTGATAAACCGCGACGATAATAACAATCCCGACCAGACATTTGAGCGCATTCATAGCAATCTCCTGGTGTGCCACCTTTTTTATGCTTTGACGGCAGTGAACCGATGGAAGAATGCCCCGCCTTCGCGGCATCAACATGGCCGCCCTCATATACGGATGGACCGAGATAGTTATCGACGCCGGCGCCTCTTCTTCTTGCCCGAAAACGTTCCCAATACCCCGCGTACCAGTTCCCGGCCGATGGTGCGGGCGACCGTTTTCGCAAAGGCTTCGCCGACGCTTTGCCGGTTGGAGGACCGTCGGCGACGAACACCAGACGTTCGAGACGACCGCCCACGAGACTTTGCCTTGTCCCGGCGCCGCGCTTCACGTTCTTGCTCTCTCACGCGGTCTTCGGCCATTTCACGCAGGAGTTCGTAGGCAGACTCCCTATCTCGTTCTTCCGCATAGATATCTCCGATCAGACTGTCGGAAATAATCTGTGTACGCTCTTTTTTAGTTATCGGTCCCATGCGCGAACTAGGAGGCCTGATCAGCGTACGGTCTACAATACCCGGCACGCCTTTCTTTTCCAGCGTGGAGACAAGCGCTTCGCCCACACCCAGTTGGGTGATCACGTCCGCCGCTTTGAAGCTGGGATTGGGCCGGAAGGTGTCGGCCGCTGTTTTGACCGCCCGCTGATCCCTCGGCGTGAACGCCCGCAGGGCATGTTGAACCCGGTTCCCCAGTTGCCCCAAAACCTCCTCGGGAACATCGAGCGGATTTTGCGTGACAAAATAGACGCCGACCCCTTTCGAGCGAATAAGCCGCACGACCTGGGCAATCTTGTCCTCAAGCGCCTTCGGCGCATCTTTGAAAAGCAAGTGCGCCTCATCAAAAAAGAAGACGAGCTTGGGCTTTTTTGGATCGCCGACTTCTGGGAGTTCCTCGAACAATTCAGAGAGCAACCACAATAGGAAAGTCGCATAAAGCCGGGGCGCCATCATAAGTTCGTCCGCGGCAAGAACGTTGATATGTGCCCGTCCATCCGGCGCCGGCTCCATAAAATCGAACAGATCAAGGGCTGGCTCGCCGAAGAACTTCTCTCCGCCCTGTTCATCGAGCACCAAGAGACGCCGCTGAATGGCGCCGACCGAAGCGGTCGAAACACGGCCGTATTCGAGGGAGAGCTCTTTTGCATTCTCTCCGACATAAGTCATAAGAGCGCGCAGATCCTTGAGATCCAGAAGTAAAAGACCCTCTTCATCGGCAACACGAAACGCGATGTTCAGAACCCCTTCTTGGGTGTCGTTGAGTTCCAAAAGGCGAGACAGGAGGAGCGGCCCCATTTCCGAAATCGTCGTACGAATGGGATGGCCTTGCTTGCCATAAAGGTCCCAAAACACCGTTGGGAAGCCCTCAAATTGGTAGTCTTCAAAACCAATTGTATCTGCGCGCTCATGCAGGAACGGCTTAGACTTTCCGGCTTGGCTGATACCCGAGAGATCGCCCTTTACGTCCGCCACAAATACGGGAACGCCGGAAGCAGCGAACCCTTCTGCCAATATCTGCAAAGTAACCGTTTTCCCGGTCCCTGTTGCTCCTGCAATTAAACCATGGCGGTTCGCCAATTTTAGGATGAGTTCTTGGCGCTTCTCTCCGGCGCCGATGAAAATGGTCTCTGCATTCGCCATATATGAGTATTCCGTGTCACAGTGTGGATGTTTTACACGCGGTTACGCGATCCAGGAGGCCCCAGAAGTCGCTCTATCATAGTGATTCTGCAGAATCTCGGGTAATCTCACGATCAAAATGGGTAAAAAAGGGGTTTGGTGATGGTGACGCGGCGATCGACGGGACGCTGGCGCCGGAAACGGGGGCAACCACGCGTCAATGTGTTCGGAGAGCTGGTTGGGGCGCCGGACTTGGCCGAAATGCCGCAAGACGAACCTGCCGGCGAGGCAATCGTTGAAGCGCCGGACAACGAAACAAGCCTTGACCAAACAGGGCGGATTTCACCTCCACTCCGCCGATCCTTACGCCGACCCCATAGCGTTCTGCGCGGCGATGACGACCAGACAACCGCAAAAGAAGATCCGTCCGGCGGTGATACGCAAGACGAAGGTAGCGCCCGTTTGGGGGAGCGGCCAGGCCGCGTTCCGCTGGAGTTTGATCAAACGGCAACTGCACGTCAGATCACCCCCCTGGTGCTCCGCAATATATTGTTCAACATTTTGACCCTCTCTCTCTACCGGTTTTGGGCACGGACGAATGTCCGCCGTTATTTGTGGAGCAAAACCACCATCAACGACGAGACCCTTGAATATACGGGCCGAGGGCTCGAACTTTTCCTGGGTTTTTTGTTTGCAAGCGTATTCGTCATCCTACCCATCATCGCCGCGTTCGCGGCAATCGAGTATCTGTCCACGGTATATGGTCCCATCTACGCGGCACTGTATATCCCGCTCTACCTCCTTTTCATTTTCCTGATTGGAGTAGCTGTTTACCGAGCTCGGGCGTACCGTTTATCTCGAACCTCATGGCGAAGCATCCGATTTGGTCAAACCGGTTCGTCTCTCCTATACGGCTTCAGGTATCTTTATTTTGCCATCGGGAACGTCCTGACACTGACCTGGCTCACACCTTTGCAAAACGTCACGCTAATGCGCCAAATGATCTCCAACATGTGGTTCGGCGATCGCCAGTTCCGATTCAATGGCCGCGCCGGCCCTCTCTACCGGGTGTTTGCCATGGTGTGGGCACTCAACATATTCGTCGTGATTGGGTATTTTGCAGCGATCGGTTATCTCTTTCCGGGGATCGTAGAGAACATCACCATGGAGCCGACCACCTCCGAAGAAGTCTTTGCCTTCCTTCAAGCGCTCGTGGCCATCTACGGCTTCTTGATCTTTGTTGCCCTCACAACCGTTTGGTACCAGGCGAAAGAAATGCGCTACTTCGCGCAGTCGACGACATTCGAAAGCGTTAAGTTTAAGCTGCGCGCAACGACCATCAGTTTGCTTTGGCTAGGAATCGGCAATCTCCTCATCATTGTACTGACTTTAGGGCTGGGCCTCCCCTATACTCAAGTCCGCACGTTTCGGTATATTTTCCGAAGGTTAGAAGCAGAGGGTGAACTCGACATTCACGGCATTATGCAAACAAGCGCCGGAAAGCCTGGGCTCGGCGAAGGACTAGCGGACGCGTTCGACCTTGGGGCCGTTTAACAGGAGCAAAACTCATGGTGCGCGCCACCTATTATGACGGGTCATCGGCAGCCGCGCACGATGTAGAACTCTCAGTCGACAGCCACCATCTAAGCATTCGTCTCGCGGATGGCCAAGTCTTGGCAAACTGGCCGCTTGATCGAATATTTACCGTCAAGGCCAACTACAAATCTCAACCTCTACGCTTAGGGTGCCACGATGACGGCGAAGCGCGCTTAGTCGTCGAACATCCTGAGGCCGTCGCCTATTTGAAAGGGTATCTGCCCAAAAAACTCTTCGCACAGAGCTCCATCGTCAAGACCCTCGGCCTTGCGGTCGCATATGGCGCCATCACGGTCGCCTTCTTGGCGGGGGTCTACTATTCAATCCCGCTTCTGGCCGAACCCATCGCCCAACGCATTCCAGTAGAGACAGAAAAACAGATCGGGGCAACCGTCGCCGAGGACGTTTTTCGTCAATGGCCTGAGTGTGTCGCTACGCCCGATACAGCCGAGGACGGGCGCACCGCGCTGGATGACTTGACGCACCTTTTGACGGAAGGCACCCCTCTCGAAGGCGAAGTCAGTGTCACGTTGGTCAAAGCCGGGATGGTGAACGCGTTTGCCTTGCCGGGCGGATACGTTGTCGTCACGGGAGAGTTGCTGCACGCTATATCAGGTCCGGACGAACTTGCCGCAGTGCTTGCCCATGAATTCGGCCATGTGGAGTATCGCCATTCCATGGTCGCCCTCACCCGCTATATGGGAACGTCGTTTATCGTGCAGTTGATAACCGGTGGCGGCGGGGGATCGTCCCAGTGGATCCTGATCGCGGGGTCGGAACTGGCCAACGTGTCGTATTCCCGAGAATTCGAAAGAGAAGCGGACGAGTATGCCATCGAACGTCTGAACGCGACCGGCATAGGAACGCAAGGCATGACGGCGTTTTTCGACCGGCTAGCCGCCCAAGAAGAGATTGAAGACGACCGCGTTCGCACCGTTCAGTCCTTTATCCGCACACACCCATTTTCTGACGAACGCGCTGATGCGGCCCGCGATGCCGTCGGCGGAAAAACCCGTCCGGTGATGAGCGCTGAGGAATGGCGCGCCCTGAAGAGCTTATGCCCGGAAACGGGGATCGAAGACGGCGCCACCCGCACTGGACCAATGGAGCCCCAGAGCGAATGAGACGTTTCCAGATATGATCTTACGAACCGGTTGATCAAGAATCAATCGAGCAAACGCACGGTGCTAACCCAGCTCCCGCTTCGCACCCTCCCGGGCGGCGGCGAGGACTTCGATGGCAAGTTCGTCATCGCCCATTCCGCGGGCGATGAGCAATCCGCCCACGCACATCACCATGGCCCGGATCGCACGACTTTGCGCAGCAGGACCATCGTCCATGCCCCGCTCAAACTCGGCAATGAGTTCCTTGACTTGGGCGGCATATCCTTCTTGCGCAGCCTTGGATGCTCTGGCGGTGTCTACGGAGAGTGACGCCAGCTCACACCCTTCGCCAACCATTTTCCGATGGAAGGGATGCAAATAGCCCTCCACTTCCTTCTTGGCTGCTTCTCGCAGCGAACGCGGCGTGCTGCCATTGCGAGCCCTCAAACGGGTCACAAAATCAGGTTGCTGACTGATCGCATGGGCGAACAGATCCGCTTTTGATTTGAAGTATCCGTAGAACCCCCCTCTGGTGAGTTTGGCCGCCGCCATAATGTCATCAATACCGACGCCGTCATACCCTTTCTTCCGAAAGAGCCGTCCGGCCACCCGGATGATCCTTTGTTTCGTTTTCTCCTTATGCTCCCGACTATAGCGCATCAGCGGCCTCTATTGCATGTTGATCATCACTCAATTTGCATGTTAATCATCATGCAATAGGAGGTCGCTCATGTCAAAATCCAAAGTCGAACTGTGGCAACTGAATTATTCGCACTACAACGAAAAGGCGCGCTGGGGGCTCGACCACAAAGCCGTTCCCCATATCCGGAAATCCTTCATGCCGCCCCTGCAAGCAAGGCCGGTTCAAAAGCTCACCGGTCAGCGCCAAGTGCCCGTCGTTCGGTTTGACAATGGAGAGGTGGTCAACGGTTCGGCGGAAATTCTGGCGCAACTCGACACCAGATACCCGGAACGCCCGCTCCTTCCCGAAGACCCGGAAGAGCAAGCCCGAACACTAGAGATTCAAAGAGTATTCGACGAGGACATCGGCCCAAACATCCGCGCCGCCTTGTTCGACATACTTTTGAATCATCCTCAGTATGTGGCGGAAATATTCGGGGTCCATCATGGAAGGGCTATACGGACGATGTACGGTCTTTTGACTGCGCGCATGGCACCTCGGCTGCGCAAAGCATTGGGATGTGACTCACCTGAAGGGGTCGCGGCGGCCCTCAAGACAACACGCCGAGGCTTCGACTACATAGAGGCAAACGTCCAGCCCTCTGGCTTTTTGGTGGGCGAGCGATTCAGCATCGCCGATCTCGCGGCAGCGTCGATCCTTGCAATCGGGGTGAGCCCACCCTCGCCGTCCATGAGTTGGCCCAGTCCGACGCCGCCGCGCGTCGATGGCTGGCTAGAAGAGTGGCGGTCGCATCCAGGCGGCAAATGGGTGCTTGAAATCTATGCGAACCACCGCCCCACGAGCAGTCAGATAGACTAAGGGACGCAACCAACGTCTCTAAGTGTTGGACAGGTGCGCTGACAAGTTGCCCAACCCTCGCTCCCAGCCACCACCGAAGCCGCGTCGCATGGTTTCATCGTCAATCTGAGAGTGTATGAGGCGCACGCGAGTTCCCTCAGGATGGGGATCGAAGGTGATCTCGACCCGAGAGTCTCCGCTGTCTTCGCGCTCTTCACCCTCATACACGACTTTCGCCCACGAAAAGACGAGCCGCTGGTTTCGCTCGATCTCAAGATAAGTTCCCTCAAAAGCGACCGTTCTTTCTTTTTCTAAACTCTCCACAAACCGCCATTTGCCGCCTTCTCTCAGGTCGATTTCAGCAGAATGAAGCGCGCCTGGCTTGGGCCCAAACCACTTCATCACTTGTTCCGGCTCGGTGAAGGCCGCAAAGACCTTTTCCGGAGGTGCTGGGAACACACCTTCGATAACAATGGGATCTGCTCCGATTTCAGATTGAAGAAATCTCATTTGTTCTCCTTCAGATGCTGAGCGAGGTTTTCAAACTGCTGCGTCCAGAAAGCGCGGTATTCCGCGAGCCAATCCGACGCATCCTTCAGCGCCTCAGCTTTTAAGCGGCAGTGGCGCGTCCGGCCCCGCTTTTCGATATCGACCAATCCCGCCTCCTTCAGCACACGAACATGCTTGGAAACCGCAGTTTGCGACATATCGAAGGGACGGGCGAGATCGGAGAGGCGGGCTTCCCCGGCCATCAACTGATGAAGGATGGCACGCCGTGTCTCATCGCTCAGCGCAGCAAAGGTTGCGTTTAGGTGGTCCATGCCGACTCCAATAGTGAACTAATTAGTTGACTATATAACACGCTTATATTACTTAACCAAGTAGTTCAGTAATTGTTGCCGGAGGGCGCATTCATGATCGAATTGTTCGAGTTTCCCCCAACCCGCTCACAAAGAGCCAAGTGGGCTCTCGAAGAGCTTGATATTCCGTACACCAGCACGCTTGTCGATCTCCCCAAAGGAGAGCAGAATACGGCTCACTATCGGGAGATACAGCCCTTGGGCGCCGTGCCGGCCATCCGGACAGAGACCTATTCCATATTCGAATCGGTGGCGATTGTTCTGCAGCTCATTGACGAGTATCCGGAAAAAAAGCTCGCGCCAGAAACGGGCTCACCTGAGCGCGCAAACTACTACCAATGGTGTGTCTTTGCTGGAACGGAAGTCGATCCGGCGGTGATGATGTATTTTGACAATACAATGCGCCCGCTCGAAGGCATGCGTCCGCCCGGGACGCTCCATAACCCTGAGCTGGCGACGCGCGGCAAACGGGATTTCGCCGAACGCGCAGAGATTCTCTCACGAGAACTTCGAGACAAAGACTATCTTGTCGGGGATAGGTTTTCCGGCGCGGACATTCTAATCGGACACAGCTGCTTCATGGCAACCCTCACGGGACTGATCACGGAGTATCCGGTTCTACGATCCTATCACGCCCAATTGGCGGACCGTGCCGCCTACAAAAGGGCGTATCCGGAACTAGGCTAGCGCTTGGCGAGATCCGACATCAACGTAAACAACTCGACCACATTGGGCTCGGACGTATCGCCCGAATACTCCCGGTAGAGCGTTGCCACATTGACCGCAATGCGTTCGGAATCGATCCAAGAGTCAAAGTCGCTCAGCGCAATATCCTTCGCCGCCTCGTCCGCGGGCAGGCCCGCATCATATCGTTTGCGCGCCTCGACATTGACATAGTTCAAATAGTCTTTGACCCGAGATACACCCTTTTTGTCCGTTATCGGACCATGGCCGGGCACAATCGCATCGACATCCATATCCATAATGAGATCACAGGCCTTAATCCAATTGGCGACCGGGCCTGCCCACATGATAGGCGTGCCGTCTATAAACAGAATATCCCCTGTATAGACCACTTTGTCGTCGGGCACATGAACCAGCACGTCCCCGCGCGTATGGGCCGGACCCACTTCGATGAGCCGCACGTCTTTGTCGCCCACCTTCGCCGTCATCTCCCCCGTGAACGTTTTTGTGGGCTTACGGGGTTTAATGCCCTCAAATTTGAAGTCACCAAAACAATGCAGAACGTATTGGCCCAGTTCGCCCATGTCCGGTGCGCCCTGAACCATGGCCGCAAGCATTTCGGGCGGCACTTCTTCTTGCTCTTTGGCCCCCTCTTCCGAAGCATAGATCTCCGCGTTTTCCAGCAGTCCGTTGCCATAGGTATGATCCCCATTAGCATGGGTGTTGACCAGTTGCTGGATCCCGTTCCGCTCAAAGCCCGTCGCATTCTGCATGGTACGGAGCATTTCATCCGTCAATACTTCATCGAAGAGCGTATCCACCAGCAGGGCTTGATCGCCGTCGGTGATGAGAC
The DNA here is from genome assembly GCA_028285305.1 of Alphaproteobacteria bacterium. Classification (GTDB taxonomy): domain Bacteria; phylum Pseudomonadota; class Alphaproteobacteria; order SMXP01; family SMXP01; genus JANQPV01. The sequence goes on along the minus strand of JANQPV010000009.1, from coordinate 60,075 downwards.
CGGAATTGGACCAGCCCCAGCCGCCGTCCGGCTGTAGATATGCCCAAGCGCCGTTTCCCAGATCGTGCAGTCCTTTGGTGAATTGCCAGCTTGCCATCACTCTCTCCTACCCATCATTCGGCCGCCACTTGACGGGGAGACGCGGCAGCGGGCCGGGGCTGCGCGCCGCGAATGAGCGAACCGTTCAGCACACCGGTAGGCTCGCCTTCACGAAACGCGACCTGACCCTTTACAATACTCGCTGTGTAGCCATCCGTTCGCTGAATAAGCCGCTTGCCGCCCGCCGGTAGGTCAAAAACCATTTCCGGCGCGTGGAGCACGAGATTGTCAAAATCAATAACGTTCACATCCGCCCGCATGCCGGGCTCCAGTGTCCCCCGATCGCAAATCCCCAGCAAGTTGGCGCTGTCCTTCGTCATCTTCTTGATGATCCATTCAAGCGGCAATTTGGGCCCACGCGTCCGGTCCCGCCCCCAATGGGTGAGCCATGTGGACGGGAAGCTGGCGTCACACAAGACGCCGCAATGAGCGCCCGCATCCCCTAAACCGAACGTGGTATGAGGATGGATGAGCATTGTGCGAACGTCTTCTAAATCACCGTGCAAATAGTTCATGAGGGGAAAGAAGATCAAAGCCTGTCCGTCATCCTGAAGCATGATGTCCAGCGCCACTTCCCGCGGGTCTTTGCCGTCTCTTTTGGCGATGGCTTCGACGCTATACTGAGGGTCCGGTTCATAATTCGGTGGATTCCCCATTTCATACATCTTGTGAAAGGCGGTCATTAAGAAGCTGACGAGCTGTGTGTCGTCGTAAGTGGGCTGTTCCGCCAGAAGCCGTGCCCGGAAACTGGGATCACGCAGCGCCTCTACTTTCTTTTCGAGGGGAAACGGCCAGATCTCACGGTAGGTCTGGTACATCGTGAACGGATTAAGGGTGGTCTGCAGTCCAAACAGAACACAGGTCGGCCGTGACGGCACCTGCCCCTTCATGGGTAAACCGGCCTCCGCCGCGGCCCCAATCCCATCGAGCACGTTTCGCCAGATATCAGGGTGCCGGTCGTCCTGCTCAATCGTCATCGACAGCGGCCGACCGGACACTTCGACCATGCCGCGGATCATGGCGAATTCCGGCTCAAAATCCCAGAAGTCAGCGATGAGTTGAATGGCTCCCTTACCGGTTTCACCCATCGCCTTGGCGATCCCGTGGAGCTCGCGCATCTCCGCCTTGAACGTCGGCGTGTGATGGCCGTCTTTGTCCCGATGCTTCTCAGTTCGCGATGTGGAAAAGCCCAGGGCGCCAGCCTCCAGCGCTTCTTTGACCAAAACCGCCATTTTCGCCACGTCGTCTTCGTTGGCCGGTTCCAAACGCGCCGCCCGGTCCCCCATGACGTAGGCCCGGAGCGCCCCGTGAGGAACTTGCAGGCCAACATCAATGGCGAGCGGCGAGGCTTCAACCGCATTCATATATTCCGGGAAGCTTTCCCACTTCCAATCGATGCCTTCAGCCAGCGCAGTACCCGGAATATCCTCGACCCCTTCCATTAAACCGATGAGCCAATTCCGGCGATCCGGCGCGCACGGCGCAAATCCAACGCCGCAATTGCCCATCACCACGGTCGTAACACCGTGAAATGTGGACGGCTGGAGATAGGGGTCCCACGTCACCTGGCCGTCAAAATGGGTGTGAACATCAACGAAGCCCGGCGTGACGATCTTGCCTTTGGCGTCAATTTCATCTTTGCCACTTCCCGAGACCTGTCCGACCACTGAGATAGCACCATTGTCGATTGCGACATCTGCATCTTGCGGTGCGCTTCCATTGCCATCAAAGACGGTGCCATTCCTGATAACGATATCGTGCATGAGGTGTCCTCCGAGTGTTCCGTTGATCGTCTTACCACGCATTGACGTGCAAGACGTCATCTAAAGGCTTGCGCCGGGCCAATTTAAAATCGGTCCCCTTTGTATAGGCGATAGGCGTCAAGGCACACTGGGTAATCGCATTTGCATCCATTCCCAAGATGCCGGCCACCTCCTTTTCGAACATAAGATGAAGTGTTGTCCAAGAGGTCCCTAAACCGCGGGCGCGGGCGGCCAACATGAAACTCCAAAAGGCGGGCAGAATGGAACCGTAAAAGCCTGCCGCCATATTCAACATGCCCGCATCGGCCATCGGCTCAATCCGGCCCTCTATGCAAGGAATCAGCAGAGCGGGAGACTTGTTCATGTTCGCCGCCAGATACTCAGCGGAGTCGACGACCCGTTCCATTTGCTGTTTGTTTTGCTCGTCCTTTTGCGCCTCGGCAAGAGCATGCGCGGACACGTCCATAGACCGGTAAGCATCGAACGCTTTGCTGTAATAGTCAGATATCTGGCCGATTTTGTCTTTGTCTGTTATCAGAACAAAATGCCACCCCTGTGCATTCGAACCTGACGGTGCTTGAAGGGCGATCTCAAGACACTCTCTGAGCACATCCATTTCGACAGGGCGCTCAAAGTCGAGACGTTTTCGCACGGCCCGTGTGGTTGTCAGAAGTTCATCATTAGACAGATTGAGTTGCTGGGTCATTTTGTGCTTTCTCGTTCTAGGCGGGTGGGTTTTTGGGGAACGCCGGGATGTGGTCTGGAATATGCGAAAAGTGCGGCGCACTGTCGGTCCAGGCCGTCATGGTGGGACTGAGGGAACTAACATCGTCGATGGAGCCAACCTTAATGAACATCCACTCGTCTTGATCGGGCAATTCGGTGAACATCTGTGAGCCGCATCCGGGACAAAAGTGGCGGCGGACAAAGGTTCCGTCCGTACCGTAGTTTTCGAAATAGTGCGTTTCGCCTTGCTCGATTTCGACAGAGCCGCTCGGGACCATAAGAACCGGCGCGTGGGTACTGCCGGTGCAGCGTTGACAGTCCTTGCAATGACAATTGATGAAAGCAGCTGGTTCTGCCCTGCACCTGTATCGGATCGTTCCGCAAAGACACGCGCCCGTCAGCGCACGCCCCGACTTGCCAGTCTTTTTGGGCGCTGCATTTTCCGATGTGGAGCGGATCGTGGGCGCAGTATCGCTGGGAAGCGGTGAGCGATCATCTGATAGATCACTCCCTTCTTTCATGAACAATCGCGCGATCCGCTTGAGCATTATGCAACCTTCTTTCCTGCAAATCACTCTAGGCAATCGCCCAGCCCATGACAATGGCGGCCTGTCCGCCCAGACCCACGATAGACCCCCGACACTTGCGTTAACGTGTCACTGACACGACGTTCTCGACTTGTGCTATAAGCACGATCTAAGCCTTTACAAAATCAGGAGAAATTCTTACTTGGCTGAAACCCAATCTGGCAAGGGCGGCTCTTATGCCGTCGCTCTGCGTTTTTGGCGCATTTGGGGACACAAACACACAAGTGTCTTGTTGCTGAGCTTGGTCTCAATGCTCCTGGTCGCAGCGACGTCGGGCGCCTACTCCTATTTGATCAAATGGGTCTATGACTCCTTTGAACAAGGCGAAAACGTCGCCCTTTTCATCATGCCCATCGTTATCGCAATCACCTCCGTGCGCGGTCTCGCTTTCTATGGCCAGGCAAGATTGACGAACACGGCAGTGCTGCGCTCCCTCAAGGACATCCAAGAAGCGATGTTTTCGCGGCTGCTGACATGGGACTTTCAACAAATCACTCGCAATCCGGCGGGTACACTCGCAACCCGTTTCAGCAACGATATGACAATCCTGAGAGAAGCGCTGCTTCGGCTCACAACGGGTATTCGCGATGTGTTTCAAGTCATCGTGCTTGTCGGAGCGATGTTCTACTACGATTGGGTTCTCTCCCTGCTCGTCCTCGTGATTTATCCAATCGTTGGCGGTCCAATCGTCCGCATAGGACAACGGCTGAGAAAAACGTCTGCAGATACCCAAGAGCACATGGGAGGAATGACGTCCGTATTGAACGAGAGCTTTTCCGGTGCACGGATGGTGAAAACCTATCAATTGGAAGAGCACGAGCGCCAACGCGCAAGCGCACAATTTCAAGATCTGTATGAACTCTATCTCCGCATCGTGAAGAACAGAGCTCAACTGGACCCCATAATGGAGGTGGTGGGTGGGCTGGCCGTAGGCGGTGTGATTTCGGTGGGCGGATACCGGATCACATCCGGTGCGACAAGCGGTGGTGACTTAGTGGCCTTTGTGGTGGCGCTCGTCCTCGCGGCACCGGCTGTTCGCGCGATCGCCACAATCAATAACGTCCTGCAAGAGGGCTTCGCGTCTCTCGATCGCGTGTTTGACTTGCTTGATGAGGAGCCCCGTGTGATCGAAGCCGAAGACGCAAAAGAACTTCTGGTTTCCGAAGGTCACGTGGAGTTTTCAGCCGTGCAATTTGCCTACGTCGAGAACGAACCTGTCCTCCGGGGTCTGACTTTTACAGTGGAGCCGGGCCAGACGGTTGCCCTGGTCGGCCCAAGCGGCGCGGGCAAGTCCACCGTGCTAAATCTTCTCCCTCGCCTTTACGATCTCACATCCGGACACATCAAAGTTGACGGCCAGGACATTATGGACGTGACTCTTGAAAGCTTGCGCGCACCGATGGCCCTCGTCAGTCAGGATGTTATTCTGTTCAATGACACAATCCGGGCCAATATCGCGTTTGGGCGGCCTGACGCAACGGAAGACGAGATCATCGCGGCCGCAAAAGCCGCCGCCGCTCACGACTTCATTCAAGACACGCCAAAAGGATATGACACGAAGGTCGGCGACCGCGGCCTCAATCTGAGCGGCGGTCAGCGCCAGCGCATTTCGATCGCTCGGGCCATGCTTCGAGATCCAAAGATATTGTTGCTCGATGAGGCGACCAGCGCGCTGGATGCGGAGTCAGAAGCCCGCGTGCAAGACGCTCTAGACCGGTTGCGCGAAGGGCGAACAACGCTGGTGATCGCCCATCGTCTGGCGACCGTGCAAAACGCCGATAAAATCTACGTCATGGATAAAGGACGCGTCCGCGAGGAAGGGACACATACCTCGCTCATGAGCCAAAAAGGTCTTTATGCAAATTTGGCTGAGATGCAGTTCAATACACCGCAGAGCCAAAGCAAAATTGAAACCAAGATTGGCACTGAGGTCGGACTGTAGGACGCCCACCGGAGTAGCCTTAGAAAACGCCCGAGCCGTTCATCGCCCCTTAAACTCAGGCTCCCGCTTCTCGAAAAATGCCTTGATGCCTTCCCGGTAGTCTTCCGTCGACGTGGCAAGAAGAAACTGGTCCCGGTCCATGAATGTCGACGACCGGTGCGTTACGCCAGCGGCCGCATTGATCGCCTCTTTGGACATGCGAACGGCAAGCGGCGGCAACTTAGAGACTTTCTGTGCCCAAATCATCGCGTGATCATAAGCACTGCCGGCGGCAACGACCTCGTCAACCAGGCCCCAGCGAAACGCCTCATCTGCGGGCACCGGCTCGCCGAATATCGTCAGCTTTTTTGCATTCGACGGACCGATCAAAGTCGCCAACCTGGGCAGTGTTTGCCAGCTCATGTTCATCCCCAATGGGATTTCCGGCAAGCGGAAACTGGCGCCATCACCGACAATTCGAAAATCGCACGACACGGCTAGAGAGACAGCACCGCCCACACAATAGCCTTCGATCGCGGCAAGGGTTACCTGTTCCAAGTCTTCCCAAGCCTGGCACATGCAGGGCCCGCGCCGGAGGCTCTCCCTGCGCTCCAACACCGTTTGATCCCGCCGGGCATCCGGATCATTGAGATCAGCTCCCGCCGAGAAGTAGGTTTTTGTTCCCGTTATCACTACCACATGCAAATGAATCTGTACACGGAGCCATTGTGCGACCGAAATCAGCTCATCCATCAGAGCCAGAGACAGCGCATTTCGCTTCTCTTCTCTGTTCAACCGAACGATCGCAATCGTTCCTTGCTCTTCAACGGTGACGTACGACCAAGCCGGTTTTGCGCTCATAGTTTACTCGCGGATTTTCTTGACCAGAACCTCACGGTAAGGCGAATGTGGGCCAAAGAAAACCCCTGCAGGTACAAAACAGAAGTCACTGGATTGGAGACCCCATGATAAAGGTATTTGACCATCCCTTGTCGCCTTTCGCACAAAAGGTAAAAATCGCCTTACGCGAAAAAGGCGTCGACTTTGAGTTGGTCCAACCCATGGCCGGCGGTGACCCTCAAATCGCCGCCGAGTTTGCGCAAGCTAATCCGCTTGCAGAGGTTCCAACCTTTGTCCACGACGGCACCACCCTGTTTGAGTCCTCCGTCATCCTTGAGTACATCGAAGACACGTGGCCAGAACCCTCGTTGCTTGAAACATCACCGCAGGACAGAGCCAGGGCCCGTTTGATCGAAGTCGTAATGGATACGCAGTACGAAGCCATCAACTGGGGACTGGGCGAACTGCATTCTTTTCGCAGGGCGGAGGGGTCTCTTCTCAAGACTTTGCTTGACCGAGCGGCAGAGCAAACAAGCAATCTTCAAGCATGGCTGAGCCGGCATCTCCAAGACGCAAACTGGTTCTGCGAGAACCGATTCAGCCGAGCCGACATCTGCGTTTTCCCCTGCCTCAATGCCTCAGAAAAATTCGGTCTGGCACCCGGCGCAGGGAGCGGTTTGAACAATTGGCTGGAGCGAATGCGTGAACGTCCGAGTGTTCAAAAGACGGTTCAAGAGACCCTTCCCCACCAAGACGATTTAGAACGAGGCCGGGAGCTCATAGAGCAAGGACTCTTCGTTCGAGAGTACAGAGATCATCGCCTGGAGTGGATGATCCGATCAGGAGGTGTTTCAGTTGTGAACGAAGGACTGGACGCCGGAACGATTAGGTTTTCGCACGAGTTCAAATAGGCAACGCATTCATTCGCCGAGGTCTTCTTCCAGATCCTCGGCTTTTTCGGCCTCATCGACTGCCTCTCCGTCACTTTCATTGAGGGGTTGAAGATCCTGCGTGACAACCGGCTCGCTGACGGCACTCTTTCTGAAGGTCGCGCTCACATGCCGTCCCGCCTCTAAATAGCGCTGTTTGAGTTGGTCGATCTGCCGCCGCCGGGCTTCCGTGCCCGCTGCTGCGATCTTCGCATTCAATTCATCCACGGCCCCATTGATGGTTTCGTTGGCGCGCGTCGCGCCTTGTTGGAAGACCAAGCGGGACGCAAGGTCAAAGGCCTGGGCATCGCATAGGTCTGCATCATAAGCCCACAAACCCTTCCTGGATTGTGCCTCGAGCATACACCGCTCAGAAGGCGACAGGTCGTGCCAAATCAATGCCCGCATATCTGTTAAGATGGTGCTGGCGCCCATCCCTCTACCCGGAAGAAAGTTCGTGTCGCCGGCAATCGACACATCAATGGTGTCGACATCATTTGCGACCGGCGGTCGATAGGTCGTATCCCCCGCCCGGGGGCGCCCATCAAGAAGCTTTGCCAGTTTCAAGCCGGGGTCCTGATTAGAGGCATAGAGCGTTACACGGCCGGCCACTTTCCCCGCACCGTCCGCCTTGTTTAAAAAGTCAGAGCGCGTCATATCCGGTACACTCAATATGACCTCGTCAACGGACCAATTCGTTCGCCCCGAATTCTCCCGTCCAATTTCATCTAGGGTTGTGAGTAAAATGCGCGCACCAACTCCGTAGGCGATGAAATGGATTTTCTCCGCTCCCGAATGGTCGATGACTTCATCCACAAAGAGCCGGAAATCATTCATGGCTTGGGGATCGGGATGGATATCTGCAAGATATCCAAACTTAGTTCCCTCAGCAGGCCACGAATAAAACACAGGGACGCCATCGAACTTCAGCTCATGAGCCAAACGAGCCGTTTGCCGGGCCGCATCATCGAAGGAAACCCCATGACCATGGACAAATACGAAGGTCTCGCTGTGGCTGGACATCAAAACCCGTTCATTGAGATCAAAGAGAAAGTCCTCTTTTGACTGCTCATTCATTTCATGGAGCGTGATGTACTCGCCGTTACGCGACTTGGAGCCTCCTCCTGCAGCAAACGGATCAGCGTTTGGCTCCAGCGGCAATGCAACCTTCACCCAGCCCCTCTCGCCAGAACGTCCCGAGGTTCGCGACGTATAGAATTTCGCGGTGCTGGTGCTGTCGGCCCGGCGCCGAGAGGTCCCGTAAAGCACTTTGAACTCAAGCCAGTGATCATCGCCAACCGCTTCGGTCTCTTCCAGCGGGCTCTCATCCAACAAGACCAACGCGGCTTGCTCGTCCTGCAACTGCTCTTCGGCCTCATCTTCGGCCTCGACGAAGCGCTCCATATCAACCATCCAGCCGAACTCACGATTGAGTTTTTTCCGCTCACGGTCTTCGCCCGCCGCCTCATAGGCGCCTTCCAACGCCTCAACGACCTCGATGGAACCCGGCATATCTGGATCCCCGAACAGCTCAACGGTTTCGAGCGCCTCCTCGAGAATTTCGATAGCCGCGCGGGGGTCCCCTGTCTGTGTCAGGAAGCGTCCCTGCAGGGCTGTGTACGGGAGCATTTGGGGCGCCTGAGAGCCAAATTTTGAGCTTAAAATGCGAAACGCACGATCAATATAATCTTCTGCCTTGCCGGGCCGTTCGATATCCAAATAATAGTCAGCAACCCCGACCGACAATCTGGCAACAAGATCTGGATTTTCAATCGCTCCGTCCAAAGACTTGACCGCAGCCTCTTGGAGTCTCGCACTGGGTCCGGATTTCCCACGGTCCTCAAGAGCCCGACTCAAACTAAGCAGCTCTTCCACTTGTTCGACTTCCAACTCATCGACATCGCCAATCTGATTGGAAAGCTCCTCCAACAAACGAAACAAACGCTCCCCATCCTCCGAACCAGACAACACGTCCGCATGGGTGTCGTGGAATTTCAGGGCATTGCGTATATGGCTAATTGCGCGATCCGGCGTGCGCTCACGCAGCATGGCAGCCACCAAGCCCAAGTGAACGCGAAATATGTCGGCGGTATCAAATGCGGGAAACTGGGGCGCAATTGGATCTGCAGACTGAATATTTTCGAGCGCGCCCAAATAGAGATTTCCCGCTGGACCGGCCGCACCCAATATCATCAGCCCTTCTGCAACCCCGAGCTGCAAACGGACAAAGTCGGACTCGCTCGATCGGGGCATCCGGTCCGCCTTGCGCATCGTCTGTTCACTCAAAACGATCGCATCGGGGATGTCCTTGTCCTCAACAGCCGTTAAAAAAGCTTCATAGCTCTCGTATGCAGAGTTTGAGTACTTTTTGACACCGAGCAAGGACGCCGCGGCAACAATGAGAATGATCGCCAACCATTGGGTGGCGTTAATCAATCTCAGTCTTTGTGCCCAAATCCCCATACCACTTCGCCACCCGTGCAGCTCGGAACATCTTATCCCGTCGGTGCGCCGAGCCGCGTTTCGGAACCAAACGCGCCAGCTTTATCCCATCACCAATCAGGAGTGAAACCCGCAAGAAGCACAGACACTTTGTCGCTCGTGCGCCTTGCCTGGTTCATGAGTATAGCATTCCTTCGAGAAAACCGTAATTTCAAAAGACTTATGCGCCGTCAATTTTAACGTTCCTGGCGTGGTTCCTTTTTCCAACCAGAGCACCCGAGTGATCGTTCTTTTTGCAATAGTCTTCATTGGCCTCCTCGGCTTTGGGATTATTTTGCCCATATTGCCCTTTATGGCCGTCAAAGTCGGCGCTAGCCCGGAATTGGTCACGATAACGTTCGCGCTCTATTCCCTTGGTCAGATGTTCGGCGCACCGTTCTGGGGACGCATGAGCGATCGCGTCGGCCGAAAGCCCGTCCTCGCAATATCCATGGCAGGCGCCACAATTTCCTACCTCATGCTCGCCTTCGCGGATTCGATCATGGCGATCATGGCCGCACGCCTGTTCGGAGGCTTGATGGCGGGAAACGTCTCCGTCGCTTACGCCTACATTTCAGACACGACATCAGAGGAAAATCGTGCGCAAAGCATGGGGTTAATGGGCGCAGCATTTGGATTGGGTTTCATTTTTGGCCCCGCGTTTGGAGGCCTTCTTGCCGGTCCAGAGATCGAAACCGCCAATTTCTTTTTGCCGTCTGTTTGTGCGGCCAGCTTATCCATGACGGCATTCGTCGGCGTCTTCCTTTTCTTGAAGGAAAGCCTGCCGCCACACAAACGCCGGACCTCCATAAGCGTAAAGCTCAACCCGTCCGAGACATTTGAGCGGATGCGTTCAGCGCCGGTTATTCCAGCATTTGTGGTCCTTAACTTTATCGTACTCTCGTTCTGGGCGCTTTTGGAGGCGGTGTTCGCCATCTGGACCGAGCATGTTTTAGACTTCGGTCCACGCGACGTCAGTCTCTTCTTCGCGTTCATAGGGCTCTTGAGCGCCACAACCCAAGGTCTTCTGGTGGGTCCGCTCGCCCGTCGTTTTGGTGAAGCGAACTTGGTTCAAATGGCCTTCGTATCCATGTTCACGGGCTTTGTCCTCATGATGGTGACGACCGAACTTCTACTTTTGTTCGTTGCGACCGTGTTCCTTGCCTTTGGAAATTCCATCTTCAACCCGTCGCTCGCGAGCTTGGTCTCCAAAGTGGCGCACGAGAAGGATCGGGGCTCGGTCATGGGGATTATGCAGGGTGCAGGAAGTTTTGGCCGGGTCGTCGGCCCTATGAGCGCCGGCTTCATATTCGTTGAATTTGGGCCGTCCTCTCCTTACGCATTTGCAGCGTTCGGGATGGTTATCGGACTTTGCATCTTTGTGCTCCTAATGCGAACGTTCAGCACACAACTGAGCCGTCATTAGACGCGGACAGCGTGGACTACGTTCTTCGCGGCTGCTGGTGCATCTAGGACCGTTCAGCAGCGATGGCAGAGCACTCGTGTTGGTCGAAACCAGATTTCCCCCCTAGGCAGGCATGGGGACCAGACCTCACTGCCAATTAGGCCGTGCTCCTGGGCAAATCGAAGTCCCAGATCCGCCCTTTTCATTTGACCGCGACCTGATAAGGTTCGCCAAAACGTCACCCAGGAGGAAGAAATGAGCGAAGCCCACAATATCTCTGAGGCCCGTGAGTCTAAGGACGAGGTCCTATACCAAGTCGAAAAGGACATAGCGACAATCACGCTCAATGCGCCCGAGCGCATGAATACGATTTCGGGCCCGATGCTCGACCGCTTAACCGAGCTCTTGGTCGAAGCCGACGAAGACAAGAACGTGCGCGTGATTGTTTTAACGGGCTCAGGACGCGCTTTTTGTGCTGGCCTCAACCTGCAAAGCGCGACCCAAGGTCAAGGCATCTCGTCCAATAGCGTGGGTGCCGGCAACATTGATTTGCGAAACACACCGCCGACCGTTCTTCATCAAATCGACACGCCCACGATTTGTGCACTCAATGGCGGGGCTGCGGGCTATGGAATGGATTTGGCCCTTGGCTGCGACATTCGGTTAATGGCGGACACGGCCAAGTTCGCACCCGCCTTTTGCAAGCGCGGTGTTTTGCCGGAGTCAGGGGGAACCTGGTATTTGCCAAGATTAATCGGCTGGTCCAAGGCCGCTGAGATTATCTTCACGGGACGGACATTACCGGCGGAAGAATGCCTTGCGCTCGGTCTCTCGTCCCGCACCATTCCCGCCACGGACTTGATGTCCGAAACGAACAAGCTCGCCCGCGAAATCGCCGACAATGCGCCCCTTGCCGTGCAGGCGTCCAAGCGCATGATGCGCATGGGACTCAATGAGCCGTTCACAGAGCATGTCCATCACGTTTTCTTGCAGCTCATTCCTCTTTTCCAGAGCGAAGACGCCAAAGAAGGCATGATGGCTTTCCTCGAAAAGCGCGCACCGGAGTTTAAGGGGCGGTAACCGCAGTCCAGACAAGAGCAAGGAACGAATTTTTTCGCTCCTTGCCTTGGAACTCCCCTATCAATCCGTCAAACCTCCTTGTAGATCTCGCTTCCCTGTTCGCGGAACTCTTTCGATTTTTCCGCCAACCCCGCTTTGATCTCGTCCGTTGACAGCCCCGTCACATTGTTCTGTGCCCTTGCCTCATCCCGGACTTCCTGACTGATCCGCATAGAGCAGAACTTGGGGCCGCACATGGAACAGAAATGGGCGACTTTTGCCCCTTCCGCGGGCAGCGTCTGGTCATGGAATTGCTCCGCCGTCGCCGGATCCAGAGAGAGGTTAAACTGATCCCGCCAACGGAACTCAAACCGGGCTTTGGAAAGGGCATCGTCGCGCTCTTGCGCCGCCGGGTGTCCTTTCGCCAAGTCGGCGGCATGAGCCGCAATCTTGTAAGTAACAACACCCACTTTCACATCGTCCCGATCGGGCAGGCCAAGATGTTCCTTTGGCGTCACATAACAAAGCATAGCCGTTCCGTACCAGCCGATCATAGCGGCCCCAATTCCGCTCGTGATATGATCATACCCGGGGGCGATATCGGTGGTCAGCGGCCCCAGCGTATAGAAGGGCGCCTCATTACACTCTTTGAGCTGCTTCTCCATGTTCTCTTTAATCTTGTGCATCGGCACATGGCCCGGCCCTTCGATCATCACTTGGACGTTGTACCGATCGGCAACACGGCCGAGCTCTCCCAGCGTCTCAAGCTCGGCAAACTGGGACGCATCGTTAGCATCTGCAATCGACCCCGGCCGCAACCCATCGCCCAGCGAAAAGCTAACGTCATACTGAGCCATGATCTCGCAAATGTCTTCAAAGTGCGTATAAAGAAAGCTCTCTTTGTGATGAGCCAGGCACCACTTCGCCATGATCGATCCGCCGCGCGACACAATACCGGTCACCCGGTCCACCGTAAGCGGAATATGCGCGAGCCGGACACCGGCGTGAACGGTGAAGTAGTCCACACCTTGTTCGCATTGCTCAATGAGCGTATCCCGGTAGACATCCCAGGTCAGTTCCTCGGCAACTCCACCAACTTTTTCCAATGCCTGATAAATGGGTACCGTCCCGATCGGCACGGGTGAATTGCGGATGATCCATTCGCGAATCGTATGAATGTGCCGGCCGGTTGAGAGATCCATCACCGTATCGGTACCCCAGCGAATCGCCCATACCATCTTGTCGACCTCTTCGGCAGCCGAAGATGTCACCGCCGAATTCCCGATATTTGCATTGATCTTGACCAAAAAGTTCCGGCCAATGATCATTGGTTCGCTTTCGGTGTGATTGATGTTGGCGGGAATAATCGCCCGACCCCGCGCAACCTCGTCGCGGACAAATTCGGGCGTGATAAAGTCTTGGATCGACGCGCCGAAAGATTCCCCGTCCGGGCGGATGCCCTTTGCGGCGCGCTCTCTCAGAAGGGCCTCACGTCCGAGATTCTCCCGGATGGCGATATACTCCATTTCCGGCGTGACAATGCCGCGTCTGGCATACTCGAGCTGCGTCACGTTTGCCCCATCCTTACCGCGCAGCGGCATGCGCCCGGCCCGATCGAACACAGGAACGGTCAGGCGCTCGCCAGGCTTCAGCCCATCGTCTTCCGGTTTGCGAGCGCGGCCCTCATAGGCCTCCACATCCCCGCGGGCCAAAATCCAATCCCGGCGCAGTTCGGGTAGCCCTTGCGTAATGTCGATCTCCTGCTCCGGATCCGTGTAGAGTCCGGATGTGTCATAGACGCGCACACTGGGCTCTCCTCCGGAAAGGCGTATTTCTCTCATGGGTACCGCCACATCGGGAAACCTCTCCCCCCGCACATAGATCTTGTCCGAAGCCGGCAAAGGTCCGGTCGTGACGGTTTCAGGAGAAATCGGGATAATGGTTTCGGCGGCACGGGACATGGCATCTTCCTTGTTCAAGGCAAAGGAGTTCAAATCGAAAGACCAACACCGGGGAAAAGATTAGATTGGGGGCAGTCCGCCCAACGAAACCGTCCCTCCGCCGGTGTTAGCCGGATCAGGTTCTAAGGGATTCTGTGTTGCAACGAGCACTCTGAGGACTGCTCATCGCCGACAAGATCTCAGCTTCCTAACGAAGCACCCCTCGGCCTAACCACACACTTCCGAAATTGTCTGCGAGTGTCAAGAGATTCCGGGCGATGTGCATTGGGATGCGACTCAACCCAAGAGATACTGATGTCAAATTAGTTCGGGTACCAAATGAACACGTAGAAATTGGTTGAAGCGGAAGAACGGAGGAGAAGCGGGGAATGCGATACAAATCCAAATAGTACAAAACTGGCTACCATCAAATCGTCCGTCTTCGGCCTAGTGCGTCGTGAGACCAACTCAACCGGATCGATGTGCGTTAATGGAAACTACCGCGAGTTGTGATCTTCTCAATTGAGGGCAATACTTAAATGGTGAGTGATCAAGCCTGAGCGAAATTTGGGTAAACAGGGCAAGCAGGCTTCGATTTCGTCAGCACACTCTGGTTCGAACCACAATCTAAGGCGGCTCAGGACAATTCAGTGATTTTAATTGGGCTAGTACTCAAATGAAGTCACGCTCACGTCAAACTCCAACGCTCGTTCGATTTCGTGCCTATGACGCCGGAATCGAACACCATCAACAGTATCACCATATCCTACGACCCTATCATCATCAAAGAATTCCACTTTTCTCGACGCTTGAAATTTTCTGCCGTTGCTTTGCACAAAGTAAACTTGCACGGACACCCCTTTTCCATTTGCCCTCGGCTCAAATTCCACCCTGATTACCACATCCTGATGAGGTGAACACTCCACAGTTACACGAGCTCGGCTTCCGCCTGGCAACAAAAACTCTTGCTGATACGTGGCGGGATTGTTTATCCATTCGAGCGGCATTAGGGCCCTTTCTTCTTTTTTTAGGCCTTATGGAAGGGTTCGAGCAACGTGAATTCACGCGCGCGTTTGCACCACTAGGTGTCACTCAACGAAGACTGAGCGCTATTATTTAACGGTGAAAATGCACTTGGTAAAGAGGAAGACAAATACACAAACACGCCGATCATTATTCCAGCAATCGCTGCAACCATAATTTGGTGTGACAGTTTAAGGCGAGACTTTATGTCGTTCGATCTAATATTCGATTCTGCCATATACTGGTCGATCTTCTCATTGAGAAACTCATACTTGTCCGTGAACAAGCCGTGCATTCGCAAAAAGAGCACGTCCTGATTTAAATCGGCCATCTTGTTTTGTTTGTCTCTCTTAATAAAATGTTCGTCCCTGATTCGCTTGGCAGCTGCCGTATAAATCGTGGCTATAGAATCATCTGAAAGATCTCTTAGGGCATTCTCCAAGTTGCTGCTCAAATCAAGATCTCGGCGACCCAGCAGTTCCTTAATAAACAAAGCGAAAGCTATATGCCCCACCGCATCTTCAGGGTTAGCTATAAATCTCGTCCAAGAATGCTGAACCGATGTTCCCCTTTCGGGGTTTTTCTCGAGGTTTTCCCCAACTCCAGCACTTCCCTCTGCAAGCCCGCCGTTTGGTTCTCGCCCAACTGATCCGATTTCCGCCGGGGCATCTGTTTCGATCACCATTTTTTGCAACCCGAAATTGTGAGCCATAGCTTGGTTGCATCGTTTAATCAAGCCCACATTCTTACATTATCCTTCAGGTTTATAGTTTGGGTTCACTCTTGTTTCGCAGTCCAATTTGAACGAATCTCCATCAGGCCTAACATCTATCCTTACGTCACAACGGGATGGAATAACCTTGCCTTCAGCATCCCTCCGAATTGGCGGTATTACTCTAACGTATCCTTTTTCGTCGTCTGGGTTTTTAGATTTCGCCATGATCAAGCCTCCTTTGAGTTCAATCTAAGTTCAGATCCAATGCCAATTGGGCAACATCGTCCCGATACCTTCTCAAAAACTGCTTTATCGCTATTTCACCAAGCTGGGTCCGTGAAAACTTGATATAGTCGCGACTAAGCTTGTTTCTAAGTTCATCGAAATCCTGTTTGGCCTCGGGCTGCAGGTAAATAGTTAGCGAGCTTTGTTTCTTCATCCAGCATTTGTTTTGTGATTCGAGTTACCCCAATTTAACACAATCAGAGGCAGAATGATTCAAATTGACTCAAAATGTTAGCGCCCTCCGCAACGGATCACGTTTCTGAGCGGACAGATAGTAGATGGTCCACTTACGACTAGTAACTTATTCATTGGAATTGTCGATAAAAGGGCCACTTTTGGACCATAATGTAGGAAAATTCCTCCAAACTCGCACCCTGACAAAAAGCATTGGTACGGACTATCAGCAATTCGACACTCGAAGCCTCAATTAGCCGTGACCCGCTCAAGTCTCTGATTTCGCAAACAGTCCGACGAGACGTATATCACCGCTTTTAAGGGCCTCCACACGTGCCGCCCAGAGCTCCGCAAGCGTCTTGAGTGCATGATTGATCTCTGCAACATCTCTTTCATCAGTGTACATCGCCTTCAGCGACGCAGCGACCTTTTGCCAGTTGGCCCAACCCTTCGTCACTTCATCGAGATATTGTTCCGTGAGATCGTCTTGCGACCGAATGCCAACCCCTAAGCCTTGGATCTCCTCAATGTACGTTTGCTTGGTCCATAGCGAACTTGGATCCGCACTCGGAGGAAAGAACTTCTCGGAAACTGATACGTCATCCGCGCCCAAAACAAAATCGCTGATCAATAAATTGCCGCCTTGCCGAAGGGACTTTATGGCGCTCGCCAGAACCCCCTTGCGATCCGTTTCAGGAACGGCGTAGAGGTATTCGAACGAAACGAAGCTTTGAAATTTACCTTCAGGGAACTCCGGGTCAGAAGAGCTGAATGAATTCAGCGTAATCTTCTTTGCCAGTCCCGCCATCGTGTTTTGTTCTTCGGCCGCTTCAAGATAATCGGGATCTGACTCATAGCCTTCGATCCAAACTTCAGTTTCGGATGCAATGGAGCGAACACCGCCGCCTAACCCGATACCAAGGACAGCAATCCCTACCTCTTCGTCGAGACACAAACGTTGAATGAGTTCCCCATGAAAGCCGGCGTCAGACGGCGCCAGATTTCCTTCACCCCACAATCCTTGGGAAACACGAACGAAGGCATCGCCCAATTCCTCGTCGAAGGAGGACGCGGCCTCTTCGTCGTCAGCGATCAGGTCTTGGTCGGAGACTTCCGCAGGAGTGTATTCAACGCCTTCCCACCACGCGTGCAATCGGGCAGAAAAGTCCGGCGGAAGGACGCTTTCCAATTGAAACTTTAGCTTCTGCAACACGGTTTAGGACTCATTCACAAACGCGAATAGTGAGACTAACCGAACACCAGTTAAGCCCAGTTTAAGACGTTTAAGGGGCGGTTAACATTGATTGTTCCGCTCCTGACGGCAGCGGGACGGCACCATCTTCAATCCATGCCAGAATGTCCTCCCAAACGATCTCTGCCTGCAGATCGCGGAGAAGCATGTGATAGCCGTCCTCATAAACGGCCAAGCGGCGGGTCTGCTGCATTTCGTTAACGATATGCGCCACAGGCCGGGCAGGAATGATTTCATCCTTTTCGCCGTACAAAATCAGAGCCGGGATGTCGACAGTCCTAGCTTTCTGGTAGGCATCCTCCATCAAATTCACCAGACCAAAAATGGCATCGGTTCGGGTCTCTTTGATCATGAGGGGATCCCGCGCGTTCGCTCTTAACATTTCGATATTGTCCGAGGGCCAAATCTCAAGGCCGCTTCCTGAAAAGGATTGCGCCGGCGCGGTATGGGCAACCAACCACAAAACAGACTTATAAAGCGGGTTCAGGGAGCTCCACCCCCAGACGGCCGGAGACACCAAAACGATGCCCTCCACAGGAAGATCCGAGGCACGCGAAAGGGCGACCAACGTCACCGCGGCGCCCATGCTCACCCCAATTACATATACAGGTAGGTCCGAATGCTGACTGTTCAGCTGATTGATAAACGCGCGAGCGTCTTCGACCATCGCTTCTGTACCTGCCCAAGTCCCAGTATGGGGCGACGCACCAAAGCCCCTTTGATCATACGCATAAAGACTCACTCCGCGATCCGCGAGCCAGGGGCCTAGCATCGCGAACGTTTGCGAATAGTCATTCATGCCATGGATGCCAACCACCACGGCAGACGGCCGCGAAGACTCCCATGTCTGGACAGCAAGACGCTTTCCATCTTTGGTCTCAAAGCCCTCCTGGGTGAATCTCGGGGCTTGGGTCACGGATGTATCAAGCCCAACCTCAAGCGGGCTGGCACAGCCGCAAACAATGAACGCACAGAATGCAAAGGCAAAAAGAGACTTCGTTGGGTTAGACAAGATCTCTGACCCGCTCCTGAAGATAGGGCACCACCTCTGCCTCAAACCAGGGGTTCTTTTTGAGCCAGCCCGTATTTCGCCACGAAGGATGAGGCAGCGGAAGAAAATCGGGAACATAGTCCCGCCAGGACCGAACCGTCTCGGTCAATGTCGGCTTGCGTTCCGAGCCCAGGTGCCAAGCTTGCGCATATCCGCCCACGACAAGAATGAGCCTAACGTTCTGCAAGACCTCAAAGATCTGCGACCGCCACAATTGGGCACATCGTTTGAGCGGCGGCAGATCCCCGCCTTTGGCATCTTGCCCCGGAAAACAAAACCCCATTGGGATCGTCGCGACACGCGCCTCGTCGTAGAAGACGTCGCGGTCAATGCCCATCCAAGACCTCAGACGGTCGCCGCTGCGATCATCAAAAGGTTTGCCGCTTGCGTGCACTTTGGTCCCAGGCGCCTGGCCGGCAATACAAAGGCGCGCGGTCAAACTTGCCTGAACCACAGGCCGCGGCGCGTGCGGCAAGTCGTCAGCACACGCCCGGCATGCCCGTATATCGCCCAATAAGTCAGCAAGGGCACGGGCAGGCGTCTGAGACGGCGACGTCATCAGGAAGGATCCCCCTTTTCAGAACTGGACGGATCATATTTTTGCACCAAAACCAATCCGCTATACGTCGCCCCAGCTACAAGGGCAAAGCACGCTAAGGCAAATATCGGATTCTGAGTCACAAGGAACAACCGCAACAACAAGAACGCACCAAAAATATTCAGCACACCAAGAAGCGCAAGAAAGAGATTCAATCGGTTGAGTTTACCATCATCAAAGAAAGGACGGTCACCCGTTTGCGATGTAAACAGAAAGGCAGCTACGGAAAGCAGCAAGAACGCAGCCGTTCCGGTAACAAGATACACGAACCCAAAGCCAAAAACGCCGATGAACTTCAAAAATCGTGCGAGTGAAACTTTACTTAACAATTTGTTATCAGTATCCGCCACAATTCGTCTTCTTCCACTATTCGTCCAAAATCCTTGCCGAAATTAGGTCCTACCGGGAATTTGCCCGCTTGGGCAAGCCCGATCACGCCTCTCGGTTTGGTTAACCTCGACCTTGTTCATCCAGTGTTCAGGCGCGCGCCGAAAAATCTCCCAAAATCGGTCTCAAATCGACCGGAACGAAAAGATAGCCTTACGCTACGAACAAATATGAGGGTCTTATGTACAGACGCATCTTGGCAAATCTAGCCGTTATTTTGAGTTTGGGTACCATGTCCGCCTCCCAAGCTGCAAATGTGTCAACCCAAGCCTTGGACATGGCAACGCTTGGCTCTCCCGCAGGCCCCGGTACAACTCTGTCCATCAAATATGATTTCTTCGTTGGCGGATTAAAGTTAGGGAACATTGATTTGAGCGCCGCATGGACCGATCAATCCTACACGGTGCGCTCCGATATTCGAACAGACGGATTAGCCGAAACGCTGTTTCAGGGGCGCTACAAGATTAACTCTCACGGCGAAATGGACGGCAAACGGGTTGCCCCCCGTCAATTCGTCATCGACACCAAAACCGTTGAGGACGAACAATTTGTAGATCTAAAGTTTGATGGCCGCATGCCGACTGAACTCGAAGCCATACCGGCCTACAGTTTCCCTTACCCGGTTCCAGACGCCCTCAAGCAAGAAACCGTAGACCCCTTAAGTGCGTTTATGTACCTCATCATGGGATCAAGCATTGCTCCGGAAGCACCCTGCGGGCAAGCACTGCCCATCTTTGATGGAAAGCGGCGCTATGATTTCAAGGTCAAGCACGTCAAAAACATTTCCATCCGGTCCGGAAAAACCCATGGCTATCGCGGTCCCGGCTATCTGTGTACGCTGCAATACACCAGACTTGCGGGGTTCAAGCCACGCAAGAAAGGCGCCACGCCCTTTCCAGTGGTAAAGGCTCAATTGGCCCGAATTGAAGACGGCAAATATTTGGTACCCGTGCGTTTAACCATCGAAACGGAGTTTGGCGCCATTGTCGGCACCGCGACGGAAGTCCGGTTTGGACAGTCCTCGCAGGGTTAAGACTTCGACCCGGCGTAGAGAACCTACGCCGGGTACTCCATTTTCCATCAGAGCCCTCAGAGCCCGAAGCCTCTTGGGATAGCGCCATTACCGCCTTCATGGTTGGTACAGCCCATCTACAATTCCCACGCCGTCCCGGTTGACGATCATCGCTTTTCCGGACATCAATGAGCCTTATCGGGGCAACGCTGTGGGGAATTCGGCATATGAGGAATCCGTTCAAGGTTTGGCGACGGCTGTGGCAAACGCCAGAGACGCCTTATGCACAGTATCGCTCCGGCGATCCCGGAACCCCGCACACAACACTCGATGAAGAAGCTCTGGCCTATCACCGCGCCGAACCTCCGGGAAAAGTCAGCATAGAAACGACCAAACGGCTGGAAACGCAGTATGAACTCGCTCTCGCCTATTCGCCCGGCGTGGCGGCACCATGCCGCGAGATTGCGAAGGATCCCTCGACCGCATCTCTCTATACGGCACGGTCCAATCTCGTAGCAGTCGTGAGCAACGGCACAGCTGTTTTGGGGCTGGGTGATATTGGTCCTCTAGCGGCCAAACCTGTCATGGAAGGCAAAGCCGCTTTGTTCAAGAAATTCGGAGCGATTGACGCCATCGATCTCGAGATTAACGAGACCGATCCAGAAAAATTGGCAGAGATCATCATCGCGCTGGAGCCCAGCATTGGCGGCGTCAACTTAGAAGACATTAAGGCGCCAGAGTGCTTCATCGTTGAGGAACTCTGCCGCAAACGGATGAATATTCCTGTCTTTCACGACGACCAGCACGGCACCGCCGTTTGTACCCTCGCCGCCATGGAAAACGCTTTACTGCTCACAGGCAAGAAACTGCAGAACGTCAAGCTGGTGTGTTCAGGCGCAGGCGCATCGGCCATTGCATGCTTGAACCTTCTGTTCGAGGCCGGCCTCAATCGCAAGAACGTCATCGTCGTCGACAGCACGGGTGTGATCCATAAGGGCCGCAAGAAGGGCATGTCCCCTCAAAAGGAAGCCGTCGCCGTGAAGACCTCAGCCCGCACTCTTGAAGATGCCATGGACGACGCAGATGTCTTTTTGGGCCTGTCGACGGCAGGTCTTCTGTCGCCGGAATGGGTGAAAAAAATGACGGCAAAACCTATCATTTTTGCTCTCGCTAATCCCGACCCCGAAATCTGGCCCGATCACGCGCGGACTGCGGCGCCGGATGCAATAATTGCCACCGGCCGATCCGATTTTCCAAATCAGGTGAATAACGTTCTTTGCTTTCCCTATATTTTCCGCGGCGCCTTCGATTCCGGCGCAACGTCATTCACGCCTGCCATGTTGAAGGCGGCGGCCGACGCCATCGCCGCGACGGCACGGATGGAGCCGACCCGCGAACTTGAGGCTCTCTATCGGGACGAAGACCTGACTTTCGGGCCCAACTCAATTATGCCGCGGGTCTTCGATCCCCGCTTGCCTCAGATCGTCCCAAAAGCCGTGGCGGATGCCGTTTAGGGCAGGCGTCGAAAGTCACCCAATTTCAGGACAGTTGGTCCGCAACATGCTCGGCAATGGCCAAGGACGCCGTGAGGCCGGGGGATTCGATGCCGAACAGATTGATGAGGCCTGGGACCTGGTGGGCGTCAGAGCCGTCAATGCGAAAGTCGGCGGCAGGCTGGCCTTGATGATGAAGCTTTGGACGGATCCCCGCATAATCAGGGCCCAAACGATCCCGTTCAACCTGAGGCCAAAAACGCTTAATCGCGCACCAAAAGTCGTCGATAATCTCTTCCGTGACTAAATGGTCGCTTGGACTTACATACCATTCCACGTCTGGGCCAAATTTTACGCGCCCGTCTAAGCTCACGGTTGCATGCACGCCAAGTCCGCCATCTGACGGAACCGGGTAAATGTGATGCCGAAACCTGTGGGCCCCGGAATACGAGCAATATCTCCCCTTTGCGAAAATCTCCTCTGGGATATACTCTTCGGACAATCCATCGACTTTGGCGGCAAGCGATACGGCGGAAAGACCGGCCGAATTAACAAACTCTTGGCACTGTATAACAAAGCCGGGTTCATGCTTTAGAGCGACATCAAATCCATGCCCCGTCGTTGAAACTCTTTCAATTTCCGATAAGAAAGCAACCACCCCGCCGGCAGCTTCGTAGTCCGCCCAGAGAGAAAGCATGAATTCGTGTGAATCGATTACACCCGTTGAGGGAGATAACAAACCTTCTTCGCAAGCGACTTCCGGCTCCAAGTCGGCCACTTGTTGCTTACTTAGCCGGACGAGATCATCAACGCCGTTCTCGCGCGCTTGACGCGCAAGTTGAGCCAACCTCTCACGTTCGGACTCCTGCGTCGCAACGATGAGCTTCCCGCACTTAGCATGGGAAATATTGTTCTCATGCACATAGTCATAAAGGAGGTGTTTTCCACGAACGCAAAGATGAGCCTTCAATGACTGCGAAGGGTAATAGATTCCCGCATGAATGACTTCGCTGTTCCGGGACGACGTCTCAGAGCCCACAACATCATGCCGCTCCAAGAGGACGACCGACTTACCTTGTCGTGCAAGCTGCCGCGCAACACTCAAACCAATGACGCCGGCGCCGCACACCACAGTGTCGAATTTGGCAACGTCCAAAGGCGACCGCCTTTCTAACGAGCGCGCGTAGCGAACAAGTAAAGCTGAGATGCGCTGAGTTACGCTCGAGCGTCTCCCGCCAGCGTGTCTGCAATCACGCGCCACACCTTGGGGTTGATGCCGAGACCGAAGTGAGAACTCTCCACTTCCACATGGCGCGTATGCTCGTTGTACGGATCAACAGAGGCCTTCCAATCCACGATTCCGTCTGACCGGCTGTAAATGGAGGTCGCCGGCTGCTCAAGACCTTCTGCGTTGCGCACATGCACCTCTACTTCGAATTCATCAAGATCAATGTCGTGCATCCGTGCATAGAACCCGCCAACGGATGTGTACTTAGGGCCGCCAACGATCGGCGTTCCCATCGTAATCACCTCGCGGACACTATCCGCGTACATGCGTGTAACTTCGCGGGCTATGACGCCGCCGAGACTCCAGCCGATCACAGTGACCTTTTCTCCGATTTCGGAATGAAGATCTGCCACACGCTCTCCAACCCTGCCGATATCGGCTTCGACATCTCCGCGGTTTACGCCCAATCCCCATTGGTGAACGGAATAACCGAGGATCTTTAGATACGTGGCCAAAGGCTGCATCGAGAACTCCCCCGCCATGTAACCGGGCATAAGCATCACCGGGCGTCCATCTCCTTTGGGCGAATTGATGAGGTGCCTCGTCCTTGGCGAAAAGGCGAGCATCTCGAAAGGCACTCGCAGTTCACCCATAACTGACAATGGCTTCGGCCGGCTGTATTCCAAAGACGCTGTGGCGCTCATCAATCAATCCCCTGTGATTTGCTCAAACGTTCTTGAGGAGGTTACGCGCGATCACCAATTGCTGGATCTGTGAGGTACCTTCATAAAGACGAAAAATTCTGACATCCCGGTAGAACCGCTCAATCCCGTAGTCCGCCACATAGCCGGCTCCACCAAATACTTGCACAGCCCGATCCGCCACCCGGCCCACCATCTCGGAGCAGAAGAGTTTACAGCACGAGGCCAGCATGGACACCTCTTCGCCGTTGTCGAGTTTGCGAGCCGCGTCGAGGACCATAGCTTCGCCGGCGTAGGTCTCGGTTTGAGAATCAGCCATCAAAGCTTGCACCAGTTGGAAATCACCGATGCGCTGTCCGAACTGTTCACGTTCGACCGCATACTGAGTCATTTCGCGCACCAGGCGCTTGGCAACGCCGGTACAAACAGCAGACACATGCAAACGGCCCCGGTCGAGCACCTGCATCGCTACCTTGAAGCCTTCGCCTTCTTTTCCGATGACACACGATTCCGGAACACGGCAATCTTCGAAAATGACATCGCAGATATGCGCCCCTTGCTGGCCCATCTTCTTTTCCGGCTTGCCGATCGTGATACCGGGAAGGTCGGCGGGCACCGCAAAGGCTGTGATCCCCTTGGCTCCTTTAATGTCCGGATTAGAACGCGCCATCAGAGTGAAGACACTCGCCTTGTTGGCGTTCGTAATGTAGCGCTTGGTCCCGTTGACTACATAATGATCGCCATCCTTGATGGCTGTGGTTTTGACGCTCGCAGCATCTGACCCAGCCCCCGGCTCGGTGAGCGCAAAACTCGCGATCGCCTCTCCGCTGGCCAATTTCGGCAACCACTCTTCTTTTTGCTCTTGGCTTCCAAACATCACGATGCCTTGGCTACCAATGCCGACATTGGTGCCAATGACCGAACGGAACGCAGGAGAAGTTTGGCAGAGTTCCATGACCACAAGCACCTCTTCCTCCATCGTGAGGCCGAGGCCGCCGTAATCCGTGGGAATAGAAATGCCAAAAAGACCCAGTTCCCTCATTTCGTTGACAATATCCAGGGGCACTTCATCTTCCTCAGCGACTTTCTCTTCGAGAGGGACAAGGCGCTCGCGGACAAAACGCGAAACGGAATCGACAAGCTGTTGGCGAGTCTCAAGATCCAAAGGCATGTGGTTTAATTCCTTCAGTTTTTCGATTGCTTTGGACTTTAGGCTATGCAGGTTTAGGGGTCAAAAGGTACCAAGGAATGAGGAAAGCCTGCGCTCATGCGCCGCGATTACAGACCCTATTGGATGCGACAGTTCTATGCCGCCTATGAAGATTGGTGGGCGCGCCATTTCTTGTACCCTCAATTTGACGAGATCGGCGCGGCAGCCCACATAAAAAAACCGTGGAACTTGGAACTGGTCGGCAAACGAATTAAAGCGGGCGGACATCTTCATGTGATCTGTGAACGGCGCACAACCACGAGGTTTTCAACCTGGTCGACACGGTCCGACGGAGGACAGATCTCACTGGGGGACTATGTGTTGGTTTCGCCTGGCGTTCAGTTACTCAGTGCGGCTCATATTGACGTGGGATCCAATGTCATGATGGCGGCAGATGTTGTTGTAAGCGATTGCGATTGGCATGGCCTGCTGGACAGGACGCAAGAACCCGAAGCCGAACCAATTCTTCTCAAGGACAATGCCTGGATTGGTCACGGTGCCTACATCGGAAAGGGCGTAACCGTTGGCGAGAACAGCGTTGTCGGCGCCCGTTCGGTGGTCATTGACGATGTTGCCGACAACACCGTAGTTGCCGGAAACCCAGCCAAACCGGTAAAGGACTTTGGCAAAGAGGATCGTTTTGTAAGGCGGGAAGCAATGTTTGACGACGAAGAGGCGGAAAAGGCGAAGGAAGACTACCTCTATCAAATGGTGCTTAAGGGAAACACCACTTGGGGATGGGCCCGGCGGAAGTTCTTTCCCAATTCCAAAGACTGATCGCTTCCGCAAAGAATCGCCAATTCATTAAAGCAATGACAAACCAGAAGATCAGATGACCCATGGCCGCGAATTTCAAACTCAACGTCCTTGACCAGTCTCCTATTCGCGCCGGCGGCACCGCACGGCAAGCCGTCGAAGAAACGATCGCTCTTGCCAAGGCGACAGAACAGCTCGGCTATCATCGCTATTGGGTGGCGGAACATCACAATTCGAACTCGTTTGCTGGATCGGTCCCCGAGATCCTCATCACTCGCCTTGCCCATGAAACCTCGACCATGCGTATCGGGTCCGGCGGCGTCATGCTGCCCCATTACAGTCCCCTCAAGGTCGCCGAAACATTTCGCATGTTGGAAACGTTGAACCCTGGACGCATCGATCTGGGTATTGGACGCGCTCCGGGAACGGACGGAAAAACAATGGCCGCCTTACAACCCGGGCCCCAAGCCTACCCCATTACCGTGTTTCCACAGCAACTTTCGTTACTTAGGGAGTATCTTGAGCAAGCCTCCGGCAAAGACCATTTTGGTGCAGATCATCCTCTCCACGGCATCCACGCAATGCCGAAAGGCGACGGCATGCCGGAGATGTGGCTGCTGGGCTCAAGCATCGAAACCGCCGCATTCGCAGGCGCCATGGGCATGGCCTTTTGCTACGCCAAATTTATCGTCGGGGTTGGCGAAGAAGCGGCCCTGAGCACGTACAGAGACGCCTTCAAACCAAGCGCCACTCTCAAAGAGCCTCTCTCGTCGGTTGGTATCTCAGTTTTGTGCGCCGAAACGGAAGAAGAAGCCGAACGCTACGCGGCCAGCCGTTCCTTATGGCTGCTCCGCTTCCTATCGGGCCGATTCGGGCCGTTCCCCTCAGATGAAGAGGCCCTCGCCTACCCGTTTACAGAAACCGACAGAGCTCAAATCGCAGGGTTTCAGAATCGGGGGGTGACGGGAACGCCCGATCAGATTCGCGACAATTTGATAGAATTGGCAGACAAATCAGGTGCAGATGAGCTGACAATCGTTACGATTACCCACGATTTCGCACCCCGGCTCAAGTCCTACGAGCTTTTGGCCGACCTGTTCCTCTGATATCTCAAGGACACACAGTCCAATCACAAACACTTGATTTCATTTATTTTTTTAAGTGAACGCGTTCATCTTGCGTTCAGCTGAAAATCGCTAGGTTCCAATGAACGATAGTTTTCTTTCGGCCGGACCATCCATCCCAGTCCTGCGTTCTCTCTGGCCGAAAGAGCCTCGAGGCGGCTCGCGCTACCCCGTGAGCCGCCTCAATTTTTCCAGTTTTTCGTGATCCCGCATCAGCGAAGACCCGTATAGGGTTAGTAACGAATTCCTTGTGTGTTGGAACCAAATCATTACATAATATTGTGGCACCGCAATATAAACTGAGTGGGCACAGTGCCGGTGCAGATCCATTCGGGGGAAATAGATGGTAAAAATTTCCGCGTCCAAATCTCAGCTCTCAAAAGCGAAGTCATACAAGGAATGGCAAAAGATCGCCTTGGAGCTCGATGAGAAATTCGGACACGACAAATGGAAGGAAGAAGACCGGGATCCAAATTACGATTTCCGCCGCATTCGCGAGCGTCTCGACATGCTCAAGATCGCACGGAAAGATCAAGACGACCGCGAGCTTCTCTTTGCACTGAACGAAGGCATTCATGGAAACTTAGGCGGAATCGCAAACAACGCGCTCTACGATTTCGCTTATTTTGGCACCAAGAACCTAATTTCCGACTATTTGCAGGAAGTGGAAAAGGCACTTCTTCATTTGGCAGACGTCGATGATGACGTTATTCCGTTCGAAGAGCGTTTGGACTTCTTCAGACGCGCAAGTCACTGTTACGGCCGTTCGGCTCTTATGCTGAGCGGCGCGGGCTCCCTCGCGCCTTTCCATATTGGGGTGCTGCGTGCGCTGCACAAAGAGGGATTGTTGCCAAGTGTGATTTCCGGCGCCAGTGGAGGCGCATTTATGGCGGGTATCATCGGCACGCGACCGCCGGAAGAGCTGGACAGCATGCTCAGCGCCGATGAGCTGCTGAACGCCGTTACAACCAACTACGACAAAGAAGATGCCGGTATGATGCCAACGCCGATGTCAATCGGCTATTTGGCTCGCACCGTGGAGAACTTGATCCCGGATCTGACATTCGAAGAAGCCTTCGAAGAGTCGGGCCTGTACATTAATATCTCCGTTGCCCCGACTCAAATGAATCAAACGTCCCGGCTACTCAACGTCATAACTTCACCGCACGTTTATGTACGCGAAGCTGTAGTTGCCTCTTGTTCTGTACCCGGCGTGTTCCCTCCGGTGCGCCTTGCCGCTAAGAATTTCGATGGTAACCGCAAGACCTACTTGCCCGAACTTGAGTGGATCGACGGCTCCGTTGCACAGGACATGCCGGTCCGCCGATTGGGGCGCCTTTACGGTGTGAACCACTTCATCGCCAGTCAGACGAACCCAATCGTCCTTTGGGCCGTCAGAGATACGAGCGTCAAAAACAGCATGATGTCGATAGCCATGGACTGGTGGGATCAGATTATCAAAGCAAATCTCAAACTTTCACAGCCCGTTGTCAAACTCATGACACGGAGAATGCCTGGTATCAACTCGTTCGCCCACATGTTTTATTCCGTCGCTTTGCAACAGTATACGGCTGATGTAAACATCATCCCAAGGCGCCGCATTTTTGATCCCAGAAAGATACTTTCCCAGATTTCAGCCGAAGAGACCATGGCGTTGATCCAGGATGGAGAAGTCTCGACCTGGCCAAAGATAGAGCTCATCCGCAACAGCACACGCATCAGTCGCGCGCTTGATGACATTCTGGAACGCTATGAACGGGAACTGGAAACCCATGCCCTTACGCCGATTCCAGGAAAATCCCACAGCTCGGGCAAGAAGGCTGCGTAGCAGCGGCGCACTCCGACACGCGTACCAAATAGGTCTTGATACGGCGGCATAAATTCCCTATGCCAAGGCGGATTTTATTGACTTTTTGTCAGCCGCGCTTCGCGCGTTCCGCCTTCAAGGCCGGTTTCACCAAATTATCCAAGAATATGTAAGGAGATCTTCTCATGACACTTCGTTTTGATGACAAAGTGGCAATCGTAACGGGAGCCGGCGGTGGATTGGGCCGCTCACATGCGCTGGCCTTAGCCGAACGCGGCGCAAAGGTCGTGGTGAACGATCTGGGAGGCTCAGTCGATGGCTCAGGAGGATCATCGGACGCGGCACAGAAGGTTGTTGAAGAGATCAAAGCCGCAGGCGGAGAAGCCATTTCAAACGGCTCAAGTGTGACCGACGAAAAAGGAGTGGCAAAGCTTGTCGAGGACGCTGTGGGTGCCTATGGCAAAATCGACATTTTGATCAACAACGCGGGGATCCTCCGCGACAAGAGCTTCGCCAAAATGGAAATCGGTGACTTCAGCATCGTCGTCGACGTCCATTTAATGGGGACCGTGCAAGTGACCAAAGCCGTGTGGCCCGTCATGAAAGAAAATCAATACGGCCGTATCGTGATGACTTCCTCGTCAAGCGGTCTCTATGGAAACTTCGGTCAGACCAATTACGGCGCCGCCAAGCTCGCAGTGGTTGGCTTCATGAACACATTGAAACTGGAAGGACAAAAAGACAACATCCGGGTGAACTCGCTCGCACCGGTTGCCGCGACACGGATGACGGAGAATTTGATGCCGCCCGAAGTCTTGGAAGTTCTTCAGCCGGAATTTGTTACACCAGGCGTCCTCGTTCTCGTCCACGACGATGCCCCAACTGGAGAGATTCTCTGTGCGGGCGCTGGCGTGTTTGCACGGGCCCAGTTGGTGGAGTCCCAAGGCGTTTATCTCGGCCGGGACGATCTGACCCCTGAGAAAGTGAAAAACGCGTGGGAGACGATCAGCGACTTTTCCAATGCGGAACCCTATTTCATGGGCGGCAATCAGACCGAGAAGTTTTTCAAAATGGGTATGCCCGCCGGCGACGCCAAAGCGTAGACCCATTGTCAGTCCGCGCCTCAGATACTCCGGAAACGGGTCATAATCCAAGAACAGCCTTGGCGATGATATTCTTTTGCACTTCATCGCTTCCGCCGGCAATCGAACTGGCTCTGTAGTTTAAATACTGAGGGAGCGCCGCAACCTGATCTGCGGGCCCGATCGGTTCCACGTTGGCGCCGGGCACGCGGGCTTCCGGCTGATGGACGGCTGTGTAGCCGCCCAGCTTTTCGATCGCAAGCTCAGATAAGTGCTGCCCTAGGTCCGATGACAAATTTTTGAGGATCGAAGACTCAGGCCCCGGCCGGCCCCCATTGCCAGTCGCACTAATAATGCGAAACTCGGTGAACTGCAGCGCATCCACGCGCGTTTCTGCCCGAGCGAGCTTGTCCAAAAAGTCGGCGTCACCCTCCCCCATTGAAAGTCCTTTCAGTCGATTGAGCGCGCTCCGCAACCGCCCGGCCGCATTCCCCCCTCCGCGCTCAAACTCAAGAAGATACTTTGCGACCGTCCAACCGTCGTTTTCCTTTCCAACACGATTGGATTTCGGCACACGGGCGTTATCGAAAAAGACCTGATTGACCTCGTACTCGCCAGACGAGAAAATGATGGGCTCGACGGTCAATCCAGGCGTATCCATGTCCAACAAGAGAAACGTGATCCCCTCTTGGGGCTTGCCGTCCGAGCTTGTTCTAACGAGACAAAACATACGGTTGGCATGTTGTGCGTGCGAGGTCCAAATCTTAGAGCCATTTAGAACGTAGTCGTCCCCATCGCTGTCGGCCCGCAATTGGAGGGAGGCAAGGTCCGAGCCGGCTCCAGGCTCCGAATAGCCCTGGCACCAGTAATCTTCTCCCGAAAGAATGCGGGGCAAGTAGTAAGCCTTTTGTTCCTCCGTTCCATGACCGATCAACATGGGGCCGCACATGCCGAGCCCCGTTGGAAATAAGGTTGGCGCATCGGCTTCTGCCGATTCCGTTGCCCAAATATAGCGCTGCATGACATCCCAGCCCGTGCCGCCATACTCTTGCGGCCACGAGGGGGCTATCCACCCCTTCTCATGTAGAATCCGGTGCCAGCGGATGTTGGTCTCGTAGTCTTGAAACATGCCCGCTGAAATCCGCGCATCACGGCGCAAGTCTTCGTCGAGCTTGTCATCCAAGAACGCACGCACCTCATCGCGGAATTCTTCATACTGAGGACCAAGTGTGAGATCCATATTCTCTCCTCTTCCGGCATTTGGCATCGGAAACCAACCGTGTCGTTCCCGAGTTCGGACGGATTATGGACCGACATGGATCAACGGTCCAGTCTCCCTGTGCGGAGCCAAGTCATGCTAAAGTCAAAAAATGTTCGAGGACTATCTCAAGCGCTGGCAGCTGGAACCGGACGGAAAGGCCATCACCACCCATTCAAGCGACCTGGTGCCTGTTCTGTATAGGGGAACACCAGCCATCCTCAAGATCGCTCACACGCGCGAAGAACAGCGCGGCAGTCAACTCATGGAATGGTGGAAGGGAAAAGGTGCAGCGAGGGTCCTCAAGACCGACGAGACCGCCATTCTTCTTGAGCGGGCCACTTCCGGGCGATCTCTGTCTGTCATGGCCCGTGAGGGCGAGGACGATGAAGCAACGCGGATCTTATGCGCGTGTATCGCTGCACTCCACGGCATCAATGACTCGCCACCGCTTTTCTTATTGCCTCTGGAGAATTGGTTCTCAGCTTTGACAGGAAACACCCCCGCAATCGCTATTTTGAATGAGGCAAAACAAACAGCCCTTGACCTACTTTCCTGTCAGCAGGACATCCGTGTGCTCCACGGCGACATTCACCATGGCAATGTTCTGGACTTCGAGGAGCGGGGCTGGCTGGCCATTGACCCGAAGGCCCTTATCGGCGATCGCTATTTCGATTATGCCAATATTCTGTGCAACCCGGATTATGAAACCGCGTTTGAGCGCGGACGCTTTCAGAGGCAGTTGGACGTGATCGTTGAGTGTGCACAATTGGATCGCGGCACCTTCCTGCAATGGGTCCTCGCCTATTGCGGCCTCTCCGCCAGCTGGTCCATGGAAAGCGGTCAATCGGCTGAAGGAGCGCTGGCGATCGCGGAGATGGCAAGAGAGCTACTCGCGCAGCAGCCTTCGCGAGGAGGCGCCAACACGCAGGCATGGTGATCCAGAGGCCGATTAATCAGTGCATGCCCTCCTGGATTGCCGCGCCGCCTATTGGCAGCTCGCAATGACGAGTCGGGATCTTTATTGCACTCTTACGAGTAGTTTGTGTGAGATCCCGTGTCTGCGAAGCGGCATTATTATGCCGCATCGCGCACGGGACGAACGCTTAGCGCGTTCGCCTACAACCCCAACACCAGCTTTGCCATAATGTTCCGCTGAACCTCATTGGAGCCGGCGTAGATCGAAGCCTTACGATAGTTGAAATAGTAAGGCGCAACGGGCGCGGCGTAGGTTGGTCCAACCCGCGGCTCGTTGGTACGGCCCTTTATTTCCGCCCACGTATCCCGCATCAAAGGCTGGGTGTAAAAGCCCGTTGCCTCAAGGGTCAGCTCAGTAATTCCCTGGCCCAACTCGGACCCTTTGGCCTTCAGCATGGAGGACTCAGGTCCGACACGTTCCCCTGCGCTGAGCGCGGCGAAGATCCTCAGTTCCGTAAACTCCATCGCCGTAATCTGACGCTCCATGTCGGCTATTTTGCCGGCAAAAGAAGAATCATCGATAAGGCGTTCCCCTGTTCCCACGAGCTCGTTTTCCGCAATAGACTTCACTTTCGCTATGCTGCGCTTAAGGCTCGGCCCATAGGCATTGCCGCGCTCAAACTCCAAGAGATACTTTGCATAGGTCCAGCCTCTGTTCAGCTCACCAATCAAATTTTCTTTCGGCACGCGCACATCGTCGAAAAAGACTTGGTTGACCTCTTGTTGATTGGCAACTGGCATATCGAGGGTAACGATAGGCTCGACGGAGATGCCAGGGGTTTTCATATCGATCAGAAGAAAACTGATTCCTTGCTGAGGTTTGGCCGCGTCCGCATCGGTGCGCACCAGGCAAAAGATCCAGTCCGCATGCTGAGCCAGTGTGGTCCAGATTTTAGATCCATTACACAGAAAGTGATCGCCCTTATCTTCGGCCCGCATCTGCAGCGAAGCAAGGTCGGATCCTGATCCGGGTTCGGAATAACCTTGGCACCACCAAACGTCGCTGGCGAGAATCGGCGGCAAGTACGTTTGCTTTTGCTCATCGCTACCGAACGCCATGATGACCGGTGCAACCATTTTGACGCCAAACGCGAGAACCGGCGGCGTTCCCGCAGCCGATGTCTCAACGTCAAAGATGTACTTTTGCGTCTGCGTCCAACCGGGCCCGCCATATTCCTTAGGCCAGTTGGGCGCAAGCCAGCCCTGATTGGACAGCTTCTTCATCCATTTCATCTGGCCTTCTTTGTCCAGATACCCGTTTTTAGATTGGGCCATCTGACGGCGTAAATCGTCGTCATACTCCCGCTCGATAAAGGCGCGAACTTCCCGGCGAAACTCTTCGTCTTCGGTTGAAAAAGACAGATCCATACCCGTTCCTCACTCAAAAGGCGTCACACGTCATCCAATCGCTGAATTTCCGGTGCTCCTGCCATAAAGGCCCCCATTTTGGCCCCAAGTTCCTTAAAATGAGATGTTTTTCCGTGCGCTTCGAGAGCGGCGTCATCCACATACTTCTCAAGCACCTTGTACGTGTTCTCCTCGTCCCGGCTCTTGAAGAAAGAATAGAACACATTGCCGGGCTCATTGGCGGAAACCTGCTCCATGAGTTCTCTAACGATCGGTTCGAATTCGTCCGCCGTCCCCTCTTTGATACGAATTGTTGCAAGTACACCAACCATGGTTCGTTCCTTTCCTAAAGTTTACCGGGTTATTGACCTTTGAACTGGGGCGGACGCTTCTCGAAAAAGGCATCGAGTGCTTCTTCATGGTCCTCTGTATGATGAGCAAGCGCCTGCATCGACGCCGACATATCCATCACGGTTTCAAAACTGCTGGTCTGTCCTGTTCGCATGAGACGCTTGGTCATACGCAAAACATCAGGCGGCTGAAGACAAATCTTGTCAGCCGTTTCGCGAGCCACTTTCATCAAATCCTCTTGCAGAACCACACGGGACACCAATCCCCATTTTTGCGCCGTGGTCGCATCAATAGTGTCGCCGGTGAAGAACAGTTCTGACGCTCGGGACATACCGATAACCCGGGGCAGCAGCCAAGCCCCTCCATCTCCGGGCACAAGGCCAACTTTGAGAAACGTTGCGCCGAAAACGGCACCGTCCGAGGCAATGCGCATATCCGCCAGACACGCCACGTCGTTGCCCAAACCTATGGCCGGCCCGTTCACCGCAGCAATCACCGGCACTTCGATATTCCACACGGATTTCACAATCACATGGATGCCGCGACGATAACCGTCTGCGATCCGAACACCAGGGCCCGCGAAATTGCCCTCTTTCTCTTTCATAGCCTTCACGTTCCCGCCCGCGGAGAAGGCCTTGCCGGCGCCTGTAAGAATAACGCACTTAACCTCATGATCCTGATTAATGAGGGTTGCCGCCTCGTTGAAATTCTCCGCATCGCCCGGCATGCCCAAAGGATTGCGAATATCGGGGCGGTTAATCGTCAGTGTCGCAACGCTGCCGTCTTTCTCATAGAGCAAGGCGTCATCCATGTTTGGCATTCCCTCCTGCATCCGCCAACGTGGCATCCAACACCGGCTTCATTTCACTCAACAATCTTATGACATGCGGGTCCTGTTGTATCGACCCCCAATAAGCACCCAGTCGTGAAAAAGTCCCGATGGGCGATTCGTAGCCTGATGGCGGCATAAACATATCGGTATAGAAAAGCATGGGAACCAGCGCACAGTCTGCAAGCGTAATCCGATCACCAGCCGCATGGCTGCCTGGAACCAAGAACGCGTCAACATGGCTGAGCGCCTCGACCAGTCGCGCGTGCCAACCCACCGCCCGGTCGAGGTCAAGCGGAATGCTTCGAATAAGGGCAAAAAACGGCATCAACCCTTTCATCACATAGGCATCGGCCACTTGGCAAAGAAGCCGGATGCGCGCCCGTTCCTCCGGCGTTCCTGGGATCAGGGACGGCTCCGGATATCTGTCTTCAAGATATTCGCAAATCGCCTGGGACTCTGGCAGTACAAATCCGTCGTACAACACAATCGACGGAATGCGGCCGATCGGGTTATGGGTCTTGTACTCCTCCGTCATCATCCCGCCGGGAGGGGCGACCTCGTTCAACTCTATCCCTTTGGCATAACCAAACAAACGCACCCTCGCCACGTAGGGCGAAAGCACACCCCCATAGAGAGTAATGGGATCATCGCCCATTGCTTGGGGCTCAGGCTTGAGAAAGCTTCGCGTAACGCTTCAAGTGATGGTCGACATTTCCAAAGGCCGTATCGATCATCGTTAGGCGTTTGAAGTAGTGGCCGACATTCAGCTCATCCGTCATACCCATTCCGCCATGGAGCTGCACCGACTGCTGACCAACAAAACGGCCAGATTTGCCGATCTGAACTTTGGCGCCAGATGCCGCTTTCTTGCGTTCGATTTCGTCTTCTTCCAGCTTCAAATTGACCATGTAGGTCATCGAAACCGACTGTTCATACTCCATGAACATGTCGACCATCCGATGCTGAAGAACCTGGAACTTGCCGATAGGCTGACCGAATTGTTTCCGCGTCTTGCAATATTCAACCGTCGTGTCGTTCAGCACTTTCATCGCGCCGATGGCTTCCGCACAATATGCCGCGATGGCCTCATCGGCGATCTTCTCAACCAGGGGCAGACCGTTATCCACCTCGCCCACAACGGCATCTTTACCGACAACAACATTTTCCAGGGTGAGTTCGGACGCTCGGAATCCATCTACGGTCGGATAATCCCGGGTCGAGACGCCGTCCGCCCCCTTGTCGATGATAAAGACGGTAACGCCTTTTTCCTCCCGCTGACTACCGGACGTGCGCGCTGTGACGATGAATTTATCCGCCCAAGGACCACCGATCACAACCGCTTTGTATCCGTTGATGACGAAATCGCCGCCTTTTTGTTCGGCTGTCGTTGTCAGATCCGCCAAGTTGTAGCGCCCTTGAGGCTCTGCATATGCGAACGCCATTTTGAGCTTGCCCTCAATAATCTGAGGAATGAGCGCTTCTTGCTGCTCACTGCTTCCAGCATAACGCAAAAAGCCCCCACACTGGATAACGGTCGGGGCATAGGGTTCAACCACCAGACCCCGCCCGAATTCCTCCATGACGATCATGGTTTCAATCGGACCGCCGCCGAAGCCGCCTTGTTCTTCGGTAAACGGAGCCGCCAGCAAACCAAGCTCGGCCAGTGTCTGCCAGTTTTCTTCTTTCATGCCTTCGTCGCTGGCGATGATCTTCCGCCGGGTATCGAAGTCATACTCATCTTGAACAAACTTTTGGATACTGTTCCGCAGGAGCGTTTGTTCTTCGGTGAACGAAAAATCCATGACCGTTTCCTTCGTTTCGCTTTTTGTGTTGCGCTGTCCGGCACGACGGCAGATCAACCGCGTGCCTGCTAGCGAGAACGCCCAATTCGGGACTTCTTAGAGACCCAAAACCATTTTCGCAATAATGTTTCTCTGGATCTCGTTGGAGCCCCCATAGATCGATGTTTTGCGGGTGTTGAAGTAGGTCGGCGCGGACATTTCCGCATATTCAGGACCGATCGGGCGAACATTATCGCCCAAATCGCGCTGATAGGGCATGCCTTGATAGCCAACGGCCTCCAGGGTCAATTCCGTAATCCTCTGCTGGATTTCCGTACCTTTGATCTTGAGGATCGAAGACTCCGGCCCCGGCCCCTTGCCAGCGCTCTCCGAAGCCAGCGTGCGTAGTTCTGTGAACTCGAGCGCTGTGAGGTCAATTTCCAATTGGGCTAGCTTACCTTCGAAATCGGCCTGGCGGATCAACTGTTCGCCGTCAACGAGCTCCGAACGGGCGATCTCTTTCAGACGGTCGATATTCCGTTTGGATCTGGCGACACCGGCAATGCCGCTGCGTTCGTGCCCCAAAAGGAACTTTGCATACGTCCAACCCTTATTCTCTTCGCCGATGAGATTTTCCACCGGCACTTTGACATCGGTCAAAAAGACCTCATTCACTTCATGGCTGCCGTCAAGAGTGATGATCGGCTTGACCTCAATGCCGGGTGTGTTCATGTCGATCAGAAGGAACGAGATACCTTCTTGCGCTTTGGCATCGGAGTCCGTCCGTACAAGGCAGAATATCCAGTCCGCATACTGAGCAAGGGTGGTCCAAGTCTTCATGCCGTTGACGATATAATGGTCGCCCTCGCGAACAGCTTTCGTTCGCAAGGAAGCTAAATCGGAACCGGAACCGGGTTCGGAATAGCCCTGGCACCACCAGTCTTCCCCGTTGTAAATGCGTGGCAAGTAATGCTTCTTCTGCTCTTCATTGCCAAACGTATAGATCACGGGACCGACCATGCTCAGGCCGAACGGCAAAAGCGGAACGGTGTCGGCCCGGGCGTTCTCTTCGTTCCAAATATATCTCTGTGTTACTGACCAGTCGGTTCCCCCCCACTCTTCGGGCCAACTGGGTGCGACCCAGCCTTTTTCGGCCAAGACTTTGTGCCAGGCGAGAAAGTCCTCGCGCTCCAATTCGTCGCGGCGAACTTTTCCTTTCAAGCTATCGGGGTACTTTTCTTCGATGAACGCGCGAACTTCTGCGCGAAACGCTTCGTCTTCCTTGGTGAAATTGAAATCCATGATGCGCTTCCTTCGATGGGGGGCCAACTTAGACCCGCGGGATTGAATTTCAGTCTATTACGGCTGTCGCATTTGAGTGGTTTGCGGTGTACCTATTCTGCGTCAAAATAACTGACAAATTGTCAGTTTGCAAGTTTTCCGCTGACACCGGCTTGATCAAATGTGGCCATCCCGCCATGACATGCAACCGCGGCCTTCACAATACCCAGCGCGACCGCGGCGCCCGATCCTTCTCCGAGACGCATCCCCAAATTAACGAGTGGATCCTTGCCGATTCGATCAAGCAAAGCTTCGTGTGCGGGCTCGGCTGAGACATGACCTGCAATACAATGATCGAGCGTGCGCTCATTAATAGAGTGAAGGACCGCCGCCGCTGCCGCCACAACATAGCCATCCAGAATGACCGGGATCCGTTCGATACGGGCGGCCAGGATCGCACCGGCGATGGCGGCCACCTCCCTCCCGCCAACCGTCCGCAAAACATGAAGCGGGTCCGTCATCGCGGTGGCATGCCGCTTGCGCGCTTTAGTCAGCACATCAATCTTTTTGTGAATCCCGGCTTCATCGACACCGGTGCCTGGCCCGACCCAGTCTCGTGCCGCACCTCCGAATAGATTGTGGGACAAAGCGGCCGCGATCGTTGTATTGCCGATTCCCATATCGCCGAGAATCAACACGTCGCCGCCGCTGGCCACCGCCTCCATCCCAAAAGCGATGGTGGCCGCGCAATCTTTCTCGCTCAGCGCTTCGGCCTCACTGATATCGGGCGTGGGCATATCCAGGGCCAAATCAAACACCCGCAAGCCCGCCCCATAAAGGCTCGCCAGCTGGTTGATAGCCGCCCCGCCGGCTGCAAAGTTTTCGACCATTTGCTGCGTAACTTCTGACGGGAAGGCCGAAACGCCCTGTGCCGCGACCCCATGATTGGCGGCAAAGATCGCAATCTGAGGCTGGTCGGCGGTGGGGATAGGCTTGCCCTGCCATCCGGCCATCCAAACAGCGATTTCTTCCAAACGGCCCAGAGAGCCTGCCGGTTTGATGAGGGCCGCATTGCGGGCCCGCGCCTCTCCCATTGCGGTTTTGTCAGGTCCCTCCATCGCAGTCAGCAGGGAGCGAATATCGTCAAATGGTGAACTATTGGACACGCGGGTCATTCCTTGAGTTACGCACTTTGTGTATAGGGACGCCGACCAAAGACCATATCTGAGTCTGCCACAAGCACGTTCAGTTCCGAAGAGGACGCTATGACCGATAAATCCTATTTCGCACAATGGCGGGACGACATTATGTCCTCCATAGCCTTTTTGACACGCTTGCCGCTCCCGGTCTCGGAAGGACTCCGTGCCCGGCGGATATCGGAAGCCATGCGGGGCTTCCCGCTTGCCGGCGCCCTCATTGGGCTGATGGCTGGGCTCGTCTATTGGGTCGCCGGCATTTTTGCGTTGCCCCATTTCCTGTGTGCGGCTCTGGCAATTGTAGCCGGGCTGCTGGCGACAGGTACCTTTCACGAAGACGGGTTCGCCGATGTTTGGGACGGGGTCGGCGGCGGACAAACAAAAGAAGCCAAACTGCACATTATGCACGACAGCCGCTTAGGCACGTACGGCACCTGCGCGCTCATTTGTGCACTGCTCATCAAAGTCGGCGCCCTCTGGCAGATCGGCAATTATGAGGGCCACCTCCAGGCTCTGGGAGCCCTAATGGCAACCGGGGCGCTGTCACGCGCCGCATTGGTCGCCGCCTCCCACACCTTGCCGCTCGCTCAAGTGGACGGCCAAGCCTCAGGGGCGGGCCAAGCGAGCTTTGATCACGTCAGGGAAGGCGCGTTGGTTGCCCTCATCGTAGCGGTACTGACCATCGGCGTCCTGGAGACAATCGTTTGCGTTCTCGCCATAGCCGCGACCACCTATCTCTGGACGGAGTTCCTCAAGCGCCAAATCGGTGGCCAGACCGGCGATGCTTTAGGGAGCGTTCAGGTGATGTCGGAATTGGCGGGCTTGCTGGTTCTGGCGGCAATATTGGGGTAGCCGACCCCAGACACCAGCCTGAAAGAAATCACCACAAACAACCTTCCTGGTGGATCCTCGCGACGCGGCACGAGGATAACTATGGAGGCAAGCACAAGGTGTCATCCGTGGACTTGTTCCGAGAGTCCATAACGACATAGAAGGAATTGTTTCAGTCGTCAAACGACCAGAGCAAGAAAAAGATGCAAAAGCTCTTGTTGATCCCCATACTGCTGATGCTCTCGTGCCTCATTGGCGCCCTCTACGGTGCGATCCACAACCAAATCTCCTACACTGTTTCCCCCGAATATTTCCTTAGTTTCAAGCTCCACCAGTTCGGCCTTCCCGAACACCTCATTCATCGCGGCGGCGCGGCTCTTGTCGGGGCTCTGTCCAGCTGGTGGATGGGCCTGATCATCGGCGTACCGATTTGCTTCATAGGACTACGACCAAAAAACGCTAGCCACCTTGCCACTGCGTTCTCAAAAAGTGCGAGTGTTGCGGTCGGTGTCACCTTGCTTCTGGGGACCGTTACCTTGACTGCGAGCTTCTTCACCATGACCCCCGATAACATTCCAGTCTCGGCAATGCGGCCGAACGTCCAGGACGCACTCGCCTTTGCCCGCGCCGGTGCCATGCATGATTTCGGCTATCTTGGCGGTCTCGTCGGCATGGCGGCAGGTTGTGTACTTATGTGGCGGGAGTGTTCGGGCAGAGACTAAATACCCGAGCCCCGCGTTTGATGGATGGCAGCTATGCCTTTGGCCATCGCGGCTGTTGGACGCATCGTCATCCCCCTCGTCTCCGGCTTAGCCTTCGCCCTCGTCTTAGGCCCGGCCAAGGAGGTTGCATGGATGGTAAGAACGGCACTCAGTATTGGTCTGTACACATTGGGCGCATCTGCCCTTTTGATCGGCACCTTGATCTTCGTCTTGGGCGCTGCGACCACGGTGTCCATTTTTGAAAGCCTATTCAGCCTCTTTGGAGCAGAGCTTGGAGCTGTCGATGACTTTCGCTCAGCGAACGTCGACAGTGAGCTGAGGTTCTATGCGGTCTTCTGGATCGCATATGGAGCGATCCTCATCCATACAGCCCAAGACTTTTCTCAGCGGTTCGCCCGCGTACCGCTCCTTCTTGGCCTCTTCTTTGTGGGCGGGATTGGCCGTTGTCTCTCATATCTCCTTGTCGGACCACCGCACGTTTTGTTTATTGTACTGATGATCATCGAGCTGGCGCTGCCGCCGATCCTTTATGCGGCCTATCTTGCGGCTCGCGCAGACTGAAGCATTCCAGAAGAACAAACAGAAAATCGGCCGTCATAACGAGGAGCATCAGAGACGACGCGATCCGAGATAAATATCTCGGTGCCTGTTTCCCTAGATTGCCGCGGCCGCAGCAGTTTATGCCCGCGAAAGCGCGGTACGACCTCGCAATGACACCGAAATCCAACAGAAAACAACTGCCGCACCGGCCGCCAGTGATGGCCGACCGGCCTCTCTCAATGCGCTCACGAACAATGCAGGCAACCGATCATCACTTCCGTGACGCTAAAGCCAAAACATTACCACTCGGGTCTTTGAAAAACGCCATCCACTCTTCCTGACCCGTCTCGCCAAACGCACCTTCATTGTCTTTGTGAATAAGGTGCGGCGCCAAGTCGAAGCTGATACCCTTTTGCAGAAGCTCAGTATACGATGCGTCGAGGTCGTCAACCCAGAAATAGAGAGTTGCGGGCTTATTGCCTCGTTCAAAAAGGAGGCGCACCCCCGAGAACTCAAAGAACATCAGTCCGGGCGGGTCAAACGTCTTGATATGGGTCGCGCCCAACGTCTCTTCATAAAAACGCCGTGTCGCATCGAAGTCGTCAACGCGCGCGCCGATCTGATGAAATTTGGTGAGTTGCAACGGCATTTCGCCACTATAGACTCTAACTTAACGAAACTGCTTAAAGCACTCTCTCAATTCGTTCGCAAACAACTCGGGCTGTTCAAAGGCGGCAAAGTGACCACCTTTGTCGAGCTCGTTCCAATGGACAATGTTCTTGTAACGTTGTTCCGCCCAACTGCGACCAATGGGCAAGACTTCTTTGGGAAACATGCTGCATCCTGCAGGCATTTCCACATCGGACATTTCCGCAAATCTGCCAAAGCTCTGCCAATAGAGCCGCGCGGACGACGCCCCCGTCGATGTAAGCCAATAGAGCATGACGTTTCCGAGCATTTCATCTTTGGTCAGCGCATTCTCGGGATGTCCGTCGCAGTCCGTCCAAGCCCAAAACTTTTCGATGATCCACATGGCCTGACCCACGGGCGAGTCGACAAGACCGTATCCCACGGTCTGTGGGCGTGTACTTTGTTGCTTCGAATATCCTGAATCCCACTCTTGGTAGTATTGCAGAGCCGCAAACGCGCGCTTGTCCGCCTCGTTCGGATTTTCCATCGCCTCTTTGCTCGGCGCTCCAATTGGCATGTTCACATGAATAGCTTCACAATTGCCTTTATTCTGTGCACCAATCATTGTGGTGACAGCCGCACCCCAATCGCCACCTTGCGCCCAGTATTTGTCATAGCCAAGACGAAGCATAAGCTGATCCC
Source organism: Alphaproteobacteria bacterium (assembly GCA_028285305.1). Taxonomy (GTDB): domain Bacteria; phylum Pseudomonadota; class Alphaproteobacteria; order SMXP01; family SMXP01; genus JANQPV01. Next base: position 17,978 of record JANQPV010000009.1, on the reverse strand, counting down.
AAACCTCGGCGATCTTTTCAACGCCCCATCCGGGCTCAGAGGGTTTTCCGGAAAAGCCGTAACCGGGCAACGATGGGCACACCACATGGAACGCATCTTGCGCACTTCCTCCATGCGCGGTGGGATCAACCAGAGGCTCGATAACTTTGTAGAACTCAAGCACCGAACCGGGCCAGCCATGAGTAATGATCATGGGCCGGGCGGTGTCATGGGGGCTCTCCACATGGATGAAGTGGATGTCCAGCCCTTCGATATTGGTGAGGAACTGCGGAAACGCGTTCAGGATCCCTTCGGTCTTCCGCCAATCATATTCGTTGGCCCAATAGGTCGCGACCTCTTGGGCATAGGCAAGCGGCACACCTTGGGTCCAATCGTCGGGCGTTTCCGCTTCAGGCCAGCGCGCATTCTTGAGCCTGCTCTTTAGATCGTCCAGATCGGATTCTGGAATTTCGATGCGGAACGGCTGAATGGCGCTCATGTTCGGGATCTCCTCGTTCGCTTACAGGCGTTAACCATAACTGGTGGACGGAGCCTAGATTCAGTCCATTCAAATGCAAGCCCCTATTTGCAATTGGGACCTCAATCGGTTATGCGCACACCCCATGACAGACCTCCCAACCCCGGAACCCGATGCTTCGCCTTGCCTTGCTGTTTGCCGCGTCAACGGCAGATCAGGATATTGTGAAGGCTGCTTTCGTACGCTCAAAGAGATCGCCGGCTGGGGCGGCATGAGTTTGGAGGAGAGGCGAGAGGTCCTGGCCGCCTTGCCGGAACGGGAAGCACAGTTCGGCGACGCCGCCCTTCTCGAAAAAGCCCGCGCCCGCCGCCAAGCTTACCGACACACTCGCACCGAGTCTTAAGCGCGCTTAACCACGTTTACGAACCGTTTCTAAAACCCCCTGAGTTACGTTGCCACCAGCAGCTCTTGAGAGGAGGCGGTCTTGGGACAACAAAACGGTGTTGCCATAGGGGCGGCTTCGCTTGCGTTTGGTGTGGTCATTCTAGCGCTCCTTTGGGCCTTTCCTCAAACGCTTGCGAACGAAGGCTCCTCCGCAAGGATCATGTTCGCCGCCATTGTCCTGGCCGCAATTCTAGCCGGATCTAGCCTGGGATTCAAAAGCGCTGTCCGTGTCTCCACAAGACAAGTATTCATTTGGATGGGGGTGATGTCGGTGGTGTTCCTTTCCCTGACATTCCAAGACGACCTGACAGAAATCGCGAGTGCGTACTCCGCCGATCTGGTAAAATCCGATAAGCTTCTGCCGTCCACCGACAAAAGGAAAAAGGAGCCGGGCAAGGTACAGTTGCGGGCCGGCAGAAATGGCCATTTCGAAGTGAGAGCTCTTGTGAACCGCGCGCACATCAATTTCCTGGTTGATACAGGCGCGACCCACGTGGCGCTCTCACCAAAAGACGCCCAACGGATTGGAATCAAGCTAAAGGATCTCAAATACAACCGGCCCGTCTCAACCGCCAACGGAGTGATTCATGTGGCGCCCATCATGATCAAGCAGATCAAGATCGGCGATATCGTTGTGCGGAACGTTTCCGGCGCAGTCATCAAAGAAGGTTTGGGCGACCCACTTCTCGGCATGTCGTTCCTCGGCAAGCTGAGCACTTTTTCCATGAGCCGCGAAGTTTTGGTGATGAAGCAATGACCGTCATCGCGAAGCCGCGCAAGCTGCTGACCAGGATGGTTAGTCCTGCGTTCATTGCCCTAGATTGCCACGCCGCCTAACGGCGGCTCGCAATGACGGTGCGCCTCACAACCCCAACACCGCTTTCGCCATGATATTCCGCTGAATCTCATTGGACCCCGCATAGATGGAGGCCGCCCGGTCGTTGAGATATTGCGGCATCGCTGTGAGCATATCGTCTGGCCCGATCGCGCTCACATTGCTGCCATAGGCAAGCGCTTCAGGCTGGTAGGGCAATCCATAGTAGGCAGCCGCCTCAATGGTGAGTTCAGTTACCAGCTGCCTCAGTTCCGTCCCCCGCACTTTCAACATCGAGGACAAGGACCCTGTCGTCTCGCCCGCACTGAGAGCCGAAAACAGCTTCTGTTCAAAAGCACCAAGGACCTCCAACTGGATTCCCGCCTGTGCCAGCTTGCGCGCATAATCCGTATTTTGGGCAAGCGCCACACCCTGCCCGTCCGGTTCCTGCGCCGTAAAGGTTTTGAGCTGATCCAGCTTTACGCCAAGACGGGTTGCGTAGCGCCCGCCCCTTTCATGCTGCAAAAGATATTTGGCAACCGTCCAACCGTCGTTCTCTTCCCCCAAGAGACTACTTATAGGCACACGAACATTATCAAAGAAGACCTGATTGAGTTCATGGTCACCGGAAATCGAGATAAGGGGCTGAATATCGATCCCCGGCGTGTCGAGATCAAAAAGCAAAAAAGTGATCCCCTGTTGCGGCTTGCCCGAGTTGTCCGTCCGCACCAAGCAGAATATCTTGTTGGAAAAATGCGCGTGGGTCGTCCAGATTTTCGACCCGTTGATCACATAGTGATCCCCGTCCCGCTCCGCTTTGCATTGCAACGACGCTAAGTCCGACCCGGCCCCGGGCTCGGAATATCCTTGCGCCCACCAATCTTCCCCCGACCGGATGCGCGGCAAATACTGCTCTTTCTGCTCATCCGTACCAAACGCTATGACCACTGGTCCCACCATACGTGTCGCATTGGGCGTAAGAGGCGGCGCGGAAGCCAGCGTAAGCTCCCGCTCAAAAATGCCGAGCTGCTCCAAGGACCACCCTGTGCCGCCATATTCAAGAGGCCATGTGGGCGTGATCCAGCCTTGTTTGTAGAGGATCTGGTGCCACTCAAGCGCCACGGGCTTATCCGCATAGATCCCCGCACACAACTGGCCGGCCCTGCGTAACTCCGGCGTCAGAGCATCCTTCAAGAACTCACGAACTTCTTCCGTAAACTGCTTTAAATCGCTCATTTCTTCAAGAACTTGCTAATGCGCTCCTGCATATCCGGTCCGCGCCCTTCGTTGTAATAGATTTCGTGCGACAAGCCGTCGCCCAAGGCCATGCCATCGGTCTCCAGAAGAAGCTTTTTGTTGGCCCGCAAGGAAAACCAGGAGTTTTCAAGGACAGTGCGGCAAAAGGCCTCTACATCCGCCTCGAATGTCTCTTCAGGATAGCAAGTATTCGCCAACCCCAACTGTTCGGCTTCCTGTCCTGATATGGTCTTTGCCGTGAACATCATCTCAGCGGACTTGGCTTGACCGATCCGCCGCGGCAATCTTTGACTCATCCCCCAGACGGGTGTCAGCGCCCAACGCGCGTGGGTGTCGGCAAATTTAGCGTTGTCGCTCGCTAGGATGATATCGCCCGCAAGGGCCAGCTCCAACGCACCGGTATAGCAATGACTGTGCACGGCGGTGATCACAGGTTGAGGCAAATTCGCCAATCGCTCGATCACGTGAGACTGATAGTTCGGACGCGGCATCTGTTCACCCGAAGCGATATCGCCCAGATCGTGTCCGGCGGAAAAACACTTGCCTGCCCCTTTGAGGACAATCACGCCGATTTCGCCGGTCTGACCTTCGAGCTGTTCAACGTGACCATCGAGCTCTTTAAAGAGCGCGACCGTCAGCGCGTTCAACTTTTCCGGACGGTTTAGCGTCAGATACGCGATCCCGTCGCGATCTTCCCTCAGTACAAGGTCGGACATTCTTTTGCCTTTCTGTTCGTTTAGCCCTGCACTTTCACATAGGCCTCAAGCGAGGCCGACATGCCCTCCCAAGAGCCGCGCAAGTTCTCTCCAACTTCTTCGTCGCTAAAGCCGTCCGCAGCGGTATAAGCGCCCGACCAATTGATTTTGCACCGGCCTCCACCCAAATCCTCAAACGCGATATCAGCTTTATACTCGGCCATACCGATCGGTTGTCCTTCCACCAATTCATAGCCGAGTTTACGGGATTGATGGTCGAGGTATTTGAGCTGCTCACCGATCGTGCCCATGCCCTCCACCTCGATCAGACGAATCATGCCAGGCCCCTGTTCGCCTTTGACTTCGAGAGACCCGGTCCCACCCAACGCCCAGTCGCGAAAGCCGCCGAAATTGGAAAAGACCGACCAAGCTCTGTCGACAGGCACGTCTAACTCTCTTTGCAGTGTCAGTTCAGGCATGCGCGATTTCCGTTCATCAAGATCAGTGCGGTTGAACCTGCATGGCGGTGAGGGAATGTCAAGAATGCCGCACCTGAACGAGCAGAGCGCTGCGGACAGGATCACAATGTCGTCATGGTCTGCCCTTAATCGGGCTCGTTAAAGGCCCGTTATCCCTAATCATTTCTCAACTCCTCTTTCTTAGAGTCCCGAAAATCCCCACTAAACCGGAGTTCCCGTATGTTTCCCAAGCCCGTCGCCGACCTTTCTCCGAACACCCATGCTTACGAAATAACCCCGCTCGTTAAGCCGACGGGGTTTCGCGAGTACGACGCCCGCTGGCTTTTCGAAAAAGAAATCAATCTGATGGGGATCCAGGCTTTGGGATTTGGCCTGGGCAACGTCATTCACGACTTGGGCGTACGGCCGGCCATCGCGGTGGGCCATGACTTCCGCTCTTATAGTGGCTCCATCAAACAGGCACTTATCGTCGGCCTTATGAATGCCGGCTGCGAGGTCCATGATATAGGCCTGGCTCTATCGCCGGTCGCATACTTCTCTCAGTTTGCTCTCGATGTGCCCTGTGTGGCCATGGTCACCGCGAGCCACAATGCCAATGGTTGGACCGGTGTTAAGATGGGCGCCCAGCGGCCACTCACATTTGGTCCCGATGAAATGAGCCGCCTGAAGAAAACAGTCCTAAACAATACAGGACAAGCCCGTCAGGGCGGAACCTACACTTTTGTATCAGACATAGCAGACCAATATATCCGTGATCTGACGGATCGGCCGAAACTTGAGAACAAGATCAAGATTGTTGCCGCTTGCGGCAATGGCACCGCCGGGGCGTTTGCGCCCCAAGTCCTGGAAGGGGTCGGCGCGGAGGTTGTTCCTTTGAACTGCGACCTCGATCACAGCTTCCCCAATCACAATCCGAACCCGGAAGATATGGAGATGTTGCACGCACTGCGCGATGCTGTTTTAAGCAATAACGCGGATGTGGGCCTCGCCTTTGACGGCGACGGCGACCGTTGCGGTGTCGTCGACAATACAGGCGAAGAAATCTTTGCAGACAAAGTGGGCGTTATGCTCGCGCGCGATTTGTCGGCGCGCCATGAGAACGCCCAGTTTGTGGTCGATGTGAAATCCACTGGACTCTACTTAACAGATCCCGTCCTCCTGGAAAACGGTGCGAAGACGGACTATTGGAAGACCGGCCATTCCTATATCAAGCGGCGGGCGCACGATTTGAACGCCCTTGTCGGTTTCGAAAAAAGCGGCCACTATTTCTTCAATCCGCCTATTGGCCGCGGCTACGACGACGGCCTGGTGTCGGCCATCGCCATTCTCGATATGCTGGATCGCAATCCGGACAAGAGCATGGCGGATCTGCGCGAGGCCCTGCCCAAGACCTGGGGCTCTCCTACCATGTCGCCCTTTTGCCCCGACGAAAAGAAATATGCAGTCGTCGAGCAAGTCGTTCAGGCCTATCAGCAGGCGGAAAAAGCCGGTGAACAGATCATCGGTCAGCCCATCAGGCAGTTGGTGACCGTGAACGGCGTGCGCATCATCCTTGAAGACGGCACCTGGGGCCTCGTGCGCGCTTCATCTAATGTGCCGGGTCTGGTTGTCGTGGTCGAAAGCCCGACGTCAGAAGAGAATATGCGCGCGATGTTCGCGGATATTGATGGGCGTCTGTCTCAAATCCCCGAAGTGGGCGACTACGATCAGAAGCTTTAGATTGTCCAATCCAGCCTCAAGAGACGGATCATCTCCGTTTACCTCTTGCAGGAGTTCAACTACCATAGACGGAATGTGTCGAAAGGATCGTGGCTTATGCGCCTGTCCAATGAGGCTTTGACCCTGGATTTTCTTGAGTTTCTGTCCGAGCCTCGCCCTTACGAGGACGTGATGGACGCTTGGAAAACGTCTTGCCCAAGGCTCTCCATCTGGGAAGACGCGCTTGATGCGGGCTTTGTGGAGCGAACACGGAACGATAACGGGACCAACTGCGTGAGGCTCACCCGTTCAGGACGCCACTTTTTACAAAGTCTCCGTCAGCATTAGGACAATGTTGCTGACCGGTCGTCAGCGCCCGCCGTTCCTTCAAATCTTCGTGCACAATCCCATCCTCCCATAGATCACCCTTGCGTCTATAGGCAGCGGTGATAAGGTATCCAAGTGTGTAGCAGTCGCTTCATAACTCAACTCTCTGCGGCGCCTCGTCAACTTCAATGGTCGAAACTGGCTGGATTAAAGTCTGGAAACGCTGGGAGCTTCTCGTACAAAAGGAGTCGGGCATGATCAACAGGCTCAGGAAGTCAACCAAGCTTTGGGCGTTAGGTCTGTTTGTTTTCTTAGTGATATTGCCCTCCACCCAGGCAAACGAAACAGAAACGCGTATCGCTTATACAAGAACCGCTGACGGATTGTTTGTCGTCGACACATTCGTAGACGGACAAGGCCCCTTTCCGTTCTTAATAGATACCGGAGCAACAACCTCTGTCCTCACAGACGAACTCCACCAAAAACTGAAAACATCAGTAAACTCGGACGTCTCACTTCGCATTCACGGAATCGCCGAAAGCGGACTCTTTCCCCGCGTCATGCTCAAAAGTATCAAAGTCGGTGAGATTGAGATAAGGCCTGTCCAAGTCGCCGTGATGCCTTCCGCTCAAGAAGAAAAGCCTTGGGAAGGCATTCTGAGCTTGGATTTCTTTGAAGGACGTATCGCACATTTCCAAACCCGAACGAATACGCTGACTCTGATGCCCTCATCCAACGAAACCAGGGCAAAGTTCGCGAAGTGGCGCAGAATGAAAGCCTATCGTGACGAAACCCTTACCGACTACCCTTTCATATTTTTCAAGACCACCTTTGTCACCGAATCCGTCGTGCGTGCCACCCGGATTGTTGATCGGGAAAGCGTCGAGGCGCTCCTCGATCTCGGCTCTTCCGTACCCATCATAAATTGGGCGGGGGCCAGACATCTAGGGTATGGCAACACCTACAGCAAGCTGCAAAAACAATGGGAGATTGATGGCGCGGTTGGCACCTTTGAGCCCAAAGCTCAGATTCTTGACCAATCCATAATCGTCGGCAGAAAGCGATGGACAACACCTATTTTGATCGTCGATACGCCGCCCTTGAAACTTATAGACCGAACGGAAAAGCCGTTCATGTATTTCAGCGCCAACTTCTTTAAGTCCATGGATTTTGCCATCGACTTCGCCGCCCCGGAGGTCTACTTTTCTCCCCATTAGCAGGCGCCGTGAGATCGGGGAGAAGCATGGGCAAGGTTCAGTTCGGCATAGGTCTTAGAAACATCAATTCGGTAGCAGCCGACGCGCGCAAAGCCGAGGAATTGGGCTACGAGTTCGTGTGTACCGGAGAGCATGTGTTCTTTTATGGACCGATTGGCAACGGCCTCATTCAGCTTGCCGCCGCAGCCGGCGCGACAGAAAAGATCAACCTGATCAGCGCCATCACTCTTGTTCCCCTTTATCCGCCCGCACTCCTTGCCAAACAAGTGGCCACACTCAGCCTGGTGTCCGGCGGCCGCTTTCACTTGGGTGTCGGCGTGGGCGGCGAATTTGCCAAGGAATTCGAAGCGATCGGCGTTCCTGTCGAAGAACGCGGCGCACGAACGAATGAGGCACTTGAGATACTACAAAAGCTGTATGCAGAAGAGACCGTAACGTTTGATGGTCCTTTCACAAATCTGCCGGGAGTTTCGTTTGCGCCGCGCCCGTCGCCCCCACCGCCCGTTTGGATTTCCGGCCGCAGCGAAGCCGCCATGCGGCGCTGCGCGCGCTTCGGGAACGGATGGCTGCCCTACATGTATACGCCCGAGAAACTGCAGGAAAGCCGAGACCAGATTGCCACGTTTGCCGCCGAATATGACCGAGACGAACCAATCAAGTCTGGGCTTTTCATCTTCTTTGCGGTGCACGAGGATCGGGAGACCGCCATCGAAATGGCGGCAACGCGCTTGTCGAAGCAATACAATCAGGACTTTTCCGAATTGGTTCATCGGTATGCGCTGGCAGGCAATCCGGACGACTGCATTGCGCGCCTCAAGGAATATATCGACGCCGGCGCTCAAACAATTCTCCTGAACTCAGCTTGCCCAGCGGACCACATGGAAGAAAACGAACGTCTGTGTGCAGAGGCGGTCCTGCCTGCCTTTCGTTAGAAGCGGTAATACGGAGCCATCTACTATTAAGCAGCCCACGGACGGCCGAGTTCATTCAAGAACGTCCTTAATTCCGCCACGAATTGTTTCGGATTGTCTCCTTGTATGGTGTGTCCAGCACCCGGAACGCTCACCCAGCGCCCATCAGCGAGCTTGCCAGCAAATCTCTCTGCTGAGTTTTCGGAGTAGACTTGGCTTTCCCCACCGCGCATGACGAGGGTCGGACAGGTCATGTGATCCACGAGATCTTCGAGTTCCCTCATCAGGTCTTTCATATTCGCTATATCGAGGGACCTCCTTCGATCCGACTTCCAAGTCCACTTTCCGTCACTGGTCTGCCGAACGCTGCGGGTTAGACTGTGTCGGAGCAATTCGGGTCTGCGTTTGGGGTTGAACTTGAGCGAGGCAGAAACAAAGTCCTCAAGACTGTCATGTTCAACATTGTCTTTAACGAAGCTGACAATACCGGACGCCGCCTCAACTTGCACAAACGGCCCGGCATCAACCGCCACAAAACCCGCGAGCTTCCCACAGTGCCGGGCAGCGAAGTGCATCCCATTCAAACACCCCATGGACATGCCGACGAGAACAAACCAATTCCAACCAAGATGCTCCACCAACCCCTCAATGTCTTTTGCATGGTCCTGCGGGCTGTAGTGGTGCCCGTAGGACCACTCACTTTCGCCATGGCCCCGCTGGTCTAAAGCAACACAGTGAAAATCCCTGCTAAGAGCAAGGCACACGGCATCCCACGTGTGAGCCGTCTGATTTCCTCCATGCAAAAACAAGATCGCGGGCTTCCCGCGCTCACCCCATTCCGTGTAGTGAAATCGCATATTACCCAAAACAACGTGCAAGTGCCGCGGCAGGATCACGTCTTCGATGTCCAAATCTGCCGCCTCGACCACGCGAGACAAATGCGCGATTTCTTCTTCCCGGTTCATCACAGTCATTGCGCCAACCTCTTCAATCTGAAATTCTTGATCACAGACTCTTAACTTAGACTAGTCTAAGTTAAGAGTCCAGACTTTTGAATGGGAGACGAAGTTGAAACGCGTAAAGAAGCGGCTTCCCGCTGAACAAGCCCGCAGGCTCATTTTGGAAGCTGCCGAAAAACACTTGATTTCGGGCGGTCCCGATGCCGTACGGGTGCAAACAATTGCACGTGAATTGGACATGACCGACGCGGCCATTCACTATCATTTTGGCAATCGCATGGGCCTGATGAAAGCACTTCTTTCTCATGCCGGAAGGCAGATGAAGACCGAGCTAAAGGCGGTGACATCTACTGAATCAAACCAGTTGGACTTAGGCGCCGTGGCCCAACTTTTGGACCAAAAATACCGGCAAAAAGGATATGCGGCCCTGGCCATGTGGTTGTCGCAAATGGGGTGGAAAAGCCGCGGCCAAGGCATGTTCGAAGATTTATCCGATCAATTTGCAGAATCGGCGGGTCACGAACACTCAGAAGCAAAAGTTCGCATCGCCGCGCTCAACGTCTTTCTCGTCGGATCGGCGCTTTTCGGAGAGGCGTTTCTGCGCAGCGTCGGTCTACCGCCTACGGAAGAGAACCTGAAGGCTATGCAAAGTGTTGTCACTGGCGCCTTGGGCGGCGACAACTAATTTGAACAAGCCCTAGAGTCCAGCTATTTCCTAATTTCTAAGCGGATGATGACACCTTCATGGTGCCATGCCCTCGCGTACAAGCCTTCGCGAATGGGACCGCCACAGGCGCTCGTAGTACGAAAGGCAGTGTTCATATAATTGTCCGCGTATACGAACTTTTCATTCCCAATCACAAAAGACTCAGTAGTGGGTTCATTCTCGTCCGGTGTCGCACTGGTGCTCGCGCTCCATTCGCCATCTGCGCAAAGCGAAGCCGGACGAAAGTCCCCGACGATTCCTTCAACGACACTGTAGGTCATTTCATCATAAGCACGTTCCAAAGACATGTACTTTCCATAAACAAGCAGCCCAAACACGCTCGTCAAAAATATCGAAACGAAGACAAATAGAATGCCAACCAATCTTTCCGATGGCTGCGCCCAACGAACCGAATCCAGCGCACGCCCTACAACTGCGGGGGCAAACTCGCGCAGTTTTGCGTTGAGCAATTCCAATTTTTGATGGAAAACCCATATGAACACGCCCATCGCAAAAAGAACCGACAAGAACCAAAACGTCCCCCAGGCTGGAAAACCTTGGTCTTTAAGATCAAAGACAAGTTCCCAACTCACCGAGTTCTCCTTGCACCACCGGTTACTGGTTTCACCTAGTACAACCCAGCGGAATTGTACAATCAACGCTTAAACACGCTGAGGCAAGGCGATCTCTGGCGACCACGACTTCACATGGAGATCCCGTTGCGGGAACGGGATTTCAATGTTGTGCTCCATCAAGCTATCCCACAGCGCGAGGTAAACGTCACTGCGCACGTTGGACATCCCGTTCGACGGATCCGTAATCCAAAACCGCAGGTCGAAGTTAACCGAGTTGTCGCCAAACTCCATCACATTGCAAACAGGCGATGGACGCTCCACCACACGGGAAACGCTTTTGGCCGCCTCCTTTGCCAGCTCCTGGATGTGACGCAGATCTTTGGTGCCATAAGACACCCCAAAAGGCGCGTGGAGACGCACAACTTTGTCAGACCGCGACCAATTGATGACGCCGTCAGTAATAAACTGATCATTGGGGATGAGGTGCTCGGTCCCGTCGCGCGTTCTGATGGCGGTGTAGCGCGCTTGCATCGATGTGACCCAGCCAAACGTATCGTCGATTTCGATGACATCGCCGGGCTTTATGGACTTATCCGCAATCAGCGTGAAGCCGGCAATGAAGTTGCTCACCAGTTGTTGCAGCCCAAGGCCAATGCCGAGCCCCACCGCCCCGCTAAAGATCGCTAGCGTCGCCAAGTTGAAGCCGACCAGCTGCAATGCGATCAAAAGCGCAACAATCGGCAAAGCAATATTGACGATCTTGACAATGAGCGCTTTGAGAGACGGGGTCAGTTCTTCAACCGACTCGATCTGTTTCTGGAGAAGCGACCCAATGAAGTTCGCCCCCCAAAACAGCGCTCCGAAGTAAACGAGCGCTCGGACAATGTCGAACAGACTGATGTCAACGGGTTCGCCTCCGGACGATTCCCCAATGGGGATCGCCAGCGCCTGCATTTGTTCCACAACATTGTTGAGAACGCCGAAGGCGTCGAGCGCCGCAATCGGCCACGCCACATAAAAGGCCACCCGGGACCAAAACGGCGAACGGATGATAAGCGTGACCAGACGAATGACAATCCACGCCGTCAGCAGGCTGATCGCAGCTTCGAGCAAACGCACCGAAGATCCGGTGCTGCCGAGCACGACCCGAAAGATCGTCAACGAAAGATAGAGTGCGATAGGCGTAGCTATGATCGAAGCCGCATTACTCACCCGTCGCAGGCTCTCATGAGGCATGCGTTTGGTGAGCTGGGTCGCGATCAGATCTCTCAGGCGCGGCCCGAAGAGCGCAGCAGGCACGAGCGCCCCTGCGATGAGGCCAACCTGGATCGCCACCTCGACTGTGAGCAAACTTTCTTGAGCCCAGGCCCACAAGTTCAGGGCGAGTTCGCGGGCATCCTCCACGAGGAGAAGATCTTCGAGGGCCGAGCCGGCGGGCGCCGTTTCCTCTTCCGTTGGCTCCATAGCCTCTTACCTAAGTTCGAATCGGTGGAACCAGTATAGCGTGTCAGAGCGGTTGGGCTGGTGTTTCCAAGATTAGATTTTCTTCTGATTGCTGCGCACCACTCTGCCGTCGCGAATTTCGAAATCGAGCGATCGGATAAGGTCTTCCAGCTCCCGTTGGGTCGATGCGCGTTTGGTTTGCGCGGCCGCGATCTGAGTATTCAGCCGCTCCAACTCGTTTTCTTGGGTGTCTAACTTCGCAAGATAGCGCTTATAGATATCCGTCGATGCCCCTTGATGCAGCGCTTTTATGTTCTCGCGAATCCGCTCTTGCTCCTTGTACACGCCATCAATTGTCCGGCGCGCTTGTGCCATCGTCTGATCTGCAGCGCTGATATCTTTTTTGAGTTGCGTAATCTTATCGACCACCTTCTTGAGTTCGGGACCGAGGGGCACGTTTTTGAACAAGAGCCCCAATTGATTGAGATTGATGTCTAGGAATCTGGTCCGGGTCGACGTGGTTTGCCTAAAGTTAAGCTCAACCGACTTTTGTTCTCCCGCCTCAAGGTCAACCCCGATCCGGTGATCGCTTTGCGCCTTTTCGTAGGACAGCTTGTCGGAATTGTCGAACTCCCCCCGCCCGTCTTCAACCACAAGAATAAGGTGGCGCGGTTCCTCCTCCGGCGCCTTCAGGTCGTACGTATACTTATAATTGTTGACTTTCTCTTGGATCAAAAAGCCATCCGAGAGCTTGGCAAGGACAATCTGATCGGGCTGGTCCTTATATTCGCTATCCACGAAAGTCTTTTCATCGAGCGCATAGGAGACAAACCGCTTTTCCCCTTTGGGCAAGGTCTTCATCTGCGCATCGCCGATGAAGGAGGCGATCCCTTTGTCGTCTGTCTCGTAAAGCGTAAGCGCACCCGGAGGCAGAGACGTCGAACTGTCGTTCATCAAACGAACGGAAGCAAAGGGACGATGGGTGATGCCCACTGCGTTCAGTTGCTTGGGGTCGTATACATAGACGCGTTCGGCTGGAATCTTCCGGTCAATGATCGGAACGACGAGCGACTGGCCATTCTCAACACTCATATTCTCGGCGAAGGCAAACTCAATTTGCGCCGCGCTTTCCGCACTCGCTGCCTTTTCCTCAACATCGCTGCCGCCAAAGAAGAGGTTGCCGGAACCGAGAGAATTCACAGATTGCGGGACCTCGTCCATCGCCTTTTCCATAGCGGGCGCGGCCATCGCAAATCCTTCTGCATCCCGCATCCGGCCGAGCTGTCTTGCCCGGTCCTGTTCGCGGCGCAACTCATCACCCGAGATCGCACCTTCGTCCGGATTGGGCAGAATCTTTCCCATGACTTCGAGCGGCACCTCGGGGCGATCCACGTAATAGGTGGCATACAGCGCCTGTCGAAAAGTGACAGGATTTCCCGACGTCAATTTGAGCTCCACATCCTGCCAATCCTGACTGGAGGCATTGTCCACAACCGCCCAACCTTGGATGCGGGCTTTGGCGGATTCCTTGTCTTCGGTGGCTGCTTCCGCGCGCGGCAAGATAAGCCGATAGGAGGCTTTCCACAAAGGCACTTCCGCCACATAGCCGACGGTGAGCTTTCGCTTTTCGGTTCCCGGCGAACGGATAATCAGCGTACGGTTGTCTTGAGCTGAGCGGTCTGCCATCTTTTCCAAGGCAGACTTGATGCGGGCATCCAGATCCGTATCGGTAAACTTCACGGTTTGCGCATTTTCCAAGATGAAGTGCTGAAGACCACTTTCGGTAATGAGGCCGACCCGGTGCCGCGTAACGGCCAGCCCTTCATCGGTCCGCTCCGTTTCCTTCACGACACTCGCGATCCGGCCGGTCAATCGGCGCGGCCCCTCTGTCTGAACTTCAGCGCCTTTCATTGCGGAGAGCATCCGGTCCATACTCGAAAGACTTTCCGGACCAAAGGGCAACTCGCGAAAGATCTCGTCAAGTGACGCCTGACTTTGTAGTCGGATCGTTCCCACACCCCCTTTATCGTCATAAATGACGATGCTCTTGAGCACATCGTCCACCTGGTCCAGACGCACGGAAAGCTCAAGTTCGGTATCCCCATCTACTTCAGCTTCATATTCGAAATAGCCCACCCCGCCGCTCGACAACATGACACGTTTTAAGTCGGGTGAGTTTGCGAAACTCGTTGAAGCAAAGATGAGCGACATCGCGACGATCACCAATACCTTTGGCCGGTACATCGACTTGTAAAGAGGACTGCGTGTAGTCATGGAGGAAGCCTTTCTTAGGGAAGCCGGAACGAAGGAATATGCATCCGGAGTGGCAGTTTTGTGACCATGCGGAATTAGAGTAAAACATCCGTAATCATTTGGATCGCGATGATCCCCATCAGAACGGCGAAGATACGCCTTAAGGATGTTCTGTCGAACCGGTGAGCCAAACTGGCTCCCGCCGGCGCCGAGAGTACCGTAAGAGGAGCGACGGATAGAAACAGCCCAGTATTCACAAAGCCCAACGAGCCCGCAAGCCGCCCTGGCTCACCCCAGCCTGCGATCATGAACCCGGCGGCGCCCGGCAGACTGATCAGCAGCCCAAAGCCCGCCGCCGTCGCAATCGCGCGGTGAATCGAATACCCGTAATACATAAGGGTCGTCACCCCGATCATACCCCCGCCGATGCCCAAGAGGGCCGAGATCAGACCATTCCCTCCGACAAGAAAGCACTTCAAGGAGCCGGTCGGTAAGCGGCTGGATCGACTTTGGAATTGAGCATCCAGGCCCATCTGAACCGCGAACAAAAGTGCGAACAGGCCAAACACCAGTGTGAGCAAGTCGGCTGACAGGATCCTGGCAAGCACCGTGCCCAGAATGGCGCCTCCAATCAAAAGCGGCCCCCAGTCGCGCAAGACGGCAACATCCACGGCCTTTTGCCGATAGTGACTGTATACAGAGCTTGAGGACGTGGCGATGATGACGGCTAGTGATGTCCCGACTGCCGTGTGCATACGGACGGCATCGGCCACTTCCATTCCTCCCATCACGTAGTAGAGGATCGGCACAATGACGATACCGCCGCCTGCCCCTAAGAGACCGGCAATCAATCCCGCACCGATCGCCGCGAGAAACAGCACTGGCAAGAAGGGGACAAGAGAACCGAGTTCACTCATCTCGCCTGGCCCCACGCACCATTTTTTCAGGCAGCGGTTCGGTCCTCAGAGTCTTGGACAAATTGCAAAGCCTCCCTGACAATATCGGCAGAGGCATCCGTAACGTGGCAATTCTCGCTCAAGTGACGCCGCCCATCTCTGCATCCCAATAGGGCGGATCACGAAAGACGGTGCGCAAGTGATCGACGAGGGCCCGAACCTTAGTGGCCAGGTGCTGGTTCGGCGAATAGATCGCGTAGATCGTATCTTCGATTGGCTCAGCTTCCAATGGCGCTGCCACTAAGCGTCCCTCTTTGACCGCCTCGCTCGCGATAAATGTCGGCAACATCGCAATCCCAAGCCCGGCCGCAACAGCCTCACGTTGAACAACGCCGTTATTGACTTGCAGAGCATTCTTCACCCGCACCCCAAAAGTACGCCTTTCACGCACAAATTGCCACTCGTCGTAAACACGCATGTTTGTATAAGTAATTGCCTGGTGCCTTTCGAGGTCGGCCACAGTCCGCGGCATGCCGTGTTCCGCCGCATAGGAGGGGCTCAATACAACACAGCGTCGACTGCTACACAGCTTGCGCGCAATCAGTCTCGAATCGGCCAATTTGCCAATGCGTACAACCAGGTCAAAACCTTCGCCAACGACATCGGTCATTCGGTCATTCAGATCGAGCAGAAGGTTGATGCGTGGATGCCGGTTAAGAAAAGGATAAAGTGCAGGCCCCAGATGCATTGTTCCAAAACTCATCGGCGCAGCGACTCGCAATGGGCCGACAAGATCGCCCGTGCGTTCGGCGATGGCCGCAGTAGCATCGGCAAGTTCGTGCGAGATTCGAGCTGCCGTTTCATAAAAGGCCGCACCTTCTTCGGTGAGCGTGAGCTTTCGGGTCGAGCGGTGCAGCAAGCGGGCACCGAGCCGAGCTTCAAGTTCGGCCAGCCGGCCACTTACCACAGATTTCGAAAGCGACAATCGCCGCGCCGCTTCGCTGATAGAACCCGCTTGAACGATCGCGACGAACGTTTCCATGCCTTCCAGCTTCAACACCGTTCGATATCCCCGAACAATATTTTCGAATTTAGCCAGCTACATACGGCAGCTTAGAACAGCTAGCTTAGCTATCGCCACGGCGGAAAGGCAACAAACCATCGTTTGCCCTACTGCGGATCGACGACCTCATCGCCGCATGGCATGCCCACCTCGTTTCCTTGAGAAAGGAGGCATATGAAATGCCGTCCAAAACTGCTTCCGTCTTCGCCGCTTACATCTTAGCAACGTGGCTTACGTCGTCGGCCTCCTTGGCCCACGAGCCGTCATCCGGCGGGATCACCGGTTCTCAATCAGAGGCCGTAACCGCCTCTTTCGACATCATCCACGCAAAGATCACCACGAAAGACAGAGTCGCGCTTTTCCACATGGGAGTGTCGGCCGCGGCCGGAAAGACACTGCCGACGCCCTCCGGCAAAGTTGCTGGCAGTGAAGGCTTCGCCTATGTCTGGCCAACGACCATTGATCCTTTTGAGGTGGGATTCGAACGCGGTGCCGGCATTCTCGCACTCGCGGTCGCCTCTCACCCCGATTTCGACGACACGCCTCTTTTCGACGAGAACGGCGATGGAATCTTCACCAACGACGGAGATGTTTGGCACAGCCACTGGGTCGTTCTGGGGCCCGACGAAGCCTGCGGCCCCGATGCACTGAAGGTGATCGACATTCCCGAGGGCACCAAGCCCCGTCTGCCCAAAACTTGGCCGGGTCTGCCCATTCTCTTGGACAGCCCAGGTTGGGAGCCTGGAATCGGCAGCGACACGATCGAAATTGCGGTTCCATTTGACGAGATCGCAGTCGTTGAGGAGGCCGCCTTCGACGGGGTGACCGTCGGCTTACGGGTGAACGAAAACCTTCATGCGCCCTTCTTTTGCGTCGCTGATGTTTTCGACATCGCGTCGGGCGACTTGAGCTTGCCCGGCAAGGTCAACAAATAGCGGGGTCCGGCGGCGAAGCGCACCGCCGGATTTGTCCCCAATTGGTGAAAGGAGAAATCGAAATGACAGAGCCTTGGCTACCAAGCCTTACCACTGCAACACCGGAGGAAGGCTTCGCCTTGGCGGTGAAGCTCTCGCGGACGGCTGTGAAAATGGCCCAGCCGTCGGAAGAGATCCGTACGCGGCTGAGGTCGGCATATGAAGACAACGCCGACAGCCTGATCGCCATATCCCACGTGGTGGCCGCGAATTTCCAAACTGTTGCCGCGGCGAACGACTACTGGCGCGAAGCGTGACTCGTCGCCCGATGGGCCGAACCGAATGAGCCCACATAATTGTCACAGGAGAAACCAATGAGTGCATTTTTTTTGTTTGACAATGTCGAGGTCCACGATCCCGAAAAACTCGCGGAATACTCCGTAAAAGTCGCCCCGATCGTTGCCCGCTACGGCGGCAAGTACCGGGTTGTCGGTGGCACCTCTACGGTACACGAAGGGCAATGGAAACCAGCGTATCCGGTACTCATCGAGTTCGACACTCTTGAGCAAGCCGAAGCCTGGTATCGCTCCGACGATTACGCACCGTTAAAGCGACTCCGCCGAACTGCAGTGGACAACAACTGCGTGCTCATTGAGGGTTTGGCTAACGAATAGCTTCTGCAACCAACTCTCAAATCGGCGAAACAGACTGTTTGAAATAGCACACACCATCAGTACACAGACGCTCTTACCAATGATACGAAGGAGGTGGCTAGAGCAGGTCCGGTTTAAGTGGAATCGATAAGGGATTCACAAATCTCGCGAACAGTGATTCATAGTGTTTGCTGGGAGGAGGCCAGCAAACATGCCC
>JANQPV010000001.1 GCA_028285305.1 Alphaproteobacteria bacterium | reverse complement strand
GATTGATCGAGGATCAATCGACCAAGCGAACGGAATCGTTCGGCGCGAATGCGCCTCACCACCGTCAGGAAACGCGCAAAACAAGGAATCTGGAGCCGTTTTGTGTTTCCGTCAAAACCAAAACGGCTCTAGGCCGCCGCCCGCTCAACATCCCGTTTCAAAACGTCGAGCATCTGTGTGTAGTCAGCCTGCAGATCGCAGGCGCCTCCAGATGATGAAGACAAAAACAAAGCCGATCGCAACGAATGCCAGAATAGCGGCGCGTCTGGGTGTCGGACGTTCCCACCAGCCGAACGCCCCCGGTCCGTCCGGATCAAGAGCGAAAGCCACGATCGAGTCGCCCGGTGTGGTTCCCATAAGACCGTGGCCGCCGGCGGCGATAACCACATAGTCTTTACCTTGCCAAGTGTAACCCATGGGGGAGGCTTGGCCCCCTGCGGGCAATCTGCCTTTCCAGAGTTCGGCCCCTGAATCCAAGTCAAAGGCCCGCAAATAGTTATCCATTGCTGCGGCGACAAAAACGAGACCGGGCTGCGTCACCAAAGGGCCGCCGAATCCAGGCGTGCCCGTGGGAAGAATCAGATCACCAAACGGAACAATATCTTCGAAGGTTCCGAAGGGCACCCGCCAAATCTCTTTGCCGCTCGACATATCGATGGCGTGAAGCTGTCCCCACGGAGGGTCTGTACACGGCGCACCAAAGGGCGAGCGGACAAGGTCCCGATCAAGCAGGTAAGGTGTCCCTTCTTGCTCGAACCGTTGGCCCTTTATGCCGTCGCCGCCTTCCTTGCGAGGGATCAGCCGCGCGTATTCGGCAGCATCCGACGTGTTCAGGACCAAAATTTGCCGCTGAGGATGGTACGCCGCTCCGCCCCAATTCATGCCGCCGCCCGAAAAAGGGTGCACCATTGTGCCTTGAAAGCTCGGCGGTGTGAACAAGCCTTCATGACGTAAACCGTCGATCAGTCGGCGACAGGCAGCCGAATCCCACGGCGTAATACCGAAGGCCGTCACCTCCTCGGACAAGATCGGCTTGGGCAGGACGGGAACGGGCTGCGTCGGCGCGGTCCATTCTCCAGGCACGTCGCTCTTAGGGACCGGGCGTTCTTCGATCCCGAAAACCGGTTCACCGGTCTCACGGTCGAGAACAAACGCAAACCCCATCTTCGTGAGTTGGACCACCACGTCTTGGGGGCCTTGTCCCACATCAATCGTGATCAGTGTCGGGGGTGCGGAAACATCATAGTCCCATATGTCGTGGCGGACGGTTTGGAACGCCCAGACACGCTGTCCCGTTTCTGCATCCAAAGCGACGACGGAATTGGCGTCAGCGTTGAGGCCTGGACGCATACCTCCGAAATAGTCCGGACTAGCCGAACCTGTAGGAACAAAGAAAAGTCCGCGTTCCTCGTCTGCGCTGAGCGGCGCCCACGCATTGGCAGCTCCGGTCCTCTGGGCACTGCCGTTCTCCCAACTTTCCTGTCGGGGGTCATCGGCTTCCTGAGGAATGGGATCCCAAGTCCAGCGCTCCTCGCCTGATCGCGCATCATAGGCGCGCAGTCTACCGGATGGTGCGTCAGTTCGCACGCCGTCGGGGATCGCAGACCCGATCAATACCGTGTTGCGAGCGACAGCAGGCGGAGAGACGAACGTCATTGCAAGCGGGTCCCTATCGGCCTCTCCAGCCAGCCTAACCTGGATCTCACCATTGGTACCAAAATTCGCGCACGGTTCACCTGTCCGAGCGTCCACGGCGATCAATCGCCGGTCGAGGGTGGACATAAAGACACGAGACTTACATGCGGCGTCAGCAGCCGCGCCCGAATCGAGCCACGGTGTCACGCCGCGGCATACTCTTGATACAGAAGGAAAGTCACTATCGCTAACGTCGGGATCGTAGCGCCAATTCATCTCTCCCGTTCCTGGGTCGAGGGCTATGACCTCATTCCGCGGTGTGCAGAAAATGAGCTGGTTTTGAAAGAGAATAGGCGTGATTTGAAACTTCCACTCAGCGGTGAGGTCCGGTGTTGCGGCATGATCGCCGGTTTCAAAGGTCCAGGCGTGAGTTAGGGTGCTCACATTTTCCCGCGTGATCGATTCCAATGGAGCATACTTTTGATGCCCGGGATCACCGCCGGGATGGGTCCATCCTCCCAAGACGGCCATCGTCAATACAAGTAAGCCGGATTTTGCAAAGGCATTCTTGTTCATTAGGATCTCCAAAGACAAATCGATTGAATGACGCGGAGAGGTTTCCGCCTACAGATAACCGGAACGTCCGGCTGCATGACGGCCTCACCGAGTGAGCGCGGAGACGCCAAGGACGAAACATCGTGGCAACGGGTGCCCTGTTTGTCGCTGGAGTTCGCCGAGATTTCACACCAGTGACCTCATCCTTCGCTCCGCCACGTGTCCGCGCGCCATCACCAGATGCGCCTGAGCCGATCGATCCGAAGCACCTGGGGAGGAGATGGCATCTCACGCTCCGAATGTCAATGAATGAATTTCATTCATTGAACATATTGCATTCGAATGCGGGTTCATTCAAGACAGGGGGTATGGCGAAGCGGGATGGACCATCACTCAAAAGAAGAGCCCCTGAGGCGCGGAAATCGCTCGTGATCCAAGCGGCGGACGAGTTGTTTCGCGAGCACGGCTACGAAGACACGAGTGTCTCCGAAGTTGCCAAACATGCGGGTGTCGCCGTCGGCACGGTGTACTTATTCTTTCCTGACAAAGCCTCCCTTTGGATCGGTGTCGTTATCGAACGCAAGAGGAGGATTGCTGAAGTAATCCTCGGTCAGCACCCCAAACCGGGCGACGACCTAAGGCAGTCCATTTCCAATGTTCTTGATCCGGTTCTCGACCTCATTCTCAAGGGAGGAGGTCCAGGGGGAGATGTGGATCGGGCCCGGTTAGAGAGTCTGGGACCAGATGCGGTTGAGGCGTTCAATTCCGTCGACGATGCGATCCGGCAAGTTTTCGGGGAGCTTGTGCAACATGGCAAAGCGCGGCCGACGAATCCGGTCACGACACCGATCATCGCGTCGGGACTGGTGATGAGCGGCGCTGAAGCGTGCCTACGCGGCCTCGCCACGGTGCCGGAGATGAAAGCGGAATTGGTCGATGCTTTTGTGCGTCTACTCCGCCCGTGAGGGCACTGATCACAGGAATATCACGCAAAAGTAAGTCGTAGACGCTCTAGCTGATATCGAGGCGAAGCCTCACATCAACCCTCCTCAGGCTTTGGAAACACTTCCTCGCGCCTTAACCGGCAATCGGCTTAGATTGCCTGTCTAGTTCCTTTTAGAAAGGTCGACCCGCAATATTCTGTCTCCTTTGAACGATCCGATGAACAGCTCCTCACCGACTTGCAGGCCGACTGTACCTGCTCCCATCGGTGCGCCCGTGCTTTCATAAACGGTGCCCAAAACGGTCATTGTTTCGGGATCGACTTCAACGATCTTGAATGGATTGCTGCAGGCTCCTTCGGTTTGCTGGGTGCAGGCTTCAAAAGCTTCCACATCGAGCTCTCCCAATGAAGCTATAAGAAGGGTGCCGTTCGGCGACCAAGTGACATTGTCCGGTGTGGCGACGGGCGCGCGCCCCAGTTCTTGTCCGGTCGCAATCTCAATCTTACGAATATGGCCTTCGCCCGTGACGTTCATGTAGACGATGTCGCCGCCGGGAGAGATTTCGATGCCATTCGGTAAGATGCCGTCAGTTCCCTCTATTTTCTGGTAGCCCCGTTCCGCAGACCAATAAAAGGCATTGCCGGAATTTTCGGTGGGGAACCCATCATCAAGAGATTGATCCAGTGAAATCATCTTTGTGGTGACGAAATCCCCATTTGGCAAGCCGGCCACTTCATTCAAAGATGCATTCTCTGGCGACGGCACGCAACCGCGCCATTCCACCTGCCAGTCCGTTTTCTGACCTAACACTTCGAAGACCTCGACCGCCTCTCGTCCGCCGTGCTGCACGACAAGCAGTTGAAGCCGGCTATCGGCGCGGCGCACCAAGTCAATGCCATGGCTATTGAAAGCCTGGGCGGGCGGGGTCGTACAAGCCGGATCGCCCCAACCGGGCTCCGGCGTTGCTTCCTTCTCTCCGCCGCGAAAAACGGTTTGCTTTTCCTCAGTCTCGAGATTGAGGGTGACCAACCCGCCCGAATGGTCCTCCGCAGACGTACCATACTCACCGATCAAGATCACCTGGTCTCCCGGCAGCGCGACAATGTCTTCAGGATTGGTGAAACCGCAGATAGGGCGCGCATTGTCTTTGGGCTCGCACGCGATTATGGGACCTGCCTGTTCAGCAGCTGCGCCCGCAGCGGTGACGGCCCACCCAAAAAGGACCAAAAGGCCCAAAGAATTGAAACGGGAAAAGATCATAGTGTTTGTCCTTTGTATGGCTACAGATCGCGAGGCTGCGAGCAATATCAGAGTCTCGGCGAACATTTGAAAGGAGGGCATATCATGGCCTTGCCGAAAGATAGCCTAGTCTCGTTCTCTGATCCATCTCGCAAGTACCCTCCGGCCACTTAAGGAGTTGTTGCGCCGAGGAGCGCGGGAGTTGACCGCCCAATCCTTCGACGTTGAACTGATGACACTTGGGAAAAGCGTCATCGTCCCATCGTCATCGGTCCCATCGTCATCGGTCCCATCGTCAGCGGCCCAGTGGAAGCGCATGCTCTACTTTAGTGAGCGCCTCCCCCTCAAGGCTCAAATCCATCCTCCTTCGGGGTCCAACCATCGATTTTGGTGAAATCTCGTGCAGGATATTGCTCAAGGTGAGCCTTTAAATCAGCGTAACGATGATTGTTTTCCAGAAAATCCGCCAGTCCCGGTGAGGAAAAGATCTGCTTGGCTTCAAGAGCTGCGCCTTCCCATTCCGATTCCGGATACGCACCGCGTTCATATAGTCTAAAGAGCTTGTATACATGGTTGGCAAAGTGCCAAATAACATAGTTGAAACGATATCGCTCTTCCACATCCAACTGAGATAAGTCCTGAGTGCCGCGCCTCGCGATCGAACTCAATTTCTCATCGTTGGCAATGAACCGATTGTGCTCGTTATAACCTGTCATGGCGGACTCGTAGACCGACAACATCGTTGCTTTCGCATTCTGCTTGAGCTGTATACCAACGAAAATGAGAGAGGCGAGAACGGCCAACACCGCGATTGTTTGGCCGATGTAATATATGGTTTCTAGCGACACGATTGCTTCCCCTTGCCGAGTCCAGTTTCGATTTCAAATCAGACCACAACATCAAGGCCGGGGAAAGTGCGAACTGGGCCGGTTGAGGTATTTGACGAGTTGCTGCTTCGGATCAGACTTTGGGCTGCAGATACCACCTGGTTCGGCTCATAACAGACATTCGCGGCACCAGGACCGAATGCCTGAACCACCCTTTGCAATGGTCAATATTGGATATCAACTTCACACTATTTCCAATTCTGCTTAGCGGACGCCGAGTTATCCTCGGACTCGCCTTAGGGGATGTCACGCTTTCCTTGATTGTTACCCGATTAAGTATCAGTATCGGAACTATATCCAAAAATTTTCAAGAGCATTTGACCGAGTTCGCCGGCAGCTTCTTTCTGGAGGGTGAGAGGGACGACGAATACGAAAGCCTGCACCACCTAGCATTAGGGTGAGGCCGGTCATGCGTCTGCAAACTGATTGTGCCGCTAGACAACCTGAGAGTCGACAGGAACGTCCATGTGTCCACCGGAAATAGTGAGAAGCTGTTGCAAGAGTTGTCCTGAGTCTCTCACCAAATGTAAGTAATGCATACTGACCTATATCCCCAAAAACCTATCATGTACACTGACATTCACATAACTAAAGAGGAAACATAGAACTCCGCATTGCGAATTCGGGTATCTAAATCAAACAAAAATGACTAGAGTCCATAGGTAGATGCGGCAATGGAGGAATGACTTAGGGAGGAGTCACCATGGCCATCATCAACGGAAACTTTCTACCGAATTGGTTTTTATTTGGAACGAATGATGCCGGAGATACCATCAATGGATTTGGCGGTAATGACATCATCAATCAGCCTGGAGATGGTATTGACGTCATCGACGGCGGCACGGGGATCGATACGATCAACTATTCGGGCAATCTGTTTAATCAGAGCCCAGCTGGAATAGACGTCGATCTGGATGCCGGTGTCGAGAACGACGATGGCTTCGGCAATACCGGCACGATTATCGATGTTGAAAATGTGACCGGCACGAACTTCGACGACACAATAAACGGCGACAATAGCGACAATGTCCTAAATGGTCTGGGCGGGAACGACCAGTTATTTGGGGGGAATGGTAATGACACGCTCCGGGGGGGATTCGGAGACGACACTCTCTTCGGCAACGCGGGCTCGGACATGATTTTCGGTGGCGCTGGCGATGACCTCATCGCGGGCGATGAACCCAATGCGTTTGGAAGCGATAATGCGGACGATGTTTTAACCGGCGGATTCGGCAACGACACTTTCATTTTTCATTCCTTTGGCGGCCTCGTCGGATTTGGAAATGATCGAGTCACGGACTTTCAAGACGACGGAGGCTTCCTCGGATTTTTAGGTGTTCTAACCGGTGAGGATGAACTGGATATCTTTGTTAATGGTCTTCCTGCGGGCAGTACTGTGGTTGCTGAGCGCGACGGCGATACACTGAACATCATTGTGGACGACGACGGAGACGGTGATCTCACCACTGGGAATCAACAAACTCAAGGCACCATCGAGTTTGCTTCAGCATTTATTGTTGACAATATCGATGCGGACGATTTGACGGCCGGCAGTAATGTTGACTTCTTCGTATGAACACAGGCCACAACAGTCTCTGTAGGCGGTGGGGTTGGATTGCTGATCGGTGACGGGCTCACGGTCCTCGTCAACCATGACGTTGAACCATCCAGCCGCCTCACGGAGCACCCTGCCACAGGATCGGTCCACTGAGGAGTGTACGGACCTATCTGCATTCTGAGGCCGACATTCCAATGACTCTGATTGAACGTCCCTATCGGGCCGACTCAAGCATTCTCATCGCCATTTGGAAGGCCCAACGCCGTGCCGACCGCACGGCGCAGTTCCGCCAGCGCAGCGACCTCCCTCAGTATGCCGATCTCATAGACAAAATAGGCGTATCCAATATTCTCACCCATAGCGTTTAGAAACCCCGTATCGTTTTTCATGCTCGCGGTATCACAAGAGAACAAAACGTCGTAGCCGTCGACATCTGCCGGGTCTGAACTTGCCTTCAACTCAAACGTCATGTGGTTAGAAAATCGAGTCGCAAGCGGTACTCGAAAGGGTCTAAGCTCTGTAGACACCTTGTCTGTCGTTGCGCTGATCAGAGAGAGGTTGGCGATTGCACCGACGACGGTCTCGTCCTTGATCAGAGCGATATCGCCTGTTGCCGACAGTTCCTCGAGAAGGGGAAGGACCAATTGAGGTGTTAGCGGTAAATGGGAATTGCCAAGTTGTGTACATTCCGCATCCGTCAGAAGGTCGCGATCACTTTTGCCCAACAGCACAAGCCGAGCCGAGGTCAACTCCTCGAACCTGGACGCCGCGAAGGCAAGAACCTCTGACTGAGCCTCCTCGATGGAGTCTATTTCGTCGTGAAGTCGATTGAGGATCTGACGTTCGGCCCGTGCTGCACTTCGAGAGTCGTTCCAATTGGAAAACTGAATACCCAAAAAAACGCCCATTACGACAATGACAAAGTCGAGTCCAACGGCGGTCCAGTTTTGAGCTTTGACATGCTCTATCATGCGGCGCAGAAGCATTTGTAGTCCTTTTCGATGAGTTCTCTTGAGTGTAGGCGTCCTACGACGATCTATCAGTTGCCAAAACCTCTTTCGGCCCCTTTTTCAAAATCGCGACGTTTCCTAGTTTCAACTCTACCGCCGCGAACGCGTAGTGTGTCGAATCGACTCGGCCCCGAAACTTGACTACTGTTCGACGACACAAAAGGGGAAGAGAATGATCCGCGCGGTTCTGCAAGTGCTGGGTATTTTGGTCCTGATACCATTGGTGACGTTTGTCACGCTGCGCGTGGAGAACGCCGGCGCCGATGGGCCCTCCATATTGTTCCCGGGCGGTGAGCTCATCACCGGTGAGCTTCATACGGGCCCTGAGCCCGATTGGACGTTTACGGATAATGTACAAACGGTCGAGCTACAACTGGATCATCCTCTGTCCTCGCGCCGCACCTTCGTCATGGAAAGCGATGGCAAGATTTACGTGCCGTCGGGCTACATGAAGTCCCTCTTAGGTCGGCTGTGGAAAGACTGGGCCTTTCAAGCCGATGCGGGCGAAGGGCTGGGCATGGTCCGTATTGACGGCATTCGATATGAACGGCGTCTCATTCGCGTGACCGATCCCGGCATCACCTCTGGTGTGGCCGCGAAGCTTGCGCAGAAATACGCCGGCGGTGCCACGCCGGAAGCCGTTGCGGCCATTCAAACTGCAATCGCCGAAGGCGAGACCTGGATCTTCGAATTGGCCCCTCGGGGAAACTGACACATGACGACCACGAACTATTTGTATCTTTGTCTTGGCATTACGGTCCTCTTGCCGCTTGCTCTGCTCTTCGTTCCCGGATTTTCAGATATCGTCGAACAGCTGGTGCTGTTGTTTCTATCAACGAACGCGCGCTGAACAGGGGCACACCGGGATTTGACACAGATCGATGCGCAATTCCGTTGGCCAATTCATTCCCGCACCTGAAGAGAGGGAAAGACGACATCCGCAACACAGCTACAAAAAAGAATTTGCAGTATCGATGACAAAAGACAGAAGTTGAGCTATAAGGCCGGATGGGCGACGCGGTTACCGTCGCCAAAATGATGAGGGATTATCAAGGAGAACAGCGTGACTTTGGGACACGATCACCGTTACTTTTTACGAGGGCTACAACGCCTGGCAATTGTTGCCGTTGCATTGGTGGGCATGGCTCAGCTTGCCTTCGCGGATGACGAATACGCAGCGGCCTGGGGCCCGAGTGTCGGCTCGGCGGTGCCTCTGCTGGCCGCCAACGATCAAGACGGCCAGCCACAAACACTGGAGACGCTGACCGGCTCCAATGGATTGTTGGTGGTGTTTAACCGATCCGTCGATTGGTGACCCTTCTGCCAGCGTCAGTTCGTGAAACTGAATGACATAGACGATCAGTTCGAAGACCTTGGGGTGAGTGTCGTTGGCATGACCTACGACGACCTCGAGAAAATTCAGCAATTTCATCAGAAGTGGGAGTTAACCTTTCCGCTGCTCCGCGACGTGGACGGCCAGCACGTGGACGCGTGGGGCATCCGTAACGAAGAGTACGGCGAAGGCTCCTTTGCAGAGGGCATTCCTCATCCCGGCCTGGCGCTGCTTTCGCCCGACGGAACCATCCTCGCGAAGTTTGCCGAACCGGGTTACCGGTCGCGGGCGGATTGGGCCTCAGTTCTGGAGGAAGTTGGCACTATCGTGAGCGGCGAATAGCCGCCCCAGCGTTCAAGAACGAGAGATGAGCACTTTTCAGAACATACTCAGCTGGGCAGGCATCATTGTGCTCGGGCTAGCCAGCGCGGTGCTGGAAGATCTCTTGTTCATGAACATACTGGTCCCTTACGCGCCGATAAGCTGGGACCTCACTGGCAATCTGTTCTGGGTGTTCACGGTGCCCCTTGCTCAGCTCATGGCGCTCGCCGTGACGGGAACGCTCGCATGGTTTCTGGGCCTCAGACAGCCCGCGCGTCTGATCGCGTTTTGGGCAAGCTGGACCGGGGGGCGCGCCATCATGCTAACGCTTTTCAACAATCCGCTTCAAGACATTTTGATCTACCTCTCGTGGATTGCTCTGTGGTGCGCCGTTATTGGTCTGTTGGCCCACCTCGCGGGAGCAGGAAAGGTTGCAAGAGAAGGCTAGGGGAACGTTTGCGGGATTGGAAGGTGACTTATGAAGTTCGATGAGTCTGAAGCTCAAGCCTCCATGCCGATCACTCGCGTCTAGATCTGATCCCTATTAAATGACGTCGACGAACGTTTGGTCATCGACCATCGTCAATGTTGAGAAGCAACCTGAACGCAAGGACGAGCCGTTTGAACTCTCTCTGAGACTTTCTGCGATGGGTCGCCGAACTCATCCCGGACAGGATAAGGTGACTGAGCAAATCCCCTGTAAGCTCCGGATCGGTGTTCTTGGGAAACTCTCCGTCCTCGACCGCTTTCTTCATGATTTGTACAAAGACGTCAGAGATGCGATCTCGCGCCCGGGAAACCCTCTTGTAGGTCTCAGGCGCCTGGGAGGCTTTGACCGCCGCGACAACGCCAAGACGCTGAAGCACAGAATCCTCACGGTACAGCTTTGTACAAGCATTCAGGACCTCTGACACGCTCTCCCGCCACGTGCCGCCCACGGTTGCCGCGTCCGTGAAGGCCAACGCTATTTCGTCATACATATTGCAGACGGTCTCGATAAAGAGCTCATCCTTGGATCTGTAATAGTGATAAACGGCGGCGGCGGTGATGCCTGCTTCACCGGCAATATCGGCAACGGAAACATCGGCGTACCCATCCTTCGCGAATAGGATGGCGGCAATGTTCAGCAATCTGTTGCGCGTGTCTTCACCTGTCGCGCCTTCGGGCCGGCCCAAGCTTCTGCGTATCGGTCTGGGGGCAGATCTCGTGTTCAAAGCAATCGCCTTTACTGTCTCTTTCGAACCGCATGCGGCAATTCGGCCGCGGCCAAGAGGACGTACTCCCGAAAGGAACCTTGACAGTTCGCAATAATTAAATGATCATTTAGTTAATTGTCAATCCGCAAAAGCGGATGATTGTTTTTTTGGACGCGCGAGGGAGAACACGAGGAAGAGGACGATGACGCATCCAGAACTACTTGAAATGACGAGATCTTTGATCGCTCACGGCAAAGCCGGCACGATGGATCTGGCGGAAACCGTTATGGACATTCCCGCCAGTAACTACACGGATGAACGTATGTTTGAAGCCGAGCGCGACAAGATTTTTAAACGCCTCCCGCTCATGCTCGCACCCTCGTGCGAGCTCGCGGAACCGGGAGCCTACAAGGCCATGGACGTGGCGGGCATTCCGGTACTAATCACCCGGCAAAAGGACGGGGGCGCGCGCGCCTTTCTGAACTCATGCACCCATAGAGGAAATCCGATTGCGGACGGAAAGGGCAGTGCCCACCGTTTCACGTGTGCCTATCACGGTTGGACGTTTGGCCAAGACGGAACATTGATCGGCGTAGCGGCAGCCGACGATTTCGGGGCGATCGACAAAGCCGCATTCTGCCTTAAGGAGTTTCCTCTGCTTGAGACGGCGGGGCTGATTTGGGTGATCCTCGATCCAAAGTCGTCGCTGGATATCGGCGCCTTTTTGTCCGGCTATGACGCATTGCTGGCAAGCTTTGGGTTTGAAGATTGGTATTTGTTTGATAGCCGCGTGCTAGAGGGGCCTAATTGGAAGACCGCCTATGACGGCTACTTGGATTTCTATCACTTGCCTGCTCTGCATAAGGACTCGTTTGGAGCGGACATGTTCAACCGCGCCAACTACTATGCCTGGGGCCCTCACCAAAGAGTGGTCAACCCGTCTTCCAAGTTCTTAGGCATTGGCTCCGAGGGCGTACAAGCTCTTGATCTGGCGGACATGGATGAAGGCGATTGGCCCAACGAAGCCTTGATGGACGGTGTTTGGACGATCTTTCCTCACATCTCTATTGCCAGTTTTTACGGCGGCAATGTCCGCGGGGCGATGATTTCGCAACTCTTTCCGGGCGACACGGTGGGAGAAAGCACCACGACCCAATACTATGTCATGGAGCACAAGCCTAATGACACCAGCGTGATAAAGGGCGCTCACGAACAATTTGACATGCTCAAGCATGTCGTACGCGACGAGGACTATGCTACTGGCATACGTCAACACAAAGCGCTCCAGTCAGGCCTTATCGACAAAGTCTATTTCGGGCGCAACGAAGGCGGCGGGCAAGTCTTCCACGGATGGGTCCAGAAGATCGTCGCAGCCTCCGACGATGAGCTGGCCTCCCTCTTTGCTCAATCCTAAAGTCGCGTTTGCAGGAGAGACGTTCTCGTCAACACAGTGCCCTGTTCCAGCTTGCTGCGGCCGAACAGGGCACCGCGAACTGCCGGAGTTGCCGCTGGCGGACGTTCCGAAGTGCGCAAATCAGAGTCTGTTATGCGCTCGAAGCGGACGTTAGCCTTTTGGTTCCTTTGAACGATGCACATCCGACGTAGGCCAGGCGTGTCTTGATCGACGCTTTTGGACGAATTCAATAAGTTTCTTAGCTCGTGATAAGGAGATCGCAACGCACCGGCGTGCTTTTTCGGACTCTGCGATATTTTGTTGCTGCTTTGCTGGTTACCCTACTTGCGGTAGGTATGCGATGTTTCTGAACATATGAGGGGATCTTACTATGTCTTGGCTATCGGTTGGACCGCCACACCGCTTCTCATCGCTTCGCCGATATTGGCTTGGCTTTGCAGCAGCGGCGATTGTTCTTGCAACTCTCCTAATGCCCACAATTCCGCTTGCAGAGGAACAGATGCGAGAACGAAACATCCGCTCCGGAGACGTTCGGCTTAGGTTGATCGAAATGGGTGAGGGGCCACTGGTGGTGCTTGTGCACGGATGGCCGGAGCTCTCTTATTCTTGGCGGCATCAGATGCCCGTCCTTGCCGAAGCGGGGTACAGGGTGCTGGCGCCTGACATGCGTGGCTATGGGGGAAGCGATGCGCCCAATTCGGTGGATGCTTATACCATCCAAAAGCTTACTCAAGACATCGTCAATGTGATTGAGTCATCAGACGAACGCCAAGCGACTTTGGTCGGGCACGACTGGGGTGCTCTCGTAGCCTGGCATAGCGTGTTAATGTACCCGGACTATTTCAACGGATTGGCGGCTTTGAGTTTCCCTTACAGTCCGCGTGGCTCGGAGTCGATCATTGATAGACTGAAAGCTGCGCATGGCGAGACGTTCCACTACTTTCTCTATTTCCAGGAGGATGGCGTGGCGGAGGCGGAATTCGACGCCGACCCCCGTGGCATCTTGGAGCGACTTTACGCGTCTCCCGAAACACCTCGAGCTGCTCCGACGGTAACAGATCCACTCTTATCTGCAGGCGGATTTATCCCTCGACTCGGAAAGCCTTTGGAAAGACCTGCTTGGATGACCGAAGCGGATCTCGATCATTACGTTGAACAATTCGAGAAATCCGGTTTTCGGGGCGGCATCAACTACTACCGGAATATGCATCGGAACTGGGAAACCACTCCGGAGCTTGCCGACGCAACCATCGACATACCGGTTATGTTCCTCGCCGGAGCGAAGGATATCGTGATTGCCGGAGCAAACGAGGAGCAGCTTCGTGCAGGCATGGAAATCACGGCCAAAGATCTACGGGCGGTTACGGTCGTGCCAGAGGCCGGTCATTGGATTCAGCAAGAACGTCCGGAGATTGTGAACGATGCTCTTCTGAGTTTCTTGTCGGGAATCAATCCTTGACGGATCGTACTCAGCGTGGCGTTAACGCGAATTTCTCTTCTTCGTCGATTTCAGTCGTTTAGATCGATAGCTGCAAATGTCTCAAACGGGCCGAAAGTGGTCTGCTAACCATAGGATCTGAGCCCTATTTGCTCTGGGAAGTTCCTGAGAATACGATAGAACCTATCCGGTGCGGCGATTGCAGTCTTCAGGTGTTGCCCTGTGCGTCGCGAATGAAAGTCCAAGATATGTATGCCTCTGAGACGCCTTCTGTTACGGCGGCGAGTGTCAAACCCAGCGATTTGTTTCCCAAAGTGTTGTCACCACCGCGCCATACGCTGGGACAATGGCCCACACCTCTCGAGGCGTACGAACATTCTCAGTTTGGCAAATTCCTCGTCAAGAGGGACGATCTAGCTGGGTTTGGCGGTGACGCACGCAGCGGGGTCAAAGCACGCAAGCTTGAAGCGCTGCTCGATCACATGGATCAACATCAGCTTGGGTCCATGTATATGCCTCTCGGTAACATCACAAATCTTGGTCCTGAGCTCCTTCGATTAGCCGAGGAGCTGGAAATTTCCGTCCAACTTCGTATCGTCGACAATCCTCGCTTGCCTCAACATGTCCGTGAGCAGATTTATACAAAGTACGCAAACAATGTAACGCTGCGTGGCAGCAGTTACACGGCCGCAGCCCTTGCCCTCGCATCGCAGGTCATCAAGAATAGACTGTTTGGGCGAAAGGCTCTTGTTGTCGCCCCAAGCCCGGCACACCCAAAGGCCATTATGGGAACGGCGCGCGGATATCTTGAGGCCATGTCGCAATGTCTCGAACAGTTCGGCCGTTTGCCATCAAGGTTGTATGTGGCCTCGGCGGCCGGGTGCACGGTGAGTGGTTTTGGGATCGCAGAAGCGATGATGCGCGAAGCCGGTTATCCGCCTGTCGAGATCGTGGCGGCACAAGTGGTATCAGACCCACTTTCGGTTGTGATCCCGATTTTGACCGTGTGGACACTCCGAAGCCACAAACTGAAGCTGAAACACAGACCACGGATTATTGTTCGTGCACCCAAGCGCAACCGCACATATGGAGGTTTCGATCAAGATCACATCGCACTCTGCGAGCGTGTCGAGACCGACTACGGACTAACCATTGATCCCATCTATGGCGGCAAGTCTTTCACTGTTATGGAAGCCGACGAGAACGACCAGCCAACGGACGGCCTCGCCTTATTCTGGCATTGCGGCTACACGCCGACGTGGAAGCTCTTCGAGACAACTTAAGCAAGCCGGGTTAAAAGAACTGAGTTCAAGCGTTCGGCAACGCCTCATCGCAATAATGCCTTTTGTCACTCGAGCGAAACAAGTGGGCTGGCTCAAATGAAATGTCCCGCTCAGAAAGGTCTTCAGACACCGTCCTAGAGCGTTTCCAGGTGAAGTGGAATCCGGTTCACCGTCAGGAAACGCGCAAAACAAAGAATCTGGAGCCGTTTTGTGTTTCCGTCAAAACCA
>JANQPV010000071.1 GCA_028285305.1 Alphaproteobacteria bacterium | reverse complement strand
GTATTTCCGAAGCGATTGGGAGCATGACGGTCAAATTTATAGCACGGATATTCAGTGCCGTGTTGCTGGGGATCCACAGCGAACTCAAGCTTTGGCGGTTCGTGTTACTTCCGGATACGACTGTAACGATGATGATCGGGTTGTTCAGTTTGGGGACCAAAATGACATTGGCGGTTCCAACGTTCCTGGTAACCGTGGCGGTGTGCCGTTCTACGATCAGATCGTTCAAACAGCGACGTTGAGATCTGATTGGGACCTGACTGATGCTCTGACGCTTACGAATGTGAGTGGTTGGTTCAATCTGAAAGATGACTCGAACGATTGTTATGCCTATGACCAAAACGGTATGGGTTGTAATATTGCGCGTAACGCCAGAGATAATTTGTCGACGGAATTTCGTTTGGCCAGTGATTTCGGCGGATTCATTGATTTTGTAGCGGGTACCTATTACCAGCATCGCCGGATACAATTTAATTCGCATCAGTATGCTGTAAACGGTGCGTTGTTGTTTGGTCCGGATCCGACCACTGGGTTCACGGCTGACTGGTTGAAGAAGCACCAAACGGATACGGATGCGTTTAACGTTTTTGGCAACGTGTTTGTTCGGCCTTTCGAAAGCGTCGAGATTGTGGCCGGCGCCCGTTACAGCAAGGAGCGCCACTTCAATACGATCCAGTTCCCGTATGTCCATGATCGATTGGAGACAACTGCAATTGGAACGCCGGGCTGTATTCCAGCAGCTCCGCCACTCACGACTTGTATTCCGGTTTCGGCGTTTAGTGACGGAGGTGTTGTTCCTGGAATTGAATTCCAAGACGACAACATTTCTCCAGAGGTGAGCGTGTCTTGGGATATCAACGACCAGGTGAACTTCTACGCAGCATATAAAACTGGATTTAAGTCAGGCGGCATCGACAACTCTGCGCTTCCGAGTTCTTCTCTCAGCTTGGCGGCGACGACAGGTCAGTTTGATCCGTTGGTGTTCGGTTCGGAATTGGCAAAGGGCTTTGAAGCTGGCTTCAAGACCGACTTCGGTCTCGGATCCAGCGATTTCCGGGTCAATGTGACCGGTTTCCGGTATGTTTATGAGAACCTGCAAGTTCAGTTGTTTGATGCTCCAGCCTTGACTTTCATCACAACGAATGCGGATGAAGTGACGCAATTCGGTGCGGAGTTTGAAGGCATCTGGCAAACACCGATTGAAGGACTATCCTTCAACACGACTTGGGCTTACACCTCTGCGAAGTACACGGAGGACTTCCTGAACGATGCTGAGGGTACCTCTCAAGGCTACAGCCTACCGGTTTGTGGTAACGCACCGACCAGCGCCGTTCCTGTGGTCGGGACGGACCCGAGCCGTTGTACAGCGGGCAATCCGTTCACGCTTGACGAAAACCTGAAGGGCCGTCAGATCGTGGGCAACGCTCTGTATACCGGTACGGCAGGCTTTGACCTTTCAAGACCGCTCAACAACTGGCTCGGCTTCAACTTTGGTGGCATCATGGCCTTTACCAGCTCGTACTATACGGAAGACGCACTGACGGGGCTTGAGCAAGACGCTCATGTCAAGTTCAATTCGTACCTATCCGTCGGGGATATCGATGGCCGCTGGTCTCTCGGTGTGATCGGACAGAACTTGGCTGACAAAGTAACTGTCATTACCTCTGGTGGTCGTCCGTTCTCGGTAATTGACGAGCAGGCTGCGACCAATCCGGATCAGCTTGAGGACCAAGTGGTGAACGTATCACGGGGTCGTCAGATCACTCTGGAAGGTAAGATTAACTTCTAGTTCGATCTTCAACAAATACTTACGGGCAGCGCGCGGATCACTCCGCGCGCTGTTTTTTTGCGCTTGGTGTTGACGTCTTTCAGAGCGACAATCGCTTCGGCCATATCTTGATTGGCGTCCACTGGTCAGTTATCACATGAGTGATGCCCAGACTTTGTCTTCCGGAGCGTAGCCCATGTCCGACCCCATCAAGTCTGCAGCCCGCGCGCTGCGCGTCTTTGAGCTCTTTGCCGAACAACAAAGGCCCTTGACCATCACTGAGCTCATGGAAGGTCTGTCGATCCCACAGTCCAGCACCTCTATGTTGACAAAGTCTCTCGTCCATCTCGGGTATCTTGAGCAAGACGAGACGGCGCGGACCTACTTTCCGACACCGCGGATCACGTTCCTCGGCACCTGGCTCCTCAATCAGGAGCAACAGGTTGGGGTGGTTCCCGAACTCCTTCAGAAGATTGCAGAGCAGACTGGCGAGTCAGCCATACTTGCCATGCGCAATGGAATTTTTGCCCAGTACCTGATGGTGCATGTCAGTGCGGATCCGCTGCGCCTGCATGTCGCCTCGGGGCTCCTGCGCCCTCTGTGCTGTTGTTCCACAGGATGGACCTTGCTTGCCCAAGAGGCCGATAAGGAGATCGGAAAGATTATTCGCCGCACCCAAGCTGAAAGCAGCAATCCGTATTGGCGGGAAACCGCCTCGCAAGCGGAGCAACATGTCGCCTTTGTCAGACGAAACGGGTTTGCCTATTCGGTGGGGGAAACGACGCGGGGGGCGGGGGCGCTTGCCATGTTGCTCCCGGCGGCATCGGGCAAATCCAAATTTGCAGTTGCGATCGGTGGTCCCAATGAGCGGATTAAAGCGAAGAAGAATATGATCCTGACATCTCTGCGCGCCCTGACCGAACAGACACCGGCGGAGCGGGTTGCTGCAGCGGTGGCGTAGGCGGGGAGAAATTCTGTTCTGGATACCTGTGGTTCGCGGGATTGAGCGAGTCTCCGTCGCAGTGGCTGTGATCACGTTCCGTTCCAAGTTTGGCGCCTAAACCTGAGTTCTTGGTGTGCTGATTATGGGTCCTCTGAACGAATTCACCCCCGCGGAAACGACGCGCTCTAGGACGACAATTGAATAAGTCGATGAAGGTTCGACTACTTAGCAGCTGGAGTCATCCTATCGCTCCGTCGCGAGGACCCGTTTATTCGCTATACTTTCACCCTTTGACTTCCGTTTAATCGGCGGGTTTGCTCACCGCCGGGTGGGTTTGCCCAGGAGTTGATCGGAAATGATGCGCTGTTGGATTTCCGAGGTGCCCTCGAAGATCTTTGTTAGGCGCGCGTCCCGCCAATAGCGTTCAATCGGATGGAGCGTTGTATAGCCGGCGCCGCCGAGAATTTGGAGCGCCTCCGAAGTGACGCGTTCCGACATTTCCGAAGCAAAATATTTGCACATGGATGTTTCAGTTTTGGCAGGTTCACCTGCATCAATTTTGGCACAGGTGTGATACATCAGCTGGCGGGCCGCCTCGATCTCGGTCGCCATCGTCGCGATCTTAAAGCGGATGGCCTGGAAATCAGAAATGGGTTGGCCGAACTGAACCCGTTCCTTGGCGTACTCCGCCGCGTGATCAAGGGCAGCTTGGGCAAGCCCAATGGAGCGGGCGGCCGTGTGAGCGCGTGCCAATTCGAGGCCCGCTGCCGCAGCCTGCCAGCCACGCCCGCTCGATTTTTCAATGGGCGGTGCGGGAACACGGGTCTCGTCGAAGCTAAGCTCCCAGGTCTTCCAGCCAAAGTAGCCAATCTTCGGGATAGGAGAGCCGCTACAGCCTTGGGGAAGCTCGCCGCGAGGTTTTTCGATTGTCACGCTGGTGGTCTTGGGGTGGGCATCCGGATCCGCGTCCGGATCATCAATACGGCAGAGGACACTGATGAAGTCTGCGCCGTCCGCAAAAGTGCACCAATACTTGTTGCCGGTGACCACCCAGTCATCACCGTCCCGTCGCGCCCGGCAGGCGACGCTGGACAAGTCGGAGCCAGTCTGTGGCTCGGAGAGGGCTGCGGCTCCCAAGTACTGACCTTGAGCCATGAGTTCGGTCTTACGGCGTTTTTCTTCTTCTGTTCCCTGAATGCTTCGGTAGAAGCTGTTGCCGCGGGCGATGATGCTTGCGACACTCATCCAGCCGCGGGCTAATTCCTCCGCCACGAGGCAGTACTCAAAGCCGCCCAGGCCAAGTCCCCCCAACTCTTCGGGAATAAGAATGCCAAAAAAGCCCAGCTCACCCATCTTGTCGATGAGCTCTCGGGGGATGTCCCCTTGTTCAGGGTCAAGCATATTGGCGATGGGCGTGACTTCGTTGTTCGTGAAGTCCCGGGCCATTTGTTGGAACATGAGCCGTTCTTCGGTCATATAGCCGCTGCCCGGCGTGCCGCGAGGCGTAGTGTTGAGTTGGACAAGCTGTACCATTTATTGCGCCTTTATCTTTTCAAGGACCGGAAGGAGATACTTGCGGAATTGCTCCGGGTTCTCCGACATGGGGAAGTGACCCAGTCCTTTCATCACTTCGAAGTGGGTGGCGCCTACTGCGGTCGCCAACTCCGCTGTCATTTCCGGCGAGGCGGAGAGATCGTACTCACCGGTGAGCAAGTAAAGCGGGCATTCATCCGTGTCGTACCCATCGACAAGACCGTTTCTGAGGTCTCCGTCGACGAAGTAGTAGTAGAGATCCCCTGCAAAGATGCCGGGGCCGCCCTGCATATAATGCCACAGCGTTTCCCATTCATCTTTCGCCGGCGAATTGGGAGACATGATGCCCATCACAGAAGCGGCAGAAACCTCGCCGCCATGAACATCCGGCCGGTAGAGCACATGTTTGTCCAGAAGCCCCATCTGAGTTTGTGAACGGCTTTCGGCATGCATGGCCGACTGCAATCCAATCGCTGCTTTGAAGGCGGAACCGTGGCGCAATCCCAAATGCAGGACTGCACGTCCACCAATTGAGCAGCCCATCACCACCGGCTGATCCAAGTTAAGAGCGTTCTTGAACGCCATGACGGTGTCGACATATTTGTCCGTGGTCAGCCTGTAGTGTTCCAAGTGGAAGCCGGGAGGCGGGGAGGATTTGCCATGCCACGGCAAGTCAAACACAATGACCCGAAAGTCCTTTGTGATTTCTGGGTCATTCAGCAAAGCGCGATATTGTCTGCCATCGGCGCCTGCCGTGTGCAAACACAGAAGCGGCGTGCCCTGGCCCGCCTCTTCAAAATAGATCCTGTGCGGACGGCCTTCCAAATTCATGCGGATATAGCGACCGGTTATGTCTTCGATCTCGATTTCCGCATGAGGTGCTGCGTCCAGCGTCTTGGGTTGCCGCAAGGTTGCGAAGAGCTTTTCCAGCATCATGGCATTAC
This sequence comes from Alphaproteobacteria bacterium, assembly GCA_028285305.1. Taxonomy (GTDB): domain Bacteria; phylum Pseudomonadota; class Alphaproteobacteria; order SMXP01; family SMXP01; genus JANQPV01. The sequence goes on along the minus strand of JANQPV010000071.1, from coordinate 51,995 downwards.
GGGCATAGTCCATAATATCTCCGGCCCGCACGCGCATATGCTGCTCTTCGATCAGCGACGCGATGGTTTGGTATCCAACAGCAGGTTCGTCTTTTGCAAACTCGTCCCAAGCGCTTGCTTTTGCCGTCAGAACCACGTGGCTGTCGGCCGAGACCCCCTCTTTGAGCTCGATGCGCTCCGGCCCGATCAGGACGGTTTGATCCGCTCCGTCCTCGATTTCGAGACCTATGTTCAACTGATCAAACTGCATGCGCCAGGCGATCGTCGGATCGATTGTGAGGGCGTCTTCGACGCGCGAAAAGGCGACGGTCATCTGCTTACATTCCTCCTACATGCCAATGAGATCGGCGCGGTCTACTGTGTTCTGAAAAAGCCGGGCCGAGGCAGCATCTACCATGGTCCCCTTGTGTCCGACGGAGCCGATGCCTTCGGCTTCCGCTTTGCGGTAAACTTCGATGATCTCTCGGGCGAAGTCTACTTCCTTTTGGTCGGGCGAGAACACGTCCAGAGCCGGCGCGATCTGCGAAGGATGAATCGCCCACTTGCCCACCATGCCCAATGTCAGAGCACGTCGGCATTCCTCCCTGTAGGCCTCTTCATTCTTGAAATTACCGAAGGGGCCATCAACCGGGTCAATCCCCGCCGCGCGACACGCAATGGTCAGCTGGTATCTGGGATAGTGAAAGATATCGCCTGGATAGGCATGTTCACCGCCAATATTCTTGACCACGATCCCTTGGGAGGCGGCGTAGTCCCCCATGCCGAAGATGAGGCATTCCAAGCGTTCACAACAATGAGCGATGTCCCAAACATTCCGCATGGCCTCAACTTCTTCGATGAGGCATTCCAGGCCAATTCTCTTCTTGAGGCCCAGTTTCTTTTCGAGCTGAGTCAGTAATTTGTCCACGAATAAAACATCGCCTGCGTCCATCGGCTTCGTGAGCATGATCGTGTCCAGATTTTCACCGGCGCCTTCCACCACTTCGATGATGTCCTCGAAACACCATTCCGTGGTCACATCATTGACGCGCACGCATCTGACCGTCTTGCCCCAATCAAGGCCATTCAGCGCCTCAACGATGGTTTTGCGGGCGCCCGGCTTGGCTGAGGGAGCCACGGCATCTTCCAGGTCGCAGAATACGTGGTCGGCATCCGAGGCGGCCGCCTTGGTGAGCATCTTTTCGCTTACGCCGGGTACGGCCAGTTGCGAACGTCTTAGTCTCATCGGTTTCTTGCTCATTGTGTTTCCTTTCCTTGCGCTTTAGCTGTTATTTCGAGGCCGTGTTACCAACTGCGGCAATCCAGTGGACATCACGCATCCTTGGCCTTGAATTGCTTCGCTCCGCTCGCAATGACAATTAGATTTCCAACTTCATTCGTATCAATTCTATCTGTTCCTCACTCACGCCGACGTCCCGCAGAATGTCTTCTGTATGCTCTCCTAAGAAAGGACCTCGCGTACGCACGCCGCCGGGTGTGGCCGTGAGTTTGATCGGCACGCCGGCAATACGCGTTTCCCGCTCGCACCCAGGCTGTTCGACCGGGACGACCATTTCCCGAATGGCAAAGTGCGGATCCGCCGCCACTTCATCCATTTGCATAACAGGGCCAAAGGGAATTTTGCCGCCCAAGCGGTCTTGCAGCTCTTTCTTAGTGAAGCTGGATGTGACGGCGCTGAGTTCTACAATGAGGTCCTGTTTGAGCCTTCCCCGATCGGCAGGGTTGGAGAATCGCTCGTCCGCTTTAAGGTGTGGGGCACCGAGCAGATCGCACAAAATGTCGAAGAAGTCTTGGGAGGGGGCCGCGATCGTGACAAATCCATCTTTTGCGGGGAACATACCAAAGGGGCAAATGAACGGGTGGCCATTGCCTTCGGGGCGGGCTACTTTGTCCTGAATGGAGTGCTGATAAACCATGCGCTCACAGACGGCCAAGATGCTGTCCACCATGGATACGTCTACAAACTGTCCTTCGCCGGTCCGCCTGGCGTGATGGATGCCCATCAAGACGCCGAAGGCCAGCATCATGCCGGGCACGATATCGCCAACGCCGGGACCGATTTTGGTGGGGGTTTCGGGATCGGGACCCGTTATCCCCATAATGCCGCCCATAGCCTGGGCGACCACATCAAAAGCCGGCCATTCCGCATAGGGTGACTTGCCCGTGCGCGGATCGCCGAAGCCGCGCAGCGTTCCGTATACAAGCTTGGGATTGATCTCCTTGAGAACCTCATAGTTGAGGCCCAATTTGTCCATCACACCAACACGAAAGTTCTCTGTCACCGCGTCGGCATCTTTGACGAGGGCCTTCAGTGCGGCTTTGCCTTCTTCGGTCTTGAGGTCAAGGACGACGCTTTTCTTGTTGCGGTTAACGCTTTGAAAGTAGCCGCCATGGGTTCGCTGTTCGTCGCCTTCATGGAAAGGGCCTCCCGGCCGCGTCATGTCGCCGGTTTTGGGAGGTTCAACTTTGATCACCTCTGCCCCGTGATCGGCGAGCATCATCGTGCCGTATGGACCTGCCAGCATTTGTGTGAGGTCGATGATACGAATATCGCTGAGTGCGCCGAGGGTCATTTGTCTGCCCAGTGACTTTTGCGCTTGATGAGAGCGGTTCGCTGCACCTCGGCGACGAGCTTGTCGTCTTGGTTGAGGCCCCAGTGCTGAAAGACGACAATGCCTGCGTCTTCTCTATCGCTATCGCGTTTCTCCAGGACACGAGAATAGGCGTAGATCGTATCTCCATGAAACACGGGGTGCTTTAGACGAATGTTATCAAGGCCGATCTCGGCAAGGGCGTTTTCGATTGTGTCTTGAGACGCTAGTCCAAGGACCAATGAAAAGTTCACGCCGCCGTAGGAAATCACTTTGCTCGCCCGGTCTTGGGAGGCGTCCTTCGCGAAGCCGCCTGCTTTGGCCATCAGGTCTTCGTTAAAGTGCCCCTGGGCGGTGTTCATCACCATGTTTGTGAAGTTGACGTTTTCCAGATTGGTGACAGTCTTTCCACGCGCATGCCGGATGGTCTGTCCGACATCAAAGTCTTCGAAATAGGTATCGGAACTGGTGAGATCTGCGAGTTTACCCATTCTATCCCTCCCTCGTGCGTTCGGCGGCTTTAAAGAATGACAAATTGCTTCTTTTGAAGTCAATCACACGGTTGCCATGCTGATTAAAGCCTTCCGAGTGCCAACTGACGATCCCGCGGCCTTCGCTGCTCTCCGACAGACGTTTGTCCGTGGTTGTTGAACGCGCTGTTAGCGTGTCGCCGGGATAGACAGGTTCGTGATAGTTCAGTTCAAACACCCCCAAGAATGGTCCACCCAATCCCTCCGAACAGTCCTCGACCGTGAGCCCCAATATAACGTTAAAGACGAGTTGTGGATTGACCACGATATCCGGGTGGCCAAGGGACTTGGCGTACTCGCGATTAAAATAGAGCGGATTGTAGCTGAGGGTCAGATGCGAGAATTGAATTGTGTCTGCCTCGGTAATGGTCCGGCCCCAATGATGGTTCATCACACTACCGACTTCGAATTCCTCATACATTTGGCCTTTGGGCCGAAAGACGGCAGAGCTCTTGATTTCCTCGACGTCAGTCATGGGCGCTTCTCCGGTGTAAACGTAACGGGCATTTTCAGGATGGCATTGAACCAGATCGAGCGCATCATCTCCATCTCGCCGGAAATGCGGATGTCCGGGATGCGCGTGTAGACTTGCTTCAGAAGGGCGCGCAGCTGGATCTGCGCTAAGCGGGCACCCAGACACACGTGAGGGCCCGTCCCGAACGATAGGTGTTTGCCTGCATTTTCGCGGGTGATATCGAACCGGTCCGGATCCTCAAAGACTTCGGGATCCCGGTTGGCTGCGGGATAGGACAAATAGATCTTGTCACCCGCCTTGATCTCTTGATCGCCGATCTTGGTGTCAGCCGTCGCGGTGCGCCGGAATTTGATGACCGGCGGAGAATACCTTAAAACTTCATCTATGGCGCGAGGGAGATACGTGTCGAGATCGCTTAGGAGTACCTCGTACTGATCAGGATATTCATTCATTAAGCGGATGAAATGACCGGCTGTCCCTCTGGTCGTCTCATGACCGGCGATGGATAACGTGACAAAGAACATATTGATGTTCATTTCATCCAGCTTCTCCCCGTCGACCTCTCCGTTCACAAACCGGCTCAACATCGAGTTGTCAGGATTTCTACGTTTCTCTTCGGAGAGTTCTTGCGCGATGGCAAAAAGTTGGAAGACGGGAGCCTCGTCAGAGGCGCCGCGGCGGTTTTCAACGTCGGCTGTGGCATTCCCTAGTTTGTAAACCTCGTCCCGGCGTTCATCGGGAACGCCCAAAATCTTACAGAACGTGTAGACCGGGAGTTTTGAGGCCACATCGAAAACGAACTCGCACGATCCTTTGTGTGCAACATCATCGATGATCTCGGCGGCTACGCGCTCAATGTCCGGTTCGAAAGCCTTAAGTTCCTTCGGTGAAAAAGGCGGCATGACCAGTCGTTTTACCTTGGCATGCTGTTCGGCTTGCATGCCCATCATGCCCGCTTGTTGGATGGCGAGCTGTTCCGGTTCGAAATCCCAAATGACCGGGCTGCCGTCGTGAGATGTGAAGAGCTCTTGATTGCGCGATACGTCGTAGACGTCCTGATAGCGGGTCAGCACCCAAAATCCCTTCGAAAGGGATGCGCCGATCATATCAGTTCCGTAGTCCGGCGAAGGCGGATTCCAGTGGACCGGATCTTGCGCACGCCATTTGGCAAAGAGTTCATGAGGCGGGCCGCCAAGGTTGGGGATCAGATCCGCATTGGCGAGATTGGTATCTATGGGTAACGCCGTCATCCTAGTTGTCTCCCTTCGGGGCCACGCGATCAACGCGAGCCATCCAGTCTTTGATGTTCTTTGTTTTGCCAAAAGCCTCTCGGGCTTCTCTGGCGTAAAGGAGAGCGTTCACTTGGGCGATGACCGCCAAGTCAGCAAAAGAAAGGGCCTCACCGACCAACCAGTTTCGGCCGTCCAAGAGTGCATCCAGATGCTGGAAATGGCGCTGCGTATCGGCCACGACCTGATCGCGAGGTTTGCGGCCCACACCTTGGGTTTGGGTGAGCTGTCCAACGCCTTGGAGTATAAGCTCTTTGAGCTGATCTTGGGGTACGCCCGGCATCGTGGCGGCGAATTCGTCCAGGGCTTCTTCCAAATTGTGCTCCCACGACAGCCGCATCGTCATTTCGTAGAAGTAGAGGCTTTCGTCCGCCCATTCTTCGATCGCATGGGCAAGAGCCGCATCGCGGGGGGGACCCGGCACGAGGGAAGGACCTTGATGTTTGGCTTCCAAGTGATAGATGATGTCGGTTGAATCCCAAATTGCCTGGTCGCCGTCCTTGACCGCGGGGAATTTCCCCGTCGGGCTTACGTCTTTGTACTTGCCCCGGGGAACTTCGGCGCGGGCAACTTCGTGCACGTCGAATGCAATGCCCTTATAGTTCATTGCCCGGCGGACTTTCTCCGTGAAAGGAGAGGTTGCGAATTGATAGAGCGTAATCAAGATTTGGACCCCTGCAACTCGGTGAGTGTTTCAGAAACCACTCGTGGTACGGAGTATTTTTCAGAGTCTTTCTTCAGGGGAGCCTGGGCTGCGAACGCTGCTTTAATTTCTTCATATCGTTTTTCCGCGGGCGGATAAGAAATAGCATGGGTGACGATGTAGAAATCGCCGCGCTCAACACCGGCGATTGCAGCCTCCGCCACGTCGGCTGCGCTCATGCCTTTGCCCATGATCTTGGCGCCCAGGTCCTTTGCACCTGCGGGGCCTTCGGGCAGGACGCCGAACCGATCCGCATCATAGAGTTCTGTGGACGTGAGGCCGGGGCAGAGGAGACTAATGCCCACGGTGCCTGGTAGCTCGTCCCGCATGACATCGGCGATGCCGAGGAGCGCGGTCTTGGTTGCCGTGTAGAAGCCTGCGCCTGAATGCTGCATGCCAAGGCTATGTTCGGATCCTGTGATAACTAGATGGCCTTCACGGCCGTTTTCGATCATCCTGCTCCCAAATTCCTTGCACGTGGCCCATGCTCCTCGCGTGTTGACAGCGAAGATCCAATCGAATTGTTCGGGCGTGGCTTGAAGCAGGGGACCTGTGAGGTTGATGCCCGCATTTGCAAACACAAGATCAACACCGCCGGTCTGAGACCAAGTCTGTTCAGCCAATGCTGCCACTGATTTGACATCTGCGGCATCGAACTGGAGCGCGGAGGCCTTGCCTCCGAGTTCGCTCGCCAGCGCTTCGGCCTTCTCTTTTTCGTAGTCTGCGATGATCACGGTACAGTTCCGCGAGATCAAAGCGCGCACGATGGCTGCGCCGATGCCGGATGCGCCGCCGGTCACAACAGCAGTCTTGCCTTCAACTTTCATTATCGGTTCCTAAAGTTTGATGGTTACACACTTAAGCTGCGCATAATGATGGAGGGCTTCAATGCCTTTCTCTCGTCCGTATCCGGACTGCTTGTAGCCACCAAACGGCGTCTCTACGCCGCCTGCTTGATATTCATTCACAAAGACTTGGCCGGCCTGTAGTTCGGCAGCCACCCGGTGAGCCCGTGAGAGGTTTTGGGTCCACAGCCCGGCGGCGAGGCCGTAGTCGGTGTCATTTGCAATGGCAATAGCTTGATCTTCAGACTCGAATGGGATCACGACAATGGCGGGTCCAAAGATCTCTTCTTGCGCGATTCGCATATCGTTAGTGACGCCTGTAAAAACAGTGAGCGGAAGATACCAGCCTCCTCCGTATTCATCTTTGTTTTCGACTTGGCCGCCCAGTTGCGCGACGGCGCCTTCTTGTTTGGCGAGATCGAAATAGCTTTTCACCCGTTCATACTGAGCTTGGGTCGTGATCGCGCCAACCATGGCGTCGTCACCTGGGCCGACTTTGATTTGCTTAAGGCCTTCCACAAGTCCGCTCACCACCTGATCGTGAATTGAAGAATGCACCAGAAGTCGGGTGCCCGCCGAACAGATCTGGCCGGCATTGACGATAAATCCGCGAATGGCGCCGGGAATGGCCTGGGCCAAATCGGCATCTTCAAAGATGATGTTGGGGGATTTGCCACCCAATTCCAGCGTAAGCGGAATAAGCCGGTCAGCGGCGATATGGCTGATCTCTTTCCCAGCGCGGACGCTGCCCGTAAACGCCACCTTTCGAACTTGTGGATGTGAGACGATAGCTGCTCCACATTCGGGTCCTTCGCCTAAGACCACATTCCACACGCCTGGGGGTAGTCCGCATTCCTCGACGGCCAGTTTGGCGACGGCCAGCGTGGTGCCCGATGTGAATTCAGAGGGTTTCGACACCACTGTATTGCCGACGGCCAGAGCCGGGGCGATCCCGCGGGCGGCCTGGTTGAGGGGGGCGTTCCACGGCGTGATCACGCCGACCACACCGAATGGTTCGCGTACAGTGTAAGAATGATAGCCGGCTCCCAGATCGATCTTTTCGCCCTGGAAGAGATTGCACAGTCCGCCATAGAATTCGAAGTACTGCGCCGCGATTTCGATCTCAGCCGGGGCTTGCCAGCCGGGTTTGCCCGTCTCCGCGCATTCAATTTGAGAGAGTTCACTCGACTGTTCCCTGATCTTTTGGGCGATTGCGAGGAGGATGCGGCCGCGCTCGATCGGTTTGCGGCTCTTCCACTCTTTCAGGGCTGATGCGGCGGCATCAACGGCACTGTCCACGTCAGGTGCCGATCCTTTGGCGACTTGGGCGTAGGTCTCCCCATCTTTCGGTGTGAAGGAATGGACATAGTCGCCTGATAGGGGCTTGGCTTCCTTTCCTGCGATGAAGTGGTTCCATTGAACAGTCATGTTAAGTCTCCGTCCTTGACTCTATATGGCGGCATGGGGCGGGCGCCGTAAAGATGTGCAAGCGCTCCATCATGCATGTGATGGCTTCTCGGCAACTTTTGACGCGTCTCTGTTCAAGACTCTCGCAGTCCAAACATAGGTGAGAGAAGCTGGAATCATCAGGAGCACGATTACGGCGAGCGCATAGTTTAGAGAAAGATCGGGGGACTGAAGAGCAAAGGCATCGCTGAGCGCCCCGACAATGACTGGGCCGAGGCCTAGCCCGAACATGTTGGAAAAGAAAAAGACGAAGGCGGCGGCGAGGGCGCGTTGATCCGGATTTACAACCGCTTGAACAATCGCCAGCGCGGGAGCGTGATGAACGCTGAAGAAGAATGCACCTAAGGTGAAGAAAACGATCATCAAGAATTGAGTGCCACCGAGCAGGGCGCCCAGATAGGCTGGCAGTGCGATGGCAAGAGCAATCGCGGGGACCCACGCCATCCAATCCAGAGACCGCTTGGCAAGGTGGTCCGCCAAAAAACCTCCCGCCAAGATACCCGGAAAGCCTCCGAACAAGAGGGCTGTACTGATCAATTGGGCGGCCTCAGTCTTGCTGATCCCAAAATTGCGGATCAGGATCACTGCAAACCATGAGAAGAAGCCGTAGCCAACTGTGACCGCGAGGGTGTGGCCTATGTTCGTTCCCACGTAAGCTTTGTTCCGTAAGAGCGAACGAAGCGTCGCGAACACGTCTGGCGCCGGCCGGGTTGCGTCAAAATCCGGATTGAGTCGACCGCGAACGGGTTCTTTGATTGTGGTGTAAACAATCAGAGCCAAGAGCACGCCTGGAATGCCCAAAGCAAAAAAGGCGGCCCTCCATCCAAAGGCATCGGCAATGGCGCCGCCAATGAGCAACCCGGCAACTCCGCCAAGGGTTGTTCCCAAAGAGTACACAGCGAGTGCTCGCGAAAGTTCCGTCTTTTCGAAATAGTCCGAGATGATGGAATGGGAGGGCGGGGAGCCGCCAGCCTCGCCGATCCCTACGCCCACGCGGGCGAGAAACAAAGTCCAGAAACCGGCGGCCAATCCACATAAGGCTGTGGCGGCCGACCAGATGGCAACCGCGATGGCGATGATGTTGCGCCTGTTCCATCGGTCTGCCAAGCGCGCGATTGGAATGCCGAGCGTGGCATAGAACATCGCGAAGGCCAGGCCGACCAAAAAGCCGAGCTGAGAGTCGGACAGATCGAAGTCTTCTTTAATGTCTTGGAGGAGGATCGACATGATCTGCCGATCCATGATGCTGAACACGTAGGTCAGCGTCAAAATGCCAAGGACGTAGTAGCGATAGTTTTTGCTGTCGGTCATGGGAGGCCTAAGACGTAAAGCTGGCGACGGTCTCAAGAGGTTCTCTGACCATGCGCACATCATTGATTTGTGCACCGACATCTTCGTACCCGAAAGACAGGCCGCATAAGATGGCGTTGCCTTCGGGCACGCTTGCGATCTTGCGCACGGGCCCCGGATAGCTTGCGAGTGCCCCTTGGGGACAGCACGAAACGCCCCGCTCCGCGAAGAGGAGCATGATCGACTGCAAAAAGATACCAAGGTCGATGGCGTTCGCGCGGTTCATAGTCTCCGGCATGGAGAGAAATCCTGCATGGGGTGCGCCGAAAAACTCCCAATTCTTCATGAGCAATTCCGCACGGGCTTTTTTGTCGTCCCGCTCAATCCCCATAGTTCCGTAGTAACTGTAAGCACAGGCATACTGGCGTTCTTTGTAGACGCCTTTGAGGCCGGCGCCCCCCGGCGGGAAGGCAGGGTAGGGCTTGGTTCCCGAATTGATCTCCTCAAAGATGGCGTCTTGCAGTTTGCGCCGCGCCTTTCCAGAAACGACTGCCAAATGCCAGGGCTGTGTATTGCTGTTGGACGGGGCGAGCCGAGCGATTTCAATCACCTCACGGATCGTATCTTCCGGTACCGGTTCCGGCTTGAAGCCGCGAACGGAATAGCGACCTTTAATGGCTTCGGTGACATGCATTGGAGTTCCCCCCGCTTCTAAAGGATCATGCGATCGGCCCTCTCACCTATCATAAGATCGAGTGTATTGGCATTGCCGGTGGCGCACTTGCGTTCCTTGGGATCTATAGGGAAAGGTGTTTCAGGATCTTGGCGTTGGGACAAGCAAACGACGGGGTTATCCAAAAGAGATCATAGACATGATGCTGTCGGTGCGAAGCGTTTGGCTGACTCAATTGAAACAAACTAGGCGGCTTTCGATCCACTTCTGAAACAAACAGCGCCCAACTGATTTGCGTGCCGCGGGAACGCGCACTCCCAGACTTAGGGCCAGCTCCCCACGTTTTGGCCTCGTTCCGGGATTTTCCATCCAATCGTGAGTGAGATTAATCGATATGAAGACCTCTTCCTTTGCAAAACTGTACAGAACATGGCTGCCTGCAGCCGTCTTTTCGACCGCAATAGCTATGGGACTCAGTGGACCTGCCGGCGCGACCGCACAGGCGTCTGAGCGCGTCGTTCCGGAATTCACATGGGATACCACGATCCATCGATATCAAATGGACAAAGACAAATTCATTGGTCAGCGTCTGACGTTTCACTGTCCTGAGCGCCCGGTCGGCCAGTCCGATGCGGCGATATACGGGACGGATGTGTACCCAAGTGACACGCCCCTGTGTGTTGCTGCTATGCACGCGGGCGTTATGACGTCTTCCGGTGGCACGGCCATAGCGCAACTTAATCCGGGAGCGGACGGCTATCAGGGCTCTAGCCGCAATGGCGTGACATCGGGTGATCTACCGGCCACGGAACGCAGCATTGTTTTTGTTTCAGGCGACTCTTCGTCTGCAGACGCGGTGCGGGACCAGTACATGCCGCGTCTGACATGGGACACAAAATTCACCGCGACTGGCCTCGCAAACAAAGACATGACCGGGCAGCAATTTTCGTTCATGTGCCCGAAGGCGCCTGCGGATATGACTCCGCGATCCGTATACGGCACAGATGAGTATGCCTTTCACAGCATCGTCTGCCGAGCAGCGGTCCATGCAGGCAAGATTTCCATGGATGGCGGGCCTGTGGTTGTCCAGCTTAATCCGGCAGTTCCCAAGGTCGTGGGCAGTATCCGCAACAACATCCAATCGGAAAGCGGATCGGGCGGCATTCGCAGCTTGGTTTTCCTCGATGCGCAATAACCCCAGAACGTTCAGCGCAAATTCGAACTAGCAGCTTCGCCGGGCGATGGTTCATTGTCCGGCGAAAATGATTCTGTCGGTTCGAAAGCGCTTCGATTGGTTTTTGGAGCGAAATCCATAGTCTGAACCTATTGTGCGGAATGCCTGTTGTGGTCTAGTCCTAAACAATATCGGTTGAACGGAGGTTGAGCGGGTTATGGCGTTCCCAACATTGATCTTTGTGCATGGCGGGTGGTCGGGAGAATGGGTCTGGGAGAAACTCGCGCCGCACCTGATAGAAAGGCAAATACCGCATCATACACTCGACCTTCCCGGCTCTGGTGCTAACAAGAAAATGCCCTGGCGCGTATCGATGAATGACTACATCCACGCCATAAATGCACTTGCGGAAAATGTCGACGGTCCGGTCGCGCTGGTTGGGCACTCGGCTGGCGGCTTTCCCGTTTCGCAGGCGGCGTCAGTGGCCCCAGAGAAGTATTCTGCTCTCGTCTATCTTGCTGCACATTTGCCTGTGTCCGGAGAACGGCTCGCCGCGTTTGCGATGAATGACAAAGGATCTGAGATGAGCAAGGCCGTCAAGTTTGATTTGATTTCAGGCGTCCTCAGGCTGGCGCCCGAGATTTCCCGAGACATTCTGTATCACGACTATCCCGGAAGCGACCTCGACGATCTCATGACAAAGCATGGTCCGGAACCTCTGCGCCCAGGTATTTCGAAAGTGTCTCTGTCCGAGCAATTCGCGGATACACCCAAACATTACATCCAATGCCAAAACGACAGGGCCATCTCGTTGGACTATCAACAGTTTATGTGCGACCGGTATAACCTGACGCCTGCAGCTGTTTTAGCCACTGGGCATATGCCCATGTTTGTGGATCCGGCTCTGCTCGCTGATGCGCTTGTGCGTGTTTTGGGTGAAGTGACCTGAAAGGAAATCGTGGACCCAGCCTGCGATTGGTTCTTCTGTTCGAATTCAATCAAAGCTTGGCCGTGGACGTATCATTGCCGCTCTTGTGAAGCCGGCGGCCTCTATGATGAACATGGCAAGGAACCAGAAGCCAAGGGGTACTGCGCTTGGCGTGCCGAAGGTTCCCAAGGCGTTCAACGATAGCCAAATCGAGAACAAGATAACGACTAAGCTTACGACATAGTTGAATCGGGAACCAATATCAGGATCGGCTTTGTCTTCTCGTCGTAATCTCCATACGAAAAGTAGCACTCCCGTGTTGACGACAAGCGCCAAAGCCGAAGTGATGCGCCAAATCATTGTTGGCTCCAGGGACAACTCCACAAGAACAAAAGGAACGATCCCCGTTAAACACATGGCGAACGCGACGAAAAAGAGCAGCATCAATCGAATGCGTAGGATCGGTCGCTCCAAGAACTTCTGACTCTGGACGGCGACAACAATACCCATGATGCTTGCAAGGACGATAAAGAGATCAATGAATATTCTTAGAAATTCCGGCATGCATCGTCCTTGCATTGGTTAGGCTCAAAAGGGGACTGCAGTTTTAGGCTGCGTAGCAACAATTCCAAACACTTAAACTCATCCACAGGACGTCTCGAACTAGTGGCGCCGTCCAGCTATCCATCACATCTGTAATGGTTTCACTCCAAAGAAGCATGTTAGGCTTCACGAAAGACCCGTTTCAGGAGGAAGACATGCCAACGTCTGCGCCGCTCACCCGCCAAATTGCTGAGATTGTCGTGACAACGCCCGACAGCGCTGTGCCGGAAGACAGCGTGCGAAGTGCCAAGCATGGGCTTCTTGATTGGTATGCGGTCACGCTTGCCGGGCTCGATGAGCCCTTGTCACGCATCCTGCGCGACACTTATGGAACCGGAGGTGAGGCCTCGATCATTGGGACGGGCCTTAAGGCGTCTCCTCACGACGCGGCCTTGGTCAATGGCGCCACGTCTCATGCGCTCGACTATGATGATGTGATCCCTTTTGTTGGCCATCCGACGCCGCCCTTGATGCCGGCCTTGTTGGCGGTTGCGGAGGTGGAGAATAAGTCCGGTCACGACGTATTGATGGCCTATATTTCTGGATTTGAGGCGGCTTGCCTCGTCGGCGCCCAAGCGATGCCGTCTCACTACACCCGCGGCTTTCACTCTACCGGTACGATCGGCGCCTTTGGCGCGGCGGCTGGTGTTTCGAAGTTGTTGGGTTTGAGTGTTGAGGAGACTGAAATGGCTTTGGGACTGGCCGGTGCCCAAGCGGCAGGCCTGAAGTCCATGTTCGGGACGATGACAAAGCCCTTTCATGCTGGGAAGGCTGCGGCCAATGGTGTTATGGCTGCCGTTCTTGCCGCGAAAGGCTTTACGGCAAACCCAAGAGTGCTCGAGGTGGAACAGGGGTTCTTCTCGACGCAAACGGATACGGCCCCTGAAGACATTTCCGGCTACGACTACGGTAAGTTCATTCAGCAAAACCAATACAAGTTTCATGCGGCCTGCTATTTAACTCATTCCGCTATTAACGGTCTCGGCGCTCTCAAGAAAGAAGCCGATCTCGTTCCTGATATCATAGAGGGGATTGCCTTAAAGGTTCCAGAAGCGCACTTAGCCGTCTGCAACATTCAAGAGCCGGAAACGGGATTGGAAACGAAATTCAGTCTTCGTCATTGTGCCGCCTATGCGGTTGCGGGCTATGATACCTCTGCTATTACTACGTATTCAGATGAAAACGCCAACGTTGCCGGTTTGGTCGACCTTCGCCGGAAGGTGAGCGTGGATGGTTCGTTGCCTCCCGGATTGCAAACAGACATTACCGTTCAACTGAAATCGGGGGAAACGCTTAATCGCGTAGAAGACGTCGCCGCGGTGGTGCGCACCCGCGATCAAGAACAGGAAGCGCTGACGTCCAAGTTCGTCTCCCTTACGTCGCCGGTTGTCGGTTCCCGAGCGGAAGATATGGCGAACCACATACTCAGTTTTGAAACGAGTGGGTCCGTGAATGAGCTTGTTTCTCTTGGAGCCTAACAGTGAAGATTAGGCCAGCCTCGAAATCGGTCGGCGCCTTCGTCGACGACGTGAACGTGAAAAACCTCGCTACCTCAGAGTTCAACACTATTCGTCAGGCTCTGTTCGAAACGGGCGTTTTGTTTTTTCGTGGTCAAAGCCTAGAGCCGCAGGATCATATAGATTTCGCCGAACGCTGGGGAAAGATAAACGTAAATCGCTTTTTCACGCCTGTTGAAGGGCATCCTCAGGTCGCGCAAGTTTTAAAAGAGCCGGATCAAGAGCACAATATTGGCGGTGGGTGGCATACGGATCATTCCTACGACCAAGTGCCCGCTATGGGCTCGATCTTATACGCGCTGGAGGTGCCTCCACATGGCGGCGATACGATGTTTGCCGGTGTCCAAGCGGCCTATGACGCCTTGGATGGCGAGATAAGGGCGCAGATTTCTGGGCTGCGGGCTCTTCACGGCAATGAACATGTCTTTGGCCGTCAAGGGATCGAGTACCGGGATATGAAAGGCCGGATTGGCAATCCGGACGCTGCGGGACAGAGCGCAGTTCACCCCATCGCGCTCGCGCACCCCGAAACGGGCCGGGTAGGGATTTATGTGAATCCTGGCTTTACAACTGGCATTGAAGGAATGGACGACACCGCTGCCCAAGATCTCTTAAGCAGTCTTTACGCCCACATAATGAAGCCCGAGTTCACTTACCGATTTGAATGGGAGCCCGGCTCCATTGCCATGTGGGACAATCGTTCAACCTGGCATTGGGCGCTCAATGACTATCACGGTCACCGGCGGTTGATGCACCGGATCACGATTGAAGGTGTGGCATTGCAGTAGGTATCCGCCATCACGAGGAGCGCGCTGGAATACATTTCGGGATCCGCAAGCTCGGTGCCAGACGCCTCTGGACTTGCAGCGCCGCTTGGTGGGCGGATCGCAATGTCAGACCCAGCTCAGCGCTCGAGTGAAGTGAATTTTTCCGCCATTGACGGCAGGACTTGCTCCAAGACTGTGGACGGCGTCCATCCGTCTTCTTTGATCGCCGACTGAATAACGCGGGGCTGATTGTACAGCATAATCTCGTTGCCGCGGACACCGAAGATCTGGCCTGTGGCCTCGCACTTGGGAGCGGCGAGGGCGACTGCCAGCTGAGCGACAAAAGCGGGGTCTAAATCCTGCTTGATCTGCTCTAGGCGGGCTGCTTGCTCTTCGTCTTTGATCGGAATAGTTGCGATTAATCGTGTCCAAGCGACCGGTGCGATCACGTTGGAATGAACATTTTTGCGTGCGCCTTCTTGCGCGAGCACGCGGCTGAGGCCGACAATCCCCATTTTAGCGGCCGCGTAATTGGTCTGACCGACATTGCCGATGAGGCCCGAAGTCGAAGTGAACAAGACGTACTGGCCCTCCTCTTGATTGCGGAAGTGCTCGATCGTCGCCTTACAGACATTGTAGCTGCCTTTGAGGTGCACATCGAGAACAACATCCCAGTCGGCGTCGTCAAGCTTGTGAAACATCTTGTCCCTTAGGATGCCCGCAGGGTTGATGACCGCATGGAGACCGCCATACGTGTCCAAGGCCTGCTCCAGCATGCCTTTCACGGAGGCAATGTCTGTGACTGAGTCAGAATTGGAAACGGCCTCACCGCCCGCCTGTTTGATTTCGTTTGCAACTTCGGCGGCCGGGCCGGCATCGCCTTCGTCGCCGCCGGCTTCCCCGCCGCCCAAGTCGTTCACGACGACTTTAGCGCCCTCCTTGGCGCACAGGAGGGCTGTATCGCGCCCGATTCCTCGGCCGCCGCCCGTGACCAGCACGACTTTCCCGTCAAGAACTCCCATCTCGTATCCTCTCTTGCCCAATCGATTGTGTGGGGCTTCGGTATCATGGGTTGAGAGGGTGGTGCAAATCTATATCCTTGGATAAAACAGTCACGAAATCCTGTTTACCGGCGATGAGCGCTGGGATACCTTTCGGTGAGGGAGAACGCCATATGATTGATCTGAACGATGCTTCGAACGAGAACGAACGTCTTGCGTTGGCTATTTTTAAAGCTATGGAAGACGGTGAGGTTATGGAGAAGATCGACGAGTTGTGCACGGATGACTTTGAGTGGGCAAACAGCGGTCTTACCACTCTCAAAGGCAAGAAGCACTGCGCGGACCACTTTGCAAGCGGTGGCTTTGCCAACGAGATTCCCATACTCAAAACGATGACGCACTTCAGTGCGGATCTGGTCCACATTGCAAGCAATGGCAACGTGGTCTTCACGGAACGCGTGGACCATCATTGGGATGCTGACGGCCGGGATCTCATGACGCCGCATATTGCCGGTGTGATCGAGATCAAAGACGGCAAGATTGCCGCACTCCGGGACTTCTATGATGTGGCGGTCTATCAGCAAGAGCCGACTGCCCCCAATCCTGAGTATGCATTGAAAACCTGAATCCAAGACAAAAAACACCCGAGGGAGAAACGAAATGTCACCAGCAGCCCGCGCCGCTGTAAAAACTATGGATGATGCCTTCGAGGCCATACTGAAGGCTGATACGAATGCGGACAATATCATACCTGCCTTTCGGCGGAATGCGCCGCTACAGCCCGGTCCGGCCTTGGTCCCCGTGAAGCGTTACACATCGCGTGCCTATCATGAGCGCGAGAAGGAGCGATTGTGGAGCCGGGTATGGCAGATGGCGGCCCACGAAGATGATTTTCCCAATGTGGGCGATGTGGTGCCCTATGACATCGTGGATAAGTCCTTTGTTATCGTGCGGGTGGCGGACGATGAGTACAAGGCCTATTACAATGCGTGCCTGCACCGGGGCCGCAAATTGCGCGAGTCCCGCGGTAAGTCTCTGACCGAGCTTCGCTGCCCGTTTCATGGCTGGACTTGGAATCTGGACGGAAGCTTAAAAGTCGTTCCGTGTGCCCATGACTACAATGGCCTCAACAAAGAAGACGAGGCATTGCCTGAAGTGCAAGTGGGCCGCTGGGGCCGCTTTATCTTCATCAATCCGGATCCCGAAGCTGCGCCTTTAGAAGATCATGTGGGCGATCTAGCGAGTAATTTTGAGTTCTTGCCCTTTGAACGGCGGTACAAGTCGGCCCACGTGGCAAAGGTTATTCGCGCCAATTGGAAGGTGGTGCAAGAGGCTTTCATGGAATCATACCATGTGCTCATGACGCACCCTCAGATTTTGACGGGTGGGGCGAACGATCTGTGTACAAAATACGATGCGTTTCAAAACTACTCTCGGGCGATCCGGTGCGGTGCCCTGGAAGCCGATCCGATGCCCGATTGGGACGATCTGCCTCAAGATGGAATTTCACGGCTTCGCCATCCGCTGACCGGGTGGATTTACGAAGATCAGGGCGACGGCAAAGTGAAGGTGACGACACCGCGCGGCGATAGCGGCCTTTTCACGGCCTTCGCCGAGTGGATCGAGGGTGATCTAAAAGATGCTAATCCCCATCTCTGCCTTTGGGTGAGCGGAGAACAGTTAAAAGAAGTGCGCCGCGTCAATCCGGCTGAAAATGCGGATCTCATGGTCAAGGCGGCGGAAAAGCTCGGCGAGGGGGCGTCGGCCATGGCCATCAATGCGGAAATGCAGCGTCAAGCCCTGAAAGCGATCTTGCCCGAAATGGCGGAAAGCATCCCCGATGTTGAGTTGTTCTCGTCGATCTTCTTTACGTTGTTCCCCAATTGGCATCCGTGGGGATCGTTCAATCCCATCAACTATCGCTTCCGTCCGAATGGAGACAATCACGAAGAGTGCATCATGGAATGCATGTACCTCACACCGATTCCGGAAGACGGCAATTATGAGCCGGTGCGCGAAATTCACTGGCTAGGCGCAGATGACGATTGGACCGAGGCGCCGGAGCTCGGCATGCTCGCGATGATCTTCAACCAAGATATGCGCAATCTTCCGTACGTTTACGACGGGATGAAAGCGACGGCACGGGAGCATCTGCGGTTTGCCGATTACAACGAGCTCAAATTGCGCCACTGGCACCAGCTTTATGGGGAGTGGGTCGGCGACGAATAGAATTGGGGACCGCGGTGGCGCCGCCTAACTAATTGTAGCTCAGTCCGTACCCGATCGGAAACAGGATCTCTTCGTCGTCTTTCACGGCGAAGAGGCGATCCTTCGGCCACCGGATCGGCATGGTCCCGCTAAAGTCCACAGGCATTCCCTGTTCGGTTTCGCCAAGTAGTACGTCCGCGATCCCTCCTGCTTGGCTGCCGGGGAGCCAAGCAGCCACGAGGGCTTGGGTTTTGGGAATCAGTTTTTCGATCCACAGGGGCCGGCCTGAGAGAATGACGCAGACCGTGGGAATGTCTGCTTTCGAAAGGCGATCGAGAGCGTTCAGTGCGGCTCTGTTTTGTCTTGGCACTCGTAAAGACTTGGTATCGCCCTGATATTCTGCATAAGACGGTTCGGCAAGAACGACGATCGCGATATCGGGGAGCGTTCGCTGAGAATCGTCTGGATCGAAAAGGATGTCTTGGTCACGTGAGGCCGGATGATTTTGCAGTCCGTCGATGAGTGTTGCGCCAAATGGAAAATGTTCCTTCGCGATCTCTCGGGCCTGCCATGTCAGTGTCCAGCCGCCGCTTTGATTGGAGAAGGAATCGGCCGCCTGCCCAATGACGGTTATCTTTGACGGGGCGCTAGGCAACGGCAACAGGCCGTCCTCGTTTTTGAGAAGGACAAGGGAACTTCTAACCGCTTCACGGCCGAGGGCCTGTGCAGCCGATCCCGACAAGGCCTCCTTGTCGCGCGCTCCGGGTCTGGCCGAAGGCATTGTGCCGTCGAGCAATCCGATCTTTAATTTTACGGACAAGATGCGTTTGACGGCTTCGTTTAATCTTTGTTCGGAGATCTTACCCGATTGCGCGGCACGAAGGACGGACTGGTAGAGATCTTTTGCATCCCACGGCGACATGAGCATGTCGATCCCAGCATTGATGGCAAGGGGGCAGTCGTCGACGCTGCAACCAGGTATCTGGGCATGGGCGTTCCAGTCGCTCACGACAAAACCGTTGAACGCCATACGGCCGCGCAAGATATCAGTAAGCAGATATTTGTGCGCATGTATCTTGGTGCCGTTCCAACTGGAGAAAGAGCCCATGATTGTCCCAACGTCCGATTCAAGGGCGCCGTAATATCCCGCACCGTGAACGTTTGCTAAATAGGGCTCCGGAATGCGGGCATCGCCGCGATCGCGTCCGCCCTTGGTCCCCCCGTCCGCAATGAAATGTTTTGCGGTTCCCAGGATCATGCCGTTGCCAATCGGTTCGGACTGCAAGCCCTTCACGAACGCCCGGCTCAAAACGCGAACGCGTTCAGGGTCTTGAGAATAGCTCTCGTAGGCGCGCCCCCATCTTGGATCTTCCGCGACCGCGACCGTTGGGGCAAAGGTCCAGTCATGGCCCGTCGCGGCGAGGGCTCTCGCGGTCATCGCGCCAATGCGCTCAACGATCGCTGTATCGTTGGCCGCGCCCAATCCGATATTGTGCGGAAAGATAACCGCGCCCAGGACGTTATTATGTCCGTGCACCGCATCGGTTCCAAAGAGAGGCGGTATAGGCTGCTCAACGTTTTGGTTCGATAGAGCCGCGGTGTAGTACGCATCGGCCGTGTTGAGCCAGGGCTCCATCTCGGCATAGGCCTTCTCGCCTGGCGCCGAGTTGCCGCCGGCGAGAATGGCGCCCAGCGGGTAATCGACCAGGTCTTTCGGCTCAATCGTGGAGATATCGCCAACGATGAGCTGCCCCACTTTTTGTTCGATTGTAAGCTGCTCCAGGATGGCGGAAACTCGCACTTCCTCATTGGGCGACAAGAGGGATTGTTGAGCACGTTGGGGCCAGGCGCGGGGATCACCGGTTATATTTTTGGGCTCGCTTGGTGCGGCTGTAAAGAAACTGGCGCCTAGATAGCCGCCGATGCTGACGACAATCAGCAGAGTCATAAGCGCAGGATTGCGAAACAGAAGCGGCGAATTCGGGCGCACCCGGTTTCCCTTCGTTCTAGGGCAAAGCTCTTTTATCCCCCCACAACCTCATCATTGGGTTAATGGGGATAAACCACAATGTCGAGGCGCGTGACGCCGCAGGAGCTCGCCGGACCGTTAGGACATAGGAAGGTTTTTCAGCGCTTCTTGAAATAGTTCGAGTCTTCGTCCTCGTTGCTGTTGTTTGACGGCGCTTACATCGTGGCCAGTGTATCTCTGATGGTGCGCCGTCCGAGTTGCGACATGTGAACTTCGTCGGGGCCGTCGGCGATACGGCAGATCCGGGAAGACAGGAAGACACGGGCGATCGGCGTGTCCTCGGTCACTCCCATGCCGCCGAACGCCTGCATGGCCCTGTCGGTCACATTCTGCGACATGTTGGGTGCGACCACTTTGACCATAGAGATGTAGTCCCGCGCTTCCTTGGGCCCAAACTTATCCATTTTGTCCGCTGCAGCTAAGACGAGGAGGCGGCATTGTTCGATCTCGCAGCGTGAGCGGGCGATGTCATGCTGGATGCTTGTTTTTGAGGAAAGCTTTTCACCGAAGGCAACCCGTTGCTCAACGCGCTCGCACATCAGGTCCAAGCACCGTTGCGCCATTCCCACCAGCATCATCGCGTATTGAAAGCGGCCCGGGCCCAATCTGCCTTGGGCAATCTCAAAACCGCGGCCTTCGCCGAGGATAAGATTTTCGGCGGGTACACGGACATTGTCATAGAGAACCTGGGCATGACCTCCCGGTGAATGAACGCTGCCGAAGACCCGCACGGGACGCTCCAAAATTACACCTGGTGTGTCCTTCGGCACAAGGATCATAGAGAATTGTCGGTGACGCTCTGCGGCGGGATCCGTTTTTCCCATGACGACAAAGACTTTGCAAAGGGGATTGTACGCGTTGGACGTGAACCATTTGCGGCCGTTGATGACATACTCATCCCCGTCTCGAACGATTGTCGTTTCGAGGTTGGAGGCGTCGGACGAGGCGACGGCCGGTTCGGTCATGGAAAAGGCGGAACGGATCTTGCCGTCCATGAGAGGCTTCAGCCACTCTTCTTGTTGCTGCGGTGTACCGAAGCGCGCCAACACCTCCATGTTGCCGCGATCAGGCGCGGAGCAGTTGAAGACCTCTTGCGCCCAGGGCACTTGGGCCATCACCTCCATGATCGGGGCGAATTCCAAGTTCGACAGGCCCGGGCTGAACTGTTCGTAGTCTTTCGGGAGGAACCAATTCCAGATGCCTGCCTCTTTGGCTTTGTCTTTGAGGTCTTCGAACCAGGGCGGGTATTTCCAGATGTTGGCCTCGTCTTCCACCCAGTGTCCGTGGTCCAACTCTCGTGGGAACACATGCTGATCCATGAAGGCTTTGACACGATCACGTAGTTCGGTGACTTTTTCGCTGGGCTCAAAGTTCATTGGTTTCCTCCGATCATCGTTTCTTTTTGCGCCTCTATCGACGCAAGGCCGCGTTAAGTGAGCGCTCCCTCGGGTACGTTGTCAATAGATCTGGATATTGTGATCTGTGTGTCTTGGTGGCGCTTATGCACTGATCAGAGGTCTCGTGAGCCCTGAGAGAGAAGTCTCAATTTGTCGTGGCATCCCCCCGGCAACATGGCCTAAAGTCGCCGAGCTACTGCAATGATTTGGAACGAAGCCCTATGGATAAGAAGACGAACAAACTCCACAATTTGTTTCCTGATCTGGATTTCGATCCCGAAGCGCTGCGCGCAAAATATCGGGCGGAGCGGGATAAACGCCTGCGGGACGACGGCGACGATCAATACGTGGAAATGGCCGAAGAGTTTGCTCATTATGCGGAGGAAGATCCCTACGTAGAACCAGGCTTCGTCCGCGATCCGGTCAACGAAGAGGTAGACGTTGTCATCGTCGGGGGCGGCTTCAGCGGTATGATGGCGGCGGCGCGTTTGAAGGAGCGCAGCATTACGGATTTTCGAATGATTGAGGCGGGCGGTGATTTTGGAGGAACGTGGTACTGGAACCGCTATCCAGGGGCGCAATGCGACATCGAATCTTATTGCTATCTTCCACTTTTGGAAGAACTGAACGTGATGCCAAAGGAGAAATATTCGTACGCGCCTGAAATTTTTGAGCATTCCAAACGTATCGGCCGGGAATTCGATCTCTATGAGCGGACCTACTTCCAAACGCGGGTCACCGAATTGCGTTGGCTCGAGGACGCCAACCGCTGGCTCGTTTCGACAAGCCGAGACGATGCAATCCGTGCGCGGTTTGTCATTCAGGCTGCGGGTGTCGCGAATAGGCCGAAGCTGCCAGGCATCCCCGGTATCAAAGACTTCAAAGGTCATTCGTTCCACACATGCCGTTGGGATTACGACTATACGGGAGGCGATCACACTGGCGGCCTGACGAAGCTGAGTGACAAGAGAGTGGCGGTTATCGGAACGGGTGCGACGGCCATCCAAGCGGTCCCCTATGTGGGAGAGTACGCTGAGAAGCTCTATGTCTTTCAGCGAACGCCGTCCTCTGTCAGTGATCGGGGAAACAAACCTACTGATGAGGAGTGGTTTGACAATCTGCAGCCAGGTTGGCAGCGGGAACGGCGAGAGAATTTCGCCGCGGTGTTGATGGGAACGCCGGTGGAAGAAGATCTCGTTGCGGACGGTTGGACGGAGGTCTCTCGTCTGATTGCGACAAATCTGGCCCGAAATGCCCAGACAGGCGGTCATGAAATCGACTTTGCGGAAATGGCTTTGCGGGCGGAAATCGCTGACTTTCAAAAAATGAACAGTGTCCGTGCGCGTGTGGACGAAACGGTTGAGGATTCGGAGACGGCCGAAGTATTGAAGCCGTGGTACAGAATGTTCTGTAAGCGGCCGACATTCAATGATGAGTATTTGCCGACCTTCAATCGTCCTAATGTTGAGCTCATTGACGTGAGTGACGCAAAAGGCGTTGAACGCATAACCGAGAATGCGGTTGTCGCGAATGGAGTGGAGTATGAAGTCGACTGCATCATCTATGCGACCGGCTTCGAAATCACTTCGCTTCCGCGCAAGCGGGTCGACTTTGATATCATCGGCCGAGACGGCGAATCATTGTTCGACCATTGGGCGGAGGGTAACCGGACTTTGCACGGTCTCTATAGTCACGGTTTTCCCAACTGGTTCACCATCGGGATCAATCAAAATGGCTTGTCACCCAATATGACGTCTATGTTCGATGATCAGGCTGCCCATATTGCTTACATCATCCAGGAAGTTGGTAAACGCGGAAAAGAAGTGGCGGAAGTCACCAAAGAGGCCGAGGATGCTTGGGTCACGGAGATCAAAAATCTGCAAGTCTTGGGGCTGACGTTTGCCCAGGAATGTACACCCGGCTATTACAACAATGAGGGCAAGCCTTCGACCGGCGGTCCTCTTGGTATTGAAGTCTACACGCCGGGGATCAACGCATTTAACGCGTTGCTCGCGAAATGGCGGGAGGCGGGGACTCTTGAGGGGTTCGAACTGCGTTAGAGACTGAAGACTGGCAATCCGGCGCTAGGATTTTGTGAGAGGTGCTCCGTCCAACGCGTCGATGGTTGTGAACTCCTCGACTGCCTTTCGCTTGAGCTTCGTGAGCTGTTTCACGGGACGCCCTAGCGGGATAAGGGCTGAGGCTGCCATGTAGGAGGGTGCTCCAAAGAGCTTCTGAATTTCCGGCTCCGCATCGCCGGAGGTGAACGTTGTCACGGTGCCGCCGTACCCAAGATTCCGTGCAGAGAGCAATATGTTCCACACCAGCGGATAAATAGAGGCGCCGGATGTGACGCCAACGCGGTCCAGATTTTGATCAAAAGAGGCGACAACGCGCAGATCAACGAAAACCATCAACATGACCGGGGCATTGAACATGGACCCAAAAAAGGCTGTGGGGTCGGGCGCCTCATCGATCTCTCGAGCGGTCACTTTCGTTGGTTCAATAGAGTTCCAAGGGTTTTCGCTAAGAGCGCTCTGGGCCAAGTATCTTTTCAGTGTGGGCCGGATGGCCTCGAGGATTTGTTGGCGTTTTCCCGTGTCTTTGACAACGACAATCTTCCACCCCTGCCGGTTGCCGCCACTGGGTGCAAATCGGGCGGTATCGAGGATCTCGTAGAGTGTCTCGTCAGGGATGGGCTCATCGGTGAACTCGCGGGCCGCGAACGTCGTTCGGATGACATCGATCAATTCCATGAGGTATCTCCGATTTAGAGTTGGGTATGGTTTGGCCGTGGTTCTCGGTTTAGCGCGAGTGCGATGGGCTTGGAAAGCGACAACCAGCGATTAAGTGGAAGTTGGTTTGGCGAGGTCGATCAACGTTTTCCTTGCTCAGTTGGTGAGAGTCGAACAAGTTGTGCGCCATGACGGATGAGAATGTAGAACATCAGTCTCCTCAGCCCTCTAGGCCTCTGCCGCGCTGGCTCCGGATGTTGCTGCTAGGTATCGGTTTTGTTTTGGTTCCCATTGGAGCGCTTGGTATTTTTTTGCCGGTTTTGCCTGGGGTGCCACTGCTGATCCTTGCCGCAGCGTGTTTTGCCCGGTCGTCGCCGCGTTTTGAACGGTGGCTCGTCACCCATCCCCTCTTAGGCCCAGGAATTGAGAATTGGCGCAAACGAGGAGCCATTTCAAAAAAGGCAAAGGCGATTGCGATTTCAATGATGACGCTGTCCGCACTTATTGTCGGGTTCGCGGACATTCATCTGATCCTGAAGTCCGTCATCTGGGCGCTTCTCATATCAGGGGCGGCCTTTGTGGCGACCCGCCCCGAGAGGTAATGGTCCCAACGGCGCCATCACGGACAGGATGATTCTCTCTACTTCCGGTTCCAGGTGCGCACGGCGCGTTGGCACGTCTTCGTTCTTGCCTTAAGGTTCATGCCTTTCAGACTTATTCAAGTGATGAAACCATGGCCGATATCGAAGTCTCTTCTTCAACATCCATAACCACCATCACCCTCAATCGTCCAGAAGCGCGCAACGCAATCACACCGCAAATGCATGAAGACCTGCAAGCTGCCTTTGATGAATTTGCAGACGATGCCTCTCAGAGGATCTGTGTGATCACGGGGGCCGGGGACAAAGCCTTCTGTGCAGGAAGCGATCTGAAGGCGGGAATTGGCAAGTCCTATCCCACAAACGGGTATGCGGGTCTCATTGAGCGGTTTGATCTTTATAAACCCGTTATTGCTGCGGTGAACGGCTTTGCGCTCGGGGGCGGATTTGAAATTGCCTTGGCGGCAGACATTATCATCGCGTCCGAGACGGCCAGTTTTGGATTGCCGGAGCCGCTTGTCGGCGCCGTCGCGCTGGGCGGAGGCGTGCATCGGCTGGCCCGTCAAATCGGACTCAAACGAGCAATGGGGATGATGCTCAGTGCCAAAAGGATCGGCGCTGCTGAAGCCTATGAACTCGGCTTGGTGAACGAAATTGTAGCACCGGGGCAGTTAGATGAAGCCGTCTCTCGTTGGTGTGAAGACATTTTGAAGTGTGCGCCCCTGTCTCTCATGGCAACCAAAGAAGCGGCCCTGCGAGGTTTGGAAGAGCCCAGCCTTGCAGACGCCATGAAGAACCAAGAAAGTTACCCTGCGTTCGCCGCTTGGCGCCAAAGTGAAGACTTGCTTGAAGGACGCACTGCTTTCGCAGAGAAGCGGCAACCGAACTGGAAGGGGAAGTAGCTATGCTCGCTGGCCTTGAAATCCTGGAGCTGCGTTTTGGCGAGGTCTCCCCTGCAGCTCTAAGAGCGCAGAGGTTCGCTGCCCTTTTGGCGCAGAAGATGGGGGCGCGGGTCTTTTCCAGTCACCCTCAATTCTATGACGACAGTCCTTTCTATTCCGGCGAGGTTCATCCCAACGACGAAGATCCCGCCGAGTGGGGCAAGAGCTGCACGGGCGCATGTGCCGTTTTGATGGTTGGGGAGCCGGGATTCAGCAAAGAAGTCGAACTGCCCGATCATCTTTCCGCGGTCTTTATTGAGTTAGAAGCCTGGCAAAACGAATGCTCGCTTTTTGCTTTGTCCGCACTTTCTGACCTGCTTGGCGACCCTGAACAGGAACCGCTCGTCCCGCAGGCCCATTACGCCGCCCACTCAATTGGGTACGCCGCCTATGCAGCTCTGACGTCCTTGTTTGTGAAACATCGCCGGTTTGGGGCGAGCGATCAGGCCGTTGTAAACGGTCAGGGGGTTCTCAGCTGGGTCAACTGGAAGGCGGGTGCTGCGGGAGCGATGGGCCAAGATATTTCGCGCCAAGGCAAGGATGCTGAGTGGCCGGTTATTTCGTGCAAAGATGGTTTTGCCGCGTTCGTCTATACAGAGCGGGATTGGAAGGCTCTGACTCAGATGATCGGTGATCCCGCGCTCGATGACGAACGCTTTCGGACGTTTGCTCTACGGAACAAAAACAGAGACGCCTACATGGCGATCATTAGAGACTGGGCGGCCGAGCGATCGAAGGCGGAGATTGCCGAAGCCATGTATGAACATGCCGTTCCCGGCGCTGCGGTGACCACGCCCGAAGAGATGGTCCGCGATCCGCTTCTTGCTCACCGTGGGACGTTCGAAATAACCAGCGGTGGGTCGAGCGTTCCCAGACCGGCCTATCGCGTTTTGAGCGAGGCCCCCGGCGCAACGGCGGCTTCGGACGAGACAGGCGGCGCGTTGCCCCTAGACGGAATTCGGGTGCTAGATCTCGGCATCATCACGGCCGGCGCCGGCGTTTCGGCGGTTTTGGCCGATTTGGGCGCTGAGGTCCTAAAAGTGGAGTCCTCCAGGTATCCTGATCCGTTCCGCCAATGGGCCGGCGAAGATGTTTCGCCGCTCTTCAAGTTCAACAATAGGAATAAGTACGGCGTCGGCTTGGACCTAAAGACCGATGAGGGCCGTGCGCAGTTTTTGGTGCTTGTCAAAGGTGCCGATGTCGTTCTGGAAAACTTCCGGCGCGGCGTGATGGACCGCCTCGGCCTTGATTTTGAGACCCTGCGCCAGGCCAATCCGCGTCTTCTTCTTGCATCTATTTCGGGGCAGGGAGCAGATGGCCCCTTGTCGGATCATACGACGTTCGGGTCAACGCTTGAGGCCAGTTCCGGCTTCGCGGCGCTTACGTCCTATGAGGACGGCATTCCCGTCATCAGTGGCCGGAATTTAAACTATCCGGACCAAATCGTTTGTCTTTATGGCGCGGCGGTGGTCACGGCCGCGGTTCAGTCCTGCCGCGAGGACGGGGTGGCCCGCCACATCGATATTTCCCAAAGGGACTGCGCGATCTATCAGATCGGAGATGTCGTCGCCGCGGGCGGGAGTGTGCGCCATGATGAAGAAGAGCTCCCGCCTGAAGCTTCATGGCTCAAGGGGTCCGAAATGTTTGTTCAGCCTGTTGTTAAACAGGCGGGTATTTTTGCAAGGAGCCCGGCTGGGGACCTCGTGAAGGGATTTGCCTTTCAGTTTGTGAAGAACCCTATGACCATACGTTTGAATTCGCCGGAAATTGGGGAACACACGGAGCGCTTTGTGCGTTTGCAGGTAAGCGCTGGTGATGGGAAATGAGATTGTTGGTACCGTGTCTCGCGGTCTTAATCGGTATGTCCTCGTGCACCCCCGTGCTGCAATCCTCCGATCCAGTCAGTTGTCGCTCGCTCCCGGATGATTTCGCCTATCTGAGAGACATCGATCCGACGATCGACCAGAAGATTGTCTATGCGACTCCTGGAAATTTCGTCGGCGAGCGGATCGACGGGTACCAGGCTGGCAAATGTCTCTTGCGTGCACCGGTGGCGGAGGCGCTGAAAGATGTTCAAGCGGATCTCAAGCCACAAGGACTCGGTCTTCGGATCTACGATTGCTACCGGCCTCAGAAAGCTGTTGCCCATTTTGTGCGCTGGGCTGAAGACCTGGAGAATCACTCGACCAAGTCCGGCTACTATCCCGATGTGCCCAAGCAAGAGCTCTTCGAACAGGGTTATATCGCGCTTGAGTCGTCCCATTCGACCGGCACCACTGTTGACCTCACACTCATTCGAACGGATGGGGATGGCGAAGTGTTCTCGGGAACCGGAACGTGCGATGCTGGGTCTGGCGAACGGTCCAGTGATGGCAGCGTGGACATGGGTACCAATTTTGACTGTTTCGATGAACAGAGTTGGACAGCAGATCCCACGATCTCGGAGCAGGCGAAGATGAACCGAATGCTGCTGCAGACAGTCATGGAGCGCCATGGGTTTGAGAATTTCGAGAAGGAATGGTGGCACTATAGCTACTCGCAGATTGACGGGCCGCGTCAGAGCTACGACTTTGACATCAAAGACTGCCGATAGGGTACATACCAGCTTAAAACTGCACCTTCGCCGTGAGCTCTACAAAGTCGATGTCCCGGTCCAGGCCACCCTCATAGAGGAACGGACCCGGGTCAAACCGCGTGTAAACTGCTGACAAGTCAAGGTTGGCCGCTGCGGCCCATTCGATCTGTAGGGAGACGGCTTCGGTAACCGCTCGCGCCCGGCTCGATGTGGCTGAGGCCAGCAAGCGGCCGGAGGGGGAATAGGCCCCATCAGCAAGGGAAGCGCGCCAGAAAAAATTGACATCGGCCGAAACGAAAACGTCTGGGTGCGGTTTGATGCTAGCTTGAGGGTTTACATTGAAGAAATTGTAAGGACCCAATATGGCCGCCTGAGAAAAGTAATTCCCACGCGGAAAGAGGGGGTTGAAGGTTTGCAGGCGATTGTCAGCCGCATCGCGGTCGCCGCTTGCATAGTTTGTACTGAGGCCGAGTCGGGGCTGAGATCGCACTTTGCTCCAAGTCCATCCGGTTTGAGACGCGATGGTCCAAGCAAGGAGTCTTGCACCGCCGAAAGAGCCAACCTGGACAATAGGCTCGATGCTCCAGTCCCATGCATTCCCGGAACCGAACCAGCGAGCGCCAAGCGAATGACGACGTTCCCATCCGCTGCCCTGATCGAACACTGCGGTCCGGTTGGTGTAGCCCAAATAGTAGAGGTCCAATTTTCCAGAGGATGGCGGTGCGCGGAGCGCGGCTGCGTAGACGCCCCATAGTTTTTTGTTCGTGTCGCTATCATCGTCGAGGATACCGGGCGCATCGTCCCGGGGTCGTACAAAAAAGCCGCGGACTTTGCGTCCTATCCAACCGGTTTCCAGGAGGCCGCCGTCAAAGGTTCGCCGGACGTTCGGGCCTTCCCGGACGGAAACCAGGCGGCCGGAACCAAATTGGAGTTCTTGTCTGCCAAGGCGAAACAGAATCCGGTGTTTCCTCTGAGGTCTTGATCGCAGTTCAACGAATGCGTTTTGTAGCGACAAGCGATTCTCATCGACTGGGCTTGGTCCTCCGGTTCTGCCTTGTTCCAGCGCACTGTGCAGCTCAACAAAGACGCGTCCTCTCATGCCGAGACGCAATTCGCCAAAAGCGCCATAGCGATGCAGCCAGACGGAGTCTTCAGATGTTGCTGCGGCGAAATCCGGATTGCGTTGATACTCGAAGCGCTGCCTAATTTGTCCGCCAACGGCTAGACCGAGGTCTTCTCTCGAAACCAGGCAAGTTGTGGCCTCGCTTTTTGGCGTACACGCTTCGGCGGGTTCGTCCTCATACCTTATGGTCGAGTAGTCGGCCGCGAGGGCAGTCTCGGTGCGAACCACCGAAAACAGGATTAGCAGAGCAATGGCGCTCTTGGCAGGCATTTACAATTGCCCGAGGAGAAAGTCGGTGCTTAAGAAACCGATTGTCATAAAGACAACGAGCAATGCACCTACCAGTTTCGGAGGCGCCGGAAGCGGCAAATCAAACCACCGGCAACTGGCACCGATCAGCAGGCCGAGCAAAAGTCCAAAAAAAGCAGTCATGAATGTTCCCTCGCGTTGTGTGTTTCGCCGCTGGGCCCGCCGCAATTCTTCGCCTGAGTGTATGCGCGTTGCGTGCAGTAGCGATCCGTGAGGAGATAGCCTGTCGTCATGGCGAGGACGAGCAGTGCACCGATCAGTACCGGCGGCGCGGGAAGGGGTACGCCCACCAGTCGGCAGAATACACCGATTGAAAAGGCGAGAGTGAGTCCGAGAATGACTTTGGAATTCATTATGGGTCTCCGTTAGTCGTGTTGTCGGGTGCAAGGAAGTGCCGAACACGAGGAAAATTAGCCCCGACATGGTATTTTATGACTTCGGCTTGCAGGTCCTGGTCGTGCTTTGTGACGCGTTCGTGCTGACGTAAGTGTTCCGCCCAGCTGGGCGCACGAAACCATTCGATCCAGATGGCATCGTTTTCAGTGTCTTGATATACCCTCCATTCGTGCGCTCCATCGCGGAATCGTTCGCGGCTGAACGAACGAAGGGCTGAGAGAAATGGCGTCTCCTGGGTAGGGTCGATCTCATATTCAATGGTGATCAGCACGGGGCCCCGGTCGAGCGCATCGCGGTTGGACACGATTATGGGCGCGGCTTGCCAATGCATGGATGGAGACAGGTCTTGATCCTCGCCTTGGCCCAATTTGGCCCGCCATGTGAGCGGAATAGCGAGGAGAAGTCCGGCTGCGGCAATCATGAGAGCTGTGGGTGTCGATGCGATGGTGGCCACTTGTCCCCAGACGGTGGAGCCCGCCGCCATGGAACCAAAGAACACCATCAACAGAATCGCAAGTCCTCTGGCGCGCACCCAATTGGGGAGAGACGTTTGTGCGGAAACATTTAGACATGTCAGTACAATGATCCAACTCAGTCCGCCCAAGATTGCTGCGCCAATGGCGATGTTTGGAGTTGAGCTGACGGCAAGCAACCCCATAGCCAGGGCGGTGCCAATGCTTCCTCCGGCGACCAACGCGTTCGCGTCAAATCGCTTCTTGAGGAAAGGCAGCGCAAAAGCACCGGCTACCGCAGCCGCTCCGATGGATGCGAGCAGAAGACCGTAGAGTTCAGCGCCTCCACCAGGTGTGTTTTTGGCGATCAGCGGCAAAAGGGCCCAATAGGCGCTGGCGAAAGTAAAGAACCCAAACGCTCTGAGCAGCGTTGCTTTTAAAGAGTCGTTGTTGGCTGCATGTCGCAAACCCGTCAGCATGGAACTGAACAGAGGCTCAGGGGGAAGCGCGCTTTCCGGTTTTGGTTGGGGTTTCCATATGAAAAGCGCGATGATGATCATGACGAAGCTGACGGCGTTGAGTGCAAACGGAGCGGCTACGCCAATCGCGGCGATCAAGAAGCCGGCGACAGCTGGTCCAATCGCTCTGGAGATGTTGATGCCCATGGAATTGAGCGAGATCGCCGATTGCAGCGCATCGCGCGGGACTAAGGTCGGGACGATCGCCTGCCAGGCGGGCGCGATAAAGGCGGCCCCTGTGCCTAATAAGAACGTGAAGAGAACGAGCAGGCCCGGCGTCATTTGCTCCGCATAGACAAGGATCGCGAGGCAGGCCGCGATGGCGAACATGATCCCATTGACAATAATCAGCAGGCGTTTCTTGTTGAGGCGGTCGGCAAGGGCGCCGGCGAACAGCGCAAACAGAAAGACCGGGGCGGTTGTGGCCGCTTGAACCAATGCTACAATCGCAGGAGACGGAGAGAGGCTTGTCATCAGCCAGCCCGCGCCCACATCATGCATCCATGTGCCGGTGTTAGAAATAAGCGTGGCGCTCCACAAGAGAGCGAAGGCGGGGTAACCAAAAGGCGCCCATGGAGAAGCTTTCGCCTTGTCTGTGCCAGGCGATGAGGTATCAGTCACTAGTGTTCCGCCTTTAGTTTTGGATCACGTCATTCCATTCGGGATGCTTTTCCGACTGGGCTTTGACATAGGGACACAGAGGCACGATGCGGAAGCCTTCCGAACGGGCGGTCTCGATGAGATGTTCGACAAGTTTCTTTGCAACACCCATGCCCTTCATGGTGTCAGGCACACCCGTGTGATCGGCGATGATCAGCCCAGGATTGACTTTTGAGAATGTGAGTTCTCCCTCTCCACCTATACCTTCTATGGTGGCAACAAATCGCCCCTTAGAGTCGCTGTCTTCTCTTTTGATCTCAACGTCTTTCATGAAACTCTCCTTATGCAGCAAAACAAGAGCAACCGAGCGCGCCCCAGAAAGACTTCTGATCTCGAACGGGAACAGGGGTTTCCCAGGCAATTCCATGGGCATGACCGTGGATCCCGCATGCATTTGAGCAGCCGTCATGACAGGCAATGGTGCGTTGCCGACTTTTTGATGGTTGGACGGAAGGTCGCGTTTCGTTCCAAGCCCCGCCATAGATTTCCACCGGCGACCAAGCGGGGCTTGCCGGCGGTAGATCTGGCGCCAAGTCTGAATAGTCGCCTGCGCCATAAACAATCTTGCCAGCCGTCACCGTCAAAACTGCCTCCAGGGATTTGATTTCTTCGATCGGGACCGACATGAAGTCGCCAGACAAGACGGCCAGGTCTGCATGTTCACCGGCAATAAGCGCGCCCTTCACGTCGGCTTCGCCGGAGAACCAGGCCGAACCTTTCGTCCAGATGCGAAGGGCTGTCTCTCGGTCGAGCGTGTTTCGTTCAGGTGCCAACCGCAGACCGCCAAGGGTTTTACCGCTGACCAGCCAATAAAGGGCGACCCAGGGGTTATACGAGGCAACCCTGGTGGCATCTGTGCCTGCGCCCACGGGCACATCCATGTCCAGCATTTTCGATATGGGCGGGGTGGCTTCAGCGGCTTTTGCGCCGTATCTGTTGACGAAGTATTCGCCTTGGAAGGCCATACGATGCTGTACCGCAATGCCGCCACCAAGGACTTTGACGCGCTCGATGTTTCGCTCACTGATGGTTTCAGCATGGTCGATGATGAAGCGGGTCTCAAACGGCGTGCGACCATTCACTCTTTCAAAGACAGTCAAGAAGCGATCGATTGTTTCGTCATAGGTGGCATGGATTCTGAACGGCCACTTGTTGGCGGCCAAGAGCTCGACGATGGGTTCCAGCTCGCTTTCCATGACAGGTGCCGGATCGGGCCTCGGCTCGAGAAAGTTTTCAAAGTCGGCTGCAGACCAAGCGAGGTTTTCGCCGGCGCCATTCATCCGCAACATGTCGTCACCCGCACCGGGCTTGGATATTGTCACCCATTTTTCGTAGTCTGATAATTCCGAGCCGGCATTTTGAGCGAACAGGTTGTAGGCCACGCGCACAGTCAGCTGATCTTCATCATGGAGCCGTTGAATGACGTCATAGTCCTCAGGAAAATTCTGACCACCACCGCCGGCATCAATCACGCTGGTAATGCCTAGACGGTTCATCTCGCGCATATAGTGACGCGTTGAGTTGATCTGATCTTCGAGTGGGAGCTTGGGGCCCTGGGCCAAAGTCGAATAAAGAATAAGAGCGGACGGCTTGGCGACCAAAAGACCCGTTGGTTCGCCCTTCTCATTTTTCTCAATGAGACCTCCCGGCGGATTGGGCGTGTCTTTGTTCATCCCTAGGGCTTCCACTGCGGCTTTGTTCAGAAGAGCGCGACCATAGAGATGGAGAATGAAGACGGGGGTGTGAGGTGCGGCCTCGTTGATTTCGGTTAAGGTCGGCATGCGGCGCTCTGCGAACTGAAACTCGGACCAGCCGCCGACAACGCGTACCCACTGGGGGGGCGGCGTACGCTCGGCCTGCTGCTTTAACATGCGCAGGCCGTCGGCCAGAGAAGGCACTCCTTCCCAACGCAGTTCCATGTTAAAGTTCAAACCGCCTCGGATGAGGTGCGTGTGACTGTCGTTCAAACCTGGGATAACGCGGCGGCCGTTTAGATCCACCTGCGTGGAGTTCTTATCTGCCAATTCGAGTACGGATTTATCATCCGCAACCTTAACAATCACTCCATCTTTGACAGCAATTGCTGTGGCGAGGGGGTTGCTGGGATCGAGCGTTGACAGTTTGCCGTTAAAGAGAATTAGGTCTGCCATGAGTGACATCCATTCTTAAGAATACTTGCTTTCCATAAAGGCGATGAGGCCGGTGGGGCTTGCCGGTCTTGGTGGACCGGCCACCGTCTCTAAGATGCTGGGACCGGGTCCAGCCGGGGCCCGTGCTTGACGCGTTCGTCGGCTTTGTGAACCATCGTGTAGGCATAGTCGACGCCCATACCGTAGGCACCCGAATGCTCGCGAACGATATCCATCACGGCATCGTAGGTGTCTCGGCGTGCCCAATCGCGTTGCCACTCCAAGAGAACTTGTTGCCAAGTCACAGGTACGACACCAGCTTGGATCATTCGCTGCATGGCATACTCATGAGCTTCAGGGGAGGTGCCGCCGGATGCATCGGCGACCATGTAGATTTCGTAGCCGCCTTCGAGCATGGCACTGAAGGCGAATGTAATGTTGCAGACCTCCGTCCACAGACCAGAAACAAGAACCTTCTTTCTCCCGTTCTCGGCGAGGGCATCGCGGACTTTTTGGTCGTCCCACGAGTTCATGGAGGTTCGCTCTAGAATGTCATTGTCAGGAAATACGCCCAAGAGTTCTGGATAGGTGTGCCCGGAAAAGGCCTCTGTTTCAACTGTCGTGATCGTGGTTGGTACACCAAATACTTTTGCGGATTTTGCTAGTGCTACGACATTGTTTTTGAGCGTTTGGCGATCTATTGAGGTCACGCCGAACGCCATTTGAGGCTGGTGATCGATAAAGATCAGTTGGCTGTTTTCGGGTGTAAGAACTTCAAGCTTTTGGGTGGACATGGCCGGGGACTCCTTGGTGGTCACAATGGTGGGACTGTCTTGATTGCTCTAACTGTATCTGTGTTTCGCTTGCGCATCGTATATATTGTCGACTTTTTGTAGGAGAATGTTCAAATACTTTGACATACTGTTTCGGAAAATGACGCAGTGGGCCGTTCTATTCGGGCGGCCAAGCAGATCGACTTGTCCAAAATGATGTGTACTGAGTAGAAGGGCCCTTAATCTCTGCATTTGTTAGATTGGTTTGAGGACAAAATCGGCTTAAATCTATTCAACTCTATTAGTGGAACGGTGGCGACAACATCGGGATCACCGCTTTCGATAGGAATAGGCCTTGGGCTCCATAGAAATTTCCAAAGTTGGAAGATCGCCGGTGGCTCGCTATGTTGAGTTGGAATGTGTGAGATGGTCAGCATCTGCCTCGTTTAGTAACCGGCTCGTTTGTGAGCAGATTAAGACAGGACAAAGATATGACGTGGAATCCCGCCCTTGAGCCCGACTGCCCGGATTGCGGCAGCCTCGACGCGATCGAAACCATCATTGTTCCGAGAGCAAGGGATATAGGCGGCTTTGAGGTACGCCGGGCGTTGCCCTCGGCGCGCCGACAAATGGTCGGTCCTTTCATCTTTTTCGATCAGGTGGGGCCGGTGGAGTTTGTCACAGGCAAAGGCATTGATGTGCGGCCTCATCCTCATATCGGCTTGGCGACAGTCACATATTTGTACAAGGGAGAGTTCGAACACAGAGATTCTCTGGGAACACACCAGGTGATTTATCCCGGCGAAGTGAACTGGATGATTGCTGGGCGAGGCATCACGCACTCAGAGCGGACAAGTGAAGCAACCCGCAAAGGTCCCCACGATCTCTTTGGCATTCAGACTTGGGTGGCTTTACCTGAGGCCCATGAAGACACTGAGCCGGGCTTTGAACATCATGGCAAAGAAGTTCTGCCGTTCCTTGAAAGTGAAGGGAAAGAAGTCCGCCTTATCATTGGCCGTGCGTACGGTGAAACGGCACCGACAAAGACGTTCTCGGACATGTTCTATGCGGATTGTGTGCTTCAAGCTGGAACGCTGTTGCCTTTGCCGGATGACCACGAAGATCGCGGTCTTTATGTTGTTACGGGCGCCATCGAAGTGGCCGGTGAAGTCTATGAGGCCGGTCAGATGATGGTCTTTCGCCCCGGAAACCCCATCACCGCCAAAGCGGGTGAGCAGGGTGCCCGGCTCATGCTGCTGGGCGGTGAAACGCTCTCCGGCCCGCGCTACATTTGGTGGAACTATGTGGCGACTTCCCAAGAGCGGATCGAACAAGCCAAAGCGGATTGGACCGCCGCGGATTGGGAAAACGGGCGGTTCAAACTTCCGCCTGGCGACACGGACGAGTTTATTCCGCTGCCGGAGCGGTAGGCGTGATCGTCCGTCAACGTTTTCGCTCATCTTAATCTGGTAGGGCGAAGTTGCCTATTTTTTGCGCATTTCGATGGCGGCATAATTGGATCTTCTGAGTTGCCAATTAGTGGACGAGTGCTCTCTTTTATTCGGCATCGGGAGGGACATATATCTGAATGAGTACTCAAGGCCAAAAACCGCCCTATGCTCATCGCCCAACGCACCTGAGGAGTTGTCAATGACGAAATTTGTTTTGAACGGACAGCCGGTCAAAGCTGACAACTCCCCAGACGAGATGCTGCTCCTTGTCATCCGGGATACGATGAACTTGAAGGGCACGAAGTATGGCTGTGGGGCGGCGATGTGCGGTGCTTGTACGGTGCATGTAAACGGGGGCGCGGTCTTTTCCTGCCAGATGAGGCTGAGCGATGTTGAGGGCGCTGAAGTCACCACCATTGAGGGCCTCTCAGAGGATGGCACACACCCCCTGCAAAAGGTTTGGATCGAGGAGCAGGTTCCTCAATGCGGTTATTGCCAGTCCGGTCAGATTATGCGTGCCGCTGCGCTTCTTTCCGAAACGCCCAATCCCAGCCGAGAGGACATCGCCGCGTATATGAGCCCGAATCTCTGCCGCTGCGGGACCTACAATCGGATCTTTAAGGCGATCGAACGTGCGGCGGAGGGGACTTAAGATGACACGTACACTGAAATCTCCGCAATTCTCTCGTCGCGGTGTCTTAAAGGGTGCCGCCGGATTAACGTTCGTTCTCGGAGCTGGCGGCATTTCTGCGGTTCACGCCGCCACGGACGCTACTGTGCCGCTCAATGTCAATCATTGGTTGTCCATTGGATCGGACGGCGTCATCTCCGTCGTGTTTCCCTCTACGGAAATGGGTCAGAGCAGCTATTCAACCCTCCCGCAGATCTTGGCCGACGAGTTGGATGCGGCGTGGGAAGACGTTGTCATTCAACAGCTCAATGAAGACGATCGCCGGTTCGGGAACAAGATCTTCGGCGGCGTGCTTTACACGGCCGGTAGTACCGGCGTGCAGTTCTATTTTGAGCCGATGCGGCGGGCCGGGGCCCAGGCGCGTGATGTCCTATTGCAGATTGCGGCGCGGCACCTGGGCGTTCACAAATCGAGGCTGCAGACGGAGCCGAGTATGGTCGTTGCGCCCGATGGCACACGTATTTCCTACGGCGAGCTTGTGGCGCTTGGCATTGGGGGTGTCACGGTTCCCGATGCCGAAACTGTTCCGCTCAAAGACCGGTCAGAGTTTCGCTATATCGGAAAAGACGTACCTCGCCGGGATGTCTTCGACAAAAGCACCGGCCGCGCGCGTTTTGCGATTGATGTGGATCTGCCGAACCTGGCCTATGGGGCCGTGTTGCGCGCGCCGGTCGAGGATGAGCGCCCCCTCAAGATCAACGATGCCGAGGTGCGCGCTGTCGAAGGCGTGATTGATGTGGTTCCGCTCCCGGATGGTGTCGCCGTTATTGCCGAGAGCCTCTGGACCGCCCTCGGCGCCCGCGACCTCTTGGAGGTAGAGTGGTCTAAGACCTCTCCGGCTCGCAAGTTCAACAGTGCGGAAACGCTGGTGGCGTATCAGGCGGCGGCCGAAGACAAGGATGCGGAGGCCACCGTTTGGACGGAAAAGGGAGATGCCCTTGAGGCCATCTCCAAGGCAGACAAGACCTATAGCCAGCTCTACATTTCCGATTATGCCTATCATGGGCAGATCGAACCTATGGCGGCCGTGGCCAACGTCGATGCGGACGGTCAGGGGGCGGAGGTCTGGGCGGGGACCCAGACCCAGTCCTGGACCACCCATACGGTTGCCGAGACTCTTGGTATCCCTGCGGAGAATGTGCGTCTTAACATGATGACCATGGGCGGCGGCTTTGGTCGCCGGACGGCGCTCATACAGAATTATGTGCGTGATGCCCTCCTCAGTTCGAAAGCCGTGGGCCGTCCCGTCAAAGTGATTTGGACGCGGGAAGACGATGTCAAGAACGGCACGTTCCGGCCGCTCGCCGCGCAAAAGATAGAGGCAGGCCTGACCGCAGACGGGCGCTTGGACGGCTGGTACCACCGGGTCGCGACCCCCACAGTGATTGGCTATTTTAACCCGCGCCGCTGGGACGCCGTGCGGCCGAAAGATGTGATCTCGATGCGCGGCGCCGAAAGCAAATTCTATGGCATTAAAGACTTCCGGGCGGATCATATTATCACCGAACGCCAGGCGCGGCTGGCTCCGTACCGGGGGATCGGCGCCACCTACACAAGCTTTGCCGCCGAAGCGTTTATGGATGAATTGGCCGAGCAAGCGGGACGCGACCCTCTCGACTTCCGTCTTGATCTGGTGGAGGACAACCCCCGCGGGCGCCACCTCTTGGAAAAGGTGGCCGAGATGTCCGGCTGGCGGCAGCGCGGCGAGCGGGCTCTGGGCTTGTCCTTTGCCGGCTACAGCTCCTCTCAGGCGGCGGGCGTCGCGGAAGTTGAGGTGGACGAGGCAGGAGAGATCCGCGTCGTTCATTTCTGGGCGGCGGTTGATGCGGGACTGATTGTCTCTCCGGACAATTCCCACAACCAGATCGAGGGCGGGATTATCTTCGGGATTTCCAGTTCCCTCAGTGAGCGGATCGAGATTGAAAACGGGGAGGTGATGCAGAACAATTACTACGACTATCTGATCACTCGCGCCAATCAAGTACCGCCGATAGAGATCTATATGGCGGACGTGGACGCGCCGCCGACGGGTGTGGGCGAGGTGGGAACGCCGATGGTCTCGGCCGCCATCTCAAATGCCTTTTATGCGTTGAAGGGCCGGCGTCTGCGGCACCTGCCGTTCACGCCGGACAGGGTGATGGCGGCGCTGGGGAGTTGAGGGCCGAATAGACGACTAGAGCCGTTTTGGTTTTGACGGAAACACAAAACGGTTCCAGATTCCTTGTTTTGCGCGTTTCCTGACGGTGAACCGGATTCCACTTCATCTGGAAACGCTCTAGAGAGTTAGGGTCAAGGCG
Organism: Alphaproteobacteria bacterium; assembly: GCA_028285305.1. Taxonomy (GTDB): domain Bacteria; phylum Pseudomonadota; class Alphaproteobacteria; order SMXP01; family SMXP01; genus JANQPV01. The sequence continues at coordinate 12,859 of JANQPV010000071.1, read as the reverse complement.
TTCTAAAGCTTTTTCAGCCAAACCACGTTGTAGGTCAGTTGCCGTGCAGAGTGTCTGGTTTTGTCCAGGTACTGACGTTCGCATAAGATTGGCTTAACGTCCCTTGCCGAAGTTGATTAGGACCTTGCTGTGGAGGCAGCACGAAGGTCTTCAACAATCAGCCAAACTGTATTTGCGATAACATCCGGGATGCGATCAAGCGATAATCCATAGAGGTCGTGCATCGGCCATGAGGCATCTGCTCCGGAGAGGCTTAGCAACATCGCGAGTGCTTCTTCGCTCTTTTTGCGAGGCGCTTCAATTTCTCGAACGGCATTGCGGATGGCGTCTAATCTCTCGCTTCGTCGCTTAAGACGGATCTCCCCTGCAAAGACTGGATTCGTTGCCAAAACCCAAGAGAGCCGGTTCTGCAGGGCCATTGCATGAATATCGCGGTAGTAGCGAGGCAGATCATCTGGACCGGTGGCTAACACAACGCCTCCTGGATAGAGCTCTGCGTCATAGTACTCAGCTAGGCCTGTAATTTGGCTCTCGTAGTTTGGAAAGTGCGTATGCACCGTTCTTACCGAAACGCCGGCGCTTTTAGCCGCTTCACTCGGCGAAAGTGTCGTGCGACCTGGCTCCAACAGCTGGTCTGCGAATGCCTCAAGAATCGCATTACGCGTCGCGGCGGCCCGCGCTTCCCGCTTTTCGCTTTTGTAAGCGCGTTTTTGCTTCAAATGAAATCAATCCCATGATTTGCGCCTACACGAACCACTTCTGGAATGTCAGGCGGACTCATCTCGACGTTCTGGGCAACATCGTGAAAGAACTTATCTGCATTTCCTTTTGTTACAATCGTGAGAAAGTGCGTATCGTCCGTAGCGTTCCGATAGCTGTGAACCGTTCCCGCAGGGATGTGAACGGCAGAGCCCTTTAGCAGTGTTTGGGGCTCTTCCCCATCCAGACAAACTTCAAGCTCTCCTTCAAGAACAACATAAAACTCATCCCAGGCATGCGTGTGCGGCGGAGGGCCGGCGTCTGCGGGCCCCCGTGTATCAAAAATCTCAATGGGAGACCCCATTGCATTGGTCAGTAAGGGCCGCAGTGTTTCACCGAGCACATAAAGACTATCGCTGTTATCAAGCGTTGAAATTGTTCCGGGCATTCGTCTGTCCTCCGACGTTATACGGAGACTATACAATTGAATGCAGTCAAATGCAACCAAATTGATTTTGCTCTAGACAGGCTTTCGGGTCGAGGGTTTGGACAACAAAGACCTCTGCCGGTTTTGTCACCGAATAGAGTCACCGACAGATCAAGTTAGCAAGGTCTCATTCGGCCGATGGTTGCCGATGCCTGTCACTGACGAAGTTTAAGCACACTAATTCAGCTCATGGCCAGTTGCAGACTTTTGTCAGACTTAGATTGAATGTCATTTCCAAATGGCGGTCCTTCAGGAGATTGCAAAACACAACGAGATTTAGCGAAGTCAGAATTGTTCAAGCCCAACCCAATTCTTGAAGCGCAAGGCCTGAATGCCAGATCTTGGTCATGTGTCTGATTTTGTCGCCTTCGAAATCCATCACGTAAACATAATCACTCGCCACGCTCTTTCCGGTCGGGGGCACAGGCCCACCTTCACCAGTTTGGGTGCCTTTAAATATGGCAAAGGCGCAAACATTTCTGCGTTCTTCGTCAACCGCGAATGATTTCAGCTCATAGTGTCCATCGGGAATGGGGCCCAAAAGATCGCGCATCCAATTAACATAACCGGCAAGCGTATTGATCTCCAACAAGGGTTCGCTTTGAGCCGCAAACGTCGCATCATCCGTACAAAAACGTTTGCATGCGTCCCAGCCTTTTCCGGTTTCGCAGGCTTCGAAAAATTCTTTTGCAGTATCACTGATGGATGTCATCTTCTCTTCTCTTTTTGTGAGTAACGAGTTGGCTTGTTTCGGAGAACACTTTGTTAGGCCGGCGCTCCAGGAGAGACAGTTTCGAGTTTTGTTGAGTCCGTCCGTTCATTTGAATGTACATGAAGACCGAATTCGGGCGGCGTTTTCTTGTCCATATATTCCCGAAAGGAAGGCTTTAGATCCTTGCGCATTTTTTTGTAGACATCAACAAAAGTGGGGAGCCTCAATAGACGGTCAAACGAATGGCTCCAGTACTCGAAAATTTCGCCGGTTACGGTGCCGCGCTCGAGTAGCACGAAAAAGGTCATGTGCGATTCAACGGTCATTCGAGCCCAGGTTTCAAAGCGAAATCGATCAATTTCGCTCAGTTCTTCTCCCGAGTATCCGCGCAGAATTAGGGCGGCTAAATCCGGGTCTTTGACGAGTGCCTCCATGAACAGCTCACGATTGCCATCGTTGGATGAAAGATCTCCGGCCATCAATTGGGCTTTGGTGTTCTCGCTGACCAAGCGGGAATTGTCTCGTACTTGGATGGCCAGATAGATCAAAGAAACCATGACTCCAATGGCGGCAACAACGCCCGCAATGTTGGCCATGATCTGGGTCGCTTCTAACATAGTCGTCCGCCTCGCTATTATTCTTGCTTGAGGAGCCTATCTGCTTTGCTAGAGGACGTGAAGCTAGAGACGGTTTGCCGACCGACATGCGGGCTTACTAACGATGGAAGCTTAAGTCGGAAATGTGATCACGTGAGACAATCAGTAGAGATAGTTGTTTTGTCACTTTTGGGCCGAAGTGTGAATTCTAGTGTTCAGGACTCTCTTAGCGCCGTGAGCGATGTCATGGCACACTTCCTGGCGTAGCTTCCGTCCCGATGTGGTTCAATTTGCAGTTCGAATTCAATCAATGATCTGGTGCCGGCTGAGGGACTCGAACCCCCGACCTACTGATTACAAATCAGCCGCTCTACCATCTGAGCTAAGCCGGCTTTGGGAGGACACCTCGTCAGAAGACAACCTGAAGGGTGGGGCGCTAGACATAGTCGAAAATTGCACGCCTGGCAAAGCAAAGTGTGTGTGACTGCGCGGTCTGCTGAAATCGAAGGAGAAATCCGACGTGCATAGCGCCGACCTACATGGAGGGGCGAGATCGTTCCGCCAATTTCTGTGTGAAGTCCTTGGGAGCAGCGCTTTTCGAATAGTGGATGTGTTCCGGCGCGACGGCGCCGCCCGACATAATGAAGCTCATGGCGTCGTCAAAGTCCCAATCGGTGAGAACCAGTTCATCCATCGGAACCAGTTCGAGATATCCGGACGTGGGGTTCGGCGTCGTGGGAACATAAACGGCCGCAATCTCTTCGCCGGAGTCCGAATCCATCAGCGTTCGCGTAAGAAAGCCGACGGCTTTCATATCCGGAGAGGGAAACTCGATAAGAACCACCCGTTGGTCGTGACCGTCTTCGCTCGATTTGAAGGTATCGATAAGCTTCTTGGTTGCGCTGTAAATGGTCTGCACGAACGGAATACGGCTGACTTGGCGATCGAAGCTGCGAATGAGGCGGCGGCCAATCACGAGCGAAGCGATAAAACCGAGCACATAAAGCGCAAAAACAACCACCACTATGCCGAGTACGGATTGAACGACCGGATGAACATAGAATTCGGCCATACCCGGAGACACACGATTGAGCATATCCGTCAAAAAGGTGATGATTGGTGTACCAACGGCCGCTAGCAATCGGAAAATGAAGGCGATGATCACATAGGTAACGATGAGCGGGATCGCGGTCAGAAACCCAGTGATGATAAAACGCTGCAGCTGCAATTTGTCCATCCAAACGTTGCCAGATCTGGTCCCCCTTTATCACACCATCGGGGGGGATGGAATCCGGCTTTGGGCTGGGGTCCAGCGGCTTTCGCGCCTTGGCCATATGGTCGGCGAGGGGGCACACACTTTTTCGCGTGACAAGTGACTCGAACTGCCCTAGCTTAGAACTATTCTAAACTACTAATTCGTTCTTTCAGATTATCGGAGAATTCTCGTGTACGGCAAATCAACAAAACGCCTCGCCGCGGTCTCGTCGCTCGCCCTGATGTTGGCGCTGGGAACCGTTTCTCACGCGCAAATGGAAGCGTCCCCGGAACCAACGTTACAAAAGGAAATGTCTCAGCGGCCTAAGTCCAATCAGTTTTGGTGGCCGGAGCAAGTCGATTTAACCCCGCTCAGGCGGAATGCGGCTCAGTTGAATCCCATGGGCCCAGACTTTGATTATGCAAAGGAGTTTGAAAGCCTGGATCTTGAGGTGCTCAAGCAAGAGATCGAGGCGCTGATGACCACGTCTCAGGATTGGTGGCCGGCCGATTATGGGCATTATGGCCCCTTCTTTATCCGGATGGCGTGGCACAGTGCCGGCACGTACCGCACGTTCGACGGACGCGGGGGAGCGGGCGGCGGCCAGCAACGATTTGAACCTCTGAACAGCTGGCCCGACAATGTCAATCTGGACCGGGCGCGATTGCTCCTATGGCCGATCAAGCAGAAGTACGGCAATAAAATTTCGTGGGCGGATCTTATGATTCTTACTGGGAATGTCGCTCTCGAATCGATGGGCTTCACGACCTATGGATTTGCCGGTGGGCGCGAAGATGCCTGGGAAGCCGAGAGGGTCTATTGGGGACCCGAACAGGAATTTCTTGCCGATGAGCGCTATAGCGGTGACCGAGAGTTGCAGAAGCCCTTGGCGGCGGTCCAGATGGGATTGATCTACGTAAATCCTGAAGGCCCAAACGGGAATCCGGATCCGCTCGCTGCGGCGAAGGACATTCGCGATACGTTTGGGCGCATGGCCATGAACGACGAAGAGACCGTCGCTCTGATCGCCGGGGGTCATACGTTCGGAAAAGCGCATGGCGCGGCAAAAGCTGACGACTGTTTGGGGCCCGCACCGGCCGGAGCCGGCATTGAAGCTCAAGGGCTCGGCTGGGAGAATACTTGCGGAACCGGTAAAGGCGCGGACACGATTACAAGTGGTCTCGAGGGTGCGTGGGGTGCCAATCCCATTGCGTGGAGCACGCAGTATCTTGACAATCTCTTTAACTTCGAGTGGGTACAGACAAAAAGTCCGGCGGGCGCCATCCAGTGGATTCCGTCCGATGACTCGGCTGCGAACATGGTTCCTGATGCCCATGATCCGGAGAAACGTCACGCCCCCATCATGTTCACGACGGATCTTTCGCTGAAGTTCGATCCTGAGTACAGGAAGATTGCGAAACGCTTTCAAGAAAATCCGGAAGAATTCGAGCTGGCGTTTGCCAAAGCATGGTTCAAGCTTACGCACCGCGATATGGGTCCGAGAGCGCGATATCTGGGCGGCGAAGTTCCGGAAGAAGAGCAAATTTGGCAAGACCCCGTTCCTGCCGTCGATCATCCTCTCATTACGGATGAAGATGCCGCTGCTTTAAAGGCGCAAATTCTAGACTCGTCTTTGTCCGTGAGCGCACTTGTCAAAACCGCCTGGGCATCCGCTTCGACATACCGGGACACGGACATGCGGGGCGGAGCAAATGGAGCCCGCCTCCGGCTCGCGCCCCAAAATGGGTGGGCCGTGAATGATCCGGACCAACTCTCTGGTGTTCTCGAGACTCTTCAGGGGATCCAAGAAGACTTCAACAGCGCGCAGGCGGATGGAAAGAAGATCTCGCTCGCGGATCTGATTGTGCTCGGCGGCGCGGCGGCCATTGAAAAGGCAGCGAAAGACGCCGGCGTTGACGTTAATGTCCCGTTTGTGCCCGGCCGGACCGATGCATCGGCAGAACAAACAGACGTGCAATCCTTTGCCGTGCTGGAACCGAAATCCGATGGGTTCCGAAACTTCCTCGGTATTGAAGAGCCGGGCGCGCCGGCAGTTCATCTCGTCGACCGCGCCGACTTGCTCGGCTTGACCGTGCCTGAAATGACGGTGCTGGTTGGCGGTTTGCGGGTCCTCGGGGCGAATGCGGGTCAATCTGCGCATGGCGTGTTTACGGATCGTCCGGGCACGCTCAGCAATGACTTCTTTGTCAACTTGCTCGATCTGTCCACGGAATGGAAGCCAACTGAAACCAAATATGTCCTTGAGGGGACCGACCGTCAATCAGGCGAACGCCGTTGGACAGCGACTGAAGTTGACCTGGTATTCGGATCAAATTCAGAGCTTCGGGCGGTGGCTGAGGTCTATGCATTTGCAGATGGCCAAGAGGCGTTTGTGAAAGACTTTGTGGCTGCTTGGTCCAAAGTTATGATGCTTGACCGCTTTGATATCGAGTCTTAATCAATTCCTGCGTCGCATAACGCGAACGTACGAAGAAGCCGCCCTGTGATCAACAGGGCGGCTTGTTTGTATCAGGACGGATTGGAAAGGCCCTATCCGCGAAGTAGCGTTCGCTTAATGATGTAAAAGACCGTGATGACGATAAAGTAGCCGAGATAGAGCACGGCCACATAGCGCCAGAACGAGGTCTCCAGTAAGGGCGGCAGAGCGAAATCGGCGCCGTTGGCAATGACCGGAACCACAAGGTCGGCGACGATGTGAATGATGGTGGCGCCCAGAGCAATGACGAATATGCGGCCGTACTGCGTCATGATGAATGCAGCCACCACGCCGATGATCAGACCTTGAACGGCATTGACCTGATTGAAGCCTTCTCTCGCCCAGGCGAGAGCTTGCTCGAAGTAAGGCTGTACAGCTTCCATGTTAACCCCCGACTTGCTGTGTGTTCTCCAACGAACCCGTTCAGGGTCCCTTGCTGGCGTTCAATTTGCAAGGAAGAAATCAAAATGGATCGGTGCTTTTGCACTTGGTCCGAAACGAAACAAACGGTTTTGCTCGGGGGCGATTCGCTTATTCCAGAAGCGGATTTATTTTCCCGGAATTCGGTTCGATTTGCCCCTGCGTGAATGATTTTTGCAAGTCCTGAGATAGCTGTGGCCAGTGTTTCAACTTGGCACAGGTCTAACAGGAGAATTGTCCCAAAACGGGTCAAAAAGGGGTACGAAGATGACAACGGGGCGTAAGCAGCGAACCAAAGCTGGAAAGCTCGGCGCACTTTTAGCTGGAGTTTCAATGGCGGCACTGTGTGCCCAAGCGCAAGCCGAAGGGGACAAGTGGGCGCCTTGGATCGAACTGGGCGGTGCAGCTTCGACTGAACGTCATCGCGGCGAAATCACGATCTTTGCACCCCTGGCGCAAAACCGAACGACGCTGTTGTTCGCTGATGCGCGAGGAAAGCTCTTTGAGGCGGGTGCGGTTGAAGGGAATTTTGCCCTAGGTGTACGCCACATGCTGCCGGCTCGGGTCAATGTGGGTGCTTGGGCCAGTCTCGATGTGCGGGAAACCGAGTTCAACAATCGATTCTCTCAGTTTGCGGCTGGATTTGAAGCTCTGACGGAGAACTTCGATGGCCGGCTCAACGGCTATGTCCCCGTCGACAACAAGGCGACTTCTGGAACGTCGACGACATCGGCTGGCCGGATTAGCGGCGGAACTATTGTGCTCGATACGACCACTACGACAGTTATCGAACGCGCCCTTTACGGTTTTGATGCCGAAGTGGGGGCCCGGATCCCCCTAGATCGCATGGGATGGGCCACCGACAAGCATGAAGCCTGGGTTCATGCGGGCGGGTTCCATTTCGATGACGGCCCTGTCCAGGGGCTCACCGGTCCGATGGCCCGCGCCACCTACCGCATCAACAATATTATCCCGCAGGTCGAAGGTTCGCGCCTTAGCATTCGCGCGGAATTCAAGCACGACGATGTCCGCGATGGTCAATTCGAAGGGGTCATCCGTTTGCGTTTGCCCTTTGGTCCGAATGCAAACAAAAGCCGTTACCATCGCTATAGTGCCCTTGAGCACCGGATGGTCGAACGCATTGAACGCGATATCGACATTATCTCGACGTCTAGCTCGTTCTCTGAAACCTTTACCGAGGGTGCCTTGGACCCCAACGGTCAACTCATCAATACCGTATTGGTTGTTGACAGCTCGGGCAACCTCCAGACAGCACTCACGAATGCTGGTTCGAACTCGGTTGTTGTCGTGGACGGTTCAGGTGGCAACGTGGACACCGGCAACGGCGTGACGATGGTTGCAAACCAGACTGTTCTTGGGGGCGGGGCTTCGCTGCCAATCACCGGCGCAACATCAGGTGCGTCGAGTTCCTTTACCGCTCCCGGTTCGCGACCCACGATCGTCAACACCACATTGGGCGCCGGTTCAAATGCCGTCATCACGACGGGGACCAATGGCCGCGTTCAAGGGGTGACGCTGGTCGGGAACAACAATCCAGGCGATTTGAACAATCGTGGCATTACTTCCGAGATCGGCACGACAGGTGTTGTGATCGAAGATGTCGCCATCCGGGATACGGGATCGGACGGTATCTTGCTTCGGGACAACACCACCACGACCATCCGCAATACGTCTATTGCGAATGTGCGCGACGGCTTGGATGTAGATGACGGAGCCGTTGTAATCGTTGACAATCTCTCTGTGAACAACGCCCGACGCGCCGGCATTGTCTTCGGCGAAACGACCGGCGGATCTACGATCACGATTACGAATAGTTCGTTCTCAAACATTCTCAATACCGTGCCGGCCCACGTCATCCAGATTGTTGGCCCGAACAATTCGGTAACGCTGAACAACACGACATTTGGCGGGACGTTGGATGAGAACGTAATCGACATTCAAGCCGGGTCTACGGGCACCACGTTGGCTGGATCTGGCAACACGATTGAGGCGGGCGCCGCTGTCACGGGCGTCGTGTGCGACGCCAACGGCGAGACGTTCACCGGTGATGTAGAGATCAGCGGGACGACTTACACATCGGCAAACTGTCCGTAAGGAGAGTTTAAGAACACTTTGATGGGGGCGGCTGTGAAGCCGCCCTTTTTTTTGGTCATCCAATGGAACGGGTGCAGACGAAAGCCTTTAGAGTCCCAGGTTTCTGGCGCGGCGTTCGACCACTAACTTTGCCTTTCTCAGTCCCATCGCCTTCTCGCTGCGAAGATGCTTGATCGCTGCGATTTTTTTGCCGGTTTGCAAGTGCGTATCTATACCGGCCAACGTATCTGGTGTCAGAGCGGCAAGCGTTTCATCTACGGCGACATCTTCAAGCTTGTCTGCATCAACGTGTTGGAGGGCGGCGCGCCATCCGGCGCCGTACGCCAAGACTAGGCTGACAAGGAACAAGATGATGTAGGGAGCGGCTTCAGGCATGTCCATTTGAGCCTCATGATTTGCAGCGCCCGAGTAGGATAGCGTCTAAGCATGAGGCTCCGGTTAAGAGGCGCGTGCTTCTTTAGTGTCTGAAGCGCCCATATCCATTGTATCCAAATGAGCCCTTGAACCTGTGAGGAGAGCTATAGAAACCGAATGGCTTTGATCGATAATATCCGTGTTTGAACGAGTTATGGCCGAAGCGCTTGCCGTGGTAGCGGTGGTGCCCAAAGCGGTTTTTGCCGTAAAACCCTTTCTTGTAATGATGCTTGCCAAAGTGCTTTTTGAACCCCACCTCTACGAAACTGGAATTGGACAGCGGGGTGCTGTGTCCTGCTGTTGCGGCCGTTGATGCGAGTGCCAGAAAAACCGTTCCGGCGAGAACTGAGATGAACTTCATATCAATACCTTTCCTTTCGACAGTTCGTCGTTTAAGCGGACGAATGCGTTTGCTCTTCTAAGGATTTGGCTGCGTTCGACCGCGTCTACAATGGCGCGGGCTTCAACCCTCATTCACATTGCGGCAAGGTGCGTGTGATAGCGCCGCAGACACAACGGTCGAACACCATCAGTCTCATTGCAGGTCCAATGTTCATCTTTGACATTCATTCGAACTTCACAGGGAGCGAAAACTCGCATAAGGCAAAGTCATGGCTCGAATTCTGATCACTGCGGCACTGCCCTACGTCAACGGCATTAAGCATCTTGGAAACCTGGTCGGTCACATGCTCCCGGCCGATGTTTATGCGCGCTTCCAACGGTCCCGTAGGAATGAAGTGCTCTGTATTTGTGCAACGGATGAGCATGGTACTCCCACCGAGCTTGCCGCCGCCGAAGCGGGGAAAGATGTCGAGACATTCTGTGCGGAAATGCATGCCGCACAGGCGGAAATCGGCGAGCGCTTTGGCCTGTCTTGGGATCATTTCGGGCGGACCTCGGCGGTTCAAAACCATGAACTGACGCAGCATCTCGCCGACCAATTGGACGAGAACGGTTATATCGAAGCCCGCTCGATCGAGCAGATCTACTCCATCGATGATGATCGTTTCCTGCCGGATCGATACATTGTCGGCACGTGCCCGCATTGCGGCTACGAAAATGCCCGCGGCGATCAATGTGAGAATTGCACGCGGGTCCTCGATCCGACCGACCTCTTAGAGCCCCGTTCTGCGATTTCGGGATCGACCAACTTAGAGGTGCGCAAAAGCGATCACCTTTACCTCAGGCAATCCGCCCTTGCCGAACGACTTCGCGATTGGGTTAATCAGCATGCAGACTGGCCGCCCGTGGTTTCCGGCATCGCGAATAAATGGCTGGATGAGGGTCTGCTTGATCGCGGCATCACGCGTGACATCAAGTGGGGCATCAGCGTTACTCACGAAACGGACAAAGGAACCAAGTGGCCGGAATTTGAAGGCAAAGTGTTCTACGTGTGGTTCGACGCGCCGATCGGCTACATCTCCGCGACAAAGGAGTGGGCTGACCTGGATCCGGACAACAGGGATTGGAAAAGCTGGTGGTATGGGGAAGCTGCCGATTCGGTTAAGTACGTCCAATTCATGGGCAAAGACAATGTTCCGTTCCACACCATCGGGTTCCCGGCAACCATTCTAGGGTCGGGAGAGCCTTGGAAGTTGGTCGACTATATAAAGGGCTTCAACTATCTGAACTATTATGGCGGTCAGTTCTCGACCAGTCAGAAGCGAGGGGTCTTCATGGATCAGGCGCTTGAACTGCTGCCGGCGGACTATTGGCGTTACTATTTGATGGCCAATGCGCCCGAGAGCAGTGATTCTTCCTTTACTTGGGATCACTTCGCTTCGGTGGTCAATTCGGATTTGGCGGATGTGCTGGGCAATTTCGTTAATCGGGTGCTGAAATTTACAGCAAGCCGATTTGATGGCGCAGTTCCAGAAGGTGGCGAGTGGACCGACTTGGAAGTTGCCTTGGCGTCGGACCTGGATCAGAGGATTACTGAATATGTTCGCTGCTTAGAAGAAATGGAGTTTCGCAAGGCGGTCACTCAACTGCGTGCCATATGGGCGCGAGGAAACGAGTACCTCACCGTTGCTGCGCCGTGGACAAAGTTTAAGGAAGATCCCAAAGCGGCCGCCTTGGGTGTGGGGATTGGGATAAACCTCATTCATCTTTATGCTCACATGAGCTGGCCGATCATTCCTGCAACCGCCGAGACCTTGCATTCTTCGGTTGGTCAGGGTCGGCCGGACGGAACTCTGCCGTGGCCGAAGGCAGAGATGCGCGAATTTTTGACATTTATCAAACCCGGGACCGCGCTCGACGTGCCAGAACCTTTGTTTCGCAAGCTTACAGATGAAGATATTGAACTGTGGTCAGAGCGATTTGGAGGCGAAGCGACTTAGGAAACGCGGGCAAATAGGCGAGGCCTTCGCCGGGTTGTGACAAAATTGGTCCCTGGTACTGCTTCGTTTTGTTAACCATATGCCGGTATCTCTCTGACCGTTTAGCGCGGGAGATGTTTGATCTTTTGTCAAATATGGTGTTTAGGTTAACGCGCGGCGGTTCACTTGGGCATTGAGCGGGAAAGGAACATTGAAATGGCAGATTTGTCGAACTTGAGAAAATTGTTGTTGGGGGCGACCGTACTGGCGGGGGCTTTTGGATTAGCGGCGTGTGAGCAGGCGCAAGAAGCAGCTGATGATGCTGGCAGCGCCATTGAAGATGCGGCTGACGCTACCGGAGATGCAATGGAGTCTCTGGGAGATGCAGCCGGGGAAGCCGCAGGTGATGCGATGGATGCTGCTGGCGATGCGATGGATTCAGCTGGCGAAGCCGCAGGCGATGCGATGGATGCTGCTGGTGATGTAGCGACTGATGCAATGGATGCTGTTGGCGAAGCTACGGAAGACGCCGTGCAAGGTGCCGAGGATATGGCAAACGATGCGGCTGAGGCTGTGGACGATGCGCTTGAGAGCACGGAAGAAGCAGCGGAAGCTGCTGGCGACGACGCTGCAGACGCCGTTGAAGGCGCTGCAGATGACGCAGCAGACGCCGTCGGAGACGTGTTGCCTCAATAGTATTTGGCGTTCGGTCGCGGGCGACCGCGATCTTTGAACTGATTTTGACCCGCTGCCTGGTGCTTCAGGCAGCGGGTTTGTTTTAGTTGGTATGTGCCGCCGATTGCGCCTTTGATGCCTGGTTTATTTGTCCTCGTGTCTTGCGCCGCGTAGAAAGGGCTTTTATCTATGGTAAGGTCCGTCTTGGCGCCATTGATTTCGATTGACAGTGTCAGGTGATTGTCCTAGTCCCTGCGCTTCAATGAAAATCGCGTTCTCGGAGGGGTGCCTGAGTGGTTAAAAGGGACGGGCTGTAAACCCGTTGGCTATGCCTACGTTGGTTCGAATCCAACTCCCTCCACCAGGACGCGGAGTTAGTACTGCGCAGCGGGTGTAGCTCAACGGTAGAGCAGGAGCCTTCCAAGCTCAAGACGAGGGTTCGATTCCCTTCACCCGCTCCATTCCATAATCCGAGGTGCAATTGCCGCGTGTGAATCAGGATCACTCGTTGCGAGAACAGAGACGCACCGTTTATATGTATACAGAGTAGAACGATAACACTGCATAAAGAGAGTTGAAAGATGTCGAAGGAGAAGTTTGAGCGCTCGAAGCCGCATTGTAACATTGGCACGATTGGTCATGTTGACCATGGCAAGACGACGTTGACG
>JANQPV010000058.1 GCA_028285305.1 Alphaproteobacteria bacterium | reverse complement strand
TTTTGGTTTTGACGGAAACACAAAACGGCTCCAGATTCCTTGTTTTGCGCGTTTCCTGACGGTGAACCGGATTCCACTTCACCTGGAAACGCTCTAGGCAGCTAAGGAACTAGGCGGTCCGTATGAGGTACGTGCTCCCCCCTTCCGCGACCTTGTGCCTCTTAACCAGTTGGATCTAGGTCTTTCGGTTCTGTTTCGACCCGCTGATTCATGGAATCCATAAATGCTTCCAGTGTATCGATGCCAGCAATCTCTCCCGCCAACCGCCGGAAATCTGACCCCTGACGATCAATCGGTGCGGTTACGATATCAAATGCACTGGCGTCGGGCGTTGAAGCCATTTGATCTGCATACGTTGCCCGAAGGGCTTGCAGGCTTGTTTGGTCGTCAGCGAGCGCATAAGCTACGGCGGCGCGCATGATCTGGCGGCGTTGGGCCGGGTTCAAGTCACCGCGGCCTTCCCAAGCTCTGCCAACCAGTTCCTGGAGCTTTTGAGCCGCTTTTTCCCACTCTTCTGAATCCCAATAAATGTCGGCGCGCAGTTCCTCAAATACAGGATCATAGTAGCCTTCGATCACTTCCAAGGCGTGATTGAAACGGTCTAGCTCCGCCAAAGCGCGCGCTTCCAGAAGACGCCGGTTTTGTCTGATGGACTCGGGCAGCCGCGTGAGCCGGGTTTTTCGAATGATCTGCAAAGCCTTGTCGGGTTTCCGGTCTTGCAAGTAAATCAACGCCAGTTTGTTCGCGACTTGTGACCGCCCTAAACCGCGAAGGCGGTGTTCGACTTGATGCGCAAGGAGTTCGGCCGCTTGTCCCAAAAGATCGACTGAAATGAGCCTGTCTGCTAACCGGCGGATCATTCGGTCGCCTTCTTCTCCAAGCGGTGTCAGTTCTCTGAACTCATAGTAAAGGCCGAGGGCCTTTACGGGCGACATTTTGTTCGCGCCTTCGTCAAGGAAGAGGTGTTTAAAGACGTTTTCCATGGTTGAACTGATTTCGTCCACGGCATCGGTGCGCTTCGAACTGGCGATGACGTTCCTCATCAGCGACAGACCGCGTTTGTAGTCTCCGCGCTCGACATAGAGTTCGCCCAAACGGTGGAGAATGTTCAGTTCCAAATCGTCACCACGCCACTGGAAGTGAAGCCTTTCAAGTCGGCGAATGGCTTCGTCCGTGTTGATCCGCTTCGTCCGGTGTTGAATTTTTGTCCGCTCAAAATTTGCGATCGTCGTAAATGGCTCTCGGCCAAGAGCCATCGTTTGTTCATAGAAGGAAAGGGCCGCCGCCGTATCGCCCGCCGCTTCGCTTAACCGGGAGCGGATCAGAGACAGCTCGGCCTCCGCATCTCCGGTTACGTCCATTTGGATTGCCGCCGTGACGTGATGTTCGGCGTTTTCGATGTCGCCGAGCTGGATAGCAGAATCCGCCGCGGCGACATGGAAGTGGGTTACCCAATTGTCCGGATAGTTATACATGGCATTGCCGGAGTCCACGAAGCCGCGCCGTGCATCGGCGTAGTTTCCTTGCTCCCAGTGCGCGGCGGCCCGCCACAATTTGGCGTCAAAGTCGTCCTTTAGCAGAGTAGACGACAAATCTCTGACCGCTTCGGAGTAGCGTCCAGCCAAATAGTTGGCGACGCCGCGGAGTGCAAAAAAGCCTGGATCTATACTGATCGATTCGCTGGTCCGTTCCATCGTTCGTAGGACTCCCAGAGCTTCGGCTGCGAGCCCGTGTGCAAGATAAAAGCGCGCGAGTGCCGCTCGTCCATAGTCCGCGTTCTGGTCATCGTGCTCACCCACCGCCGGCTGGCGAACTGCGTTCAATTCCAAACTCTGCTTGATCTCGGTGAATGAAAGATCCGGATTGCCGGCCCAGTTCATAAAATCGATGAATCCAGGGCGGGTGGAATCCTCAAAGAGCTTGGGGGCGAGCGCCTGTGCCGTCTCCATGGGATGGGAAACGATCAAGCCGCCGTCACGGCCAATAATGATAGAGTCCTTTTGCGGTTGGACGAACATGTCCTCGGTCAGCGGCTTAATCACCAAACCGTGGACAGAACTCAAAATGTCAAACTCCACATGTGACCGTCCGGCAGCAACACCCTTTACAGGCGGTGCGCCCGTTACCACGATCAGTTCCCCCCCAGACGAAGGATCCTCGAACCGATTGATCGTGCCGTGACCTGGCAGCTGCGCGCGCAGATAGGAGTTTCCGTCTACGGTCGTTTTCGAATTCAGCTCAAGCCGGCCCGGCGGGGTGCTGATGCGATCGCCCAAAGCAACGGTCCACACATCCTCCTCGGCATTGGCGGCCACAAGGAAGTCTTTTGTCATAGTCATGCGCACGAGCCGCACGCCGTTTTCGATTTCCGACTTCACGTGCCGGATGTAGCGCCGATTGCCGTCCGTCACGAGCGACAAATCGAGCTCGGTCTCGATCTCGTCGAAGACAATCCACAGCTCTTCATTCCGACTGAATACGGCGGCGGTTACCTCTTTTCCCCAGTCAAAACTGAGGGAAAGCACTTGGTCGTCTTCATAGACCTCGACCAGCATGAGAGGCTGCTGTTCGACAGCACGTTCCAAGGGAAGTGGATCTAGGGTCGCTCGTTGCTCTTCCTTGTGGACAGGTGAAGTGGACTTTGTGGATTTTGTCTCTTTACCCACAGAACTTTCCACAGTTTCTTCCACCGGATCTTCTGAAGCACTTTGTGCAGATACCGCCTCTTCGACCGCTTCAGGAGCCTGCACATCGTCCTCGGACAGGTGGGCTAAGCTATTCTCATGCTCGCCGCGTCCATCCGCCTCTTGATTCAGATCCGGGGTACCGGCAGCGTGGTGTTCGCCTTGTTGGTCCGCGTTGGTCTTGGCGTCATTGGAAGACGAATTGCCATGATCACTAGAGGGGTGCGGGACGGTTTCGTCGCTTTCATGCGCCGGGCCACTCTGTTCGGACCGTTCTTTCGTGGGCCGATTTTCTTTTTCGGGGAGCGCCTCGTTCTCCTGAGCAGGAGATTTGGAAGCAGGAGATTTGGAGATCTCCTTTTCTTGGCCCCGCTCTTTTGCGTCCCGTGATGCATCCTGCTCACTATGCGACTCAACGGCCTGAGACTTCGAGGGCACCTCCTTTTCTTGGAGATCCTTTGCCGCTTTGGATCGTTCATTCGCATCGGAGTCTCCACCCAAAACAAAGAGATTGGGCTTCAACACATCAATCACGATCGAGGAACCGTCCCGGAAGTGCCGCATCCCGGCGTGACGTTCCAGATAGATGGCGACATCAAGTGCCGTACGCGAAACCGCCTTGTCCGCAGTCACGATGAAGGGGGGAGGATCAATTCGCAAACGCACCAAATCAGGGTCGGCGGGCACGCCAAAATGAACTTTCAATTTGCCATTTTTGAGTTCAGCGGTGTAGTCGACAACTTCAGGCCAGTCGAAAATGATGCGGCTAAATTCGTTCTTTTCAAGAATGCGCAGAGACACTGGATAGAGCTCAGCAATCTTGTTTTCGTCATCGAGCGAATCGCTTGCCGATTGTTGCTCGGTCGTGCGGTTCGGCGCTGAGAGCTTTAACTTGGCCGGCATGCCCCTATAGGTTCGCGGCACAATGTCCACAGCAACCTGATCATTCGACCGCGAGACTTGAAAGCGGAAATTCTGCTTGAGAGCGAGTCGATATACACGGCCATCCTTGTCCGCTCTTGCGAGTGACACGTAATCGCTTAGAGCCCGCTTGAGTTTGACAAGATCGAGCGACACCGGGCGATTGAATTCTAAAATCAGTATGCCGTGCTTTTGTTCCGCACTAAAGGGTTCGCTCTTGGGGATCGCCATCGACAGCCGCGCAAACCCCTTGGACTGGTCGATATCCAGGAACCGCGCCGCAGATTGAGCGGTAGCGGCATGTGAGCCCCAGAACGAGACCAGCACTAACACGGCAAGTGTGCGGACAAATGTGTTCATATATAGCGGACGAGCGCATAGGTGCACCGATGGGAGTTAGCCGTTGGCACCAAACGCGAGATCTTCGTCTTCCTCTAAAAATGGTAAATCAGCTGGTTCCGAGATACTCGTCGCAAGCAGAACAGTCAGGTTTTCGGCCGAGTCCGCAGACATGGCCCCCATGATGGCAGCGACCTTCGCCTCTTTCATCCGCATGGCAACATCCAGCAATATGTCGTTGTCCAGCCGTTCGAAGATACGCGCCGCGTCTTTCGCCTTCATGGTCTCATACACTTTTACCAAACTCTCGATTTGGGCTTCCTCCTCCTCGTCTTTTTGACGCAAGAGGCTTTTGATGTTGGCTTCAATTGCTTTGAGTTCCGTGATCTTGTCATCGACCTTTTGCTCGGCAGCGGCCAGAAGCTTCTCGCGCAGGTCTAACTCTTTTTGGCGCTCATCGATCTTTCTTCGGCGCTCCGACAGGCTTTGTAAGACTTCTACTTCGGATGCGCTCATATAGGCTGACGGGACCAAGTCGGTGGAGGAAAAGTCGTGGGCGTCTGTTTCGTGCGTGTCGGAATGAGCCGAGTGGTCGCTGTGTCCGTCTTGGTTCATTTTCGCGTGGTCATCTTCGTCGTTGCCGTGTTCCTGATGACTTTCGGACTTTTGCGTTGTCTTGGTCTTGGATGGTTTTTGAGCTTCTTTCGGCTTCCCGGCAGCTTGCGCCTCGCTAATGCCCGCAAGTTCGTTCTGAACATCCGTCCAAAGACCGACACTCTTTAACCCAAATAACAGCCCACAGCATATAACGACTGCCGGCAATATCTTGACTGAGTCCGTCATACGCACTCCCTCATGTCCAGTTTACGCGTACACCGATCATCTCTTACCGCGCCTTTTGCAGCGCTTTCATAAGTCGATGGTCGTTTTCACTTTGATCCGTGTCAGGTTGGCCCTGTAGTTTCCTCTTTTGCCGGCTGATTTTTTCGGTCAGCTCTTCGGCCCTTTTCCGGCTTTCGGAGGTGGCCGTATTCGCAAGCCGATCGGCGATATTGTTTCCACTCTCGATCATCATAGAAAGCTCGTCGGCCAATATGCGGCCTTTCTCTATGACGGCTTGGAGTTCCTTGTTCGTGACCTGTCCGGTGGCTTTGAGCTGTAAAACACTCGTTTGCGCCTTCTCTACGGACTCGCTGAGGCCTTTTATCAACTCACGAAGTTCATCCCTGCCGTTTCTCAGCGCGCTCAGACGGCGATCGAGAACGAAGCAATAACAGGTCGTTACCGCCAATAAGACCGTCACAAGACCTTCCAGAATAAGACTGATTGGCAGGGTGGTTACATCCACGTCCATTTATTCCTCTAGCTGATCCTCTGTCCGCACCGGTTTCTCAAGTTCATCATCGATCCGTACTGCGACCTTGGAACCGGACCGTCCCATGGTTCCATGCAGCAGTTCTACTTCCCCGCATTTGAGCGAAATGGGGCTCTCGGGCGTGGCATCCAACATGAGCGTGTCGCCCACTTGGAAATTCATTACGTCTTTGAGCGACATTTTCCGCTCGTCCAGGACGGCATCGATTTTGACTTTCGTTGACCAGAGCTCCGTTGCCAAATGACTTTCCCAGATATTGTCGTGGCCAAACTTCTCCCCCATGAACATTTGTAACAATTGTTTGCGAACGGGTTCGAGCGTGGCATAGGGGAGAAGCCATTCCACTCGTCCGCCGCGATCTTCCATATCGATACGCAGCTTTACGAAAATCGCCGCATTGGAAGGTCTTGCAATCGTTGCGAAACGGGGATTGGTTTCAACACGGTCGAGCACAAATTGGATATCGGCAAGAGGGCCGAACGACGTACTCATGTCGTGTAGAATCACTTCTATAAAGCGTTGGATAAGTGTTCGTTCTATTGTTGTGTACGGACGGCCTTCGATTCTCAGTGCCGACGTGCCGCGGCGACCACCCAACAAGACATCGACAATAGAGTAAATCAGGTTTGAATCGACTGTGACGAGGCAGTAATTGTCCAATCCTTCCGCGCGGACAACCGCTATGATCGCAGGAAGCGGTATGGAGTTCAGATAATCCCCGAACCGCATGGATGAAATGTTATCTAAACTGACTTCAACATTGTCAGACGTAAAATTACGCAAACTGGTCGTCGACAAGCGCACCATACGGTCGACGATATTTTCCAACATCGGAAGCCGTTCGTAGGTGACCAAAGTCGAATTGATAAGTGCACGAATTCCACTGCGGTCACCCGAATCGTCGCCACTGTTGAATCCAAGCAGACTGTCGATCTCGTCTTGACTGAGGATACGTTCTCCGGACGCATCTGCCATCGAGCTATACCTTCTTGTCTTTCCTGTTACATTCCCAAATCAAGAGGCTCTACTGGATGAGCATCTCGGTAAACAACACATCGCGGACCGTTACGGGCACGGCCAAGTTTATTCTTCTGAGCAATTCCTGCTTGAGTTGGAACATCCCGGCCGATCCCGAAAGCTCGGAAATCCGAAGCTCGCGCAAGTAGATTTGAAACCGGTCAACGACACGCGGCAGCAAGGGTTCGATAACCGCGATATCGTCCTCCGACTCCAACTCAATTGCGACTTTGAGCTTGAGATAGGAATTGCCGTCACCGCTGGTGTTGAGATTTACGAGCATCTCAGGGAGTTCGTAGAACACCAGTGTGGAGGGATCCAATAGTTCCTCTTCGTGATGTTCGACCTCCGCATGCCCGTCCTCCCCCGCCTTGTCTCCGCCGGAAAACAAGAACATGTAAGCGCCGCCACCGCCGAGAATGAGGAGAAGTGCGGGCGCGATTATGAAGAGAACAAGCGTCTTGCCACTGAGCTTTTTCTTGGTTGGCGCTTCGCCCTCTGCGCCTTCGACTTCTTCTGTGTCCGGCGCTTCATCCGCTTCGGCCATGCTGACCCCCGACCTGTTCCACCCTGATTAACCACTTGAAAAAAAAGCAAAATTCGCTCTCGTTCCGACCCTCAATCTAGCCGTCTGCTGGTTAATGTTTGGTTTGTAGGTTCAAGAAAACTGTCCACACCACGCGGCGGCAAAACTTACCCAGCAAAGCTTTCCGAAACCGGCAATGTTGCGCCGTCTGTTTCCGACTTTTTTCTCTTAAGCCTCTGAAATCATTTGTCTTTTTGGCTGGCACACGAAGTGCACCTCTTCCACCAGCTTCGCCGGCCAGAACGGGCCAGTTCGCGCCCCGTGCGAACTTCAAAGAAAGGACAAGCGATGAACAATTCTTTGTCAGTTGGACTGTCGCACCAGCTTGCACTGCGTCGCCACATGGACATCATCGCCAACAATCTCGCGAACATGAACACGACCGGCTTTCGAGGAGAGAGCCCGGTGTTTCAGGAAGTGATCGAACAGGTCACGACGGCCGAAGGCGTGCAGGACGTTGCCTATGTTCTCGACATGGGCATCAATCGAAACCTATCAGAGGGGCCGCAAACCCAAACGGGAGCGCCCCTTGATTTCGCCATCCAAGGCAACGGCTACTTTCAGGTAGAAACTGAGGCAGGCCCGCGCTTCACGCGCGACGGCCATTTCAGCGTCAACGAAAACGGCGAACTCGTAAATCGCAACGGACACCTTGTTCTATCGAACGGGGGGGCGCCGATTAACTTGGGCGAGATATCGGGTCAAATCAGCGTCACTAAGGATGGCACTATCACGGTGGGAGACGCTCAGGTCGGTCAGATCGGCGTGGTGGAGTTTGAAGATGAACGTGAGCTGAGCAAAGCAGGGGAAAGTCTCTATGCGAGCGAAGAGGACCCCCGCCCGGTCGCCAATGCGAACATTTTACAGGGTTTCGTGGAGAACTCCAACGTCATCCCCATCAAAGAAATGACCGAAATGATGCAGGTCATGCGGTCCTATAAATCCGCGAGCGATCTGATGAGCAAGAATGAGGAAGCCCTCCTCAACGCCATCCGCACGCTCGGCCGTGAAGCATAAATGAGACGAAGTCGGAGACCAAATCCATGAGAGCGATGAGCATTGCAGCAACCGGCATGTTGGCGCAGCAGACCAATGTGGAGGTTATTTCCAACAATATCGCCAATATGAACACCACCGGCTATAAACGCCAGCGGGCCGAGTTCCAAGATCTGATTTATCAGAACATCGAACGTACGGGGACGAATTCGTCCGATGCCGGTACAATCGTGCCGACGGGTATACAGATCGGCGTCGGTGTTAAGACGGGATCCGTTTACCGGATCACGGGCCAAGGCAATCTCATCCAGACCGAAAACACCTATGATGTGGCCATCGAAGGGCGCGGTTACTTCCGCGTTCAGCTGCCAAGTGGTCAAGAAGGCTACACCCGTGCCGGGTCGTTCGCTTTGAGTGCTGACGGGACATTGGTTACGCCGGAAGGCTATCAAATCCTGCCAGCCGTGACGGTTCCGGATGACGCCCTCGATGTCAGCATTTCCAACCAAGGAGAAATTCAAGTCCTGCAAGATGGGAATGTCGCGCCCAGTACGGTGGGCAATCTGGATCTTGCGACGTTCTCGAACGAAGCCGGCCTCGAGGCGGTTGGCGACAACCTGTTTCTTGAAACAGCCGCTTCGGGGGCGCCCACAACCGGAACTCCGGGTTCCACCGGTTTTGGACGATTGCTGCAGGGCTTTTTGGAGACATCCAATGTAAATGCCGTTTCGGAGATCAGCTCCCTGATCACCGCACAGCGGGCATACGAAATGAACAGCCGCGTAATCACAACCGCCGACGAGATGATGTCGACGACGTCCAACCTCAGATAGGTTGAATTGAGAAAGGCAAGAACGCCATGAATGTGAATAACTCACTATACAGATGGACTGAGAATTGGCTGCGGCATCTTTATCCATTCCTTATTCTGGGGACTGCCTTGTTGGCAGCAGGCCCTCTGGGTGCGCAAGTCTCCAAGGAAGTCTTTCTCAAGACGGAAATTTCGGTCAAAGGGCCCTACGTTACTCTGGGCGATCTCTTCATGAACGTGGACGACGAGCTTGCCGATGAGTCGGTGGCGCGGGCGCCCGCGCCCGGCAAGCGGATCGCCTTCACGCCGCGACATATTGCTTCGTTTGCGCGCGTCCATCAGTTGACCTGGAGAAATTCCGGCCGACAGGCCCGTATCATCGTTCGCAGAGACAGCAAAATTGTTAAGACGGACGACATTCTGCCCGTGCTGAAAGAGGCGCTGGCGGATGAGGGGCCGCATCCGACGATGGATGTGGTCTTCAACGACCCGCAAATGCAGATCCATGTGCCTGAGAATGCCGAGATCGATCTTTCGGTTCGAGACTTGACCTTCAACCCGGCGAACGGCGTGTTCAACGGCCGTGTCGCGATCAGTTCTGGGACCGATCAAGTACGCTTTTATCCTGTTGGTGGCCGCGCCTATCCGACGCGCCGGGTTCCCGTTCTATCCGGCTATGCGGAGAGGGGGACACTCCTTGAAGAGGTTGGGCTCGAATGGAAAGACGTTCGGATTTCCAGGTTGAGCCAAAATACAATTACGGAACTGGACGACTTGGCGGGTATGGAGGCCC
Organism: Alphaproteobacteria bacterium; assembly: GCA_028285305.1. Lineage (GTDB taxonomy): Bacteria > Pseudomonadota > Alphaproteobacteria > SMXP01 > SMXP01 > JANQPV01. The sequence continues at coordinate 39,709 of JANQPV010000058.1, read as the reverse complement.
GGCGTCATCTCACTCCCGGCCAAATGATCCGGGAAAGCGACATCCAGAAGCCAATTATGGTCCAGAAAGGTGCGGCGCTGACGATCCACTATGAGGCGCCCGGGCTGTCCCTTTCTGTTCAGGGAAAGGCGATGGAAAACGGCAGCAAGGGGGATGTCATCCGTGTGGTGAATACGAGGTCGAACAAATCCATAGAGGCGCGGGTCACAGGCCCGTCGACGGTCGCCGCCCCCCGCAGCATGATTTTGACGGCAATCCGCTGATTGCACTTCGAGAGAATTCAGAAGGATATCCCATGAAGAAGACGAAAGCTTTATCACTCTTGGCGACTGTCGCCCTCTTGTCCGGTTGCGTTGCAGGCGAACGACTGAAGAATGTCGGCAAGGCGCCCGAATTCACGCCGATTGAAAACCCGACGGACAAGCGCTCTTACAAGCCGGTGTCCATGCCCATGCCCCAGCCCCAGGCGGACAACTATCAGGCCAATTCTCTCTGGCGCAGTGGTGCGCGCACCTTCTTTAAGGATCAGCGCGCCCAGCGGATCGGCGATATCTTGACGGTCAATATCGCAATTTCCGACAAGGCCGAGATTGACAATGAAACCAAGCGGTCGCGCAAGAATGCCGAAGATGCCGGAGTAGCAAATCTTTACGGTTTGGAGACTATCCTTCCTAAGGCGCTGCCCGGCACCGTGAATCCGGCCGACTTGGTCGACGTGGCGACCGAAAGTTCCAGCGAGGGGAAAGGGTCCGTCGACCGTGAGGAGGTAATCAACCTCATCGTTGCGGCTTACATTACCCAGGTTTTGCCCAACGGAAACTTTGTCATCTACGGGCGGCAAGAGGTGCGCGTGAATTTTGAAGTCCGCGAACTCTACGTGACCGGTATTGTTCGCCCCGAGGACATCTCGAACCAGAATACCATCGAGCATACTCAGATTGCCGAAGCGCGGGTGGCGTATGGTGGCCGTGGTCAGATCACGGATGTTCAGCAGCCGCGCTATGGACAACAAGTGTTCGACATCATTATGCCGTTCTAGTTTCGGGCACCTCCGTTCAACGACGTGTGAGACATCGGATGCTTAGCTTCAAACGCCTAGTCTTTTGTTTGCTTTGGTTCGTCGTCTTCTTTGTCGCGATTAGCGTAGTTGTCGGCCTATCAATCGGTGTGTGGGCATCAATCGCGAATCCCGAAACGGCGGGCGTCGTTGGTCAACAACTTGGCCATGAAGTCAGCCGGAAGTTTGGCGGCCTCTTTCTGCTCGGTTCCATCGCCGCTTCGCTCGGCTTAACGTTCGCCCAGATCTTGCCCGGCACAAAGGCGCAAAAGCCTGCATTTATAGGGCGGTAGGGCAAACGATATGGTCGCTTTGCTCCGTCAATCGAACCACTTGCCGACGGTCTTCACCGCCTGTGGCTCATAGCCAAGAGCCTGGTAGAAACGATCGGCCTCTTCGTTACCGTCACGGATCATCAGCTGCATCTTGCGGCAGCCCCGATCCTTCAGCCACTGTTCCGCCGCGCGCATCAGGTCCCTGCCCCAGTTCTTCCGGCGGTGATCCGGATCCACGGCTACATAATAAACCCAACCGCGATGGCCGTCGCTCCCGGCCATGACGCTGGCAAGTAACTCGCTTTCCACTATCCCCACCAGGATCGTTGAACTTTGCGTCGTGATGGCCTGGTTGATGTCCAGATCCGGATCGTTCCAGGGCCGGGTCAGGCCGCACCGCTCCCACAAAGCAATCAAGTCGGCCCGGTCTGTGTCTTGGAAGTCGCGGATGATGAGCGTCATATCCTCACCTATTCAGCAACCAAAAGACGAGGGTCAGCACGGCGCTTAACACCAGCGACGTCACGATCGGAAAATAGAAGCGGACGTTCTCCCGCTCGATGGCGATATCGCCAGGCAAGCGGCCAAGGCCGAGCTTCGAGATCCAGGGCCAGAGGAGCCCGGCGAGCACGATCGCCAATCCTATAATGATCAGTAAGCGGCCTGTATCCATTGCTCGTTGTTCACTATCACAGTCTTTGGAAGTGCCAAACGGCACTTTAGCAAACGCATTGGGAGATGAACAGAATGTGCCGTCTTTGTTTCTTTTGCATAAGGCCCTATAGCCGCTGCCCATATCACTGGAATTGAATTGCCGGCGAGACCGTACTAAGTAATCCAGGTCTTTCTGTCGACCTCCACGAGCTTCCATGACCGATTTCTCCCCGCAACAAGACGATGCGCTAAAGGCCGTTGACCGATGGCTCAAAGACAAGCCGGGCGAAGGCGCCCCGCAAGTGTTCCGCCTTTTCGGCTATGCCGGAACCGGTAAAACCACCCTGGCGCAGCATGTTGCGGACCATATCGATGGGACAACCCGCTTTTGCGCCTTTACCGGAAAAGCCGCGATGGTCATGCGCGAAAAGGGGTGCCCTAACGCGTCGACAATTCACGGGCTCATCTACAAACCGCGCAGTACCGACGAAGAAGTGCCCAACTTTTTTCTCTGGGACGAAGCGCCGGCCGGCAAGGCGGACCTGATCGTTGTGGACGAATGTTCCATGGTCGATGAAGAGCTGGGGCGGGATCTTCTCTCCTTTGATAAGCCCGTTTTGGTGCTTGGCGATCCGGCGCAACTTCCGCCCATTCAGGGCGGGGGTTTCTTTACCGACCACGAACCGGACATGATGCTGACAGAAGTCCATCGTCAAGCCGCCGACAATCCCATCATTCGATTGTCGATGGAGATCCGTGAGGGCCGACGGCTGGAGCCCGGCTCTTATGAGGCCACCGAAGTCGTCGCGATGAACGATCTTGATCCGGAGCAAGTCTACCAGACCGATCAAGTCCTGGTCGGCCGGAACGTCACCCGCCGCAATTACAACAAACGGTTGCGGGAGATCAAAGGCTTTGACGATGACTATCCCTGTGCAGATGAAAAGCTCGTGTGTTTGCGCAACAAACGGAGCAAGAATCTGTTTAACGGCGGTCTGTGGACCGTGAGAGATCGGGCCGTCTCTCGCAAGCGGATCATCACCATGCATCTTATCCCGGAAGATGGCGGCCCTTTTGAAAAGGTCAAGGTGTCCGTGCGACCGGAATGCTTTGACGGCGGCATAGACCGGCTCGATTGGAATATCCGCAAACGCTATGAAGAGTTCGACTTCGGCTATGCGATGACAGTTCACAAGGCCCAAGGGTCCCAGTGGGACGACGTCGTGTTGTTCGACGAGAGCTTCGCCTTTCCCGATGCCAGAGAGCGCTGGCTCTATACGGGCGTCACGCGGGCCGCGGAACGGCTGACCGTGGTGGTGAGCGGGTAATCCTTTTATCGCAGAACGGCAGCGGTGTCATTTTCGCACTTGTTACGAAGATCCAGCAAAAATCTTGCTCGGCCGCCCCAAAAACTGGATCCTCGTGACAAGCACGAGGATGACGGCCTCACACAAGCGGGCAAAAGCATTGCCCGCCGTTCTCCCTCGTCCTAAGCTGGCCACAAATGAAAAATACCCCCGGGCGGACCCATGAAATTCGGTATCTTTTACGAACACCAACTGCCACGGCCTTGGGCCGAAGACAGCGAGCACAAGCTCTTCAAGAACTCTCTTGAGCAAATCGAACTCGCCGACAGTTTGGGCTACGACTATGCGTGGGAAGTCGAACATCATTTCCTCGAGGAGTATTCCCACTCTTCGGCTCCCGAAGTCTTCCTGGCAGCAGCCAGTCAGCGCACAAAGAACATTCGGCTCGGTCATGGGATTATTCAGCTAACAACCAATCACCCTGCGCGCGTCGCTGAACGGGTCTCAACGCTCGATCTGATCAGCGACGGCCGCGTGGAAATGGGAATCGGCGAGGGCTCCAGCGTCACCGAGTTACATCCCTTCGATCGCCGCTTCCGGGACAAGCGCGATGTGTGGGAAGATGCCGTGCGGGCCTGCTTGCCGATGTTTTGGAACGAAGGCTGGGAGTATCACGGCGAGTATTTTGATTTTCCGCTTCGCAATGTGGTGCCCAAGCCCCTACAAAAGCCTCATCCGCCCCTCTGGGTCGCCTGCTCTCAGCTGGATACGATAAAAATGGCCGGGATGCGCGGGATCGGGGCGCTCGGCTTTCAGTTTGTCAGTGCGGACGCAGCAACCGCTTGGGTCAATGCCTATTACAATCAGTATACAAAAAACCTGCAAAAGCTGACGGATTACAATACCAACCCCAACATTGCCGTCGTCAGCGGCTTCATGTGCGCCGAGACGGACGAAGAAGCGATCAAGAAGTCAGAGGGCTGGACGTTCTTCCAATTCGCGCTCATTTTCTACAACAAGCATGGTCCGGTCGTTCCAGGTACGGTCAATCTGTGGGAAGAGTACCTGAAGTGGCGGGAAGAACCCAAGAATAAGGCCAAGGCGGGCGGCGGGCTCATCGGCTCTCCGGCGACCATTAGAGAGCGCTTGAAGAAATTTGAGGAGTCCAACATCGACCAGGTGATCTTGCTGAACCAAGCGGGTAAGAACACCCACGAAGACATTTGCTCAAGTCTGGAACTTTTTGCGAAGGAAGTGATGCCGGAATATCAGGCCCGGGAGCCCGCGCACCAGGCGTGGAAGGAAAAGGTGCTGGCGGGCGAAATCCAATTGGAGGACATCGATACCGATCCCTACAATATGGTCAGCAATCAAACGCCTACAGGCAAGGTCGCCAAATCGCAAACCGCAGCCGAATAAGCGCGCCACATTCCAGCTGAGGAGCTTCTATGTCCACAATCCCGGAGCAAGAAAGCAGCTCGTCCGTCTGCTGTTGTTCCTGGGGCCTCGGATAACGTTCTTTTCGACTGTTTCGACCCCTATGAGTCAATATGATTAAAGTTATTCAGCTCTCTGACACTCATCTCAGCGACATTTACGGCTTCTTTTACGACAACTTTTGCTTGGTTGCTGAAGAGATCAATGCACTGAAGCCCGACTTGGTGATCAATACGGGGGATCTGTCCTTGAACGGGCCAGACAGACCGCAAGATCTCGAATTCGCCCGGTGGTGTCACGGGCAGATCGAAGCACCGGTCCTCTACTTGCCCGGAAATCACGACATTGGCGAGGAGCCCGGCGCGGAGGAACTCGGTCAACCGATGAATCAGAACAGGCTGAACGTTTATCATGCCCTCTACGAGCGAAGCTATTGGTACCGCGACGTTGAAAAATGGCGATTGATCGGAATCAACAGCCAACTCTTGGGTACCGGACTTTCAGAGGAAGCCGAACAGTCTTCCTGGCTCGAGGAGACATTGCAATCGGCTCAAGGACCCGTTGGACTGTTCATTCACAAGCCTTGGTTCCTGGAGTCACCGGATGAGGTTCCCTCCCCCCTCGAAACAGTCGCGCCGTCGGCCGTCACCTGGCTCCAATCTCTGATCGATATAGCTGATGTGCGTTTCGTGGCCAGTGGACACCTTCATCAGTACCGGTCACGGACCATTTCCGGGATCCACCATCACTGGTGTCCATCGACCGCCCACGTCAACACGAAGCCGAAACCCGGGGCCGATCCGGCGCTCGGCTTCCTTCAGTATACGTTTGAGTTGGACACCTACCGGGTGGAACGAAAGGTCGCGGATCGGACACACCCATACACGTTTGGGGAAATTTTGCAGCATGGCCGCTACAAAAGACTCATGGATGTGCCCCATCGACCCGTAGACGTTGATTGGAAATAGCGAGCAGGCGCTTCCTTCCACATCACGACTTGGACGGGTCGAGTTCCGAGCTATAGAAAGGAGCGGCGGACTTGTCCTCGCGAAAGCTAACAATCTATGGACTTCACAGCCTGGTTTGCCTTTGTTCTTGTTGAAACAGCGCTCTGTCTGACGCCGGGACCTGCCGTGCTTTACGCCTTCACCGCGGGCGCGCGCCATGGCTGGCGTGCCTCTCTCGCGGCAAATGCGGGGGTTGTCACCGGTAACAGCGTGTACTTTCTCTTATCCGCGCTCGGTCTTAGCGCTGTCTTGCTGGCCTCCCATTCTTTGTTCGTGGCGATCAAGTGGGCGGGCGTGGCTTATCTAACTTGGCTCGGGATCCGCTTGATTTTCGCGCCCTCTTCCGAAGCCGCAGTTGGCACATCGCCGCCTCGTGCGAAAATCTACCGGGGCGGACTCATCCTGCAGCTAGCGAATCCCAAGAGCTTTATCTTCTTTGGAGCGATACTGCCTCAGTTCGTGGATCCGAACGGTACGATTTGGCTACAACTGCTCATTCTCGGCGTGACCAGCCAGGTCATCGAGGCCCTTGTTCTCGGCGGATATGGTTTGGCGGCGGACCGGTCCGCCAGAGTCTTCCAAGCTCCTATTTTCGTGCGCTGGGTCGAGCGGGTAAGCGGGGGCTTGCTCGTGACTCTAGGCGCGATGCTGGCCACGTTTCGGCGTTCCGCCAGCTAGGCCTCCTCGCCCCTACCTCGCTGTCGCCGAGCCCCAAAAATTGTAGCCCGCGAACTTCGGCGTGCCCGGCAGATACATGTTCTCCATGTTTTCAACCTTGAACCCGGCGTCATCGATCAGTTTGGGAATATTCCTGTTGACATTGCAGCCGCCGCTGATCCCTCTCCAGATGGGGTTGACGCGGTCCTGCCATTTTCGCACGCCTTCATCCGGCGCTGTTCCGTGCTCGCAAAAAATCATTCGCCCGCCCGGCTTCAGGACCCGGCGCATACCGAGAAGTGCGTCGTGCACGCCCGGGATCGAGCACATCGTAAATGTCGTTAAGACCGTATCAACACTTTTGTCCTCAAGAGGAATTTCCTCGCCGGGTAAATCCAAAAACTCGACGTCGAACGGAACTGCCTCCGCCTTAGGCATCGCGTACTTGCGAATTCCCGGATCCGGCTCCAGTCCCCAGACTTTCTCGACTTTGGATGGATCGTAGAACGGCAAGTTGTGCCCCGCTCCCATACCTATCTCAAGAATACGCCCCTCCGCCAGCGGAACAACCTTCTCGCGTTGTTTGGTGATGGGCTTTGCCCCCATTACAAAGGCCGTGAAACGCGGCACGATGTGCTTCTGATAAAAACCCAATGTTTCCTCCTATCGCCATTCTGACACGCCGAAGCGGATCAATTGATCGACTCGGACCGGTCCTGTGACCCGTCCCCGTCCATGAAGCGTGAGCGCCGCCGCACGTATCTGTCTTTGATGTTTCAATTCGGTCAGCATGCGGATGCCGTGCGATAGTTCGTCCCAGACTGCGCCGGCTCGCGTGTTTGTCAGGTCACGAATGCGCTCCGCCATTCTCTCCGCCCAGTCGTGCACAAGGGCTGTGGCATCCTTCAGAGTGTCCGCCACAGCGGCCGCCGTCCCGGCGCGACGAGGCAGCACTAACACGCACGCGGCCTTCGTTTGAACTCGTGAGCCCGAGCCCACCTGTCGCGGCCACTCGTAGGCGGTCAGCAGTTCCCAAGCCGGATTCGGTGCGCCCCACGCATTATCCAACTGAGAAGTACGTTCCGCAGACCGCGCCATGGCGACATGGATGTTATCGCTCCCCTCGAGCCAAAACTGATCGACTTCCGCCTCGAGAGCCCCCACAAATTCGTCAAGCGTTCCCGGCGGGCGGGTCTTGAATTTCGTTGTCAATTCGCAATCTTGGGCCCTAAGTGCCGACACGCCCACTCGATAAGTGGGGCCGCCAATGCAAATGGGAATGGAAGCGACGTTCATAGGCCTTTGATGCGCTCTTTTGCCACTAACGGCAAGCCTTCTCAACGAAGGCGCGAATCCCTACTTCTACCAAGGAATGAGCCAAGGAGAATGCGATGCGATCAATGGAACAGGTCATCTCCCCCGGTCACCGCGATCCGGTTCGTGAGCTCGCCGGGCATCAGCGAAAACGCTCCGGGCCAGAGTGCGAAACCATGTCTGACGTCCGGTACGAGATTGATCGCCTCGACCGCTTTCTGGTTCATCTCATTGCAGAACGTCAAACCTATATTGAGGCGGCCGCGCGCATTAAACCTCAGCGCGATCAAGTTCGAGATCAGGCGCGCATCGAGGACGTGGTGTCGAAGGTGCTCGCTTCAGCCCAACGGGCCGGCCTGAGCAAACACATCGCAGAACCCGTTTGGCGATGCCTGATCGAGCGGTCCATTGCTCACGAATTTGATACGTTCGACGCGAACCAAAGCTGAAGACCAGAGACGGTCCTTTACGAGGCTTGGGCCTCGTACAGATGTCCATTAATGAACTGAACAGCGTCATCGACGGCCGACTTGAGATCGCCCAGCGTGATGCTGCGCTCGGCCGCACACCCGTCGTTTGCGAGCGCTTCGGCCTTTTCGCATAATTCTGCGACTTTCCAGGCTCCCACGCCCCGTGCTGATCCCTTCAAAGTGTGGGCTGCGTCTTTCCAAGCCTCCCCATCGCACGATTGTTGCAGGACGCGCAGCCACATATCGGTTTGTTCCACAAACACCCCCAGAACCTCACGCTCCAACGCCACATCGCCGGCGGTGAATTGACGCAAATGCTCGAAATCAATCGGTGTGCCGCAGTTCTTGGTGCCGTTCATCACAGTCTCATTCCTTGTTGTGCGCTTATGCGAATGGGTGAGAGTAGAACCGGTTCCATGAGAAAGGGTTAACGGGATCTCGCGAAGTTAACGGGCCGTAAAGGCTCGCGCATCGGCGAGCAAATGTCGGGGTCGCCAATCTCTTAGGCCATGCAGCAGCGTCCACCAATCACGACATGATCCTCCTCTACCTCGCAGATGAGACGGCCGCCCTCCGATGAGAGTTGGTGCGCGATGAGGCTTCTTTTTTTGAGCCGTTCCCCCCAAAACGGAGCCAAAGCGCAATGGATACTGCCGGTCACCGGGTCTTCTGGAACCCCTTTGGCGGGCGTGAAGAACCGGGTGACGAAATCTGTTTGCTCTGCATCCAGCGCCCTCGCGCTTAACACAAGGCCAAACGCCCCTACCCGATCCAACAGAGGTTGAATTTGATGCGAAAAAGAGGCGCTGCGGACCGCGCTGGGGTCGGAGTAAATCGCCGTGAGATTGGCACCCAACCACACCGAGTCCGGAATAGCATCAACCGCGCGGCCCACATCATCAAGGATGGCGTCACCTTCTACCGGCTTGCCAATTTCCCGCCGAGGGAATTTGACGGAAATCGTTCCTTCACTGAGTCTCTCAGCCGTGAGGACTCCACTCCGGGTCGAAAATGATACTTTGTTTTGATCCGTGTTGGAGAAAATGTGATGAGCCGCGCCCAGCGTTCCGTGTCCGCACAAATCCACTTCAGCCCGCTTGGAAAACCAACGCAGGGGAACTGAACCATCTGAGTTCGAACGACGAACGACGAACGATGTTTCCGGCAGACCAATCTCCACAGCAATACCTTGCAGAGCATCCGAAGGCAGCCAGTCCTCGAGTTCCACCACACAGGCGCGGTTGCCGCGGAGACGTTCCCCAATAAAAGTGTCGATGAAATGGTATTTGTACGTCATAACACCCTTGGCATGTGCTTACGGCCGGGCGACCGGCGGTGGTTTCATAGATACATCATCCGCTGATCGCCTTGCTTGACCGAACCGGTTCTGTGTGTTTTTGGCAGTGACATGCAACGAGAGCAAAGTCCATCCTTTGAAGGGACGTCGCCTTAAGTCCGCAGCTTCGCACCGCAGCAAACCGCCGAAAATTAACCGCCAAATCGCCCCGGCATTCGCTCAATTTCGTCTAAAATGCGAACTAAATAACACACCATACAATTACCGGGGACACCTTAATATTTGTCGATTGTGTATTTCTTTCAGGATCAACTTCGATACAGTTGTGAAGACTGGAGAATAACTTCGGACGACAAAGATAAAGGGTAGATCTCGCGGAAAAGAGCCAAGTATTTGGCCGCCGCCCGTTTAACGAGGCACTGCGGGGTCTAGAAAGTGGGGAGTCTGATGAGCAAAGACCAAATTGCGTTTATTGGAGCGAGTCCGCTCAAGTGCATATGGGACGCCGCCCGGATCCAATTCGATCTGATGTGGGCGGGGAGCGAGCTTTTAGCGAGCACATTTAGCGTGGCGGCCCTGAAGGCCTTCGTACGCCAAGGCGACGGCGAACATCCTATTTTAACCTTACCCGGATTTTCAGGGCCTGAATTTTCTCTGGCGCCCCTTAACTTCTTTTTGAAGCAGAACGGTTTTGCTGCCGAGCCATGGGGACTGGGCATGAATGTTGGTCCGCAAGGGGAGGATTTCTACGATAATTTAAGCCGTATACTGTATAGACGGCTGGACGAGATGGCGCAGGACTACGGGAGACCAGTTTCATTGATTGGGCAGAGTTTAGGCGGGATCTATGCGCGCGAAGTGGCGCGGGACCATCCTGAACTTGTTGAGCGCGTCATCACCCTTGGCAGCCCGGCCTATTTGAATATGCGTTCAGCCCAAAAGCTCAATCGAACGATCGGACGGGCGTTTACGGCCATGACAGGATCAGAGCCTCACGACCATGTGGAAGAGTCCGACCGCAATCATGCGGCTCCGCCGTCGGTTCCGCTCGTCTCGATCTATAGCCGTTATGACGGTGTCGTTTCCGGATGCTCAACGCGCATTCCGGACGAGGATTTGATTTCTACGGACGGGACGCCGCGCGAAAACATTGAAGTGCTTTCATCTCATTGCGGCATGGCGGTTAATCCACTTTCGTTGCTGGCGATTACGGACCGTCTGACGGAAGACGTGGACGATTGGACGCCCTTCAATCCCGGCGCCTACCTGCCCGGTTCCGTTCGGCCGGCCATTCCTTACTGGTATCCTCATCAAGCGGAAGGCACCGCATAGCATAGGCTCGTAAACCTTCCCGCCGGAGTTTGATCGCCGCAGGTCTCCGAAACCTTGCGATGTTCTTCTCCCATTAAGTGAAAGTTAACACTTTCATGTTGCATTGCAACAAAGTAGGATGTATTAGGGTTAAAGATTCGTTCTGAATGTATTCGGATAGGCCACATTCCTAGGAGAAGAAAAAATGTCAGAAAAGTCGACGACGAGTAATGGAACCGCATCTTCAGCGAAGCGCACAAAAACGGCGGCCAGCTCGGCCAAATCGACGGGGACAAAATCCTCTTCAACCAAAGCTTCGGCCAAAACGAACAGCTGGAGTTTTGACAGTCTTGGCGACACGTTTGAAACCGTTCGGGCAAGATTTGACGACGTGCCCGGCCAGTTGAAGGATAATGTTGAGGCAGTACGTTCTGCCGCCAACGAAACGGTCGAGGTCCTGCGCAACAGTTCAACGCTCATGGCGGACGGTGTGCGCAGCGTGAATTTGCAAATTCTCGATAACGCACAATCGGATATAAACCGCCTCTTTGAGACAACAAGGTCTTTGCTCGAAGCCAAGAACTTGAAAGAAGCCGTTGAGATCCAATCAGAATTCGTTCAGGAGTCTTTCCAAGCGCAGGTCAAACAAGCACGAGAGATTTCCGAACTGACCGTTGAAAAGACGCGTGAATCGTTCGAGCCGATTTCCGAAGGCGTCACCAATTTCTATACAAAGGTTCGCGAGCAGCGCGCCTCTGCATAACCGGTCTCAACTGTCCGAATTTTAAGCGCGGGGCCTTGGCTCCGCGCTTTTGTTGTTTGATTCCCCGCCCCTGAGTTCGTTTTGGTTTTCGCGAAAACACAAAGCGGCCCGTTATTTCTTGTTCTGCCTGTTTCTAGGTGAACCGGCTTTCATCCCAGATTGTGTCCGGGACAAGCGTTCGTCCGGCAACGCTCCCTTGGTCATGTGATTCTGTGGTGTTTGCGAAATCCCGACCCCACTGTAAAACAAGTGAGCGGTAAGGGACGTCACTTATGGGAAATCTGGGCGATCATCTGATCTTCAAAGTCATTGCGGGGTTCGCGGTGATCGTCGGCGCTCTGGCCTCTGTCTTTGAAATCACAAATCATCTGGGTGAAGATGCCGGCAGCGACACGGTCGTGGCCTCCGTTGGTTTTGCCTCCAAGGAAGAAGTTGCTCAGATGCGGGGGCCCATTGATCGTATTTTCACGGCCTGGGAGTCGAAGGACCTAAGTCTTTACATGGGTCAATGGACCTTGGACACGCAGCAGTTTACGCCCAACGACACGAGAGACTACCAAGCCCTCTACGAACGGCGTCAGCGCAACTTCGAAGAATTCTCCCTGGTGGACGTCGAAGACTATACCGTCTGCTATTACGGTCCCCATGATGGCAAGCATATGCTCTTTGTGACGTACTCCATGCGCTATGAATATCACGACGCGGCCAAAGAGGGGTACGCGGAGAGAGATATAAAGGAAAGCTACGGCGTTGTCTTTAACCCGAATTTGGGCCGCTGGATGATCAAGGAGAATCGCGATTATATCGGCGCGGCGCCCTGCTAGCGAGAGGGGGAATCGATCTTTGCACCAATCTCCGGTTGGGTTGAGGATGCATGCAAGTAATTCTGTTGATTAAAGTTCGGGGCATTTGAGCGAACGAATTCTATTGGATAACCTTGAGCCTTCGGCTTCAAGCGTCGTTTGGCGTGGCTTGTTCCTGCAAATATGCATCAGGTTTGATGTGTACATCTCTCTGAGGGAACGGAATTTCAATGCCGGCCTCTCTGAGTTTGTCGAAAATGGCCACTCTCAGCTGCGTTCGAACGGACAAGGCGCTGTTGATGTCGCGTATGAAACCTCGCAATTCGAAATTCAAAGAATTGTCCCCAAAGTCGCAGAAGTGAACGAATGGAGCGGGATAGCTCAGTACCTTCGGATCCTCGTTCGCGACTTCTTCCAACAGCTTGATGACCTCTTTGGGATCAGCGTCATAGGACACTCCAATCGGGACAATGACCCGGCCGATTTTGTCTTTATGCGTCCAGTTTGTGACAGAGTTGGAGATGAGTTCGGAGTTTGGAACAATGACGGATGATCGATCGAACGTTTCAATCTCGGTTGACCGCACGCTAATCCGCTTGACAATGCCCTCCCCCGATGATGTTACGATCCAATCCCCCACTTTGATCGGCCTCTCAAAGAGCAATATCAATCCTGATACGAAGTTATTGACAATGCTTTGGAGACCAAAACCGATACCCACCGAAAGGGCACCGGCGATGATGGCCAAATTCGAAAGATCGAATCCCAGCGTGCCTACGGCAACGGCGAACGCGATGACCAATCCCACGTAACCGATAAGTGTTTTCAGTGAGTTTTGTACACCCACATCAATGCGAGACTTGGGAAAGAGGCGGCTTTCTGCGGTACGTTGGATGAGCCGCGTCACATAAAGCAGTCCGAGAAACAGCGCTAAAGCGCCAAGAAATTCCGCGAACGAAATTCGAACGGAACCAATATTGAAACCGAAAAAGGCATCAACGATTAAGTCTCTGAGATCGGACGCTTCCGCGCCCAAGATAAGCGCGGCCGGTGGAATAAAGGCCAGGATGGCGATCGTATCGATCGCAGTGCCGACCCAAAAATAGACAAGTTTCTCACCGTCCTCTTCGGTCTTTTGTGCGCTGGTGAAGTTCTCGTCGAACAGGCGCACACCCTCCCTCAGAAGCGAGCGCAAAAGCCATATGACGGCGAACAGACCGGCGAGATAATACGTGCGTGTAACGGCGAAGTGGCCGAGCACCGCAAAACCCATTATGTTGGCAAGAACTGAAAAGACAGCAATCCCTCGTCCAACAAAAAGCAGACGGCGGATCGTTTTATTGGAACCGTTTTCAGCCTCCGAACGTTGTTCGTCCGGGATCCAGAGGCTTGGCGAACACAGGACAAAAAGGAGGATGCTGAGAGCCCAAGTGAAGATGCCCTTCTGAATCAGATCGAGCTCAATGGACCTCCCCAAGAGTTCCGCGCCTTGCAAAAGAATTAGCTCAACGCCGAGAATGAGAGTTCCCGTTATCAGCAATAGCCTGATCGTGAATATTCGGTCTTGGGGCACTGTTGCGACACGCCAATCGGGCCGCCTGGGAGAAAGAATTCCCACCGTCGCTCCATCAGCCAATAGCACGCTGACGAATGCGAGCCATATAGCGATTGCAATTGGTTCCCCGTCTGAGCTTACAAAATCTTGCGAGCGAAGCACTTCGAAGACGAGATAGCCGCCCACAATTCCTGGAACCACAACGGCCAGGCTTCTGGCAGCGGCCACCAAAACTTTTCTGGAGCGCAGGGGCTCTAGTCCCTCGGTTCTCTTGTCTATGCTTCGGTTGATAGCGCTTCTCAGTGGGCCGAACAGTGCAAGCGCGATGAGGATTGCGATGCCAAGCGTCCACATAGAATTGGACCCAAAGCCAATATCGGTGCGGGTTTCGGCCCAATCTTCGAACATACGTGAGAGTCTTGACATGCCGCCACGAAATGTCTCGATTGCCGAGCCCCAAGCGTCTCCCTCCAAAATGGAAGGACCGCGCGACAAGAGTTTTGACGAGAAGCTCTCGCGCCTGCGGTCTGAGATTTCGCTTAGGAGTCGGTCTGCTGCGGCAATATTGAGGTCGGCTTGGAGGATGATTCCCGTTAGCTCACTGATTTCTTCATTCAGACGCGTGCGCTCGGCGATCACCTCTTCCGATTCCGGCGGTTCGCCCTCTTCTGGCAGCGGACCAAGTTTGTCGAGGTCCGACTTAAGGGTTTCCAGGAGTTCTCGCGCCGGCAGAGTCTGTAGTTCCGATGCCCGCTTGAGGTCCCGCACTTGCTCGCGCAATGCGATAAAATCGGGCGCCGAATCGGCTAAGTCTTCGTTTACCTGCTCGATTTGGCCGGCTCTCTCCTCGATGCCTTTCTGAACCAGACCGACATCGATTTGAGCCCAGAGTGTCCCAGTAAGGAGTAGACATACTATCGAAACAAGGAAGAACTTGCGCACGAAATCAAATCCACTTCATTCGTCTGAACAGGAACAGAAGCAAAAACCCAATCACGATAAGGAGTGCACAAAAGACAAGAAACGCCAATGGATAACTGGCGCCTGGGATCCCGGCTATATTCACGCCCAGAAGTCCGGTCAAAAAGCCTAAGGGCAAAAATATCGCGGCAACGACAGAAAGCACGAGCATGTGATTGTTCATTTCTTCCGCGCGCCGGTCGGCCAGCCGATCCGAGAGGATTGAGCTGCGTTCCCGGATCGCATCCATCTCCTCAACTATGCGAGTGATTTTGTCGGCCGTTTCGCTGAGCTGTATGCGGGCCGAACTGTCGAGCATAAACGTTCCATCCGAAACCATCCTTGATATAGCTTCCCGTTGGGGGGCCACATACCGCCTTAGCTTGATGGCTGTCCGGCGTACGTCCGAGAGCTCCGCACGCAGCCCTTCTGTACTTTCGAGGCTTCGATCTTCGAGAGCGTCGACCTGATCGCTCAGATCGCCGATAACCGGATCCATGCGTTCCGTCAGGCCTTGCGTGAGGCGCGCCAGAAATGAACTCACGTTTTCTGGTGCACGGCCGGCATCGATTTCGTTACGAAGATCCGTTACGGCAGCCAGTTTCCGAACCCGGGCCGACAAAATGAATCCGGACGTGAACCAAATGCGGATGGAGACCATATCCTCGGGATCCTGACCCGGATTTAGATTGACACCCCGCAAGTTCAAGATCGTTCCGTTCTCCAGCTTACTGCAACGCGGTCTTGTTTCTTCCGCCGTCAGTGCATCAGTAGCCAAATCGTCCGCAAAGGTTCGAATAATGTCTTTTGCGCCTGCCTGAGTGAGGTCGACATGGACCCAGCGATAGATTGCGTCGGACGCGAGCTGAGAAGACACGTCTTCTGCCGTCAGCTCGGCGACCTCGCCTTCAAGTTTGATGTCATAAGCGCAGATAATTGGGTGTTTCATTTGATGTCTTTCGTCGAAGCTTAGATCTATTTGACCGCCAAAAGAAGGACGACCACCGCGTTCAGTGCCGCAAGCCCCCAGAGAGCCCATGTCATTCTCTTTAATCGGAGATCCGCTTTTTCGTCGAGTGCCGTCAGCCATTGGCGCATCTCTCTGACATCCGGTTGAATGCCGTCGGCAACGTTCGTTTCGAGCCGGGTCGCTACATCCTGCATCTGATCCATTGCTTCCGTGACGGTGTCGGCTGAGTCTTCCATCATCTTAGACATCATTTCCGGCGTTCTTTTGGTCACTTTAGATAATCCTTCGATTTTTCATTGACAACTAATGTTTTGATGTCTAATTAATAGACCACGAAACTTAATAAGTCAATTGTTTGGTGGTCAAAGAAATGCTTGAAACGGAAATCAGTCTCGATATAGAACCCTTTATGGCTAGAAAACCGTCGAAGTCTAATGTGGAGTTGTCGAACGAGGTGTTGACCGTCTTGCGGCAGATCATTCGCGCGACTGATATGTACTCTAAGAAGTTGAGCCGTGACACGAGCCTCACCGTCCCTCAACTTGTCGTCTTAAGGGCAATAGACGAAATGGGTGAGGTGACCATGCGGTCGCTGTCCGCCAATGTCAGTCTCAGTCAGGCGACGGTTACGACTATCCTAGATCGCTTAGAAAGCAGAAACCTGGTCGAACGCTATCGCAGCACCAGGGACAAACGGATCGTCCACGCAAAGCTTTCGAGCGAAGGCGCACAGATGCTTAAAAACTCTCCGCCTTTGCTGCAAGAAGAGTTTGCTCAGACTTTCTCTCTCCTGACGAAAACACGTCAGACGGAAATCATTGCAGCGCTGCAAGAAGTGGCGCGCATGATGGGAGCCGATGAGATCGACGCCTCACCGGTTCTAACGGTGGCCCCGCCAGTAAAACGCGATTGACTGGCGGCCTCCCCTCGAGCTCGGCCTCGAGAAAATCAAATGCGTCATATCCCTAGAAACGAGGTTCCTTGCCCCCCGGGCAAGTCGAGCCCAACATGAAAGGAAGAAAAAATGAACAAGATTCTGAACATCCGCAATGAGGAACTCCCTGTACGTACCAACGTTGAACGCCACGACCGCGAGGTATTGTCGGAGCTGCTTGGACGTGCTTTGGCGAGTACCTATGTTCTTTATCACAAGACCCACGCGTTTCACTGGAACGTCACAGGTCCCTTGTTCTACGCTGTCCACAATCTGACGGATGCACAGTATAAGGATATGGCCGAGGCCGTCGACCAAATCGCAGAACGGGTCCGCGCCATCGGCTTCCCCACACCCATCGGACTGAGCCGCTATGCCCGGGAAAGCATGGTTGAAGATGTCTTGGAGTTTCCTGATACCGGGACGATGGTGCAGCAATTGGCCCGTGATCATCAAACGCTAGCCGAACAATTGCGCGAAATCGTCAAGGTCGCGGAAGACGCCGATGATGTGTACACGGCAGACCTGCTCACCTCTCGCATTGGCTTTCACGAGGAGTCAGCCTGGATGCTCAATGCGCTGATCGTCCAATAAGCCTGAATTGCCCTACATCGGTCGGCTTCCGCTCTCTCCTCTCTCTGCGCGGAAGCCGCTTCAGGGGGTGCCCGCCCGGCGATCCACCGGGCGGGTCTCGCCAAACCGGAAAGATGTTCCAAGCCGTCGTGCCCTGGAAACAAGGTCCTCTTGCTTCCGGTACGCCGATCCACAAAGGAAGAATTTCAGAATGTACGTGTTTTTAGACATCCAAAACAGGAACAAGCCGGCGTCAATTCATGCGAAACGGCGCAGAGCTCGTAAGGACATCGCTTGGGCTCTGAGCCCGAGGACAGGGCGCCGTAAGCCGCGTCAAATGTCAGTTCAATCGAAGGGAACACACCGATGCGAAAACAAATCTTGCTGGTGCAAAAGGCCTTAGCGTTCGACCAAGCAATAGATGCCCGGAAACCTCAAAGGATTGACAGATACCCTGTCCTGCCTAGGCAAATTGTTCCCCGTCCGGCGGAATGAAACCGGCGAAAATTGCCATTTGTCTCCCGGCAGATGCGCGGTCGGTTCACTTTTATCTAATTAAATCAAGAGGATATACCCCGTGGCGAATGTGGCATATCCATTGCTCCTAAGCTTTCAAATTCGAGGAACATCCTCGGCGCTGCTAGAAAGGCAATAGGAGGGGCTGATGCCCGTTACGATTAACACGAACGAGTCCGCGCTGGTCGCGCTGCAGAATCTGAACCGCACCAACCGCGAGCTGGACGACGTTCAAAAGAAGATCAGCACCGGCTTTCGCGTAGCCGACGCCGTCGATGACGCCGGTATTTTCTCCGTTGCGCAATCGATGCGGGCTGATATTTCCTCCTATGATTCCGTTGCACAGAGCGTTAATCGGGGCACAAACATTGTCGATGTTGCGATCGCCGCCGCCACGTCAATTTCCGATTTGCTCATCGAAATGAAGACCACAGCCGTCCAGGCCGCGGACCCTTCGCTTAGCAATACTCAGCGTACGTTCTATGACCAGGAATACCAGGCCCTGATTGATCAGCTGGTTACGATTATCGATTCCGCAACGTTCAGTGGCTTCAACCTGATCAACCAAACGACAACGGACTTGCTTGTGCTGTCCGAGCCTTCCGCCGCGACAAGCTCCGCGTTCGTGATCCAGGCCGTCGATTTCAAGACACAACTGGACCGTACGTCGAACGGCGGCCAACTCGGCGATCTGACAACGGCGGCAAACGCCCAAACCGAGGTCGCCCAGTTGGATGTGGCCATCGAATTTGTGAACGGCCGGCTGGCGGTTCTCGGCGGCAACGCCAAGCAGCTCGAGTCTCATGCCGAGTTCATCGTGAATATCCAAGATGCGCTGACCGTGGGCGTCGGCAATCTTGTGGATGCGGACCTAGGTAAAGAAAGCGCCGCGCTGCAAGCGTTACAGACGCGTCAGCAATTGGCCACCGAAGCGTTGGCCATCGCCAATCGGGCCCCCACATCCATCTTGGCTCTGTTCCGATCTTAAGTGTTTTAACTCCTTAACTCCCAACTGCCCCTCTCAACTTTCGAGACCCGCTTCAGTTCTTCTGAAGCGGGTTTTTTCTTTCGCCAATTCTCGAAAAACGACGCTAATTTGGCTTAGGGTTAACGCAACAGAAGGCATTTTTTGAGAGGATGATTTTGCTGCAATAAACCTCCAGCTAACTGGGACGACCGCCACATTGGAGCTTAGGCTCTTCCCCCTTCCAGCGGTCGTCCCTTTTCTTTTTTCCGCACGATAAGACGACCGTCTCAGGAGAGGTATGCGTTGAGGTCAAGCGGAATGCTTGCGCCCACTAACGGAACGCACTAGGGTCCCGACAAATTGTCAGTGCGAGACCGCCGATCGATGAAGGACGCTCTCGCGAGCCCAAATAAAATGTGAGGGGATCTATGACCAAATTTGAGGGAACCAAAGATTACGTCGCAACCGATGACCTGCGGATCGCTGTCAACGCGTCGATCACTCTGGAACGGCCGCTTCTGGTCAAGGGTGAGCCTGGAACAGGAAAGACCGTTTTGGCCATCGAGGTTGCCAAAGCCATTGGTGCGCCCCTCATCGAGTGGCATGTGAAATCCACGACGAAAGCTCAACAAGGCCTGTATGAATATGACGCGGTTTCGCGTTTGCGCGACTCTCAGTTGGGCGATGAGCGGGTCAAAGACATCAAGAATTACATCAAAAAGGGCAAGTTGTGGGATGCCTTTGAATCCGGGGAGCGCCCCATTCTGCTGATCGACGAAATCGACAAGGCCGACATCGAATTTCCCAACGACTTGCTGCAAGAACTCGATCGCATGGAGTTCTTTGTTTATGAGACGGGCGAAACCATCTCGGCAAAGCAACGTCCCATCGTCATCATCACATCGAACAACGAAAAAGAGCTGCCGGACGCATTCCTGCGCCGCTGTTTCTTCCACTACATCAAGTTTCCCGAAGCCGACACCATGCGTGAAATCATTGAGGTGCATTATCCCGGCGTCAAAGAGCGCTTGGTGGCCAACGCCCTAAAGCGCTTCTACGAAGTACGGGACGTACCGGGCCTGAAGAAAAAGCCGTCCACATCAGAACTGCTCGATTGGCTGAAACTTCTCATGAACGAGGATGTAGATCCTGAGACACTTCGCGAAAGCGATCCCAATAAACTGATCCCGCCGCTCCACGGCGCGCTCTTGAAGAACGAGCAAGATGTCCACTTGTTCGAGCGCCTGGCCTTCCTTGCACGCAGAGAGCGGTCTTAGTTTTTGCGGCGGCGACGTCCGGCAGCGAAGTCATCGCACGGATGTTGATGATGTCCGGCTTCATGTTATCATCGCCGCTTGGGTGATAAACGGATTATCCGAGACACGCGAACGTGGCCTTTCCCAGCAGCGCCGTCGGCAGTGAGTTCGAAGCAAACACCGTAACCGTTTCCACACGTCGTGTGTTGTCCTATGCGGCCGGCGTGGGTGAAACCGCCGATCACTATCTTGACGATGCCCATACAGCCGGGATCTATGCACCCCCCGCCTTTTGTGTTTCGCTCGAATGGGCCGTGGTCGCTATCGACAAACGCCAGGCGCAGATTGCGCTTCCCCTTGAAGAAGCGCGCCGGGGCGTTCACGCCATTCAAGATTCGATTTTTCATCGTCCTGTTGTGCCCGGAGACACGCTGACGACTCGTGCCCAAATCGTGTCCGCACACCCTATCAAAGCCGGTACTCTCGCCGTCACGAAGCTTGACACCGTAGATGCCGCAACAGGAGACCCGGTTGTCACGTCTTGGTCCAGCGCCATTTACAGAGGTGTTGAGATGGACGGAGAAGCGAAGACGCTTGAGCCTGTGCCGCCTCTTCCGGAGGGCGCTCTCGATGGTTTGGGAGATGATGCCGATCGTGTCCGCGTCCCGATCCCGCGGGAGATGCCTCACACATATACGGAGTGTGCGGATATTTGGAATCCAATCCACACAGAACGTGAGGTCGCACTGGCGGCTGGATTGCCCGACATCATACTGCATGGGACGGCAACTTGGGCTCTGGCCGCACGCGAAGTGACGCGCGCCAGCGCAGCGAGCGAAGGGCGGCGTTTAAAGAGACTGCACGGCCGCTTTGTTGGGATGGTGATCCCCGGTCACGACATTCAAATTCGTTTCGAACGTAATGCGCAAAGCGCCAACCTTGTCCGATTCGATGTCCGAACTCATGATGGTTCGACAGCGATCGATCAGGGCTTCGCCGTATTTGATTAAGATACCGAGTGTCGTCGTCGCGAATGGGCCGCTCGCGGCGCCGTCGGTGACTTTCGTCCTACCACTGCGTTCGCTTGAGCTTGGAGAGCTGGCCTTTCTTGGGGCCGGCTTGTTCGTCGCTTAGGCCGACCGATTCGGCGGTCAGCGTGCCAAACGACGACCGATAGGGGCTTACCGCGAGACGGTAGTCCTCCAAAAACGCGCGCGCACGCCCGGTATCTGTTGCCTTTCGGATCAACGTGCTTGTTGGTCCAAACGCGTGCCGCAAATACACCAAGTCTCTGGCTCCGCGATCCAACGTGGGATCGGGATCCTGGGCGCACATCAAAAACGCATACCGCATCAAGGCGTTGTCGCTGACAACACCTGACAATAGATCGTACAGATCCCAGTACCGGTCTTGGATTCTGCACCCTCCCCCGCCATTGTTTACCGCCGTTCCGCGATGGATTGTACGATCCAAGATAAAACCAAAGTCGACTTCCGATGGTTTAAGTCCCACATCATCATATATGTCATAGCGTCTTCTTAAGCCGGTGAGCAGCCATCCTCGTCCAAAGGCGTGCTCGTCATATGCCTCTCTGACGAACTGTTCTTTGCCCAGATTTTTGAAGGCTCTTTTCCAGGCGTTCCGCTGACTTTCGTCTTGGCAAATGGACTTATACATGGATTCCAGCGGCTCCCCCGTCGCGTAAGTTCCGGACGGCCGATACTGAAGGATGGAGCGTAAGCCTGTTGCGTTGGCTTCGTCGAAGACTTCATAAAGGCGATCTGAGTCCTTGCGGCTCAGTGCCCGCAAAATTTCCGTCGCCTCGCCGGGCTTGCGGGAAAGGGAATGAGCTGCGCTGCCCGGCTGAGTTGCGGAGGCGCCGAACGGCCCCCAGGAAAACGAGTATCCGGATGCTTTATGATCTGGACACTGACTTACTCGCGCTGTCCTTCGATAGTAGCCCGCCCCTTTTCGGGGGCACTCCGCCACGTTCCACTGCATGCAATCAAAGTCTCTGCCCTGCATGGTGAACGTCAGCATTGAGGCCCGGTCGAGGGCGGTTGGGATCTTGTCCCGGGGAAAGAGTTCACTCACCGCCGCATGGTTTATGGAACCGCCGTTGATTGAGCCCACCTTGTTCTTGCAGCGTCCCAACAGATCCAACATCGAACTCGTCGATTGGCCGAACACGCCGTCGACACCAATCGTGGTCCGATACTCGTCCGGGCATGATTTCAACTCGCGATTCAGCGCCCTTTGGACGGCCGCGATAAACCCCCACTTGGAATCCTTGAGCAGCGGCGATGAGCTATACTTTATGGGGTCCACTTCATGGGCATGTATAGGCGAAATTCCCCCCAATAAAACAACCAATGACAGAAGTATACGCGGTCTCATACTCATCACTCCACCCTGAGTTACTGGTTGAATACGGGTGGTTAACATAGTTCTTCTATGTAGATAAATAGGCGAATCGGTGATCCGGCTCTGTTGCTGAGAATGGGCGGTTTTCGCGCCTACGGACCCAGTTATGCGGCAACGCGTGGCCTCGTCTCATTGACTTCAGGCCATCGCCAGGACAAGTTCTAAGCGGATTTGTTGGCCCGCCGGTTCTTCTTTGACCGAGACCGGCCGCTCCGCTTATAAGAACCGCACCTATCGAATTCGATCAATCGCAGAGGCCGCCCTAGATGTTCGTGAACTTTTTTGCCGAATTGCGCACCCATAATGTACCCGTCACGCTGAAAGAGTATCTGATGCTGATGGAGGCGATGGATAAAGAAGTCGCCGGTATGCGGGTGGAAGACTTCTACTATCTCTCGCGCTCGGCGCTCGTCAAAGACGAACGGAACCTGGACAAGTTCGACCAAGTGTTCGGCCATGTCTTTAAAGGGCTGGAAAGCCTGGACGATACCGGAACTGCTGAGATTCCAGAAGAGTGGCTGCGCAAGCTCACGGAGAAATATCTCACCGAAGAAGAAAAAGCGATGATTGAGTCGCTGGGTGGCTGGGAAAAACTCATGGAGGAGCTCAAAAAGCGCCTCGAAGAACAAAAGAAACGCCATGAAGGCGGCAATAAGTGGATCGGTACGGGCGGAACTTCCCCGTTTGGTGCGCACGGATACAATCCTGAAGGGATTCGGATCGGCCAAGAAGAAGGCCGTCATGGCAAGGCGGTAAAAGTTTGGGACAAGCGAGAATACAAAAATCTCGATGACAGCGTTGAACTTGGTACCCGGAACATAAAGCTTGCCCTGCGGCGGTTGAGAAAGTTTGCCCGGACCGGCGCTGAAGAAGAGCTCGATCTTGACGATACCATCAAGCACACGGCCCAAAAAGGCTATCTCGACATCAAGATGATCCCGGAGCGGCACAATACGATTAAAGTGCTCTTGTTTTTCGATGTGGGCGGGTCCATGGACCCGCATATTAAGGTGTGCGAAGAACTGTTTTCAGCTGCGCGAACGGAATTCAAACACATGGACTTCTTCTATTTCCATAACTGTTTGTATGAAGATGTTTGGAAAGACAATCGACGCCGGCACAATGAAAAAAGCCCGACTTGGGATATTCTCCACAAGTATCCCCACGATTATAAAGTCATCTTCGTGGGTGATGCCACGATGAGCCCCTACGAGATCACCTATCCGGGCGGTTCGGTGGAACACTGGAACGAAGAGCCAGGCGCCATCTGGCTGCAACGCGTGTGCGATATCTATGAGAGCGTGACGTGGATCAATCCCGTTGAAGAGCGCCATTGGGAATATACGCCCTCAATCGATATGATCCGTCAGATTATCGGTGATCGGATGTTCCCCATGACACTGGAGGGCCTGGATCACGCCATGAAGGAGCTGAGCCGCTAGTTCGGCTAAAAGTCGGAACAGACAGCGGTTGCCTCTCCCGATGTCTTCAGGCCCTTCAGGAAAACCCTAGCGGATAAAGTCGATCAGGCTAAGGCGGGACAGCTGACCGATGAGATTCATCGTCGCTTCCAGAGCAACTTCATCTTGGTTCAAACGAATGACGGCTTCTGCCACATCTACATCTTCGAGATCTGAGATGAAGCCTTTAATGTATATGTCAGTCGCTTCGTGACGCAGATATACGTCCTCGGTCTCAGCGATTTTGACACCATTGAGCCCCACTTGCGTCACCAGATCTTGTGCAACCTGTTTAAGATTGGACACCTCTCCGGCCAGAAAGTCGCGTTGCTGGATGGTCAATTGATCTGTGAAAGGACCGTTCACACCGGCATTGTAGTCGGCGATCCTTTTCATGGCGTCAAAAAGAGGTTGCGCGATATCGTCTGCGAGCAGTCCAACTTCAATAGTCGTGCTTGTGTCAATCCGCACCGAGTGCTTTAGGTTGTTGTTCTGAAACAGATCTGAGGCGGCCGCAGCAGCGACGAGGTCATTTAGATTGCTGCTCGAGACGGCGGGTATGTCGGACCGTGTGCCACTGTAAAGATATTCGCCGTCCAGGCGCGCGTTAAGCATCCCCACGACACTGCCAAATATATTTTCGAGATCGGCCATAAGCGTAATGCCGGACTCCAAACTCACGGACTCAAGCACCGATTCATGAAGCCTATTGGCGGCTTTCTCAATCTCAGAGAGATGAATATTCTGCTGATCAAGACGTGCCTGTGTATGCAGAATCGCATCTTGGAACTGCGCCGTCTGACTCTCAACAGCCTTTGCCGACAAGAGGGCGCTCGTATCGTTGGCGATGTCCTTATAGTATTGCGTCTTTTTACCGCTTGAGATTTGTTGTTGGGTCTCAAACTGTTGGCGTTGGAGACGCTGTAACTCCAATAACAGAAATTCGTTCTGCGATGCTGTGGCTACACGTGTCATGTCCTGCCTCTCTGACTATACGATGCTGAGCAACTCGTCTAACAATTCTTGAGCTGTACTGATCAATCTTGCTGCCGCGTTGTATGCCTCTTGATAGACAATCATGTTGGCGAGTTCTTCGTCCATATTGACACCTTGGGCTTCCAGCTTGCGGCGCTGTACTTCTTCGTTGAGAGCCTGCGCATTGTCCTTAAGGGAATCGACCTGTGCGGCCTGAGCGCCGACATCAGCTAAAATTCCAGCTGCGTATTCAGAAAGCGTTGCCGATTGCGCCGGAAGATGGCCTGCGGAACCAAAAGAGACAGACAGGTCGCTCAATTGTTCCAAGGCCAATGCACCTCGATTGTCGCTCTGAGAAACGACCACATCTCCGGCGACTGCCGTGGCCAAGTCCAGTTGGGCGCCCGCGAGCAAATTCGAGCTCCCCGCTATAGTGGGGTTGACAGCGAGTCCATCGCCCTGTTGCATTTGATACTTCGTGCCAAGCCCAAAAAACCCCGACAACGAGACACCCGAGCCGGAGCGGATTGTGCCGTCGCCTTTTACGAGGATCTCAAACCCTTCGAAACCTGCATTGGGTGTCGAGACCAACTCACCGGAGGCTGAAAGAGAAAAGCTCATGTAGGCGCCTAAGCCGGAAGGATTGTTGAGGTCTGTGATGAGATCGTTGAAACTGGTTCCCGCCACCGTGAACGTGATTGTGTCGGAGGAACGGCCATCCGGGTGCCGAATAACGAAATCCACTATTTGGCCAGCGCCGAAACCGTGGCTTTCCGTGCCGGCGATACCCGTTTCAAAGTGACTGGGCTGACTGCCCGTAACAAGGTCGTTCAGTCCAAAAAAATGGCTGAGGCTACGCCCGCCTCGGCTGCTGGGGGACGTGCTGTCCTCAAGAAAGCCTAATCCGTGACTTGCTGGATTCGCGTCCAGGGTCAACACGCCACCCGAAAACGTCGCCGTTCCGTTTCCAGTTGAGGAGAGCGCCGTGTTCAAAGCAGATTGGAGATCCCCTACGGTAGCTCCGATCGCAACAGCGGGTCCGCCGTTTACCGAGTATTCTCCGTTCGCCCCTGCATCGAAATTGATATCGATCCGGCTTACCAGCGTTCCATCGGCCGCTGCAACCGCAAGAGTCGTGGCGCCAGAAAAATTGTGAGCATCAGCTGCGACGAGACCGGTATTACGGCCCGTGAGAGTTTCCGGCGGAGGATAGGCCACATTGTTGTTATGGATCGCATTGATCTGATCAGCCACTTGCGCCCCTAATTCACCCAGGGACTGGGCGAGCGCAGGTAGCGTATCATCGCGCATATTGATCAGACCTCTGAGTTCGCCCCCCGATAAGTGAGAGTCGAGTGCTTCAACGGATCCGAACGTCTGTTTCGAGACCGGATTGATCCGGGTCACTGAGATTTGGTCGGGTACCGTACCCGCTATAAATGCGTTGGGATGGGGATAGGACAAGATAGGCGTGAAGGCCGAGCTCAAAAGCGCAAAGCCATCACGGGTAAACAAATTGACCGAGCCGTCGGGTTGATTTCGTACTTCAATGTCCATCTTTTCCGCGATCTGCCGGACGGTGGCGTCCCGCTGGTCGAGAAGGTCCGCCGGATCATCGCCAACGGTCGTCCGCCTAACAATCTTAGCGTTCAACTCGGAAACCTGTTCAAACGCTTCGTTCAGCGCTGTCACCTCTTGGGAGAGTTCGCGGCTCACTTCGCTTCTCATCGACGTGACTTGCCCACCCAGTGTAGAGATGGTGTTCAGAAGGTCCTGAAGTTCATCCAGCGTTGTTGTACGTACCACACCGGAATCAACATTGATCGCAAAGTTGGAGAAAGCGCTCATCACGTCCGCAAGCCTTCCTGGGACCGATGAATTTTGATCCGGCGATCCGAGCAAGGATTGCAGCTGATCGTGGTATTTTGCTTCCGTGTCGTAGCGATTAAAGGCCGAGGACGTTGTAAGAGATTCCTTGAGGAGAAAGTCGTCCACGATGCGTTTGATCTCGCCGATCTCCACACCGCCGATTGCGTCACCGACGGCCCGCGCCTGGAATTCGACCTCTCGGCGTGCATAGTCGGGCGAGTTGACGTTGGCGATGTTAGCCGACGTTATGCGGAGCGCTTCTTGGTTGACCTGAAGCGCGCTTAACGCGTTGTTCATGATCGTATCAACTCGCATTCGCCGCACTCCTCACCTCGTTTTTGGGCGGAATATTCCACAGCACTTGGCAAATATTGCCGGGCAACTCTAAGCGCGCCTTCATATGGAGTCGTTTATTCCATTTCAAAAACTGCATGTAATTCAATGGCTTATTCAATTATGTTCGCGACACTAGCCGATATGCCGGCGTCTTCGGCAAGTGTCAGTTGCAATGCTGATGCCAGTGCTGTGTTGATATCAACTACGCGATTTGACTACGAACTAACGGTGCCCTCGATCTGAAAGCTGGGATCCTCGATCCTGCCCATTAATGGTCAGCGCCAAGATCGGGTAATAGGAAAACCAGCCCCAAATCATAGAACTATTTGCCGGGTACGGCGTTTTTTGCCCTGCCGATTTGACCTCGCCAGATCCTTGCGAACAAGATTTCCCCTGAATTCTGCGAATTTTGACTGGCCCGACGCTTGCTATTTGAACAGCATCTGGATCCACAACTTGCAAGATCTTCGCTCATGACTTCGGCAATTGAGTTTTTTTCCAGGAGCAATCCGCATACGCCTCAGACCGACCTAGGTTTTGAGAAGCCCATTGACGGTGATCGTTTCGAAGACATTTTCGACCGCGAGATCGAGGACCGCCCTGAACGCCCTGAGCGGCCAGATGCGCGCCGCGAGACGGACCGCGCCGAACGAAACGACTATGACCGAGACGACGAATACGACCGAAATAATGAGCGCGAGCTTCATCGAGACGGACGGGACATCCCGCAAGATGAAGATGTGCCGCAAGGCTTAGATGAGGCCCCTATTGAAAAGTCTTCAGGCCTTCCGGCTGCTGACCAATCGTACGCTCAAAAGGTCGTGTTAACGGATGACACCAACTCACCGCAGGTTCCAACGGAATCCCCGTCGTTGGTTCCGACGGTGACACCTATTGAGAGCCCGGCCAATTTGCAGGCTGACGACGCACTCGTATCAGCGTCTGAGCCCACGCCGTTGATCGATGAATTGGTCGTGACGCCGACACCGGAGCAACTCGCTAGCGCTGCCGTGCAGCCTCAATCGGGCCTCAAGGAGCCTGGAGCCGGAAATGGCCAACCCGTTCAGACGGAGTCTCCTCGGACACAGCCGGTGATAGGCACTGAGGGCGTACCTCGTTCCGTTTCTGAGTTGATCGCCGAGATGAAAGGCACCACTCAAGCACAAACGATGTCAAATGAGACTGCGCCCGCACCTCTCAATAGGGGGGAGCAAACGCAGGGTAAGTTGGACCCCCTAGCCGGCCCGATCCTTCCTGCCGAAGCCAATGCCACCGCACAAGCCGTTACGCAATCTCTTCAGACGGGCGCCGCCAACACGGCCACCCCTGAGAAAACCGTTCTTCCTTCTGCGGTTGTTCCGCAACAGACGGTCACTGGTAAAGTACCGGGTGGTGACGGAAAGCCGCATACCGTCATTCCACAGACCACTCAAGTTTCGGCTCAAGATGCCGACGTCGATCTTGTCTCCATTGCGACCGATGAAGCCAGACCACGTCCAGAGGCCGTTGGCCTGTCCAAAACCGTGAAACCTCAAACACCGAATACGGCATCAGCGCCGCAAATGACGCAGGTTCCCGGCGCCCCAACGCTCCCCCCGCAGGCGGAGCCGCTTGCGCAAGCGCCTTTGTCTCCTGCTCCGGCGCCGGTTGCCGAAAGCGCCGCACCCGGACAACTCTCCCTCCTTCAAGGAGCTCAACCTCTCTCGATCGAGGAGCCGGTTTTGCCAATCGCCAAACCTGATGGCGCATCGCTTTCCAATGGCCGCAATGCCGATGTCTCAACACTGGCTCGGGCACATGTGAGCACCCCGGCAACGCTTCAATCCGATCTGGCACTTGCCATGTCACGCAGCCTGCGGGATGGCATCACCAGATTTGAGATCCAGATGGATCCTCCCGACCTTGGCCGGATCGAAGTCCAGATGGAACTCTCCAAAGATGGACGCGTTCAAGCCATTCTGAGTGCGGATAACCAGGAAACCCTCGATCTTCTGCAGCGGGATCAGAAGCACCTACACAAGGCGCTCCAAGACAGCGGACTTGACCTCGATCAAGACTCGCTCAGTTTTTCTCTCAACGATGAGCGAGGGGGAGAAGACCGACGCGGCGAGCATGATGAGGGATTGCCAAATGTGATTTTGGATCATGAAGACGGCGTAACCCATCTCGCTGAAATTGTCGGCGAGCCGCTCGTCTCCGAATCTTACGGTTTCCGGACCCGGACGGAAACAGGCATTAGCATTCGCGTTTAAGAATCGCAGCCCACGAGAACAGACATGGAAATCAATCAGACCAACACCACTCCAACAGCATCCCAGAGCGCCAGCACCAATCTGGCGAGCGATCTCGATACGTTTCTGACGCTTCTTACGGCTCAACTTCAGTATCAGGATCCTTTGGAGCCTTTGGATACTGCTGAATTCACCAACCAGTTGGTCCAGTTCTCGGGTGTGGAGCAATCCATCCAAACCAACAGCAATTTGGAAGAGCTGATCGCGCTGACCCAAACGTCCGCAGGCTCTACCGCCGTTGCTTATCTGGGCAAAGATGTGAGCATCGCGTCAAAGACGGCGACGCTTGCAAACGGTGAGGCGAAATGGGCGTACGATCTGTCTGCGCAAGCGAGCGACGTCAGTATCTCTATTCTCAATTCATCGGGAACTGTTGTGTACTCTACGAATGGCACAACCTCGGCGGGCTCCAATAACTTTGTGTGGGACGGAAAAGACAGCTCCGGCACTCAGCTGCCGGATGGTTCGTACACGATGAGCATCTCCGCCGTTGATGCAGACGGAGATCCCATTGCCGTAAGCGCTTCGGTGGGAGGCCGCGTTACCGGGGTAGACCTTCAGTCCTCGCCGCCTTCGATCAAAGTCGGCTCATCAATCTATACGCTAGACGAAATTCTCGCCATCGAAGAACCCCCTACCGAATCTGAAAGCAGCTAGAGAAGAACTCAGTAACAGGAGAGTATAAATGAGTATCAGTAGCGCACTAATTGCAGGTGTTTCCGGCCTTGCGGCCAACTCAACCGCTCTGGGTGTCATTTCCGACAACATCGCCAATGCCAATACGGTCGGATACAAGAAAACGAACGCGAATTTTTCAACGCTGGTGACACGCACATCAGGGATTAGCGGCTACTCTGCCGGCGGTGTGGCTCCAGTCGCCCGCACCCAGATTACGGACCAAGGGCTTTTGGAAGGAACAGGATCCGAAACCGATTTGGGTATATCGGGCGACGGCTTTTTTGTTGTGTCGGAGTCGCCCCAAAATACAGGCGCCATCAGCAGTGTCCTCTTCACGCGCGCCGGTTCCTTCACCACGGACAATAGCGGATTTTTGCGCAACGCAGGCGGCTATTTCTTGCAGGGCTGGCCGGTTGACAATAACGGAAACTTCACAGCCAACCCGAGCGATTTGACGCTGTTGGAGCCCGTGCAAGTGGACCAGTTGGGCGGAACGGCGGAAGCATCGACGACCGTGCAAGTCGATGCAAACTTCCAATCCAGCACAGCTATCTCTGCTCAGGAGGCGACCTACAATGCGGCTACCAACAATATGGCGTCCGGCACAGTTACGCCTGATTTCACCACCTCGATTCAGGTGTTTGATAGCCAGGGCGGCATTCGCACGGTCAACTTGTCCGCACTAAAGAGTTCAACACCCAACGAATGGCATGCGGAACTTCATGTAACACCGGCTGCTCAAGTAACGGGAACCGACGGTCAAATCGCAACGGGCACGATCGCGTTCACAACAGACGGCTTGCTTGACACCACAAACACATCGGCGGCCTTTCTGAACTCCATCAATATTAACTGGGTTGCGAGCCTCGGCATCACCACACCGCAACCCATCACACTTGATATTGGTGTGGGCTCCTCGGCCGGCGGTCTCACGCAATTCGACAGCCCCTCTTCTTTGTTGTCCAGCCAGGTGAACGGTGCGGTCTTCGGGAACCTCTCAGGTATTGAAGTCAATGAATCGGGCCGGATTATTGCGGTCTTTGACAACGGTATTCAGCGCGACATCTACCAGTTACCGCTCGCAACCTTTGTCAACCCCAACGGGCTTCAGCGGGAACAGGGCAACGCCTACGCGATCACCAATCTTTCCGGTAACTTCAGCTTGAAGGTTCCCGGCGTTGCAGGCGCGGGTCTGATTTCGTCGGGAACACTAGAAGCTTCTACCGTGGATCTGGCGGAAGAATTTTCAGAACTGATCAAGACGCAAAGAGCCTATTCAGCCTCAACCCGGATCATTACGACTGCAGACGAGATGTTGGAGGAACTCATCCGTCTACGGTAAGAGCAATGGTTAGCTGGAGTCTTGTTATGAGACTCCGGCAAGATCATATTTACCAAGGAACACAATAAGTTAGGTGGCAATTAACCCTACCGTTCAACCGTTTTTTAAAGCGCGTGAGATAAGTTGCAGCTAGTTGGTTAGTACGGAGTATGAGTAATGGTGGAACATGTTCGCGGTCATTTAGATGACCAGCAGCAGGGAAAACCGAGTTACGTTATCGGCCCCGATGGAACGCCGCTAACACTCGCCGACCTGCCCCCCGCCGATACAAAGCGATGGGTTATTCGCCGAAAAGCGGAAGTTGTCGCTGCGGTTCGCGGAAATCTGATTTCACTCGAGGAAGCTTGCGAGCGTTATCAGTTGACGAATGAAGAGTTCGAGGCTTGGCAAATTGCCATCGATAAGCATGGCATGCCTGGATTGAGAACAACACGTTTGCAACACTACCGCGATAGCAATTAAACGGACCGTGCCCTTTTCCGGGCACGGCCTGCGCTTGTGCCGTCCCTCTGCGCCGGCGCCCTCCGCGCTCTATCGCCTTCACGCGAGCCATCAGGCAGTCTAACGACTATTTTCCGCGTACGAATTCCCCTAAATCAGGGTTAACTCAGACCCCTTCGAACTCTTCCTTCGTTCAAGACTTTCTTAAACGACAGTAGGTAATTTGTGCCTATAGCTGTCGCGCTATTTGAATCAAAACTGCAACTAGCAAGTAACGCGTCAGTAACCAAAGAATTCAATTGTTGCGTATCAGGGTAAGTGCGTGGTTGCGTTTCTGAGAGAATTTGGTGTCGCTAAGTTAGGTACGATTATCGGCGTCACCGGGGCCGTCTTGATCGGTCTCTTGCTCATTATCATGCGCCTCGCAGAGCCTCAGTTCTCCTTGCTCTATTCCAATCTTGATTACGAAGATGCCGGACGCATCATGCAGACCCTGGATTCGGCCGGTATCCCCTATGAAGTCAAGGGCAATGGAACGATGATCTTTGCCCCCGACGATCAAGTCTTGAAGCTGCGAATGGACATGGCAAGCCAAGGCATTCCGCGTGGAAGCTCCGTTGGCTACGAAATCTTCGACAAAATGGATGCGCTGGGGACAACCAGCTTTGTGCAAAACATCAATCGCTTACGCGCCTTGGAAGGGGAATTGGCGCGGACAGTAGCGTCGCTCAAGTCTGTCACCTCGGCCCGGGTCCATTTGGTTATCCCTGAGCGGAGCTTATTCGGTGAGGATACGTCCGAACCATCAGCATCCATCGTCGTCGGGGCCGGTTCGGGCCGGCTGATGCCTGCGCAAGTCCAGGCGATCCAGAATTTGGTGGCCTCCGCGGTCCCCCGCCTGTCTACGACCAATGTGTCGGTCATCGATGAGAGCGGCAATCTGTTGACGAGCCCTGCCGGGCAAGACGATCAAGGCTTGTTCATGACAACGGTTGCCGACCGCACAGCGACTTTCGAGAACCGATTGCGGACCCGAGTCGAAAACATCGTTGAGCGGATCGTGGGGCCAGGGGCCGCCCGCGTTCAAATAACGGCAGATCTCGATTTCAATCGAATTGTCCAACAATCAGAAACATTTGACCCCGACAGCCAGGTGGCCCGTTCCACGCAAACGGTTGAAGAAAGTGCCTCCGACAGCGAAACGGCGGCATCGGATGGTGTGAGTGTGGAAGGCAATCTTCCTGATGCGGATTTAGAAGACCCGAACGGCCCCCAATCTCAATCAGCGGAAAACCGATTGGAAGAAGTCATCAACTACGAGATCTCGCGGACAACCAAGACCGAAACGATAGAAGGTGGTCGCATCAACCGTCTCTCCGTTGCTGTGGTTGTGGATGGTTCGTATACCGAGGCCGCCGATGGGTCGCGTTCGTATGCGCCGCGAAGCCAAGACGAAATGGACCAGATCCGTTCTTTGGTGCAGTCGGCGATCGGCTATGACCAGCAGCGCGGTGATCTCATCGAAGTTGTCAACCTTCAATTTGCCCAGGTCCCCAAGCCAGACGCCACACAAGGAGAAGGCTCTTCTTTCAGTTTGACCAAGGAGGACTTCTTAAGAATCGGGGAAATCGCAGGCGCGATTATTGTCGGCATTTTGTTGCTGCTTGTTTTCCGCTCGGTGATGAAGAGCATGAGCTCCGGACCAAGTTCAGTCGCAGAGGGCGGCGCACTCAGCGCTGAGGGCGCGCCGCAGCTCACTGGACCTGACGGTCAGCCCATGACGCCTGAACAAACAGCTTTGGCGCAGCAAGGCGCCGCAGGACCGGTTGCCTTGCCCCCGCCTGGAAACGATATCGCTTCGCGCATCGATATCGCCCAGATCGAAGGGAGGGTCCAAGAGTCCTCCATCAAGAAGGTCGGCGAACTCGTCAATGTCCACCCGGAGGAATCCCTCTCCATCGTCCGCACCTGGATGCAAGAGGCATAGAGCGAGAGTCTGATGTCGGCAAAGGTTAAAATAACTGGCGAAGATCCGCGCAATCTCACAGGACCGGAAAAAGCGGCCATCTTTCTGCTGGCCTTGGGCGAAGAACAAGGTGCGCCCGTGTGGGCGTTGATGGACGAAGACGAGATCCGCGAAGTTTCCCAAACGATCGCTTCGCTGGGCGCTGTAAACTCCGGGCTCGTCGACAATTTGATGCTCGAGTTCGTGACCAAAATGTCGACGACCGGATCCCTGCTCGGTTCATATGACGCCGCAGAACGCCTGCTCACGCAATATCTGGATCCGGATAAAGTCTCTGCTCTGATGGAAGAAATCAGAGGGCCCGCCGGCCGAACGATGTGGGATAAGTTGGGGAATGTGAACGAGACAGTTCTGGCAAACTATCTCAAGAATGAGTACCCGCAGACAGTCGCCGTGGTGTTGTCGAAGATACGGCCGGAACACGCTGCCAAGGTCCTCGGCGCCCTCCCCGAAGATTTCGCTATCGAGTGCATTTCGCGCATGCTGACGATGGATCCCGTACAGAAGGAGATATTGGAGAAAATCGAAGGCACGCTAAGAAATGAGTTCATGTCAAACCTTGCCCGGACCAATAAGCGCGACTCGCACGAGGTGATGGCTGAGATTTTCAACAATTTCGACCGGCAAACGGAAGGCCGGTTTATCACTTCGCTGGAAGAGCGGAACCGCGATTCTGCCGAGCGGATTAAGGCCCTCATGTTTGTCTTTGAGGACCTTGGATCCCTCGACCCCGCCGGCGTTCAAACGCTTCTCCGGGCCGTTGACAAGGACAAATTGGGATTGGCGCTGAAAGGCGCATCGGACACGATCCGCGATCTGTTCTTCTCAAATATGTCGGAGCGGGCCGCCAAAATCCTGAGAGAAGATATGCAAAATATGGGGCCTGTCCGTTTGAAGGACGTTGATGAAGCACAAAGTCTCATTGTGAATATGGCGAAAGACCTGGCTGCCAGAGGCGAAATTCTTTTGTCTGACAATAAGGGTGAAGACGAACTGGTGTATTGATGTCATGACCGAAGCGACGAGCCAATCCCAGACATTTTTGACAGACTTCTCTGCACGCAATCAGAAGGCTGCACCAGCACGCCCGAAGACCAAATACTCGGCCGAAGAAGTCGAGGAAATTCGTCAGCGGGCCTTTGTTGAGGGGCAACAATCGGTTGAAGCGCGGGCG
This sequence comes from Alphaproteobacteria bacterium, assembly GCA_028285305.1. Lineage (GTDB taxonomy): Bacteria > Pseudomonadota > Alphaproteobacteria > SMXP01 > SMXP01 > JANQPV01. The sequence goes on along the minus strand of JANQPV010000058.1, from coordinate 4,610 downwards.
GCAGAAGACCAAGCCCTCACCGTGGGATCCATTGCAACTCAGCTCCAAGATGTTTTGGGGCGCTTGGATGGATTTGCTTTTGCGCATAAGAAAGAAGCGTACGAATTGGCGCTGGCGGTTTCGTCTACTGTCGCGGGGCGCGCCTTGGACATGTTTCCCGACCAAGCGATCGAAGAAATCATCCAAACCGCACTTGAGGTCATCCCGACGACCGCTCGCATCGAGATCTCGGTTCCGGAACGGCTGGCTGAACCGATCTCAGACTTGTTCACCGCTCATACAACACCGACTCCGTCCCCTGCAATCTCGATCTTATCGGGCGACGATTATTCGCGGGTCTTTTGCGAGCTCAAGTGGGATACCGACACGAACGAGTTCGGCGTCAGCTCCTTTGATCCCAAACACCTGACCGAACGGATTAACTCCCTCGTTCATGACCATCTTTGTGCGGAGGAGCCAATTGAAGGCCAATTGGACCTTTTCTCAGTATCAGATGACGCAACACAATAGGACCGCTTAAGTGCGATAGAGGAATCGATGTCAGACGAAACCGAAAACACAAGCGAAGGCGTTGAACTGCCGGAACTGGATGATCAACAGACACTGCCTGCTGCGGCTGACTCTCCTGGTGAAGTCGACGAAGTTCGCGACGGCCAGGAAGACAAAGCGGCGGAGAGGTCTGCGGCGGATCTGGAGGCGGTCTACGACGTTCCGGTTAATATTTCGGCGGTTCTGGGAAAAACGGAAATGGACGTAAGTACGCTCCTGCATTTGTCTCGCGGAGCGGTGATTGAACTCGACCGCAAGGTGGGTGAAGCGATCGACATTTATGTCAATGATCGTCTGGTCGCCCGCGGTGAAGTGGTCCTCGTGGAAGAACAACTCGGTGTAACCATGACCGAAATCATCCAAGGAGAGTAAAGGGGTTGACCCTTGACTCGCTTGCTATGAATACTAAAGGGAGCTAGCGATGCGTTTGCTGATCGTCGGTAAGCTGAATGGGCAATTAAGCACTGCCACAAAAATTGCGATGGATCGAGGCGCAAAGGTTGCGCACGTCGAGTCCATTGCAATGGCGCTCGACGCGCTGCGATCCGGACGCGGTGCAGACCTGTTGATGGTCGACGTTGATGAGGACATCAGTGCGTTGATTACGCACCTCGATGAAGAGCATATCTGTTTGCCGGTGGTGGCCTGCGGCATCGGGACCGATGCCCGCGCCGCCGTTGAAGCTATCCATGCCGGAGCGAAAGAATATATCCCGCTGCCGCCTGATGCCGATCTTATCGCAGCTGTTCTGGAAGCGGTGTCTGATGACGCTAAACAGCTCATATTCGCCGATGCCGCCATGAAACGCGTCATTGATCTGGCAGATCAGATCGCACCAAGCGATGCGAGCGTTCTCATTACGGGTGAGTCCGGTACCGGTAAAGAAGTGATGGCACACTATGTTCACCGCAAGTCCAAACGCGCCGACAAGCCGTTTATTTCCGTGAATTGCGCCGCCATTCCAGAAAATCTCCTGGAGTCCGAGTTGTTCGGCCACGAAAAAGGCTCGTTTACCGGCGCCGTTTCGCGGCGGATTGGTAAGTTCGAAGAAGCCAATGGCGGAACGCTCCTCCTTGATGAAATCAGCGAGATGGATATTCGTCTGCAAGCGAAACTCCTTCGCGCGATTCAAGAACGGGTGATCGACCGCGTTGGCGGTTCCAAGCCGGTGAAGGTTGATATTCGCATTTTGGCAACTTCAAACCGTGACTTAGCCGAGGAAGTGAAAAACGGAACGTTCCGCGAAGACCTGCTTTACCGTTTGAATGTTGTGAACCTGAAGATTCCACCGCTTCGAGAGCGGCCCGAAGACATTCTCAAACTGACCGACCATTTTGCGCGCAAATATGCGGACGCGAACGGCGTCGCGTATCGTCCGCTTTCGCAGGATGCCGAGCTCAATGTTAAGCGGCATCCATGGACCGGAAACGTCCGCGAGCTGGAGAACACGATCCACCGAGCGGTCCTTTTGTCGACCGGACCGGAGATCGATGCGGAATCCATCCGTATGCCGGATGGAACGCGCGTAGGCGACTCGCTCACGGGCTTTGGCGTCGCTGGGTCCGCGGTAACCGCACCTGGCGGCCAGGGCGATGGGGTCGTCCCTGCCCCTGCGCTTGTCGGCCAGACCGTTGCGGAAGTTGAGCGCGATCTCATTCTCCAGACTCTCGATCACTGTCTTGGCAATCGTACCCATGCCGCAAATATTCTTGGTATTTCCATTCGTACACTGCGCAACAAACTCAAAGCCTACTCTGAAGACGGGATCGCCGTTCCAGTTCCAGGCGATGTCCGCCGTTCGGGAACGGGCCTGTAATGGGCTAAGCCGAAAACGAGCACGTCCCCATGGCGGATACAGGCGTTACACAAGGCGGGAGTGGACTGAGCGTTTCAGAACTCATGAGACGCGCTCAGCAGTCGGACATTGGCCTAGCCCTTGGCATCGTGGCCATCTTGATCTTGCTGATCTTGCCCCTGCCCAGTCTGCTGTTGGACTTTGCCCTTGCCATATCGATCACGCTTGCCGTTCTTGTCTTGATGACCGTCCTGTTCATCAAACAACCGCTTGAATTCAGCGTATTTCCAACGGTCCTTTTGATCACCACCATGTTGCGGCTGGCCCTGAACATCGCATCGACTCGCCTGATCCTTTCCAAAGGACACGAAGGCACTGATGCGGCCGGTCACGTGATCGAGGCCTTCGGGAACTTCGTCATGCAAGGCAATGTGGTGATCGGCATCATTGTTTTTGCCATCCTCGTTCTGGTCAACTTCGTCGTCATCACCAAGGGATCCGGCCGAATAGCGGAGGTTTCAGCTCGGTTTTCGTTGGATTCCATGCCCGGCAAACAAATGGCGATCGACGCGGATTTGTCCGCGGGGCTCATTGACGAAGAGGAAGCCAAGGCGCGCCGGCGCAAACTGGAAGACGAGTCCAACTTTTTTGGCGCAATGGACGGTGCGTCCAAGTTCGTGCGGGGCGATGCAATTGCCGGCCTCTTGATCACCGTGATCAACATCACGGGCGGCATCATCATCGGCGTCGCGCAAAGCGGTATGTCTTTTGACGATGCTGCAAACACCTACACGCTCCTCACAATCGGCGACGGCCTGGTCAGTCAAATTCCTGCACTGATCGTTTCGATCGCGGCCGGTCTTCTGGTTTCGAAAGCCGGTGTCGACGGTGCGGCCGATGAAGCGCTGATGGATCAACTGACAGGTTATCCGCAAGCCTTGGGTATGGCGTCATTCCTGCTTGCCGTCATGGCCTTCTTGCCAGGTATCCCCAAGCTGCCATTTTTGACCTTGGCGGCGGGCACCGGATGGGCTGCATGGCACTTCGCCACAGCAGCGCAACAAAAGAAGATTGACGAAGCCGAACAGGCCGAGCAAGCCATGGCAGAACAAAAGCCCGCCGAAGAACCTATCAGCCGGGTGCTCGCCATGGATACCCTGCGCATTGAGCTGGGCTATGGGCTTTTGCCTCTCATTAACGATGCCGAAGGTCATCGGATCACCGATCAGATCAAATCGCTGCGACGCCAACTCGCAGGCGATTTAGGATTCGTCGTGCCGTCTGTGCGCATCTTGGACAATATGCAATTGCCGCCGCAAGAGTATGTCCTTCGGGTGAAGGAAATGGAGGTCGGCCGCGGTGAGCTGATGATCGGTCATCTGCTCGTTATGGACCCAAGCGGGAACCCGATCAAATTGACTGGCCACCCGACACAAGAACCGACATTTGGCCTGCCCGCGATGTGGATTGAAGAGTCCTTGCGGGAAGAGGCCTCGTTCCGTGGTTATACGGTCGTCGATCCGGGTGCGGTTTTGACAACCCATCTCACCGAGATCATCAAAGAAAACATGGCGGATCTGCTTTCTTACGCGGAAGTGCGCAAGCTTTTGGAGGATTTGCCCGCTGACCATAAGAAACTCTATGACGATGTCGTTCCCGCACAGATATCCATCACAGCTATTCAACGCATCTTGCAATCTCTTCTCAAGGAGCGGATTTCCATTCGCGATTTGCCAACCATCCTTGAGGGTGTGGCAGAAGCACTGCCGCAGTCTCAAAACGTCATCCACATCACGGAGCATGTGCGGGCGCGCTTGGGTCGTCAGATCTGTCACCAGAACCTCAATCCGCAAGGCAATCTGCCAATCGTAACGCTCTCGCCGCCATGGGAGCATGCGTTTGCCGAATCCTTGATCGGCCAGGGCGATGAGAAACAACTGTCGATGGCACCCAGCAAACTCCAAGAGTTCATCGCCGATCTTAGGACCCGGTTCGACGAGGCCGCCAGCCAAGGCGAAGTTCCCGTTCTCTTAACCAGTCCGTTGCTTCGACCGTATGTGCGATCCATCGTTGAGCGGTTCCGGGCACAGACAGCCGTTCTCTCCCAAAACGAAATTCACCCCCAAATCAAGCTCCAGACCATGGGTCAGCTCTAGGAAAATTCTCTTAGAGCGTTTCCAGGTGAAGTGGAATCCGGTTCACCGTCAGGAAACGCGCAAAACAAGGAATCTGGAGCCGTTTTGTGTTTCCATCAAAACCAAAACGG
>JANQPV010000022.1 GCA_028285305.1 Alphaproteobacteria bacterium | reverse complement strand
GACGGTGGTGAGGCGCATTCGCGCCGAACGATTCCGTTCGCTTGGTCGATTGATCCTCGATCAATCGACTCTCAAGCTCACACCTGGAAACGCTCTAGGTCGCCCGGTCCACTCGGCAGTGACTCCGTTCATAATGGATATTCGGGTCCGACAAGCACGCGGCTGGCGGCAAATTACTTGTTCAACGACACCTCCCGCAATCGACCCTAAAGCCGGACTTGCCGATCTGAGCCCCCTATGAAAGGTTTTTTTGTCCAATCGGTGCAAGACTTGCACAGATGGCAACGAAAGGGATGCCCGCTGTGGTTAATGCGAAAACATGGCTTGTCGCCTTCCTGTGCTGCGTTCTCCCCGCCTTGCCGTCACTGGGAGAGTCGCAACCGCTTGATCTAACCGGCCGTTGGAAGGATCCGGAAACCGGCGACCGATTTGACATCGTCCACCACGATAACACGGTCACGGCACGCTTTGTCGATGCCGACAACAGATGTCGTATCAACAAAAGCGAAGAGAAACGCGACCCCCTTTTCATGGCGGAGCTAAAAGGCTCAACCCTAGAAGGGAAACTGTCAGTGTGTGTTCCCGAGCAATGTGTTGCGGACTTCTCACCCCACCGCTGGACCGATTTCGTCGCCGAGGTGGCTAAGCTTGAAGATCCACCAGGTGCGGAACCGGTTGCCAATCTTCGCTTCATCGGTACATGGCTTGACGAAGAACTGGACACCAACACCGCCACATGTACGTTGACCGGTCAGAAGCGGGCAATGACGGGATTTGATGCGGAGCGCCTTCCTTGCGACGAAATTCACATCGTTTCCCTCGCGTTGGAACGAACCGATCAGTTGATCGCAGCATACACAAATGCATTGGAGACCTATGACGGACGATCATTTGCGGACATCCAAAGAGAAGTCGAGGCAAGATTTCCGCATGCAACGGCGGAAAGCGATCCAGGTGGCCGATTAGAACGAGGCATTGCGGAGTATCGCAATGCCTTTCGACTGCCCAGAGGCGGTGCATGCGTTCGAGATCGCTCGAAAGTGGGGGCCTACTGTTGCGCCACCCCACAAATTCTAGACTGTGGTAAAGCCAGTACCGAGTTCCTGAATGGAGTTTGCCTTTCCCATGAAGAAGTTCACGTCAAGAATACAGCTATTCTGTTGCAGTACGTCGCCGGTGGCGCATGGTCTTGCGGTGAACTGCAAGAGGTAGAAACTCTGCCTGGAGAGGAATACGCCCTTCCCCTCATCAAGAGCGAAATCGAAGCCTATGAGTCTGATCTATCCGCCTACAAAACATGGTTAGACGGCTACCAAGCAAAGTTTGAACTTGACTGTAAGGGCGCCGAGGGCTGGTAGGCGCTCCTGAACCGACGTCGAAAGACTAACGGCCGCCAAATCCATTTCGGCTAGGCCCGTAAAATCCTGTACCGGACGAAGTTAATTCAGCGGGCGGCGCTGAATGGCCTCCAAACTGCGAGCCCGTCCGAAAACTGGTGTCCGAGGCACCTGCCTTTAGGTTGCGCAAGAGATGTCTGGCACACACCGCAAATCCACATCCAACCAGAATCGCCACGATTATCGCAATGACGAGTTCAATACGGTGAAACAAACTAAGAGCCGCTTCCTGAGGCGAACCGAGCAAAGGATCTGACACCACCTCCTGGACATCGACCGGATTGTCGTTGCGATAGGCAACTTGCACTTCATCTCCTGGAAAGAAAATTCGGTTCTGATTGAGGACAACGCTGGACTCCACGGTGCCTGCACTAACCGTTTCGAATTCGATGCTGGCAAGCGTCCGGCGGCGGATAAAACCGGATGGATCACTCTCCTCTTCCGCAACTCTTCGGGCCGTTGAACAGGATACGAAGTCGGTGATGTTGCGAACCGGCCGGCCCTTAGGTTTCACCACATATTGGCAGGCATCACTGACGCTGGTGATGCGTGCATTGGTCTGCGTAATCCGATCATCAGACGTGGACGCCTGCGCTGAAACGCACACCAACAATCCCACAACCAAACAAAAGAATTGACGCACGCACTACCACACGTTGATTGAACACAAGGATGCGAATCAGCGCATCACCCAAGCAATCGTGGACACGATTGCTTTCGAATCCGTTGAGGGAATAGTTCGCATTGACCCGATTATCGTACACAGAAGATGAAAACCATCCATCGTAATTGAGCAAATTCGATCACAGTACGGACGGCGGCCCCTGACGAACCGCAGAGCGGAAAACCAGTAACACCCTTTCAGAAATCTGCACACCGACGGTGCCGTTCAACGGTGCCTTCTTTTGACCAGAGCACGCATACTCAAGTAGGATCTGAATGCTCGTCTCCCTAACGAACACTTTTCTTTCGTGGGGCTTCGTTTATCATAAGGCCGAGACCAGAAAAGCAAGGTATGAACAATGCCCCAAGCCTTCGGCCCTGAATCAACAATCGTAATACTGGCCGTCGCGGCTTTCATCGCCTTTTGGTATCTGGTTCTCAATCTTATTGCCCGCCTGGGCGGATGGCACAAACTGGCGTCGGCATATCCGATGCCGGGCCAATCGCCGTCGTACCACACAACCACAATGTCGCCGATCGACAAGACGGCCACTTTTGGCTCACTCTCTCTGCGTGGAGGTGGAGTTCTTCCGTCTGCAAATTACAATGGTGTCATCACATTTAGGTTGAATGCGTCTGCTCTCATCTTATCGACATTCTTTCCATTCAAACCGGGCCACGAACAGATATATATTCCTTTCACAGACATCTCCGCTAAGCAAGTTTCCGTGTTTTTGGGATTCAAAGCCGTCGAGTTTAGTTTTGCACGCGAGCAGAATGTGAGAGCCATCTTGTTGCTCAAGCGCGCCCAGTGGATTGAAGAGCACGCGAACGGAGCGTTCGCCATTGGCCAGTAACCGTCGCTCTTGTACGGCGACATTGAGCATCACCTCATTGAGTGCCTCGGGGGCGGTCACGTCACCCTTAAGCCAGCGAATGCCAAACTCGGCTCGGCCACGCACCCAATGAAAAAAGGCCGCCCAAGTTGGGCGGCCTCTGTTTCAACTATCAGTGATAATTGGAAACCTACTGAGCAACCTCTTCTGCAGGTGCTTCCTCTGCTGGAGCAGGTTCTTCAACCGAGATCTCGGTCGCCGTTCCGCCAAAGCCTTGCATCTGTTCGGTTGCACGTTCAATCATACGGCGGCGCTCTTCTTCTTCACGCTCCTTGCGTTCTTTCTCACGCTTTTCCCGATCCAGTTCTGCAATCTCGACCTTGATTTCTTTGTTTATGTGATCAACCCAGCGAATACAGGTTTCGCCGGTTTGACTCATCTTCTTTTCTTCATCCGAGAGTTCTTCTTCCTCTCCTTCACCTGCCTCGGCACTTACGGTCTGGGCCTCTGCTGGCGCTTCTTCTTCGGCTGCGGCTTCTTCAGCAGCAGCTTCCTCGGCAGGAGCATCCTCGGTTGCACCTTCTTGCTCAGAGCTATCCTCTTCTTCGTCTTTGTACACCCGATAGACAGCGTTCTCCTGACACTTTTCAAAGGCGGCAATAGCAGGTTGCCGGCCATCCTTCCCGACATTGTAGTGAGACGTTCCCATTAGGAAGTACGCATCGGCCAGATCGTTCCTTAGACCGCCTTTTGCCACCGCACTATTGCAGGCCTTCGCGGCCTCGGACCAATTTTCGTCGGCAAAATAGTTTTGGCAGAGCCGATAATGGATCTTGCCATCTCCGGACATACCGGCGGCCCTGGTCAAAGGTGGAATCGCCTTCTTGGCCTCCCGCGCATGAGTCCACGCATTGCCAAGTTCTTCAAGATTGTCCTTATTCGCTTTTACGTGACCCGCATTAATCCCCTGCTCTAGGATCTTACCCGCTTTGTAGGGATATCCATTCGCCCGGTAGAGGCCCGCAAGTCCTTTAAGGTCGCTTTCCGTGTTCAAAATACCGTTGCGATGCGCAATGGCCAACACGGCAAACGCATCACGTTCTTTGCCGAGTTGAACGTAAACACCGCGTAGTTGGGAGAAATAGATGCGCTTATCAGGGCGGATGCCGATCAATCTCTCAAGGACGGGCGCCGCCTTGCTGTAAGCACGCCGGTCGATGTAGATCGAGGCCAAAAGCTGCATCCAGTCTTCCTTTGGCTCTTTCATGATCCGGTAACCGGTTTCGGCGGGAGGAATCGCCTTACTCGGCTGACCAGCCACATAATAGGCCTGAGCCAGTTTGAAATAAGCTTCCGCTTGAGGGTTTTCGGCCTGCCTAAACCAAGCCTCAAATTCGCGAATCGCAGCCCGATACTGTTGTGTCGCGAGATAGAGTTGCGCAAGATTGTAACGCAGCCCTAATTCCTCTGCAGGACTTAGGATACCGGAATCAACGGCGAACTTAAAATCTGGAATTGCCGCTTTGTAATTGTCTTGACCCGCACGGATATAGCCGCGAATTTCGCGCGACTTGACAATATCGTATTGCTTAAACTTGCTGCCCCCATTGATAATCTGGGTAACAGCCGCAAGAGCCGCCTGATACTGCGGCGGTTCGGCCTGCAAAGCTTCAACGGCCTTTGTGTAGATGGGGCCGGCGGCAGCTGACAGAGTTTCCGATTTCCGTGTTTCAGGCTTTGCCGGACGTTCATTATTGTTTTGCGCTTTTGCGCCGGTCACAGAGGGTCCGCTGGAAAATGAAAACTCGTCCACTGCTAGCGTTCCCATTGCAAACGTGACGCAAACCGCTGCTAACAATCCCTTCCGCACTTTGTTCATTTGAGTAAAAACTCCCTAGCCAGGCTTTCTTCTTTGTTTAGGAGAGAGAAATGTGGTTATTCTTGCAATTGGTAGGTGATGACCTGCTGAATACCATAAGCAGGCGCCGGTGCACCGTCACGAATTTTTGGACGATATTTCCATTTTTTGATGTCACGCATAGCGGATCGCTCAAAACAACTGGAACTCGATCCAACGATTTTGGGATCTTGCACAAGGCCGCCCGCGGTCAGATTAAACTCCAACTGAACCCATCCCGACAACCCCCGGCTTGCGCAACTATCAGGGAAATTCACCACGCGAACGAGCGGGATGGCGGTCGTATCCGCTGCGGCCTGCAAACCTGCCATGGTCACATCCGTCCCAAAATCAGGATTGATGCCAGCAACACTTGCATCCAGTTCCGTCATATCTTGCGGCAGATTTGTTGGAGGCGGCGGCGGAGGAGGCAGATTCTCTTCAACCGGCCGATCTGGTTTTCTGTCCTTTACCCTGGTCGATTCATCGCGAATATCCCGGGTGATTTCGATCCGAGTGGTATCAGTTTCATCCTGTTCTTGAAATTCCACCAAGATCAGGTAGCGCATGAGCAAGAACAATCCGACCGTGATGACGGCAGCAACCGGTAGACCCAAAACCAAACGTATCATGATTAGCTGTCCTCCAGTGTCGAGATCGCCACGCCTGCAACACCAAGCGCGTTGAGCTGATCCATAATGTCAACCACCAGTCCTGATTTCGATTTCTCGTCAGCCTGGATAACAATTTTGCCTTTCGGATTTTCTTTCTTCAACTTTTGAACAATCGGTGTGATATCGCGAACATCCACCTCGTTCTTGTTAATCCAGACCTCATCATTATTCGAAACAGCGATGATAATGGACACACGATCAACTTGGTCGGCAGTCTGAGCGTCCGGACGGTCTACGTCAATTCCGGCTTCCTTCACAAACACGGCAGTTACGATGAAGAAAATCAGCATAATGAAGACGATGTCGAGCATCGGCGTCATATTGATTTCTGGTTCTTCTTCGTCCAGTTCTGGTTTCTTAGCCATTCCGTTTTCCTATACCCCTAAGAGCAGTTCCTTTGTGGTCATCCGTCAATCGAAAGCTAGCGGATGCCAGCAGCTTGGGCCGCGGCGGCATCCAATTTCGTAACGGAAACAGGTGCACGCGCCATGCGGGCTTGGTCCATCACATTCGTCATGACGCCTGTTTCGGCATCTTCGTGGACTTGAACAACAACCACGGTTTGGGGATCCTCCGCAATTTTTGCCTCGATCGCCGCGCGCACCGAACGGACATCGATTTTGCGCCGCTCAATGATGATGTTGCTGTTCTTATCCAGCTGCACAAGCACAGCCGCCCGTCGTTCCAGATTTTGCGGCTCGTCGGTGTCATCGGGTTTTGTCACGTCGAAACCCTGTTCCCGTATGAACGTGGCCGTCACAATGAAAAAGATCAGAAGAATGAACACGATGTCGAGCATCGGGGTCATATTGACCTCAGCTTCTTCCTGCTTCCTCCGTGCACGATGTCTTTTAACCATGGTAGCGTCTTCTCCCGGAGCGCGATTGGTTGTTATATGTGTTTGATCTCAAGGTCATCGGCCACCCGCTGTACGCTTCTGCGGGCACGAACGTCCAAACGGGCGATAAAGTAGAGGCCCGACAAAGACACCACCATACCAGCCATCGTGGGAATGGTCGCTTTCGACACACCCGCCGCCATGGCCCGGGCATTACTTGACCCGGTGAATGCCATCACGTCGAACACTTCCACCATACCTGTAACGGTTCCAAGCAATCCCAGAAGAGGTGCAACACCGACAAGACCTTTGATCATTCCAAGATTGGACTCAGCAGCCTGACGAATATCTGAGATCAGCATATTGCGGATCTGATGCGCGTTCCATGATCGATGATCGGATCGTTCCGCCCATTTCTTTTTCACGCGCTTGATATCCCCTGCTTGGACACCGAAAAAGTACCAGTACCGTTCTATGATCAGGGCCCAGAGGGCAAACGTCGCAGCCATGATAACGACCAGGACGTTCCCCCCTGTTTCCAGGAAATTCATGAGCCCATTGTAGATGGTGATTGGATTTAGGGCTTGCAGAAAGTCCATTGGTCTTACGCTCCTTCGGCCCGCTCAGCGATGAGGCCGGCAGATTGCTCTTCGAGCACCTGTTGGACCTGTCGCGCCCGGCCACTGGCAAAGCTATGCAACAACAGAAGCGGAATGGCAGCGACCAAACCAAGCACCGTTGTAACAAGAGCTTGCGAGATACCGCCCGCCATGAGCTTCGGATCGCCCGTACCGAACAGAGTGATCGCCTGGAAGGTCTGGATCATACCGACAACGGTACCCAGAAGACCGAGCATCGGAGCAACCGCCGCAAGAACCTTCAATGTATTCATGCCGCGTTCCAACTTGGGCACCTCTTTCAGGATCGCATCATCCAGCTTCAGCTCAAGCGTTTCTACATCCGCATGCTGATTTTCTTCGTAAGCCATGAAGACCCGGCCGAGAGGATTGCCTTTTGAGGCCTTGCGGCGCTTCGCAGCTCCGCGAACGGCACCGTGGGTCATCGACAACGTAAACAAACGCTCAAACCCGATCAGCATCCCAACCGCGGCGAGTGCAATCACGACATAACCGACAAGGCCGCCTTGGTCGATTCTCTCACGCAAATTTGGCGTCTGAACCAAAAGACCCAATATAGCCCCGCTCGACGGGTCGATCGCAGCTTTGATGATCCTGCCCGGCTTTGCATCGTCGAGCCGTGAAGCCGCAGCGCGTGCCTCGTTTCCAGGCTGACGAACAAGGAAGCGAAGCTCTGAGGTTTCCGCATTGTAAATCACGAAGCGGTTTTTGGCGACCGCCGTAAACGGACCGACGCGGGTCACGTCTTCTTCTTTAGCATTTCCGTTCCGGTCCACCACGGGCGCTTTGAAACGGGCAACTTTGCCTTGCTCCGTCATTTCCTGCAGCAACGTCTGGAACAGTCCATCCAACTGATTCATCGTCGGCAGATCTTTACTGCTCGCGATTTCATCCAAGGCCGCATCGCGACCGGGGAATTGTGCACTTACCAGCGACTGTTGGACTTGTCCGCGTGTGTCGCCAGCCACCTGACGGGCTGTTCCGAAGAGCTCGGCATACTCTCCCAAACGCTCTTGCAGACGAAGCTCAAGTTCAGTCAGCACCTCTTCATTCGCATTGAAAGTGCTTTCCAATTGCTCACTGCGCGCCTCTTGAGCAGCAACATCGGCCCTAACCTGATTGAGCAAAGCTTGCTGCTGGTTCCTCGCTTGCTGGAACCGCGCAATACGCGCTTGTTGTTCCGAGCGATCGCGGGCCGCCCCGCTTCTCACCCGATTGAGAAGCTCCGTAAGCGTCTTAGCTTGCGCCTCCGCTTCTGATTGCACCGGCGAAAACGAAAGCTCTGTCCCCACGACTGCAGTTAGGGCAACACAGAGGCCTATTCCTATTTTCTTGATGAGTTTCATAGTCGTAATTCCCCCAACTTAGCTTGCAGCTTCTTCAAGTGTGACCGGAATAAAGATCAAATCCGGCGGGATTTGTTCACGGGCCATACGAATGGCGATGGTTATCGGTGTGTCATAATCACCCGGCAGCTTGTCCCAAGCCTTTGTCTCATTGTTGAAGACAAATGATTCAGAGCCATCGCGGGTCTGATAAAGATAGGCCACCCGGCCAACCTTCAAATAGGTCACCGTTTGAGCATCTTCGCCTTCGCCCAATTTACCGTCGAAAGCTTCAATGGTGCGGCCGTAGTCGTTTTCAATCTGATAGGCTTCGAGAACGCGGCGATATTTCTCTGCGTTCGTGACGTCAGCGCGGTTCATGAGCGACTTTAAGTTCAAGACCCGCTTACGCCGCTCACCTTCAAGAAAAGGCGTATCGAGTTCAACAAACTCTTCTAATACGGCCAGCATGTCATTCATCAGCGTAACGATATTCTTACCCATGCCGGAAACGCTTTCGATCTGCGCTCGCTTTGACGTGATTTCCTCGCCTTGGTTTTCAATCAGCACCTCAAGCTGATCGTTGTACTCCTTGAGGCGCTCAAGCTGAATCACAAGCGGCCGGTATTCCTGCAAAAGGTTATCGCGCTGATCATCCAAGCTTTCGACTGTCTTCTGCGCAGCGGCACCACTTTCTGCATTTTGCAGTTCGGTGCTTTTTGCTTGATTCAACTGGGCCACAGCCGGCGCTACAGTTGCAATTGCGACGACTGACAAGACCAAAAACGGTGCTGCCAGCAATGTCATTCCCTCACCCAATTTTTTTCTTAACATGAACAGCCTCTCTGTCTTGAACATTGATCGTTAGGTTTGCGGTAAACTCTTCAATAGCGTTGATTTTATCTCGGTCATTTGTTCATTTTGTGCCGTCGGAGTTTGCGCCTTCAGCGTATGTCGCAAGATCTTAGTCCCTTCCACATTTACACGGAATGTTGACGCACTAACGTTTTGCACTCAGCTTTTCACCCCTGTGGCGATCGATAAACCTTTGCACAATGCCCTGAGTTTCGCTCAGGTCAGGACAACATCCCAAGGCCGTACCGACGAATTTTGCTTTGGATACCGCGCACCTGGCGCGATGATCCCCCCGATTGTCCTTCCTAACCGAGCAAACGGCGGTGCCGTCTCCTCTATTGTTTCCTCACTTGCTCAACCATGCTGCCCCAATCTCCGCTAGGGTCAACAAATTTTTCCTCGAAGCCTACACCAACTCGCCCCATAAGGACTACCTAATCTTTGGCCGAAACGGGGCTTGGCTTCACAATTCCCGATTGAGCGGCTCATATTTGCCTCACGTAACCGCTCGATTGTAGCGACAACATTTTCGTGCGAAAGTGCGATAACGTTACACTAGCCGCCAAAAAATACTTCGCCCTTAACAAGCGCTGGCCCGACTTGACCTAATATAGACTCAAACGCCAAGGCAACGCACCGTTCACATCACCCGTTCAGCCTTGGGTGGACTTCTCCTCTATTTGCAGTCTCAATTCATTACTTAAGGTTAATGAAACGGGATCAGTATGTTCTCTTTGTGGCGGATTTTTGGACGGCGCATGGTTAACCAGAGCTTTTGCATCAGCGCTCCGCACTGACTATTTGTCAGCGCCATCCTTTTGAAACGACGATATGACCCCCACCAAGAAATCCCTCGGCGAGGGAACCTAGCGTCTGAAAGGCAAACACGCAATACCAAGCAAGAAGTTTAGATTGAGCAGGAATAAGCGAGATCCGGCCACGGATGAAGCAAGAGCAACGCGCCGAGGTATCGTGATCGCTGACAGATAAGATGGTGAGTATAAAACGATTGAGGTTGGCTGGGGTGGCAGGGATCGAACCTGCGAATCATGGGATCAAAACCCACTGCCTTACCACTTGGCTACACCCCAACAAGACTGGGCTCTATATGGAATTTGATCGGGCCTCGACCAAGACGGACGGAACCTATACACATGCGCTTAGAAACGCAATATGGTTAAAGCACCCTCAATTTGTCAGCGCCTAAATTCGCTAGGACTTTCGAAGGATGCGCATAAGATCGAAGCTCCCGTTGATATCCAGGTTGATCTCGCTGCCTGCCTCGACTATTTCAGGAGATCACAGTTCGGAGTGTAGCTCAGCCTGGTAGAGCACTGTCTTCGGGAGGCAGGGGTCGGTGGTTCGAATCCACTCACTCCGACCAGCATTTTCCCCAAATAGACAATGGTTATGCGCAGTGATCCTCGCTCAAATGATCGCGATTCACTCAGCCTAAAGACGATTAGAGACCGCCCGTTGAGAAAGGAAAGGATTTGGTCTGGGAACCAGACCGGCCTCGTCACTCGGTTCGCACCGCAGCGCTCACCGTTTCAGCGGACCTTGAGTGCTCAAGAAGCTTTGCCTTCGCCGCCTCAACCAATTCGCCGAGCGCCGCGAGGCTGTCCAGGCAAGACGCCGCCAAGTGTTCCGCCGTCAGCTCTTTGCTGGCCTTGAGCGCCTCTTGCAGCCCTTCGTGTTCTGCCTTGTCCCGAATGACCTCATCGATCCGCCCAAACAAACGCACGGATTCGGGAGAATTGGTATAACGGGCAAAGGTCAACTGAGCGTCTCGCTTAGCGGCATCGTACCGCGCCAATCCGCCAATAAAGTCTTGGCATGCAAAGGCCCCGTGGAGTTCGTTGCTCGCCGCGAGTTCGAATTCCTCAAGGAGCAGATCCAACTCCGAATCCGCCGACCCAGGCTGAACCATGACAATCCAAAGACAAAATGAAAGACAAAGCCGCATACAAGATCCCGCCCTAAACATTTAGTCGAATTTACGGAAAACTTGTTCATCCCTTCTTGCGTGAACCCCTAAAACTTGAACCAAAATGGGTTCATTCCTGTGAGCACTCCAACAATGGAGCGCGAAACCCTCCGCAGGTCCAAACACGCTCAGGACGGCAAACCCAAAACGATCAGAAGCAGCTGCAATCAACGCTTGGGTCCGTCGCCTTAAAGCGCAGACAGGCTTGCTTGCTGGTCCCAATGATGAGGAATTCCTGGCAGCTGGGAGCGTTCCCGCTCGGGAGCGGGCTGGCTGTCGGAACCGATTCAGTGGGTGCCACAGCTTCCGGCTGAGGCTCGCTCCTCGAGGAACCAACAGCGCCCACATCGGCTGTCGTGCGGGCAATCGGCTGGATTTCGCAGGTGCATTCGGCAGACGGCAGCCCGTCTTTGCACGTCATTACGCCCGCAGACGAACACGATGCAACACCTCCGTTGAGCTCGCAACACAAAGGCCCTTCGCCCCAAACGTTGGACACGAACAATAAAGGGACGATAAGAGCAATAAAGACCTGTTTCATCTTTCCACTTCGTTTCGATAATGCGCTTTCAACCACAGGATCGCACCTTCATCAAACACCAAAAGAAGTGAAGAAACGACAAAAGAGAAACGCGGTGAAGACACTTAGACCTTGCATATCGCGTACCGGGCGCAGCGATGCATGGCTGAGCCGCACACCCGGAAATCCAGTTGACAGGGACGCGGCTAAGGCGGTCTAGTCCGCCAAATTTTCAAGCAGCACCGAACGGAGGGGCAATCATGAAGACCAAAATCACGGAAATGTTCGGCATAGAGCATCCCATCATCCAAGGCGGCATGCATTATGTGGGCTTCGCTGAAATGGCAGCAGCGGTCTCCAATGCGGGAGGCCTGGGCATTATAACCGGCCTCACCCAAGGCACGCCAGAGAAGCTCGCGAACGAAATCGCGCGCTGTAAAGACATGACCGACAAGCCGTTTGGAGTGAATTTAACGTTCTTGCCGTCCGTTACTCCGCCCGACTATCCAGGATTGGTCAAGACCATCGTCGACAGCGGTGTGAAGATTGTCGAAACCGCAGGGAACAATCCACAGCAATGGCTTCCCGCTCTTAAAGACGCCGGTATTAAAGTCATCCACAAATGTACCTCCGTCAGGCACTCCGTAAAGGCGCAATCCATTGGGTGCGATGCGGTGTCCGTCGACGGGTTTGAGTGTGGTGGCCATCCGGGCGAAGACGACATCCCCAACTTCATCCTTTTGCCCAGAGCCGCCGATGAATTGGAGATTCCCTTCGTGGCGTCCGGCGGCATGGCCGATGCCCGCTCACTCGTATCGGCTCTGGCGATGGGTGCGGAAGGCATGAACATGGGCACACGCTTCATCGCAACCAAAGAGGCTCCGGTTCATGAAAACGTCAAGCAGGCCCTTGTCGCCGCGTCCGAACTCGACACGCGTCTTGTGATGCGCCCCCTTCGCAATACGGAACGCGTCCTGAACAATGCCGCTGTTGAAGCGCTTCTTGAAAAGGAAAAGAAACTGGGCGCCGATCTCAAGTTCGAAGACATCCTGCCGGAGGTGGCCGGCGTCTATCCCAAAATCATGACCGACGGCAACATGGATGCGGGCGCCTGGAGCTGCGGCATGGTAGCAGGTCTCATCTATGACATTCCCACTGTCCAGAAACTGGTCGACAGGATTATGTCCGAGGCCGAAGCAATCATCAGTGACCGGCTGGCCAAGTTCGCCGCCTGAATCTCAAGGCTGGACAATCACTCCGCAGGCACTTGCGGTGTCTGCGGAGGTGCATCTTGAGACCTACCCGGAATGCGCCCGCGCAGGCCCCCGAGCCCTCCCCGGCCCATCAGACGGCGAATGATCCTGGAGCAATGGTTCGGCAACATCAGCAAACATGGCGTGAGTATGAGTGTGATCATGGTGGAGAACATCAACCCAAAGATGACAGCAGTTGACAAGGGAACCCACCAGTCAGAAACAGGCCCGCCCGTCGATACCGAACGGCTAAAGAAGTCCAGATTGATTTTCATGGCCATCGGAAACAGACCGCATACAGTCGTGACTGTGGTCAGCAAGACGGGTCTCACACGTTGTGCCGCCGTTCGCACGATTGCCTCTTTCAGCGCATAGCCTGCCTTCGACAGTCTCTGAAATGTATCGATCAAGACGATATTGTTGTTCACCACAATCCCGGCCAATGCGATAATACCCACGCCAGTCATCATGGTACTGAACACCTGGCCGGTGACGACCACTCCCAGGAATACCCCAGTTGTCGATAGAACGATCGATGACAAAGTAAGCACGACGAAATAATAGTTGTTGAACTGAGTCAGCAAAATGATTGCCATCAGGAACAACGAAACGAGCATAGCGATGCGCTGGAATTCAGCCGCTGCCTCGGACTCTTCATCTGCCCCCCTAAACCTGTAGGACACACGCGGATCGAGCTCCGCAGACTCTTCCATCCATTGTTCCAGATTTGCCACGGCCTTGCTTGTCAGCACACCTTCCGCGGAATTGGCACGTATACGAAACACGCGCTGCCCATCCAGCCGGTCAATCTTCTTGACCAAAGGTTGCGGCACTTTTGTCACGAAGTTGCTCATGGGGATGAGCCCTTGAGGCGTCCGTATGCGGATCTGATTAAGTTGATCGATACTTCGATCTTCCGCCGGATAGCGAACACGAATCTCAACTTCGTCTTCCGCATCGTCGGGACGATATTCTCCCAACTTCAGCCCTTGCGTCACCAACTGAACATAGGCGCCGATTTGCGACACGTCGGCTCCAAAACGGCCCGCTTGCTCGCGATCCGGAATGATCTTCCACTCAATTCCCGGCAGCGGCGAGGTATCCTCGATTTCGATGAGGTAGTCTTGCTCATCCATGTACTGGCGTACACGCCGGGCTTCCGCGACCAAGATTTCTTGATCTCGGGACCTCAACTCAATCTGAACGTCTTTGCCAACCTGCGGACCCATTTCGTTTTCACGAACTTCAACGCGAACGCCGGGAAAATCATCTGAAAGTTCCCGCAAGCGCGCCATGACTTCGTATCCGGACAGCGGCCGTGACGTCCAATCCTTCAATTCAACATTGATTGTGCCGATCGTATCGTCCGGTGGCGGATTATCAAATCCGGTAAACTGCTGCTGACCTGAACCAATCGAAGTGTAAACGGAATTCAGCCCTTCGATCTTCATGACCTCTTTTTCGACTTCAAGAACGATATCCAGAGCCTCATCGGTGGAGTAATTGCCGATCGCGCCGACAAAAATAGCGATGTTCTCAGGTTCGTTGTCCACGAAATATGCAGTCCCGACATCGGCTCGGGCAAAAATCTGGATCACGGAAAAGACGAGCAGCGCGCTGATGCCGGTAACCAAAAGCGGACGGTCGAGGGCCTTTTCGACAAATCGGACATAGGCCCCGGTCATACCGGCCAAGTCGCGGCCAAGCGCATCATCCTTGTCTTCGTCCTTGCCCGACCCCGCAGCGACGGCTCTCAGATTATCCGCATTTTCGACCTGCGTGCGTCCAAGCACGGCACCTATGGCCGGCAGGAAGAACAAAGCCATCAAGAAGGAGGCCGTCAGCACAATGATGAGTGTGATCGGCAAATAGCTCATGAATTTGCCGCTCACACCGGGCCAAAACAAAAGCGGGAAAAAGGCTGCCAATGTGGTTAGCGTTGAGGTGACGATTGGCCAAAACATGCGTTTGGCGGCCATGGCATAGGCTTCTTTGCGGTGCAGACCTTCGGCCATTTTCCGATCGGCATATTCCACCACCACGATAGAGCCATCCACCAAGATACCCACGGCAATGACCATCGCAAACATAGTCATCATGTTTACGGAGCTGCCGATGCCAAACAAGATAAGGAAGGACAGGATGAAAGACGCGGGGATGGCAAATCCCACCATGAGGCCGGACCGGATTCCAAGCGCGGCGACCACGATAACCATCACCAGCGCGACCGCGGTCAGAATGGAGGCTTGAAGCTGACCCAAAATCGAGTAGATAAACCGGGATTGATCGAAGACGAAACCAACCTCAACACCCTCAGGCCAATACTCTTCCTCTTCTTCGACGACGGCACGAACGGCCAAATTCGTCTCAATGATATTCGCACCGATCCGCTTGACGACCTCAACGACCACAGCCGGCTTGCCATTGAACCGCGCATAGCGGTCCCGATCCTTAAACGTCCGCCGGATTTCGGCAACATCAGACAGCGTGACAACCCCTTCGCCCGACGATTTCAGCGGAAGGCTGAACACATCGGCGGCCGTTTCGAACGTACCGGGAACTTTGATCGAAAACCGGCCTTGACCGGTATCGAGCGACCCGGCCGGAACGAGCTGATTGTTCAGAACGACGGCGTTAATGAGCTCCTGTTGGGTGATGTTGTACGTTTCCAACTTCACCGGATCGATGACGACCTCTAAAAGTTCCTCTCGGTTCCCTGAGAGATTCGCCTCTAAGACATTCGGAATGGCTTCAAGTTTGTCCTGCAGCCGTTCTCCGATCCGGTACAACTCCCGTTCCGGAAGATTTCCCCCGATCCCGATGGCAACAATGGGAAAGAGCCCAGCGTTGAGTTCGGTGACAATGGGTTCTTCAGTGTCTTCGGGCAAATCCGACTTGGCCAGATCCACTTGCTCCCGTACATCCAAGATCGCTTGGTCCTGATCGAAATTCACGTCGAATTCGAGCACCACATACGCCAGGTTTTCCACCGCGCTCGAAACGATCTCCTGGACGCCTTCGATGGTTTGAAGGCGCTTCTCCATCGGCTTGATCAGCAAACGCTCTCCATCCTCGGGCGAAATGCCTGGATGCGGAATTTGCACGAGCACGAACGGAATCGGAATATCGGGATCGGCTTCTTTTGGGATTGTAATGTAGGCCAGGGTCCCCGCGACAATCGACACCGCGAGGATCGTTAAAACCGTCCGTATTCGGCTTAATATCCCATCGACCAAAGCATCGGTCATGATTCGGACTTACTCATCGTTTGGGGTTCGAAGTTTTCGATCGTGACATCCACCTTTTCGCCATCACGAACATATTCTTGCCCGACAGTAATAATTGTTGACTGTTTGTCCAAACCTGTCACCCAGACACCGGCGGATTGATCGGACACAATCTCAATGGCCCGAAACGAAACCACATTCTTCTCGTCCAAGACTTTGACACCCATCTGACCTTGATCATTCAGAGTGAGAATCGCGGGAGAAATTCTGTGGGCAAGAACCGGTTCGGTGGCAATCCGGGTAATCGCGGTAATGCCCTCTCGGATGCTCGCATCCGGATTAGGCAGTTCCACTTCGACGCGGAACGTTCGCGTTGCCTCATCCGCACGTACACTTATGAATCGAACTTTTCCTTCTATTTTCTCACCGGAAAACAGCTGCGCCTCACCGATTGAGCCGACCTCTATTTTCATCACCTCTCGCTCAGAGACCCGTCCAACCACAAACATAGGTTCATGATCGACAACGGTGCCGCAAGAATCGCCTGGCCGAACATAGTCGCCAACTTCAACCGAACGCTCATCGAACACGCCGTCAAACGGGGCACGCATTTTCGTCCTCTCAATATCCAAAGCAATCTGCTCACTGACGGCCTGCGCCGCGGTATAAGCAGCTTCCGCGGCCGCTTCCTGCGTCTCAGATCTGTAGCCCTTGGCCATGAGCTTCTTAGCGGCTTCATATTCAATCAGCGCTTGCTTTGTCTTGGCTTCCGCTTCCACACGTTTCGCTTCACGATCATCAAGCGCAAGTTCGCAAAGCACATCGCCCGCTTTGACAATCTTGCCCTCACTATCGGATACGGAAGTGACGCGGCCCACAGTTTCCGCACGAACGGTTACGGAACGCGAAGCCTCAGTTCGGCCCCGCACTGTGACCGCCGCCGCGTAGCGGCGAGCCGTACTTGAGACGGCACGTACCTTTTGAATGTCTTGTACCGAACTTAGATTTGTGTCGTTTTGCGCCTCCGCCTGCTCGTCGGCGCCCACATATCCCGACAAAATCCAAAGCGCGAGCAGGATGGCGATACCTGCGGCCCAGACGTAAGAGCCCTTGATGATGATGTTCTTCATTTGCGTCACACTAACTGGCGGCCATCCCGTGCTCACGCGAAACACCATTACGCGCGGCAGGTTCGGATCCCGCTTCAAATAATTTCCGATTGTCTTCCAGATACCGAATAGCCGTCTCAAAAAGGGCCTGGCTGTAGCCTTGCACGAACTGAGCGCCTTTTTGATCGGTCTCTTCGATCACGTCGTTTATCATTTCTTTTTCGCGTTTGAGCCAATCAATTCGTTGATCAATCAAGTCGGCCATGTGGCCGGGAGGCAAAAGGGCCGAAAACAGTGACACAAACATAAAATCGGATTTGTGCTTGTCCTCGCCAGGCGGCTGCACCAGCAACTCTTTGAACAGGTCCCGGCCTTCATCGGTTAGAGAATAGACCTTGCGATCGGGACGCCCGTCCTGGGTCTCCTGCCGGCAGGCCACGAAGCCTTCGTCGGTGAGTTTTGAAAGTGCCGGATAGATGGAACCGAAACTCGCCTCAACACACAAGTTGAACGCGCCTTCTTCAATCATTTTCTTGATTTCGTACCCGGTGGCCTCACCAATGGTGAGGATGCCCAGGCACACTGTCCTTACGTCCATTTTCCCGCCAAACCCGACACGACATGTTCGAAATGATATATTGTGGATCGATATAATGCAGATAAAACGTATTTAAAGTGTGACTGGATCAACAAACGCCCGGATCGCGTCAATTTTGCGCAGGTGATTGGCGGAGATCGCCTATAACGGTTGCCACCACATGGACAATCGGCGCAGGGTTGCGCCCGATCGCCAACCCGAGAGGAACAAGGAGAGAGGAATGGGAGAATTGGATGGGCGCGTCGCGCTGGTAACGGGGACGGCCAGGTATCGCGGCCTTGGCCGCGCCATCGCATTAGAGCTCGCCAGAGAGGGAGCCGACCTTGTTGTGAGCGCCCGAAAAACAACTCTTCTGCCGGAAGAAGAAAAAATGGGTTGGAAAGGCAACCCATCCCTCGTCGAAGAGATTGAGAGGATGGGCCGCAAAGCGATCGCCGTCGAATGCGATGTCACCAACAAGGACGAAGTCGTTGCCATGATCGAGGAGACCAAATCCACGTTTGGCCGTCTCGACATGATTGTGAACAATGCTGGGGTGGCGAGCGATGCGGGCGCGACCCCTATCTTCGACACATCCGAGGAGCTTTGGCAAAACACCATGGACATCAATGTGTTCGGCACCTTTTTGGTAAGCAAATACGGCGGCCGCTACATGCTCGAATGTGGCAATGGAGGCAGTATCATCATGATCTCCTCAACTGCCGGCCGAGTAGGTTTGCCCAACTACGGCGCCTATTGCGCCTCGAAATTTGCGGTGGTTGGCTTCACGCAACAGCTCGCTGTCGAACTGGCTCAGAAAGGCATTCGAGTGAACTGCATTGCGCCCGGCTCTCATACCACGGACATGATGGATGGAACCATCGGCAGAACCGCGAAGGTCTATGGCAAAGACGACGATTTTGTTGTCTCCTCGATAAAGTCTTCGATTCCCATGGGGCGGCAGGGCGATCCAACCGAACTTGCCAACGCCGTTGTTTTTCTGTGCACAGATAAAGCCAGCTATATGACCGGTCAAACCATAAATGTCGATGGCGGCGCTCGCATGGAATAGCATAAGAGTCCAACCCAAACGGAGCTCTCTTCGTCAATCTGCCTTGTTCAGGTCATGTTCATCTGCATTCATCTACATGAACGATGCAGGATGAACGCGGTTTGACTGGGCAAAAGCGCGAATACAAGTGCACCTTCTCAAAGGGTGGGCGGCAAAACAAAATGTAGAAAATCGCCCCATGAGTGCACTCAAGTGAGGGCAGCGATGGGTAAATTTATAGTCTCGTTCGCAGTGATGTTGGTGGTCTGGGATGTTATGTCGTCAGAACCGGGCGACTCCGTAGTCATAGCAAAAGCGAATGAGCTGCGCGATTGGGTCAGGTCTGAGTACCACGCGATCACCCAAGGCGAATCCGTCCTTGCACGCATACAATCGTTTCTGAGCGGCGGTGTTTCCAACTACAACGACCAGAAGATTGCCGGCCGGCTTGGCCCCACTGAAAACTCAATCGATCTCGCAACCATTGCGCAGAACATGACGAGGGATATATGGAGCGGCATCAGCGGCTGGTTCGGCGGCGGCAGCACGAGCGCTCTAAAGCTCGAATGTAGAAACGCACTACAGGAGGCGGCAACCCAGCCCATTTCGGGCCCGGCCAATCGCACAGCGGAACGCAACAGATATCGCATGCTCGAAGCCGAAATGTCCGCCTACTTCGAAAATGCATCGGCGGAGGTCAAAAATGCGATCAAGTGCGCCTCACTTCTGACCGATGTCAACCGCAACTACCTCATCGAAACCGCATTTCGCGAAAGCGGATTTAATCCCAAAGCCAAAGCCCGCAAATCAAGCGCGGCAGGTCTCTATCAATTTGTCGATCAAACCTGGTACGCCATGCTGCACCAACGGGGCGGAATTTATGGACTGAACGGCTTTTCGTCCGCAATTTCAAAAAGCACGAGCGGGAGGTACAAGGCCTCCAACACGTGGCAGCGCCGCAAAGTGCTCAACCTTCGCTACAATCCCAAGGTCAATGCGATCATGGCGGCGGAGCTGGCGATCGCGAACGAAAACTATTTGCGTCGCAAGCTCAGCCGGCAACCGACTATGGGCGAACTCTACGCGGCCCACTTTCTGGGCGTTGGAAGTGCGTTGAAATTGATCAATCTGAATATCAGTGCACCAACCAACAAAGCATCTTCACATTTCCCGAAAGCCGCCCGAGTCAACCGCAGAGTCTTCTTCACGGACAATGGCGAAGCCTTGACCATCGCACAGTTTCACAGCTTGCTCATTGGCGGCGAACCTGCCGCAAAGCCAGACGAACCACCGCCAATGGCAAACAGCAACAGCGCGTCTCCCGTGGGCTAATCGATTCGTTCATTCAGATCGAATTTAGCAATCCGGTCGGACTGGTGACTACCGATCCACATGACGTCACCGCGTTCGAACGCCACAGTACCCCCGCCGTAGACAACGACGGGATCTCGAACGAGAACCGTCTCCGCCTCCAATGATTCAGGGTCGAGTGCAACGACGGCATACGGTTGATCGCAATTACCAACGGTCACCATCTGACATTTTAACGCGGTGATATGCCAAGCCCGCTGCCCCGTAGCAAGCAGCCGCGACCCGTCTTGGGACCAGGATAAATTGTCGACCCATATAGACAAGCGCTTGGAATTGGATCGCTTGCCCGTTTCCAGATCAATTTTGTAGACTTTTTTCTCCCCATACGAAGCAACAAAAAGCGACTTCTCATCGGGACTTATGTGAATCCCGTTCGGAAAGACCGAACGGCTCTTTTCGATCTGCGCCCAGCCCTCTTCCGGCGTCCATTCGTCCACCCAGCCATTGCGCAACCCAAAGAACAACATGATGTAACTATACCAGGCGCTTGAGGTCATCCGTGTCGTGATCAGCCCCGTCTGCCCAAAAGCAACAACATCGTTGAGACGATAGTCTCCCGGTTGATAGTAAGGGACGCACCCCTTCCAAGTCAGCTCAAAACCAAGGTCGTCCGTGGACGGCGCGACATCGAACACTTCCACCCGATCTTGAGGGTAATGATTGACCACAAGAAGCCGTCTGCCATCGCGGCTGAGATCAATGCCGTGCGGCTGAAAGCGCGCCGGATCGGGCGCCTCGCAATCTTCCGGAAACGCCATGTCGCGATCAAAGGACCAATCCAGCACCCGCGTCTCGAGCGAACTTTCATTCAGGGCGGTCAACCGGCCCAATATGTCCTTTCGGCCAAACTCGGACACAACCAGCCAATCGGAATCAGGCAAACCCACAATGTCTTCAGGACTTAGGATCGCATGTCCCCCCAAGTCATCGGCGCACAGCGGTGTAAGCCCGCGATGGGGTTCACACGGCCAGTCCTTGCTGCCGGCGAACGTTTCGGCGAACATGGTCGCAACGATCAAAGCAATGGCCGTTACAGCACCCGTCAAAACCAAAGTGCGCAAAGAGTTCATGTCTTGCTCATTCCTCCCAGATCCTTGGCTCCCTTACACTGGATCAAAGAGGAAGAGAAGTTATGGGCGCCCCGCCGTAAACCATGACGCCCGCAAAGGTCGATCACGATAGAGTGAACGGCTCTTGTGAAAGATTCAGCGCTTGAATTCGGCGCGGCCAAGAGGCAGACAAAATCCGAGAGTATTACGGAGAACTGGATGAAAAGCTTCCACCCGACACCTCGAACACTTATGGGCCCCGGTCCGTCGGACGTCCACCCACGCGTAACCGCGGCCCTAGCAAGGCCCACAATCGGTCATCTGGATCCCGAGTTCGTTGGCATGATGGACGAAATAAAAGGAGCACTGAGGCGCGCCTTCCGCACCGAAAACGAGATGACGTTTCCAGTCTCCGCGCCGGGGTCTTCGGGCATGGAACTTTGCTTTGTCAATCTTGTCGAACCGGGCGAAAAGGTCGTCATCTGCCAGAACGGCGCCTTTGGTGGCAGAATGAAGGAAAATGTCGAGCGCTGTGGCGGGGTTCCGATCATGGTGGAGTCCCCATGGGGCGAACGGATCGATCCTGAAGGGGCGGAACAAGCGCTTATTGATCATCCGGATGCAACCCTTTTTGCGTTCGTGCATGCCGAGACATCGACAGGGGTCAAGGCCGATGCTGAACGCTTGTCTGCGCGCGCACGTGCCCACGGCTGTCTCGTCATCATGGACACCGTCACAGGATTGGGGGGAATCCCAGTCGAAATTGACAAGTGGGAGATTGATGCGGCCTATTCCGGAACACAAAAATGCCTCTCCTGCCCTCCCGGCTTATCACCGGTGACTCTGAGCGACCGAGCCGTGGAGAAAATCACATCGAGAGCGCGAAAGGTCCAAAGCTGGTTTCTCGATGTTTCTCTCCTGACGACTTATTGGTCAGGAAACGGACAAAGAACATACCATCATACAGCCCCCGTCAACGCCCTTTACGGACTGCACGAGGCGCTTGTCTTGCTCGAAGAAGAAGGCCTTGAAAAGGCTTGGGCAAGGCACGCCAAAATGCATGAAGTGTTCAAGGCGGGCATAGAAGCCATGGGATTGGAGCTTCTGGTCAGCGAAGAGGACCGTTTGCCTCAACTAAACGCGGTGCAGATCCCCGCAGGCGTGGATGAATTGGAAGTCCGCAAAACACTCCTAAATCGCTTCAATCTTGAAATTGGCGCCGG
The DNA here is from genome assembly GCA_028285305.1 of Alphaproteobacteria bacterium. Lineage (GTDB taxonomy): Bacteria > Pseudomonadota > Alphaproteobacteria > SMXP01 > SMXP01 > JANQPV01. The sequence continues at coordinate 393,836 of JANQPV010000022.1, read as the reverse complement.
TCTGGGATCGCTTGCAGGCCAAGTCTGGCGCATTGGCCTCATGGGACACAGCGCAACATATGAAAATATTGTGCTCTGCCTCACGGCCCTTGAGCAAGCCCTGATCGAACAACAGGCAAACATCAACCACGGGCAAGCTTTGGCTGCCGCCCACGCAGTGTTTTGCCGATAGCATCTCGCAAGAACGAGCGCAAAAAGGGCCAATAACTCGCTGGATTGTGACCAATTCCCTCGAGGCCGAGCCTTGTCACATAGACGGAATGGACCGATATTAGGAATATTCGCAGCCCCGCCTCGGCCGAAGCACAATCGAGATTTGAATTCGGCCAAATAATTGGGATAATAGAGGGCATCAAGACTGTTAGTACGGAACTGTGACGTATGGCTCTTGCAAGTTTGGCACGCACAATCGGGTATATTCAAGGAGCAAGTCTCCGGCGCAACCGACTGTACATAAAGAGCACCGGTGCCGAGATTCGGATCACATGGGGATTCGTAAAATCGGTATGGAGCGCGTTTGTTCTGTACGCCTATATAGTCGGAGTCTGTGCCTACAAACGCGTCCTTAAGAAAGACATTCCCATGTCGGTGTGCTTTTATCCCGAACAGCCGGCACCGTGGTACACGTTTTGGTCCGTCTCACAGTTTCTAGGTCTCAAGATAACACACGACATCGAAAACGCCGACATCGTTTGCTTGTTTGAAGACAAGACTTACTCCAACATCGCCGCGCATTTGCCTGAAGCCGTAACGCCAAAACGGATCAACGGTGGCTGCGTCAACATCAGCAAACAGAAGGTAGCCCAAGCGTTTTTGGATGCGTTTGGCTACGATCTTGACGTGGATCCGACCGCCTATGTCGGCAAAGCCGTTGAGAAATCCGATCTCAATGGGAAACATGACGGACAGGTTATTCAGTGTCCAGCCAAAGCGAGCGACATTACGCCGGGACGCGTCTATCAAAAGCTCATCAACAACAGCAAAGACGGTATAACCGTTCAGGACATTCGATTGACATTTGTGGGCGGTGAGATCCCTTGTGTCTATCTTAAGCATCGCGACATCCAAAACCGCTTTGCAAATGAAAACATAAAGGTAGAGTTCAAAGAGCCTCACGATGTTTTGAGCGACGAGGAGATTAGAAACGTCAAAAAGATGGCCCACATGATGGGCTTGGATTTCGGTGGCATCGACGTTCTTCGTAATGAGACGGACGGCAGGATATATGTCGTTGATGTCAACAAGACGTGCATGAGCCCGCCAATTGCCCTTCCGTTTAAGGACAAGATCGAGGCCATTCGCAGACTTTCACGTGTTTTCAGGCACAAATTCATCTAGATCACTTATTCAGCATAGGTTCATTTTATCATGTCGAAGATTCCCTTCGTCAAAGAGTTCGACTTTGAATACGGCCAAGTCCAAGATATATCCCCAAATATCCGTCGTCTGATCGCGGACAATCCGGGACCCTTTACCTTCACCGGCACAGGCACTTATATTATCGGCCGCGGCAACGTTGCGGTCCTCGATCCCGGTCCCATTGACGAAGCGCATTTGGATAATCTGCAAAAGGCGCTCAGCGGTGAGACGGTCACCCACATTTTAATCACGCACACCCATATGGACCACTCACCTGCAGCTAAACCTCTGAAAGAGGCAACAGGGGCAACGACATACGGCTTTGGTCCTCATGGATCCGGTATGCCCGCCCAAGACGCAACAATGGAAACGGGCGGCGATCAGGAATTCGATCCCGATGTTCGCGTGAAAGACGGTGACATACTCTCCGGTGAGGGTTGGTCGCTTGAGTGCGTGTACACGCCAGGCCACACCTCGAACCACATGTGCTACGCGTTGAAGGAAGAAAAGGTGCTCTTCACCGGCGATCATGTCATGGGTTGGTCAACCAGCATCGTCGGACCGCCTGATGGAAACATGACGAAGTATATTGAGAGCCTGGAAAAGCTGTTGAACCGGGATGATGAGATCTATTGGCCCACCCATGGCCCAGCGATTACCAACACCAAGGACTTTGTCCGTGCCTATATTCAGCATCGATTTGATCGCGAACAGCAAATCCAGGCCTGTCTAAGCAAAGGCATTCACGAAATCAAACAGATGGTTCCGCAGATGTATGACGACATCGACGAGCGTCTGATCCCCGCCGCGGCCGTTTCCGTCTATGCTCAGATGCAACGCATGATCGACCTTGGAACCGTCGCTACCGATGATCCGACTCCCACTGTCGACTCGCGCTACTATCTCAAGTAGCGGCATCGACATTTCGGGTGTACACTGACGTGGATGAGCGGGCCTCATCACACGTCACGAACACGAGGAGGGAATGGATAAGCATGGCCGACGTAATTGACTATCGTCTCTGCGGAGAAGACATGCAGTTCGTTGAAATCGAACTGGATCCCGGTGAAAGCGCAATCTCTGAAGCCGGAACGATGATGTACAAAGCCCCCAGCATCGAAATGACCACCATCTTCGGAGATGGGTCCGGCCAAGAGGGAGGGTTCATGGGGAAACTCGTGGGCGCCGGCAAACGCGTTCTTACCGGAGAAAGTCTGTTCACGACCGTATTCACCCACAATGGCAAAGGCAAAGCCCATGTCGCCTTCGCCGCACCTTATCCCGGCACGATCCTGCCCATAGATTTGACGACCGTTGGCGGACGATTGATCTGCCAAAAAGACAGCTTCTTGGCTGCTGCAAAAGGCGTCTCCGTCGGCCTTGCCTTTCAAAAGAAGATTATGACCGGGCTGTTCGGCGGCGAAGGATTCATTATGCAAAAACTCGAAGGCGACGGCATGGTCTTTGTCCACGTTGGCGGTACGCTGGAGAAACGTGAGTTGGACGTTGGAGAAACGATTCATGTCGACACGGGCTGCCTCGCAGCGATGTCTCCAACCATCGACTATGATATCCAACGGGTGGGCGGTATTAAGTCGATGATCTTTGCCGGCGAAGGCCTCTTCTTCGCAACACTCACCGGCCCCGGCACGGTGTGGATTCAGAGCTTGCCCTTCTCCAGGCTCGCCGGAAGGATGATGGCGGCGGCCTCTCCCTTAGGCCCCTCAAAAGGAGAAGGTTCTGTTTTGGGCGGATTTGGAAACCTCCTGGACGGCGACGGCTAAAACGTTTCCCGGCGTGAACTCAAGAGGAGATTGAACGCGGTTTGGTCGATCAAGCAAACCGAGCCGCACGGCCTCACTGAGCACCGACTTGATATGCGCAAAGTTAGTCACCATAGCTGGAGGCGTCTTGTGTTTCCATCAAGAGCGAAACAGTGTTAGATCGACGCCCACCCAGGTCAGTGTTCCCTTATTAGCTTGTCTTTAAGTGCCGAAACGAGATCTTTCTGTCTCTGGTTGGACCCGGTTCCTGCAATGTCTTGCAGTGCAGAGATCAACTGCATCCGCTGGTCTTCCGTAAGGGACTGCCGCAAGGGACGAATAAGCTGAGGAAGCGCTTCTGAGAAACTAGAGATCCGATCCCGCAGATAAGACACCGCGACCAAGGCTTCTTCCGTCTGTGAATGGTTAGATTCGAACGTCGACTTCATGTAGTCATGTATGCGTGCCTGCTGACGATCAGTGACATCACCCCCAAACTTTGCTGTCTCAAGCATGACCAGAACAGCAACATCTTTCGGGTCGCTAAGCTCATCGAAAGGATCCAGCTTAATATGGGCTGGAATGGGGCTGCGGCCGAGCTCGGCTGCGCGATTTTGTATGACCGTCGCGTGTGGTCGGAATGCGTCGCAATCCGCTTTTGCTGCAAGTTGCATGCGCCACATCCAATAGCACAAGACGACGCCGCAGCACACGACTGCCAATAGAATTGACACGTTTGACCCCTGCTCGTTGCAATTTCACCAAAACACTAGCGCGTCAGTAGAGACCAGACAAGCAATAGACGACAAATCAATACGATCGTGAAGCCAGAGAACAAGGCTCCAAAGGGCTCAAATACGGCGTAGTCTCGCATTTTTCTCCCCGCAAATTGTCTCTTCAGCACGGTTAACGGAGCCGACAGATGTCGTACTTTAGAGATCCCATTTCCCTCCAACGGAGACTCAGGTCAAACGTAGCCCAAATCGGGCTGCCCGGATATCCGCGCTACTCCGCCGCCTGGCTCGCCGTCGGCAGCTCGTAGCTCGAGAACTGTTCACGCAGCGCCATTTTCTGTATTTTTCCCGTCGCGGTGTGGGGGATCTCGTCTACGAAAACAACATCATCAGGCATCCACCACTTGGCAATCTTATCAGTCATATAAGAAAGGATTTCATCTTTGGTCACTTCGGACCCTTCTCTCTTAACGACGATCAGCAATGGCCGTTCGTCCCACTTGGGATGCGCAACGCCGATCACAGCCGCCTCGGCAACATCGGGGTGACCAACGGCGACATTCTCAAGGTCTATGGAAGATATCCATTCGCCTCCGGATTTTATTACATCCTTGGAACGATCGGTGATTTGCATGTAGCCCAGTTCATCAATCGTCGCCACATCGCCCGTATCAAACCAGCTATCTGTATCCAGAGGGTCTCCGCCCTCCCCTTTGAAGTATCCGTTCACAATAGCCGGACCTCGAACCAAGAGGTGACCGAAAGCTTTTCCGTCATGCGGCAATTCTTTGCCGTCATCATCGGTGATTTTCATTTCCACCGTGAAGATCGCTCTGCCCTGCTTCAACTTTTGTTGGATTTGTTGCTCCGCGGGCCACTTCTCCATGCCCGGCTTAAAAGTGCACAAGGTCCCGATCGGACTCATCTCCGTCATGCCCCACGCATGAACGACGTCCACGCCATAATTTTTTTGGAACTTCTCAATCATCATTTGCGGGCACGCCGACCCACCGATCGCCACCCGGCGCAAAGACGAGAGCGTCTTGTCATTATCTTCAAGATAGCTGAGCAACATGAGCCACACGGTTGGAACAGCTGCTGAAAACGTCACCTGTTCGTTTTCAAGCAGCTCATAGATGCTCTCGCCGTCCATGTTTGCGCCCGGCATGACCAACTTTGAACCGGCGGCAGGCGCGCTGAACGCGATCGTCCACGCGTTCGCATGAAACATAGGGACAACCGGAAGCACACTGTCGGCCGCGCGCATCCCCATGGCATCAGCCCCATTGGCCGCCAGAGTGTGCAACACGTTTGATCGATGGGAATAGAGCACACCTTTTGGGTTCCCCGTTGTGCCCGAGGTATAGCAAAGGCCACAGGCCGCCTTCTCGTCGACCGCAGCCCATTCGAAGTCTCCGTCATGGTCAGAAATCAAGCCCTCATAGCAGATCGCATTTTTCAGACTGGTGGCCGGCATGGAGGCTTCATCGGTCAGAATAACGTAACCCTCCACACACCCCAATTGATCCTGAATACCTTCCAAGATGGGAACAAATGTCAAATCAACGAAGATGAACTTATCCTCAGCATGGGTAATGATATAAACAAGCTGCTCGGCAAAGAGACGAGGATTGAGGGTGTGGTAGACGGCACCCACACCTGTAATTCCGTACCAAGATTCAAGATGCCGATATGTATTCCATGCAAGCGTGCCGATTCGATCCCCTTCTTTAACACCAAGCTTAAGAAGAGCCTGAGCAACCTTCTTTGAGCGGACATAGGCATCCCGGTACGTGTAACGGTGGATCGGTCCTTCAACCGTACGAGTTACGATTTCTTGTTCCCCGTGAGCGGTGTTCGCGTGATCAAACACTTTCCCCACCAGAAGGGGCCAATCCTGCATCAATCCCTGCATTCGTTCCTCCCTGAACGTCACAAAATCTCTATCTTTAACTCATCACCTTAAGCGCGAACCCACACGGTCGCAACTGCAATGTCCCAAAATCCCTAGCTTTGCGCCAGTTTTGACACTTCTTCGTGACCTTCTGGATCCTGGTGAATAAGGATTTCGGCACGTGGAAATGTTTTCATGAGCGCGCCTTCAACTTCATCTGAAATTCGGTGTGCATCAGTTAACGAGATCTTGGGATCCATTTCCAGGTGCATTTGTATGAATTGCTTTCTCCCGGCGGAGCGCGTGCGAAGGTCATGAACCGCTTTTACGCGTGGGTGATCAAGCGCAATTTTTTTGACTTGAGTTCGGACATCGTCTGGCAGCTCCCGGTCCATCAGTTGATCTGTCGACTGACGGCCGATCTGCCACGCTGCGTGGAACAAATAGATCGCGATGCCGAGCCCGAAGAACCCGTCGGCTTCTAGCCAGCCGAACGCGATGGACAGAACAAGAGCCACAATGACGCCCCCGTTTATCAACAGATCGCCGCGATAATGGAGTTCGTCAGCTGCGATTGCGAGGGACCCGGATGCCTGCGCGACACGCCGCTGATAGAGGATCAGCCCCAACGTAAGCACCATTGAAATGATCATAACACCGATAGCCAAATCTCCGCTCTCGATGATCTCCGGGTTGGCCAAGCGACTATACGACTCGAACAGCAAGTAGGCTGCAGACAGGGAAATCAGCGTGGCCTGGCCGAGACCGGCCAAAGCCTCCACCTTTCCATGACCAAACCGATGATCGTGATCGGCGGGCACCAGCGCTTGACGCACGGCAAGCAAGTTTAAGACGGAGACCGCGAAGTCCATCAGACTGTCGAACAAAGAACCCAGCAATGCAACGGAACCTGAGGCATTCCACGCAACGAACTTTATAACCACTAAGACGATCGCAACCGCAACTGCGGCATAAGTCGCCAACCGCATCTGGTTCTCGGTATCTGGTTTGGACTCCGAACGATCAGCGGGAGGTGAAGATAACTTCTCTGGTTGCGTCATGCGTGCAGCTTTTCGTTGTCAAACCGAATCAGGGATAGAGATACTTAGATCGCCAATTTGTGTCATCAGGATTGGATCGCTCAAAGACTTTGCGGTCGTGGAGACGAAATTCCCGCTCGCGCCAGAATTCTATACGCAACGGACGCACGCAAAAGCCCGTCCAATGCGGCGGCCGGTCGACATCGCGGCCATCAAATCGCGCTTCCACATCACGGAGCGCCTGTTCAAGTTCTGGCCGCCCGCTGAGCTCTCGCGATTGTTCCGACGCCCAAGCACCGATCTGACTGTCCCGAGGGCGTGTACGAAAATAGGCATCTGCTTCGGCATTGTCGACCGGCGCGGTAACCCCCTGAACCCGTATCTGCCGACGGATACTCTTCCAATGCATGCAAAGCGCGACTTGCGGATTTGCCTTTAGTTCCTCTCCTTTGATGCTCTGACTGTTGGAGTAAAAAACAAAGCCGTCTTCGCCTGAGCGCTTGAACAAAACAATGCGCACATTCGGCACGCCGCGCGCATCGGCCGTCGCCAAGGCCATTGCTGTGGGATCACTCACTTCGCGGTCACACGCAGCCGAAAACCAGTCTTGAAAGAGCTCAATTGGGTCCTCGCACTCTTGAAGTTCCATGAGCCCGGCGGCAGGAGAGTTGGATGTCGATACAGCCATGATCCTAATCCGTTGTGATCAAATCCACGTACAATGGTCATATAGAATTCGCCCATTGCAATCCAGAATGACCTGATGTTCGACACAATACCTTGGCAAGGATTAGAACAGGTCAGCATAATTAAACTGATGCCGGCTTTCGAACACATGGAAAGGGAACGACAATGGGAATGATGAGAACTGCACAGATGTGCGTCGTGACTTCGGCACTGGTGCTTTCAGGGTGCACAAGCAGCGGAGGGCTCTCTAGTCAAGATGTCGGAGGCATATTGGGTGCGATCGCCGGCGGTGTCGTGGGAGCCCAATTCGGTTCCGGCAGTGGAAAAACGGCCGCAACTGTGTTTGGCGCCCTATTGGGTGGGTACGCCGGCCGGGCCATAGCGAGCCGCCTGACCCAGAAAGACTATGCCTACCGCGACAAAGCGGCCTACGATGCCGTGAATTCGGGCCAATCGCAGACATGGCGCAACGCGGAAAGCGGCAATTCGGGCAAAGTGACCCCGACTCAGTCTTATCAACGGGGCAGTCAAAAATGTACGCGGTTCAATGAAACCGTCCAAGCAGGCGGTGAGTCCGCTCAAGGACAAGCGACTGCCTGTCAACAACCGGATGGATCCTGGCAAATCTACAGCAGCTAACGTCCAATCAATTGCGCGAGGAGCACGGATGGCTAATCAAGATCAGACCAAAGCAGTGGTCATCACCGGATGTTCTTCTGGGATCGGTTGGGGAACCGCAAAAGTTCTCATCGCCAAGCAATTCAAAATCTACGGCAGTGTGCGCAAACCCGAAGATGGCCAGAAACTAAAGCGCGAGTTTGGTGAGGCGTTCGAACCTTTGGTCTTCGACGTCACGGATGATGAAGCAATAAGACGGAGCGCTGAGAGCCTAAGCGACCAACTCGGAGGCCAAAATCTTGCCGGCCTCGTAAACAACGCGGGCGTGGCGGTCTCCGGTCCTCTGTCCTATTTGGAGCCCGATGAGATCACGCGGCAGTTGGACATCAATTTGGTCGGCGCCTTCCGGACAACCAAGCACTTTCTCCCGCTGCTGGGAACAGATCCTGACCGCGCAGGGGACCCTGGCCGGATCGTGAATATAAGCTCCGTAGGCGGCAAGATAGCCTCTCCGTTTCTTGGCGCATACGCCGCCTCGAAACATGGTCTGGAAGGCTTGACCGAGGCCTGGCGCCGCGAGTTGGTTGTCCACGGAATAGACATGATCATCGTAGCTCCCGGCGCCGTCGCCACGCCGATTTGGGACAAAGCCCAAGACGACGATATCAGCCGTTTTGAAGGGACAGAGTATTACGATACTCTTGCTCAGTTTAAAGAATATTTCTTGGAACAAGGCAAGAAGGGCTTCCCACCGGAAAAAGTCGGCCGGGTCGTATTGAAAGCTCTCACCGATCCCAAGCCCAAAGTCAGATACCCGGTGGTCCGCCACCCGGTCATAAACTGGATTTTGCCGCGACTTTTGCCCAAACGCACCGTGGACCGCGTTATGGCGGATCGGCTCGGTCTGAAGGCAAACACCGCAGACTGACGAAATTGCGTTAACGTCTTCTTAATAGTCATTAATCTGCCGTTACCTGCCTCTTAACGGTTTGTTGTCAGATTTGTTTCAAATCTGGACTTAGAACAAGGACGCCTAAAGACCGCTGGAACAAACCGTTGAGTACCATACGAGATCCATATGTGGTTCTGGGCCTGACTCCAGGCGCAGACGAAACCGAGATAAAGTCGGCATATCGCCGTCTTGCTAAGAAGTATCATCCGGACCTGTATCCCGGAGATCAAAGAGCGCTCGGCAAGTTCCGCGAAATTTGCGAGGCCTACGACAAAATCAGAAGCGCTCGTTCGGACGGAAAACCCCAAAAGCCCGAATGGGAAGCATTCACGAAGCGAAATCCACCAAAAAAAAATGCAGCCCATCGCAGTCAAGAAAGCCAGCCGCGCAAGTCGGATGACTTCTTGTCGGATCTATTTGGAATCAAGGGTTTTCAGACCACCGAAAAAGCCAAGTATCGGTCGTCAAGAACCCGAAACACCGAAGCAGCGATCGAGGACAAGATCATCCGGCTTTCGTTTGAAGACGCAGCCCTCGGGGTGGAACGACGCATACGCTTGGCCGATGGATCCGTGTTCGATGCCAAGATCCCTGCGGGCGTCTCTGACGGCCAGCGTATAAGACTGCGAAGCGCACGCTCCGAACCGAGATTTGATGAGATTGACGGCGATCTTTCACCGGAAGATGTGGTTTTCGAAGTGAAAGTCGACGACCATCCCTATTTTAAGCGCAAAGGCTTCAACGTGCACATGGAACTGCCCGTAACCATCGACGAGGCGGTTCTTGGCTCCAAAGTCGAAGTCCCAACGCTTGACGGCCCGGTCATTCTCAAGATTCCGCCCGGCTCAAACGGAGACACGATCTTTCGTTTACGCGGCAAAGGCTCACAGATATTCGACCCTTCAAGACCGATCAATCGGGACAAACGCGGTGATCAGTACATTAATCTGAAGGTCATCTTGCCCGACAGCGACGACAAACAGTTCTTCAAACTCGTGAAAAAGTGGGCCGCGCGCAATTCATACTCGGTCCGGCAGCATCTTCAATCGGCCGAACCGGCAGAATAGGCTGCTGGCCGCGGGACAAACAGGATTATTGCCGTCCCCAAAAGCTGAAGAGCCGGACCGTTCCCCGGGGACAAATCATATGCTAGATGAGCCTCAAAATCATCAAAGCGGGAGCGCGAATTAATGACTGGGACACTCCTATCGGGGAAGCGAGGCCTCATCATGGGCGTTGCAAACGACAAGTCCATTGCATGGGCAATCGCAAAAGCATGTCATGCGGAAGGAGCGGACTTGGCGTTCACTTATCAGGGCGAGACGCTTAAGCGGCGCGTCGAACCGTTAGCAGAACAAGTCGGTAGCAAACTCGTTATGCCATGCGATGTCACCGACCACGCCAGTCTTGATGAAGTATTCGCAAAGCTCAAATCAGACTTTGGTACCCTTGATTTCGTACTGCACGCGATCGCCTTTTCCGACCGCGCGGAACTCAAGGGCAGATACGTTGACACAAGCGTGGACAACTTCCTCAATAGCCTAAACATCTCATGTTACTCGTTTACTGCCATCGCTCAGCGTGCTGAAAAGTTGATGACCGAAGGCGGAAGCCTGTTGACGATGACATATTACGGTGCCGAACGAGTCATCCCTCACTACAACGTGATGGGCGTGGCCAAAGCCGCCCTTGAAGCCAGCGTTAGGTATTTGGCCGAAGATCTCGGCAAGGACAATATCCGCGTAAACTCGATATCGGCAGGCGCAATCAAAACGTTGGCGGCAGCCGGTATCGGCGATTTCCGTTCCATGCTGAAATGGAGCGAACACAATTCGCCGCTTCGCCGTACCACCACTCTCGACGATGTCGCCAAGTCCGCGCTATACCTTCTGAGCGATTTGGGGAGCGGGGTCACCGGCGAAGTCCTGCACGTCGATTGCGGCTACCACGTCATGGGAATGAAAGCTCTGGATGCCCCGGACATATCCTTTAACAAGGACGCCTAAGGCGGCGAGGGCAGATGTCGCACAACACATTCGGCCACCTGTTCCGCGTGACGACCTGGGGAGAGTCCCACGGTCCGGCTCTGGGCTGCGTCGTTGACGGCGCACCGCCCGGCATCGAATTGAGCGAAAGCGACATCCAACACTGGCTGGACCGCCGCCGGCCGGGACAGAGCAAATACACGACACAACGCAAAGAACCGGACACGGTAAGAATCCTCTCTGGCGTGTTCGAAGACGAGGAAACCAACGGACAACGAACCACGGGGACACCCATCAGTTTACTGATTGAAAATGTCGATCAACGGTCCAAAGACTATTCGGAGATCAAGGACAAGTTTCGCCCCGGCCACGCGGACTTTTCATATCACGCCAAATACGGCATTCGGGATTATCGCGGCGGCGGCCGCCAATCAGCCAGAGAGACGGCCGCACGCGTCGCCGCAGGCGCGATCGCGAGAAAGATCCTCGAGCCGTCGGTTCAGATTACGGGAGCGCTCGTTCAAATGGGTCCCCACACCATCGATCGACACAAGTGGGACTGGGCTGAGATCGAGAACAATCCTTTTTGGTGCCCCGACGCTGAGGCGGCAAAAAAATGGGAGACGTATCTGGACACGGTCCGCAAAAACGGTTCTTCGTGCGGCGCCATCATCGAAGTCACCGCCAAAGGTGTCCCGGAAGGCTGGGGGGCGCCCATATACGGCAAATTGGATTCTGATCTAGCCGGAGCCATGATGACCATCAACGCCGTCAAAGGCGTCGAAATCGGGAGCGGATTTGCCGCAGCTGCTCTCACCGGCGAAGAAAATGCCGATGAAATGGTCACGAAGGGCAATGGTGTAGAGTTTACCAGCAACAATGCCGGCGGAATATTGGGGGGCATCTCAACCGGTCAGGACATCGTGGTTCGGTTCGCAGTAAAGCCAACCTCCTCTATCCTCAGTCCCCGGAAGACGGTCACAAAGGACGGTAAAGAAACCGACATTGTCACCAAAGGCCGACACGACCCCTGTGTTGGCATCCGCGCCGTTCCCGTCGGCGAAGCTATGATGGCCTGCGTGCTGGCGGACCACGCATTGCGCCATAGGGGTCAGGTGGGCAGCACCGGCTAGGACAGCAGCCTAAAGACGTCGCGAATATTTCCTTGACTTATATCACCTTTCGTAGCACATGCTACATGTAGCAGACGCTACAAGCCTGGACTGGGAAGTCTCATGAGGAAAGCCGTTCAAAGATTTCGCCGATCCCCCTTGCCGCATTTCTGTTCCTCTTCATTTGTGCAACGCCGGAGCTTACCATGTCCGAAAACTCCAAAGACCCGCTCGCCGTCGTCATGGCCTTTTCCAATGCGATGGAGCAAATGGACTTCGAAACGGGTCTAAAATATGCCTCCGATGATCTGGTTTATATAAACAGTCCCAACACGGAAGTTTCCGGACCTCAGGGTGTGCGGCAAGTCCTCGAGCCTTTCTTTGCCCCAATCGAAGAAAATGAATTCATCATAAAGCGGAGGGTTGCCCAAGACAAATTCGTCGTTCTTGAACGGCTCGACCGTCATAGAGTTCCACAAGGCTGGTTCGAATTGCCGGTCACGGGAGTGTATGAAGTGCGAAGCGGAAAAATAGTCTACTGGCGGGAATACTTCGACTACGCAACGATCGCGAATGCGATGGAGAACCTGCTTGGCGCAAACCAAAATAACCGTCAATAGGTGTAAAAGGAAAGGATACTGAACATGTCGCCGTTTCAGATTTTGTTGATCGTCTTCTTCTTGATCATGACGGGCTATACGATTGCGACCGTCGCAAATGAGGGACCAAATCTTTTTCCTGCATTTTTTAGTGCTCTCGAAGGGATGGGGTGGCAAGGTCAGTTCAATTTGGACTTTTTCTTGTTTTTGGTAATTGTCGGCCTTTGGATCGCATGGCGTCACAGCTTTAGGCCCGTAGGTATTCTTCTTGGACTCTGCATAACCGGCGGCATGATCTTCTTGTCCGCCTATCTCTTAGTCATCAGCTTCCAAACGAACGGGGATATGAGAGCCATGCTCTTGGGCAATCATCTCCAAAAAGACTAGAAGAGCCGAGCGAAATTTCGCCAGGCACCTTTTTTCGAACGCCGATGCCACGCGCTACCGGTTGATCTTTTGGCCAGTCAAATCGACCCGGTGCATAAAGTAGCACAGACTATCTTGACGAACGGCTTGGGCGCTCTTGGTCAACATTGCAGGTATCGCAGGCTGCGCTAATCTCACTTCTTGATCACGATACTGGAAATAGTCTTCAACCGGCTCATTCGTTGCCGGCAAGGCTGCAAGACGAACATGAGGTTCGCCGGAATAAGTGGCCAACACCGTACCGGCATCAAGTTCACTGAAGTTGAGATGATCAATATCGGACCGAAACTGAATATCGGCCGGCGCCCCATCAAATGAAAATGACAATGCGGTGGGAACTTTGACGACACCAAACGTGCGATAGATGTCGAGATCCGCAGGATCGGGCGGATTCTCTGGAAACGCATGCAGATGAAGCGCCGACTGCACGAACTCGGCCGCATGGGACGTTGCGGCGGGATCACCGGAAATGCCGCACTCTACGGTCACGGCCGGACAATACTTGGCCAGAGCTGCCGACTGTACACCTGTCGGCTTCTCGAAAAACACGATGGTACGGCTGAACAATCGCGCCAAGTGAAGACAATCAGCATCAAGTTTATTAACGCAAGCATAGTGAGGATTAAAGCCCGTATTGTTATGGATATCGATACTTGCGAAAGGATCTTGCCGGGACACATAGTCCGTCACTTCGGCCATAAGGTCGGCCTCCGGTGCGTCGGGGAACTCCGTACCCGGCCATACGCGGTTATAGTCCGTCTGACGATCAAGAGTACGCACGTCCTCGGCGGCCGCCGATATGTTCCCGACAAAGATCAGCAGTCGGCGCGGCAGCGGCATTGATTGGTGGTGTTCGAGAACCCGTTGGATGGCCAACAAGCCCGTGACTTCGTTGCCATGCAACAAAGTGCAAACAAAGAGAGGGCGGTCATCTCGCCCCGAAAGGTCTATCAGACTGGGGCCGGGCAAAAGGTCCTTTAACTCGGGCCCCGACGCCTGGAGAAAACCATCAGGCAAGGAATCGAAAATAGTCAGCTCGGTATCTATTTTCCACTCCATTGGTGAACTGGTGAGGCGCGGCGCTGTTCCTCGCAATAGACCGACATGAGCCGCCGGAAGTCTCTGTTCAGGCTCGAGAGCATGTCCCGCTGCCACTGAGCTCCTGTTCGACCACTCTCGACCCGAGCCGCAATGATATCCATATAGGTGTCGCCATCGCTGACCCCAAAGGCGGTAAGCCCGCGGCGCGCAGCGGGGACGAGCTCCTTCAGCACCAAGTCCCGCGCGTTCACCTTTCCATAACCCGGCCAATCGAGATCGGCTTCAAGCCCCAGCTTCGCCGCCTCATAAAAGTTTCCCCGCGCATCCTGAAATGCAAGTGCAGCTTTTTCATCAAATCCCGTATCGATCATGAAACGGACAAGTCCGAAATAGAAGGCAGCATTTGCAATCATGTCGATGATCGTAGGCCCAGCAGGCAGCGTCCGGTGTTCGAGCCTGATATGGGCCTGACCGCCGGATCCAAAGCCGACAAGCGGACGATTCCAGCGCCAAATTGTTCCATTGTGGAGCCGAAGATGACGATACGCATCAGGGGCCTGATCGAATTCCACGGGAAGGAGCACGGGATAGGTTTCGAGGTTTTCTTGAAAAACTTCGCTCACCAAGCCTTCCAGATACCCTGACCCGAATGACACGCGTCCCAACCCTTGTGTGTTGGTCAAAGGAACAGCCTGTTCAAAGAGAGGGATACGGGTTTCGCTCCACAAGGACTTCTCGAAAACGAAGGGAGCGTTCGCGCTCGCTGCCAAAATCGGACCAGACGCCATCAGCGATGCATTGTAGTAACGGTGCGCCAAATGCCCGGGGGTTTGGAGATGAATCTGAAACGAGGTGGTCGCCGCTTCGAGCATAAAGTCGTCATGCGAGCTGTGGTGTCGGTCTGCACCTTCGATTTCAACCTCGACTGGCTTTCCGCCGCGTTGTTCGAGGACCGCGTTGTTCAGGGCTTCATAGCGCGGAGATGGGGAAATATTTGAGAGAGACAAGTCGGAATCTTGAATGAGCGGCAGTGTTCCAATCATCACCATGTTTGTGTCGAGCGTATGCGCAACACCATTGATCTCTGACCAAAGTTCGGAGAGGCTGCGGCACACGCGCGACAGAGCGTCCCCGGAAAGCTCAACTGGCGCACAGTTAAGCTCAACGTTGAACCGCGAGAGCTCCGGGACCAGAAAGGGATGAGCGACCTTTTTAATGAGTTCCTGATTGACCGGATGAGGAAAGAAATTGTGATCGAGAAGCCAAGCCTCAATTTCAAATCCGATGACATATCCTTCTTCCGAGAACAAACCATCTCTAAGGGTCTTCTCAAGAAGGTCAGTCTCAGCAGCCAACCGATCACGAAACTTCAAGAAGTCATCAGGTCCGAAACTGGTTTGTGCGATCTCTTCGCCCATGACACCTTACAATCTGAATGAACCCAAACTAATGATTGGCCGCTTGTCCGTTCAGGACAATCGGCAACGAACGAATACTCGAATCACGATCCTAAACAGCACAGAAAACGTGCACAACTGCATCGCTCAACATTGCCGAAAGACAGCGCAAGAAAAGACACCAAGGTATGTCGGCAACGGCACGGCATTCGTTTAGATGCCTGAATTTCGCGCGGATTTGCGGAACGTTACAACCTTTGACAAGAACGCGGTTGTCTTGGTTTCAAGTTCAAGCCCAACGTCGCCAAACATCTCTGTGAGATCTTCGTCCAGGTACGTCGTATAGTAGGGCTCATGAAACCCGACGGGAAACATTTCAAGCAGTCCATCGAAATTATCGATGTCCCCGTTTTGAAGAGAGTCGACGAATACAAAAGTGCCACCGGGCGCTAACTGATCTGAAATCTGCCGCGCCACCGTCCGGCGCACCTTTGGCGGCAACTCATGAAAGAGATAGATGCACGTTACGATGTCATACGAACCTTCAGCAAACGGAAGGGACTCAGCATTGGCCTGCACGGCCAAGACGTCCCGCCAGCGCCGAAGAGTCCGCCTCGCCTCCGAAACATAGTCGGGAGACAAATCTACGGCTGCAACGGGAAGCCTTGGATAATTATCCTTCACAAAGGTCAGGAAACGCCCCGTCCCCGTCGCAACGTCGAGCAGCCGGCACCGCCGTTGGTCCTTCTCTTTCAATGCATTGTAGACAGGCACCAGTGCTTGACGCCGCATCGCATCAGCGGTGCCCGAAAAGAGCGTTTCGACTTGAAAGTCGTAGATCTCGGCCGAATCCTTGGAAAGATATCCATCCGTTTGGTAATGAAAGTTCTGCAAAAAGTAGTTGGGATACCTACCTTGCGAGACTTGGGACTTGACCTCTGAATACTCACGATCGAGCCGGCGGCGATCCACCTTGGGAACATCCGTCAAAAACCGAACGCTGGACTCGATCAGTTCGACAGGATTGCGCACCATATCATGAGGCGCCGCATAGATCCCATTACGAATGTTCTCCAAATCGGTGTCAAAAAGGCGCCTCAGCTCACGTGTCAGATCCTGCCGATTGGGCACACTGGAGGAGGGCCGGAAATCGGGTTCTTCTTCCGGTGTCAGGGGCCCGCCAATCCGCCGAGCCGCGAGATAGTGTGCTGCAAACCAACCCACCCGCGCTGTCTGGCTCAGTCGGTATGTCAATTCTGTCAATCGGTTCGTTCTACGCATCTTTTATCCAGACCGGTGAAAAAGCCCCACGACTTCAATATGGTGGGACCACTTAAATTGGTCCACCGGATAGACCGAGTCTAAGACAAATCCGCCATCAAGCAAGAGCCGCGCATCGCGCGCAAATGTCGCTGGGTTGCAGGAAACACCGACAATTTTGGTGAGATCACTGTTTGCCAGCGCTTTGGCCTGCTCTGCGGCGCCGGCTCTCGGCGGATCGAAGACCGCGCAGTCGAACATATTGAGGTCTTTGGCTCCGAGTGGCCGCCGGAAAAGATCCCTCACCTCGCTCGTCACACGCTTCACACCGGTCGTGGTGTCACGCGCTGCGTTGAGGGCCGCGATGGCATCACCCGACCCGTCCACCGCGTGCACACGCACATGTCGCGCCAGGGGAAACGTGAATGTCCCGCACCCGGAAAAGAGGTCGACTACCGACCGAGCCCCCTTCAAATGCTCGACGACCAGGTCCGACATGTAACGTTCTGCAT
Organism: Alphaproteobacteria bacterium; assembly: GCA_028285305.1. Classification (GTDB taxonomy): domain Bacteria; phylum Pseudomonadota; class Alphaproteobacteria; order SMXP01; family SMXP01; genus JANQPV01. Next base: position 376,457 of record JANQPV010000022.1, on the reverse strand, counting down.
CTGTGCTTGCTTGCAAGAACCCGCCCGAAGGAAGAACAACCGAGACATCTGCAAAAGACACCGATGGCGGCTCGAGCTGAATAATAACGTCTTGGGCAACACAAAGTCGCACAACAGGAAAGCATCGAACCTGCCTGATGACAGCGTCAATCCGGTCCGCGTCCAGATCGAAACGCTCGGGACCGGCAATATTGATATCCAGGCCCGCCTCGGTGAGCGTTACAAAGGCCTTGCCGCGGCCTCCAACGCCCTGCGTCAAAACACCGAGCAAAGACTTGAGAGCCCCAAGGTGCGCAACAATACCGTCGCACGCAACCGGACAAGTCTGAATGGGGACCAATCTATGTGATCCCGGCGCCAAGAATCCTAAGGAGACATCTCCGTATACAGTACATTTATATGAGAATGCCAAACGACGACGCTGACCGGCATCAAACAATTCCGCCATCGTAGCATAGGAAACGTCTTGCGATTTCAGAGCGGTTTCGAGGCGGCCAACTTTCCAACTACGGTACAGGTCCGCTTCAAGATGTTGAACGGAACACCCGCCGCACTCCCCGAAATGCGGACAGACCGGCGGAGCCCGGTGTGGTCCGGCTTCAACCATGGAAAGCAATTTTCCGCGCTTTCCACTTCGCCCAATTCGAACGCGGTCACCCGGCGCCGTATAGGGAATATAAACGTCATCACCATTGAGCTCCACGATTCCGTCGCCCAAATGACCCAAACGATCAATTGTGACGTCTTGGACCGCACTTTCAACAGGCCCCCTCGAGCGCCGCCGGAGACGATTTTTCGAAGTGCGCCTCGGCATATCTAATTCGCAGAGAGACGCAGCTGATCTGCCCGGCCAAGGCCGGCAATCATCAATCCCGCACCGAGTAGAAACAGCCCCATCGACACCAATCCAACTTGGAAAAAACCCGACACATCGGCGATATAACCTCCAATCACCGGGCCGATCGCTCCGCCCATGGTCACAAAGGCCGGATTGGCCGCCACCAGACGGCCGCTTGGATCAAGTGCAGCCAGTCCGCCGAGAAAAAACGGCATGAGCGTAAGCGGCAACAGCATGAATACAGGAACGACAGCAAAGAAGACGGAGGCAGAAGAAACCGTGGCCAAAACGTAGGCCGCAGCCACGAGAAGCGCTATAAACACCAGAACCGGCTTGAGACTGCCGTACCGGGCGCCAACCATGCCCGCACTGATCGGACCGATAATCGTCAGCAAACCGCCGATGGCTATCGCAATACCAACTTGGTCGATTTGCAGTCCAATCCCATTGCCGATGCGCTCAGCGAAAGCCATCAACGCGTTGTGGCCCAGAAAAAGGAGCCCCAACCCGAACAACGGCAACCAGCCGAGCAAGCCTAAGCTTTCCTGAGGAGCCGCCCCATCAGCGGGTGTGCCATTCAGCCCCTCCCCACGCGGAACAAAAGGAAGGGCACCAAATGCCAAAAGACCAAACGCCAAATAGAGTGAATAGGCGCCGCCCAAACCATAGCCATTAATCGCCCAAGGAATGACGAAGGAAACGACTGTCAATCCGATCCCAATCGAGCCATTGATCAGCCCAAAGGTCATTTCCGGATTCTTCGAGCGGCCCGCAAGGCCCATCAGCCCGGCGATGACAACGCCTTCCCCTAGGCCGCCCAATCCCCGCCACGCCAAAAGCAAGTGAATGTCTTGGAACGCCACCGTCAGCGCATTCGCCAAAGCGGTCACCGTCACACCTGCAAACAACACCTGTCGGATCGAAAAGCGAACCAGGAGTCGAGACGTGACAAAGGAAGCAATGGAGACGCAGGCGAGTTCGATGGTCGCAACTTGACCGGCCTGGCCCGCCGTCGCGCCAAGGCTCGCGACCATGGCGCCGATATTAAAGGCCATGCCGATGGCGCTCGCGAATGTGAGCAACAACACGGCGATGATCGCGGCAAGATCGCGGTGGCTCAGGTCTATCAAGACCGGCCCCTCAGCGCGCTCGGTCATGCCCCCTCCCAAAAAACAATGCAGTCCGGGCAACAACGAGCCCAACCGCTTTACCCTACAACATTCCTTGGGCTTCGCTAGCCTTCAGATCGCGTTCCGGTATTCGGGCGTGGTGCCTTGCGACCATGCAGGAGAAACTCTGTGTTGCCCGCGCGGCCCTGGATCGGACTCTCGATCACCGCGCCGCTTTCCCACCCGTCCTGCGCATCCAACCACCTGCGCGCCGCATCACAAACGCGCGCGTGCTGTGCCGCGTCAGCCACGACCCCCGATTTCGAAGCCTTTCCCGGACCCACCTCAAATTGGGGCTTAACAAGGGCGATCAGATCCGCGGTCTCGCTGGCGAGCGAAAGAGGGACCGTCAACGCTTTCGCAAAACTGATAAAACTGACATCACAAACAATCACGTCAATGGGATCCGGGACGTCATCCCTGCTCAACTGCCGGCAATCGGTCTGCTCAAGGAAAACGATCTTCGCCTCGTCGCGCAGCGACACATGCAGCTGCTCCGTCCCGACATCAACGGCGTAGATCTTGCGCGCACCGGAAGTCAGGCAAACCTGGGTGAAACCTCCCGTCGAGGCGCCGACATCCAGGACCGTTTTGTGTGCAACACTGACACCGAATTCTTGAAGAGCGTGAGCGAGCTTCAATCCCCCTCGTGAAACCCATGGATTGGTGGGATCACGAATCTCAATGAGCGCCTCGGAGCGCACACGAACGGCTGGCTTGTCCGCACACGCACCGTTAACCCAGACACGGCCCGCTTCGATCTCATCTTTCGCCTTCGATCGGCTAGACACCATCCCCTGCTCGAACAGCAGGACATCGAGCCGCTTGGTACTCATTCAAACCGCATCGCGGCTAGGCGCGTTTGGATTCAGAGATGTCTTCCAGTTCTGCATCTTTGCCCAGCGCGGAAAACGCAGTACGCACAATGTCTTCTGAATTGAGACCAGCGACGTCATACATTTTTTCGGGCTTATCCTGATCGACGAAGAGATCATTCATCACCATAGGACGAACCGAGCAGCCTTTGTCAAGGAGCCCCCGGTGTGCCATGAAATGAAGAACATGCGCGCCAAAACCACCGATCGCACCCTCTTCGATTGTGATCAAAACTTCGTGCTCTTTCACCAATCGTTCGACAAGCGCCGTATCCAGAGGTTTACAGAACCTGGCATCGGCCACAGAAGTCGAAAGTCCGTGTGCTTCGAGTTCATCGGCCGCAACAAGAGCTTCCGACAAATGCGTTCCTAAACTCAAGATAGCGATCTTTGTCCCTTCACGTATGATCCGGCCTTTGCCCAATTCCAAAGGAATGCCCTCTTCCGGCAGATCAACACCAATGCCCTCTCCGCGGGGATAGCGAAATGCGCTCGGGCGATCATCGATTGCCGCAGCCGTGGCAACCATGTGAACCAGCTCGGCTTCATCGGCCGCCGCCATCACAACCATGTCCGGCAACGTCGCCAAGTAAGTGACATCAAAGGAGCCGGCGTGGGTCGGCCCGTCGGCACCAACGAGGCCCGCCCGGTCAATAGCGAAACGCACAGGCAACTTTTGGATCGCCACATCATGGACAACTTGGTCGTACGCTCGCTGAAGAAATGTCGAATAAATCGCGGCAAAGGGCTTATAGCCTTCGGAGGCCAACCCCGCAGCAAAGGTGACGGCATGCTGTTCTGCGATGCCAACATCAAAGGTCCGCTCAGGAAAGACTTCTCCGAACTTATCGAGACCGGTCCCCGAGGGCATGGCCGCTGTGATCCCGACAATCTTGTCATCCTTCTTGGCCTCTTTGATTAAGCTTTCTGCAAAGACCTTTGTGTAGGAAGGAGCATTCGGCTTGGCTTTTTGTTGCGCACCGGTGATCACATCGAATTTGCTGACACCATGGTACTTGTCCGCTGACTGTTCAGCCGGTTGATAGCCTTTCCCTTTCTGGGTCACGCAATGAACCAGCACAGGCCCCTCTTTCATATCCCGCACGTTCTTCAGAACAGGAATCAAATGCTCAAGATTGTGGCCGTCCACAGGGCCAACATAATAGAATCCCAGCTCTTCGAACATCGTACCGCCCGTGGCAAATCCGCGGGCGTATTCTTCAGCTTTTCGGGCGGTTTCCTCAAAGGCTTTAGGAAGTTTCTTGGCGAGCTGTTTCGCAATGTTCCGTACACCTTGATATAAGTCACCCGAGACCAACCTCGCGAGATAAGCGCTCATTGCTCCCACGGGCGGGGCGATGGACATATCATTGTCATTCAGGATCACGATCAATCTGCTATGCATCGCGCCGGCATTGTTCATGGCCTCATAGGCCATTCCAGCGCTCATAGATCCGTCTCCGATCACCGCGATCACATTGTTGTCGTCGCCGCCGAGATCGCGGGCCACCGCCATTCCGAGACCGGACGAGATCGACGTGGAGGCATGGGCGGCCCCGAAAGGATCGTATTCACTTTCCGCTCGTTTGGTGAATCCCGACAGGCCGCCTCCTTGTCTGATCGTCCTGATTCTGTCCCGACGTCCTGTGATGATCTTGTGTGGATAACATTGGTGACCCACATCCCAAATGAGACGGTCGCGCGGGGTATCAAAAACATGATGAATGGCAACTGTGAGCTCTACGACTCCCAGACCCGCGCCCAAATGACCACCCGTCGTCGAGACGGCATCGATGGTTTCTTGGCGAAGTTCGTCGGCGAATTGGCGCAGATCCTTTTCGTCAAGACGCCTCAGGTCCGAGGGAACATTGACTTTGTCCAGCAGCGGCGTGGAACGAGAAGCGCCTTCGGCAGGTTGCGTCACTTTAGTGTTCATGATTGGCTTTCAGTGATGTGGTTACAGGTGTTGAGAACAGTTCGCGCGAGCGAGCTTTTCGAATTAGATAATAAAATTACCTAGATTACCCCCAAACGTAAACATTTATTGCGCTGTTTGCGACCGAATCCAAGTCGACACCAAAAATGTGGCCGATAAACGATGGAACCAGGTCAGGATATCGTCGTCGGTTCGGATTTGACCGCCCCGTCCGACCCGAGCGAGATCTTCTCAATCTTCTCCTGAGCTGCGGACAGTTTTGCAGCGCAATGAGCCTTTAACAGCGTGCCCCGCTCATAAAGCGCAATCGATTGATCCAAATCGACGTCGCCAGTCTCCAGCTTTTGCACAATGGTTTCCAGCTCTTCTAAAGCTTTTTCGAAGCTAAGAGCTTCCACATCACCAGGGCTTTCTGGTTTTACCGTTTTTGCCATTGGCCCCGTCGCCTATCCTTCATTCATATCCAAACGTTTAGACCCCGACTACTTCCGACTGTATTCACGCCACGCCCAGAAATGGTGTCCACCGTTATAAGTGCGCTTCCAACCCTTCATTCGCAATGCGACATTTATCATCCAATTAAAATACCCGTGGGCGCACAAAAGAACGTTTCCCCCAGTTTTTGCGAGTTTGATGAGTTCATTCGCGGCCCGATTGGCGCGAACGATGGCCTGGAGATGGCTCTCTCCGCCGCGCGAATATCCCAAAAACCAATAGACGCGCGAAACAAAGCCCCAGCTGCCTGGCTTGAGCTTCAGCCAAGCGACCGGGGGACGCGGCAGCGGTGCCTCATTGAATACCTCATTCGCTTCGATTTCATGGCCCGGCGAAATAGCCCCAGCTGTTTCCTTGGCCCGTCGCAGAGCGCTGGAAAGTCGATAATTGGCATCATGGGACAGTTCGACGAGCCGTTGTGGCGGGGTCTCACCCGGCGCCAGACCGCTTCGGTTGTAGTCTGCCCACCAGCCTTCGTACTCGGCCGACGAGAGCCGCAAGGTTCTGTCCATATCTGGGCGGCCATGCCGGACCGTAATGATCCAGCCTGGTTTGACCCGTTGTCGCATCTGCAATCTCGTTACGCCATTTTCTCATGCGCTGAAGTCGCGCGCGCCATCAAAACTCCAACATGAGACCTGACGCTTTGCGACAAAGCCTCTAGATCATAACCACCTTCCAAAACGGAAATAACACGCCCCTCACACACGGCCTCGGCGATATCATAGATCCGTTCCGTCAGCCAACCGAAATCCTCTGCGTCAAGTTGCAGCCCCGCTAATGGGTCCGATTGGTGGGCATCAAAACCTGCCGAAATCAAAATGAGCTGTGGTTCAAATGCCTGCAACTTCGGCAGGATGTTATTCGCGTAGGCGCTTCGAATGTGCTCGCCGTGGCTTCCAGCAGGCACGGGAACGTTGACAACATTGCCGAACAGCCCCGTTTCCCCAGCGAGTCCCGTTCCAGGATAGAAGTAACCTTGGTGGCTGGAGCCGTAAAACACGCTCGCATCGCGCCAAAATGCGGCTTGGGTGCCGTTTCCATGGTGCACATCGAAATCAATGACGGCCACCTTGCCCAGACCGTGAACGAATTGGGCATACTTCGCGCCAATCGCAACATTGTTGAAAAAACAAAAGCCCATGGCAACGTCCGGTTCTGCATGATGTCCCGGCGGCCGAACGGCACAGAAAGCATTTGAATAGCCGTCCTGCAGCACCAAATCGACGGCTCGCGTTACACCTCCAGCAGCACGTAAGACCGCATCCTGGGTCCCCGGGGACGCAACCGTATCCCCATCAAAGGCGTAGACGGCCTCACCAACAGGCATATGACTGAGTACATGATCGATATGATCCTTCGGATGGACCAACTCGAGATGTTCTCGAGAAATCTGCGGCGCTTCGAACCAGGACAAATCCTCGAACTCAGGCGAACGCAGAGCCTTAAGAACCGCGTTGAGGCGGTGGGGACTTTCGGGATGATGCACGCCGGGCAGATGGGCCAAACACGCATCATGGGTAAGAATTGCAGTTGTCATCGGCGCAAGAACCTTTGTCGATCTGCCAAGAAGTTATGCGTTGCGTATCACGTTATCGCATATCCAAGTCGACCAACAACGCCGCATGATCGCTGATTTCGGCCCGCCGCTCAGGCAGATCGGACACACCTGCCCAAGCGTGGGTTACCGTCTTAAGGGACTTGCGAAGCCGGGGACTCACAAACGCCTGATCAAGCCGAAACCCGTTCCCTTTGTTCGGGGAGTACCAGGTATATTCTCGCTTTGGCCCCTCCAAGTGACGAAATGCGTCAACCCATCCAGCCTCTTCAATCGCGTCAAACCATTGTGTCGTTTGGCGGTTGAAAGCGGGGTTTTGTTCATCGATCCCCATACGGCCGGAATTGGTATCCCCCATTATGATAAACCGCTTTTTTGAGTGCTTTTTGATGACATCGAGCACGCGTGAGTGAAACTCAGGCTTACGCCCTGTAACTTGGTTTGGTACGTGAAGAGCGCCCACGTGAAGGCTTGGCCGCGAAGACGCGACCACCATGATCCAGCGCCCCGGCTCGGTGGGCGCACCCGGCTCAATGACGGCTTTGAGTTTGAACCGAGAGGCGACAAGCAACGCATTACGGCCCGGCTCGACATGTTGGATTGTTGAGATCTGGTGGGAGAGACCTGCTTCAGCCAAAAGGTCAGCGATAAGACGGCTCGCCGGTGTTGACCGAAACTCGCTGAGCGCAACCAGATCCGGCTTCCATTCAATAAGCTGCTGTGCGATTCGCTCGGCCCGCTGGCCACCTCCGGCTCTGATATTCCAAGCGATGAGTTTCATATGCCTCCCGTCAAGAAATCAGATATAGCACAACCAACCAATGCAAAAGAACCGCCGGCCAAATCGATTGCGTGAGCAGATAAGCCGCGCTGGCACATAGACCGAACCATGCCGTCAGACCAAGGAACATACCGTCAAGAAACTCGATTCGATCCGGCGACCAAGTCATGGCTTGTAAGGGATGCCAGAGAACAAAAAGAGCCCACCCGGCAAGCAGCCAAAACAGTCTGAACAGAGGCCTTATGCTCTCATCTTCACGGGGGTAAATGAGGACGCGAAATCCCAATTCCTCCAACAGGGCTGGAACGATGAACACATAGATACCCATCACGACAGGATGAACGATCTCCCGTTGGTCAAATTTGATCACACCTGGATTGCCACCCGAGAAAAGCAGCACACCAACTACATAAACCAGATAGACAAGCCCAACTGCAAGCCATTCGGCAGATGTCGGCCACGTCGTGAGTGCCCCCGTGACACGATGGGAAAGTCGTTGAAGCATCAGTCTTGGATAAAGTCCCCTACAAGCGTCGCCGGATCGCGAATCTCCACTCAAGAATGGACATTGTTTACGGCCGCAGCAACGTCTTGGCCATAGGAGAGCTCAAGCGTATGGCCATCGGGGTCGGAGAGAAAAACCCAATACCCGACAGGCGGCCCAAAATCATTCGGCCCTTGCGTCACGACTCCCTTTGACTTTGCGAGCGCACTGAGTCGGTCCACTTCTTCGCGGCTGCCGACAGAAACACCAATATGGCTAAACGGCCCAAGCGGCGGTTCGGGAGTCTGGGTCTCGAGGAAAACAAGGACAAACGGGCGCAACAGATCTCCCATCCAAAAGACGCGAACGCCGTCGTCAACGCGGTCATGCACCACGGTGAGCCCCGCATACGTCTCATAGAAGTCGATGGTGCGCTGAGCCTGACGGCATGTGAGCGCTAGATGGGTAATCCCGAGATCGCTCATTTTAGGTATTCACCACCGCTCCGCGAGTTTGGCGACCTTCAGTCTACAAAGTCTTCGGCTTGAGATGCCTGATCTCGAAGCGAAGAACTTTCGGGTTCCTTCTTGGCAAAGAACACACGCAACACCGCCAGATTTACCAGAACGAGCCCCAAGCCAATGAGGAGATTACCTGGAAATTCAGCCACAACGCCAACATATGCCACCACCACAAGAGTCACGCCCAGAACAATGATCTGAAGGATTCGAGTGGGCCGTGAGGGGGATGAAGAGGGCTGTTCGTTCATGTGTCTATTCCGGTTTCTTTACGTACCAATCCACACCATCGGCATCGCGCGATCTTTCTATACGGTTACGGCTGAGCAGACAATTGAGGTGTGCAAGCGACTCACCGGTCGCCATGAAGTACGTATCACGCGTGATCTCGTTCTTGAAAAGGGCCGAAAATACGTCTACAGACCTTTTTGGTTCCGACAACAGCTCTTCCAGCGCGCTCAAATTCGTTTCATGTTCATCGATCAGCTGCTGCATGCGCCGGTGAAGCCCGTAAAAGGGCTCATTGTGGGCCGGTAATACCAACAGGTCGTCCGGAAGAACACTCTTAAGATGCGCACAACTGTCAAGCCATTCCGAAAGCGGATCCGCTTCTGGTTCAGTTGGAAAGAGACTCACGTTCGACGAAATGCGGGGCAGGACTTGGTCACCGGAAATCAACACTTTGAGTTCCGGACAATACAAGCACACATGTTCCGGCGCATGGCCGCGCCCGATGACCACCTGCCACTCGCGGCCGCCGATCAGGATGACATTGCCTTCTTTGAGACGACGGTAGGCGTCGGGAATGTGGCTGACGGATGTCCCAAATCGGCCAAAACGCTGCAAATACGCATCAAGGGCGCGCTGACTAAATCCGGCACCCTTATAGAAGGCTTTGGCCTCCGAAGGCGCTTCGCGCCCGGTGTCGGCGACCAAATTTCGGCACAACAGATAGTCCGTCTGCGACATCCAAAGCTGGCAACCGAACTTTCTCGTGATCCATCCAGCCAATCCGATATGATCGGGATGCAGGTGCGTGACAATCACGCGCGTTATGGGCTTGCCCTCCAGATGGTTGTCGAACACCGACTCCCAATCCTCCCGTGTCTGTTCGCTCGATATGCCGGTATCAACGAGCGTCCATCCATCGCCATCATCAACAAGCCAGAGATTAATGTGATCGAGCACAAAAGGCAGCGCCATCCGCACCCAAAAGACCCCCGGAGCGACCTCCATTTTCGATCCGCGCGCCGGAAACTCTGCAAACGGATAGTCGTATCCGCTTCTGCGCTGTTTTTCTTTTATTTCTTGGGTAACCGCCACGTCCATGATGTCCTCTCTTCCCGCCGCACAGTCTTTGGATTCGGGTCCCTAAACCTTGACAACGACAGAACCTGCAGCCGTATCGTGATAGCCCTGGTTTCGCTCCCTCGACATAACGGCCACGAATGAAACTACAGCGACCAGAGCGGCAATAAAGGCAAGAATGCCGCTCAAGAATCCGAGTAACGACGGGAGCCAGTAAGGTGTCGACCGAATGACGGCTTGCTGATACTCGAGCCGTCCTCCACTGACTGTTTGGACTTTCAAGCGCATCAGCATTTTTCCGGGCGTTGCTTGCCAATCAGAGGTCTCGAAGTAAACTTTGTAGCCCAGGAACGCCAAAGCGAGAATCAACGCGTTCATTCCCGAAGCGATCTGCGAAGGCCCACCAAATAAGATATTGATCGGTATGGCAACAATAACACCATCAATAAGCGCCGCCAACGCCCGCGCCGCGAAGTCCGCATATTTCTCCGAGTTTTCCGAGGTTCCCGAATGATCCGCCGCGACGACTTCGCTCGGGGCACTACGATCTTCCTGGTTTTCTGGCTCCGTCATTTCGGTTGGTTATTCTCCGCCGGTTTGCGTTAACATGAGGTGCATCAAGCGGGTGAACATCTCGGCATTGACGAAAGTCCCCTCAGGTTCCCAAGCCTCTCTCAGATCGGCGAGCGGATCCCCGGCAAGAATTGCGTCGAGATCCTTGCCGGCATCGATTTCAGCTTGGATACGGCTGCGCACATCAACAAGCATGTCGCGCGTCTGTTTGACTTCGGTTTTCGATGCAAGCGGCCCATGTCCGGGAATCACCTTGGTATCGTCGTCAATCAGATCAAGGACCCGATCAAAGGCAGCGATAACGCCGTCCACATGACCGCCCGACTCCGGATCAATGAACGGATACCGACCACTGAAATAGACATCGCCCATATGAACGACATTGGCATTTTCAAAAAAGAGAATGGCGTCCCCGTCCGTATGAGCATTTGCGACGTGCAGTACGCGTAAAGTGTCGCCGTTGAGATGCATGGTCATGTCTTCGGAAAACGTAATGACCGGCAGTGCAACCTTGGCGGCCGGTTCAATCTTCCGATTGAGCAGTTGCGACTCTTGACCCGACTCCATACGCACACGAACATTATCGTGCGCGATTATGGTGGCGCCGGCCTCTCCTAAGTTTTCGTTTCCGCCGGTATGGTCAAAATGCCAGTGTGTATTGATGACGTGGCTGATGGGGGTTTCCGTGATTTCTGCCACTGCTGCTATTATTCTATCCGTTAGCAGCGCAAATTGATCGTCTATGAGGATCGTCGCGTCCTCGCCAACGGAGAGCCCCATATTGCCGCCGCTCCCCATCAGCATATAGACACCGGAGCCCAAGTCCGTTGCTTCAATCAAGACCGAGTCAAAGTCTTGCTGGGCAAAACCGGCTGTTACGGCGAACAAACTCGCCACAGCCGCTGTAGCCCAAGTCCTCAAATGATGATTCACGATACTCCCTCGCACGCGTTCTTTGGTATGTATGCACTTTCGTTTTATATCCCACCTTGGGGCGACAAAGCAAAGATTGGCGCCCCTGAGGGGACGGCGCCTCGATATGTGAGTGAATTGGAACGTGATAAAGTCCGCAACACAAGAAACGATCGGCGAGGCCGCCCTCCGGCTTCGATCAGGAGAAATCGTCGCTTTTCCAACGGAAACCGTTTACGGGTTAGGCGCCGACGCGACGAACGGTCAAGCGGCAAGCCGCATCTTCGAAACGAAGGCGAGGCCCACCTTCAACCCGCTGATCGTACACGTTGAAAGCACCGGTATGGCGCGGAAATTGGGACACATGTCGGAAGAGGCGGAAAAGCTTTGCCAGGCGTTTTGGCCCGGCCCGTTGACGCTTGTTCTCCCACGCACCAATAACTGTCCGGCTACGGAGTTGGTGAGCGCGGGACTGCCCACAATCGCGATCCGTCAACCCAATCACCCCGTTGCCCAACAACTGATCGAACGCGCCGGATGTCCCATCGCAGCTCCAAGCGCCAATCGGTCCGGCCACATTAGCCCCACAAGAGCTGTCCATGTCGCGCAAAGCCTTTCCGACCCTGGGCTCCTTATCATCGATGGCGGCGAGTGCAGCGCTGGATTGGAGTCGACAGTCGTGAAGACAGATCGAAAGGCCATCTACATCCTGCGTCACGGTGCCGTAACCGCAGAAGAGTTGGAAGCAGCTATGCCGCACCTGACGATCGTATCCTCCGACGAAACCTCATCGGCCCCCCAATCACCTGGTCAGTTGGCGAGCCACTACGCCCCCCGCCATCCCTTGAGACTCAATGCAAATACGGTGGAAGAAGCAGAAGCACTGCTTGCCTTTGGCAAGCCATGTCCCGGCGCCCCCTACACGTCCTTGAACTTGAGCAGGGACAGGGACCTCCGCGAAGCAGCTGCAAACCTGTTCGCCCATTTGCACGCGCTGGACGCAAGCGGGTGCGAGCGCATTGCCGTAATGCCGATCCCCAACACCGGCCTTGGACGCGCCATCAATGACCGTCTCACCCGCGCGGCGCAGAGCTCATCTAATCGTGTGGAATCAAGATGACATCTCGGCGCCGCGAGATCGGTCGTTCAATCTCGGCTTGACAGTCTTGCCGCACTGAACGGTACACGGAATAAAAGTCGGGATCGTTTCTGTGGTAATAGAGCGAACAGCCTCGATCGGCGAGCGCAGGAGAACCCACAAATCCTTTCAAGGCAGAGAGTAAGGTCACATCGCTAAACGGAACGTCGAGCGTGTCGCGCACAGCGACGTAGATGCCGTTTCCCTCCGACGATTTCTTTTGAAACGCCCGGGGGGTGGATCTGGTGAAGAAAATGATCGTTTCATCCGGCGACACAGACGGCCCATACTCAAGATCATTCGTATTGATCTGAGCCATAATCGTCTCGCCTTCTGGAACCAGCTGAAAGCGATGAGAGCCTGTGCGCATGGCCAAAACGATGTTCGATTGACGCGGCGCGGCTTGGAACCAGGTCTTTACCGCTCTTGACACATAAAGTGTGCCTCCATCGGCACTAATCTCAACGTCCATGTTAAAGCGCCCGCGCCCGCCGAAGTCACCTTCCACAAACAATGCCCGAGACGTTGTCCCACCGACAAAATTCGTTCTGTAAATGGCAGCACCGGCCGCGCCGATAGCTTTTGCAGAGATAAAATAGAGCGCACCTCGCCAATCGATGGTTGGCATCCCCGCCAATCCCTGGACATTGAGCGAGGAAAGCCGGCCTTTATATATGAAGGTGTCGGGTTCTTTCCGCACAGCATAGTGGAGGTCGCGCCCAGAACCTTTATTGCTGAACAAAACATAACGCCCGTCGCGACTGACGAACGGGTCAAGCATATGACCCGTATATCCCAATACAGTGACGCGCCGCGGTGCGGCGTAAGATGTGCCAAGTTCCCGGCCGGAAAGGGTTGGCCTGGCCTCAACCGGGTCAGGCGCTGACCAGGCGCTGCTTGTGAACACGGCCCAGACGAAGACGATGGTACCGAAAAGTCTCATGAAGTCAGACTAGCCGAAGGTCGTGAATAAACCTTTCTCAGATGAAAGTTGCCATTCCAGCAGCCCTAAGAACGATATATGTCAAGAACCCGAGGAACAAAGAGTCTAACGCAAACAAGTGGCAGAATTCGAACACAAATTGACCACGATTGTCGGCCCCGCCGGCATTGTTACGGATGAAAACGATCGAGCCCGGTATCTTACCGAGCGCAGGGGGCGCTGGTATGGAGAGGCGTCACTTATCGTCAGACCAAAGTGCACCGCCGAAGTATCGCAGATTGTAAAGCTGTGTTCAAAATACCGCCGTCCCATTGTTCCTCAAGGTGGTAACACGGGATTGGTAGGCGGACAAATTCCGACAGACCAAGAGATTATCGTCTCCCTAGAGCGTATGCGGACGATCCGCACGCTAGATCCGGAAGGACGGACGATAACGGTGGACGCGGGGTGCGTGCTGGCGACAGTTCAAACCGCTGCGGAAAACGAAGGCCTTTTGTTTCCGTTGTCCTTGGCCTCGGAAGGCACCGCCCAAATCGGCGGACTGCTGGCGACGAACGCAGGTGGAACGGCGGTTCTGAGATATGGCACCATGCGCAATCTTGTATTGGGACTGGAGGTTGTCACACCAGATGGCGACGTCTGGAATGGACTAAGCCGTTTGCATAAAGACAACACCGGATATCATCTTCAAGATCTGTTCATCGGCGCTGAGGGAACTTTGGGCATCATCACAGCCGCAGTTTGCAAACTGGTGGCGAAGCCTGGTGCAACCATCGTCGCTTTTGTCTCTGTTGCAGATCCGCGTGCAGCAATCGCTTTACTAAATCTGGCCCAAGAATCCAGTGGGGGTTCCGTATCCTCTTTTGAAATCATGTCGGAAAATGCTCTAGACATGGTGCTCAAACATGGCACGCCGGACAAGAGCCCATTGTCCAACAGGCACGACTGGTACGTTCTTGTCGAAATGACCGGCAACGATCAACAATCCCTACAATCTGTAGCCGAAGCGGTTTTCGCGTCAGCCCTACAAGACGGTCTGATCTTAGACGCCGCTATTGCGCAGAACGAGCGTCAAGGCAAAGAGTTCTGGGCCTTGCGGGAGGAAATCTCCGAAGCTCAACGCCACGAGGGCGTGAGCTTGAAACACGACATTTGTGTCCCCGTCGCCTCTATCCCGATTTTCCTGACCGAAGCGACCAAAGCGGTCACCGCCGAGGTCGAGGGCATTCGTGCCGTCCCCTTTGGTCATATCGGCGATGGAAATATCCACTACAATCTTTCTCAGCCCAAAGACATGAGCGCTGAAGCATTCGAGGCAAAGCGCGAACCCGTCGCAGCGATCGTGCACGAAATCGCCCATGGAATGGGAGGATCATTCAGTGCGGAACATGGTGTCGGCGTCGCCAAGAAGTCGGAATTTCTGAAGTTCAAAGATCCCACCGCCCACTTCATGATGAAGAAGATCAAACAAGCGCTCGACCCTCATGGCATCATGAATCCTGGAAAGATTTTTGACTGAAACATTGGAAGAGTAGTCCTGAGCAGAAAGGAAGGAAAATGGCTCGAATGCCCTATTGCGAACCAGGTGAGGCTCCCCCAAAAGCCAAGGAAAGCCTGGAAAACCTAGAGCCGATGAACATTTTTAAGATGATGGCTCACGGCGACGGAATTCTCCAAAAGTTCGTGCTCCTCGGAAATCACATTCTCTTCAAATCCAAACTCGATCCCGTTCTTAGAGAAATCGCCATTGTCCGTGTGGGTGTCTTGTCGAAGGCAAAGTACGAAGTCTTCCAGCACGAACGTATTTGTCGGCAGCTGGGAATGAGCGAAGAACTGATCGAAGCAATCCACGAAGGACCTGGATCCTCCGTATTTACCCCTTTGGAAGCGGACATCATGAAATTCACCGATGATGTGGTCACAAATGTCAGGCCCGCCGATGAGACGTTCGAACCCTTGGAAGCGGTTCTCTCCCCGCAAGAGCTCGTCGAACTGACGCTGACGATCGGATATTACATGATGGTCAGCCGCTTCCTCGAAACGTTCGATGTCGACATAGAAGCTGACGGGGTAACCGAAGGGGTTAAGGTGAATACGTAGCGATTTCGCAATACGGGCTAAGTGGCAGGTGCCGTGTTGAGGCCCTGCATAATAATACGATTGACCTCGATGAGATCGTCTATTTTTTCTTCACCGCGAACCACGGCGCTAGAATGCTTTCCCACCCAAAGGCTGAGCGAAATGATGCTCGCCTTTGTCTGATCTGGAAGCTGGTTCCCCGGGCTTCGGCAATCACCGGCGAGCGCCATCCACAATCGCTTGTTTCGGTCAAGTGCTTCCACAAGGCTGGCGTCCCGTTTACCGCTTTCCATCGCTTGAAGGAGTTCACCGGTTATTTCAGCAAACAAACGATATTCCGTTTGCCTCGGACTAGCGGTTGTTTTGATCGTATTTTGATAGGCCTGCAAACTCATGCCGCAAGGACCTTTTCTTCATAAGCGATCAATTCCCGACAAGCCTTGAGTGCCTTATAGAACTCGTGACCAACGACGTCCTTATTGATGTCTACGCAGGTTTTCAGAATATCAGGATTTTGGATGGCCGCCATAAACTCTTCCAGCCGGCCTTTGAATTCGTCGTAGTAGGACTGATATCCCTCAACATCGAGATACATCATCATGATCGGAAAGTAGATGCGGCGCGCAGGAGAATTGGCTTGGTCCGCCTGCATAATATCCCGTTCACGCAGGATGTTTGCTTTGTTTTGGATGACAAAGCTCGACCGCCGGTCCCCGTTCGCGATGACAGCGCCGTTTATGGCAACTTTCTCGCCGGGCTTGAGAGAAATCTTAAGAGGCATAGCGAATAATCAAGCGCACCCAACTCAACTGTACAACTTGGAAACATAGCCCAGACCCGGTTAAGGAAGGCTTTCAGATCAACGCGCTCACGGATTGCGAAAGTCCAAGCCGGAGGCGACTTAAGAACCCCGCGGTGATTTAGGGGCCGTTTACTATACTTATCTAGTTTCCTGATCATGAACAGGAAACAGCGCAGAGCCGCAGCGAAACAGAATCGCCAAAGCTTGAAGTCCTCAATCGAGATTGGTGAAGCCCCCCCTGAGGGGCTGTCAGATGACATTGCAGCTCTTCACCGCAAACTCACCGAGGCGATCCGTGAACACAAGAACGGCAACACGGTCCCAGCCGAACAGCTTTATCGAGAAGCCATCGCCCTAAAGCCGGACTTTGCGGTTGCCCACAATGCGTTAGGGGCCGCGCTCCAAGAGCAGGGGCGGTTCCTTGAAGCGATGGAATGCTATGAAAAGGCACTGGAATTGGATCCGACTTTGGAAATCGCCAAATCCAACAAAGCTGGGATCCTCGAA
Organism: Alphaproteobacteria bacterium; assembly: GCA_028285305.1. GTDB lineage: Bacteria > Pseudomonadota > Alphaproteobacteria > SMXP01 > SMXP01 > JANQPV01. The sequence goes on along the minus strand of JANQPV010000022.1, from coordinate 359,541 downwards.
ATTTTCAGACAAAAACAAGGCTGGCAAGGCATCGGGCAGTCGGGTGACCACCAATCAGACGCAGAAAGCCGCAATGTGGATGAGCTATTTCAGCAAGCCAACATGCTTCGCAACGAAGGTCACCTGAAAGAAGCTTCAAGTCTTTTTGCCCAAGTGCTCAAGCGCGACAACAAACACACAGGCGCATACCTCAATCTTGGGCTCACCTTTTTGGACATGCGCGAATTCGAAGCCGCCGAAGGCATCCTGCAGATCGCCGTTGTGTTCGACCCCGATAATCCGAATGCACACAATTATCTTGGCTCCGCATATTACGGTTTGAATCGTCTTGAAGACGCCATCGGCTCTTATCAAAAGAGCCTGGAAATGTTCCCCGACAATGCATCCGCTCTGAACAATTTGGCAAATACGTACAAGGACATCGGAGAAATCGAGAACGCGCTGCACGCCTATGACCGGGCCGCCGCAATCGAGCCTCGTGTGGAAGTGCTGAGCAACAAGCTTCTGACCATGCACTACTCCGACACCTATTCCAAAGAGGTGATCTTCAGCGAACACCTCAAATGGAATGAGTTTTACGTCAATGACCTCAGACCATCCGAACTCAATTTCGACAACATTCCCGACCCCACAAAACGCATCCGCCTTGGCTTCACGTCGGGAAGTTTCGCGCGTCATCCCGTCGGCTACATGACGATCGCAGCCCTTGAGGCACTGGACAGAAAACAGTTTGAGATCGTCATCTACAATGACACAAAGGGTTTTGACGATATCACCCACCGGTTTCAAACCACGGCTGATCACTGGGTTTCCACTATCGGTCTTCCAGATCAAACGCTGGCTCAACTTGTCAAGAAAGATGAGATCGACATTCTGATCGATTTGTCTGGGCACGCGGCCGGGAATCGTTTGCTCGCTTTCGCGAGAAAACCGGCGCCGATTCAAGTGAAATGGGTCGGAGGATTGTTCAATACGACGGGGATGGAAGGGATGGACTACCTCATCTCGGACTGGGTCGAAACGCCGGCGGGCGTTGACGACTGGTATACCGAGGAGATCATTCGCCTGCCCAACGGATACGTGTGTTACGATCCTCCCGACTACGCAACCGATCCGGTACCCTTGCCCGCTCTTACGAATGGATATGTCACGTTTGGCTGCTTCAACAACCTCACCAAAGTGCAACCCCCCGTCATCGCCCTCTGGAGCCGCATTTTAGGCGAGGTGGAAAACAGTAAGCTGATTTTAAAGGGAAAGCAGTTGGGCGATGAGGGTGTGCGAAAGTTGTTCCAAGAGAAATTCTTGGCCCACGGCGTTGAGCCCGAGCAGCTTGATTTGAGAGGGTCCTCACCGCACATTGAATTGCTTCAAGAGTACAACGATGTCGATATCGCCCTTGACCCCTTCCCGTACACGGGGGGTCTCACGACCGTGGAATCCCTTTGGATGGGCGTTCCGGTGATTTCCAAGCCTGGTGAAACGTTTGCGGCACGTCACGCCGCCAGCCACCTCTCCAATGTTGGTCTCAAAGATTGGATATGCGACGACGACGAATCATATGTCGCGCTTGCAAAACGTCATGCGGCCGACCTCGAGGGCTTGGCTGACCTGAGGAAAGCATTGCGTGGCAAAGTCGCAAGTTCTCCTCTCTGTGACGGCGAGCAGTTTGCCCGTGACCTTGAATGCGCCTTGCGAGATGCCTGGGTCAAGTGGTGCGAGCAGACGAGCGCCGCCTAAAATTTCACCACCTGTTATTTTGTAATCAGCGCGGAATGTTCACGCATCCTAAGTGAGCAATGATGCAAAAACGCACACTGATTTTCTTGCAAAAAATCCCAGAATACTGCGAAAAAAGGTGGAAAAAGAGCGGCGTTTCAGGCATCAATGAACACATTGGGGCACGCGCCCGTCACCCACAAGAGGAGCACAAAATGTCCGCATTAGCAGAGCCAAGACAATTCGTTCGCAAAGCCAAAGACGCTTCACTTCCCGTACGGATTGCTCGCATCCTTATCGGCCTGGCCTTCGTTGCCGCCGTGGCCTACACCGTTGTTGCTGTTGCATAAGAGAATTGTTTTGGCGGGACACCGCTCAGAAAACGAAAGTCGCATTCTGAACGCCGGCTGACTCAAAGGCTCCCAATGGGAACGCTAAGTCAGCCGGTTCTTTTTTTGATCCACTTTCAGCAATTCAGCCTTAGCCCGGTTTGGAATCGGTCAAGGGTCTCTTCCAAGAGTTCCAGGCCAGCCCGGAGGGCATGACACTGAGATAGGCGCGCAGTCGGACCGCACAGACATGCCTCATCTCGCATCGTAGTAGTCAAGATACCAGTCCACAAACTTGCCCACCCCTTCATCAATCGTCGTGCTGGGCGCATACCCGGTTAACGCCTTCAAAGCGCTCGTGTCCGCCCACGTGGCGGAGACATCATATGGTTGAAGGGGGAGATGGTTGATCTTGGCTTCCCGGCCCAGCTTTGCTTCTAACACCTCGATGTACCGGGCCAACTTCTCGATACGGCCATTTCCAATATTCAGTATACGATAGGGAGCCACGGGGCTGCCGCTTGGATCTAAGTCACTCTCACTCGTCTGGCTCTCTTCGGTAGAAGGTACGACGAGCATAAGGCGCACCAAGCCTTCAACGATATCTTCCACATAAGTGAAATCCCGCTGCATGTTGTCAATATCATAGACGTCGATGACTTCACCAGCGAGGATTGCCTTGGTGAACTTGAACAATGCCATGTCCGGCCGCCCCCAGGGCCCGTAAACCGTGAAGAAACGAACACCGGTCGCAGGTATGCCGAACAGGTTAGCATAAGCATGCGCCATCATTTCATTTGCTTTCTTGCTTGCCGCATAGAGAGTCAGAGGATGCTGGGTCCCTTGCGTCTCAACAAATGGCAGGGATCGGTTGGCGCCATAGATGGAACTCGTTGACGCAAAGATGAGGTGTTGAACCGGATGGGCGCGGCAGGCCTCCAAAATGCTCAAGAAACCTTCGATATTTGAGTGGCTATACGCCCACGGATCTTTCAGGCTCTGAGAGACGCCTGCTTGGGCCGCGAGATTGTAGACAACGTCGGGCTCGGCTTCGCTAAAGAGGCTTTGGACTTTTTCCGCTTCCGCAATATCGATCCGGTACTCCACAAAACCGGGATGTTGTCGCAAAAGATTTAGGCGGTCTTCTTTAAGCCGGACATCGTAGTAATCGGTCACAGAATCGGCACCGAAGACTTGGTGCCCTTCGTTCAGAAGGCGCTCGGCCAAATGCAGTCCAATAAAGCCGGCTGTACCTGTAACCAATACCCTCATCTTGTTCTCCTTTGGTCCGGCCCTATAGGACAATCTCTATTCTGTACACCAAACACGAATTATTCAGCACCCAGTTCGAGTTCAATAAGATCGATACGGTCGACAATTCAAATGTCCCTCTTATCCCCCAATGCGTTCCAGCGCTTTTCACTCAACTTGTCGGCCTTCAGGTGTCAACTGCAGAGGATGCGACATTGATCGAGCAAAGCTCGTGGGACGACGCAGATTTCATCATACTTGGATTTACGAACCGGATGCTGAATTGAAATTCAGTCAAAATCTCGCACTGGATCGTGTGAAAAGGCCAGGCGGGCATCTGGGTGAAAAGACGCCCAAACTCATCAGTCCACAGTGATGCAATTAAGCTCATCTTAGACCAGACCCGCTTGCATACGAGACCAACGCTTCCTTGAAACACGAAATTCAAGCCCTGAAATTCAGGCCTTGACTTAAAAGATTGTGCATAATACCAGTTAAATATGTCTGATCGGGCAAAGGTCGAAACCGAATTGAATTTTCTCTCCGAGTTGGAGAGGCGCGAAGTCGTCACGCAGATGTCGTTGGCCAAGCGTTTTTCGGTTTCCGTCGGGCTTGTCAACGCAATGTTAAAGCGGGCCATCAAGAAAGGCTACGTGAAGGCGAAAGCGGCGCCCTATAAACGGTACGCTTACTACTTGACGCCAAAAGGCTTCAATGAGAAGTCCAGGCTCGTTGCCCAATACTTAGAAACATCACTCGATTTCTTTCGATCCGCACGGCAGGAGTATACACAGCTGTTCGAATCTGAAACGGCAGCCAACCGGCAGAGTTTTGTCCTCGTTGGCCAAGGGGAACTCGTAGAGATTGCCATTTGGTCCGCACACGAAGTAGGCGTTGAGATTAGAGGCGTGGATTTTCAGGGCGAAGCGTCGTCTACGACACTATTTGGCGTGCCGATCGTTAGCAAGACCGGCGGAATTGAGCCACACGATACGCTGGTGATCGCAGAGTCGCGTCATCCTCAGTCGATTTATGATCAGCTGCGAGAGAAATATCCTAACCATCATATCGCAGCACCAGCATTTTTGTGCATAACGAGCTCACCACTTGACTTCTCTCCTCCACATGTTGCGCCCAAGGGGAAGACGAAGTGAAGAAGTTAGGCGTTGTTCACACTCGTCCGCACCAAGAATCAAGAGCGGAACTGAACCTTAAGCGTCAAGGCTTCATACCGTGGCTGCCGAAGACGAAACGCGCCCGACGTCGCGCCCGGCGCATCGACACAATTTTCGAACCTTTGTTCCCAGGATATCTATTCGTCGAAATCGATCCAGCTAAGGATGATTGGGCGCCGATAAACAACACCTATGGAGTTAAGTACCTAATCACCGACGGCAAACTGCCAAAGTTCCTGCCAATGGAGTTTGAAGAGTCGATTAGACTTGTAGACGCGGAAGAGACTGAAACCGTTTACAGTACCTTTGACGTTCGTCCGGGCCAGAGGGTCAAGTTTGTAGCAGGACCGTTCGTGGATAGCATCGCACTGGTTCGCAAGATGCTCCCGAAAGACAGAGTGAAACTATTGATCGAAGTCTTAGGTGGAAACGTGATGGCGACGGTTCCAAGACGAGATGTCCTGCCCGCTACGCTTTAGCAGCAAGATACTTGAACTCTTGCACATTGGAGCACAAACATATTCCGTGTTGAACGCAAGAATACTCCCTATTGTCGCAATAGCTCCCCGTACAAATCGAAGAATTCACCAAAGATTGTCGATTCTGAGTAGAATTTCTCCGCATCAATACGAGCCGCTCGCCCAAACTCCTGGCGCTGTTCTTTGTTCACCACCAAGGTCTCAATTGAATTGGCAAGCTCACTGACATTGCCCAATTCCGCCATAAGACCATTGACATTGGGGCGAACAATTTCTCGGCATCCCGGTACATTTGTCGAGACCAGCGGACGGCCACAGGCTGCCGCTTCTATGAGGCTGAGCGGCAATCCTTCCCGGTATGAAGGCAACAAAGCAATATGACTGTCTTGCCAAACGCGAGGTATGTCACTGCGTGGACCTTGCCATTGGATGAACGGCTCTTTATTCCACTTCTCAAGGGTGCTCTGAGGAATTGAGTCGAGATTTGTTTCATCTGGGCTTCCAATCAAGCGCAGCTCGACATTTCGGCCTGCCTCGTGAAGCCGACGAACGGCCTCCACCGATTCACCGATCCCCTTGGTCCATAGCATTCTCGATACGATGCTAACGACCACCCCATTATTGTCCGGCGGCTCTGGCACATATTGAAACCGGTCAAGATCAATTCCCGACCCACGAACCAATCGAACCTGACCGGAGCGAACGAAACCAGATTTTTGGAAATAGTCCGCGTCATCTTCATTCTGAACGACCACTACATCTCGGGGATGACGGAGCAATCTCGAAAAACCGAGCTCAACGAGCCGGCGCAATAGTCTAGCGTGGCGCGAGTTTCCGATGAAACTTGCTCCAAGGCCCGAAACAGCATTCACCACCCGGCTCTTTCGGATGATCTTATTAGCAATATTACCGAAAAGAATCGGCTTCAAGGCGACCAGATGAAGGATGTCCGGTTTAACGTCTCTGAGCAGCTGGGTGATTTTGATAAGCGCGCGGAGTTCTTGGACGGGATTTGACTTGCCTCTCTGCCAACCGAGAGCATGAACGGTCAAGCCAAGCTCCTCCAATTTCGTCAGATGATCTTGGACGCGAGTAGCCACATGCACGTCAAAGCCCGCGTTCGTCAGCGCCTTTGCCAACCGCACACGATGGGACCAGAAATACCAATCTTCGGTCACGAGAAACAAGATTCTACCGCGCCGATCGGCACCGGGTTGGTCAAGAGCGAGGTCAGATGCAGAATCCATTACGCACATAATTGTCCCTGAGCAGATGGTTCCCTCGAGACCGAATATCTCTGCGCATCTAACCACGCTTGGAACATCAAAATTGTCCAAAGCGAATATTGCCAGTTCCGGTCACCAGACAAGTGCTCTTGCCAGCGCTGGCGAACGGGCCCAGACTGAAACCAGCCCTCCTCCTTCAATCTCTTCTCACTAATCAGGTCGTCTGCCCATTCCCTCAAGGGGCCACGCAACCAGTCATCAATGGGCACGCCGAAGCCCATCTTAGGTCGTTCGATAATGTCTTTTGGGACATACCGATAAAGCACCTGGCGTAGCAGCCATTTGCTCTGGCCGCCGCGCAACTTGAACCGCACAGGCAGGCGCCAAGCGAACTCGACGACCCGGTGATCGAGAATCGGAACCCGCGCCTCTAAGCTGACCGCCATGCTCGCACGATCAACTTTGGTCAAGATATCATCTGGGAGATATGTTTTGGTGTCCAAAAACTGCATCCATTCGACCAGACTTGCGGCGCCGCGCAAGTGCGCTGTTTCATCGAGCATCGTTTGATGCTGCTCCGCATCGGCCACAATCTCGGCAGGATTCGACCAAAGGCTGACGAGTCGATTGTATGCCTGCTGCTGATTGCCGGAAATGACATCGGAGAACTTATACAGCTTATCACCAAACAACTGGGGACGCACATTGGACGGAAGAAGGTGAGAAAACTGGGTCCATCGCGCTGGACTGATCGCCCGGCACATTGCCACCAAGAAGCGCCGCGCAATCCCAGGTACATTGAAGATAGCCGGTAACATACGCGATGCCATCATGTGGCGATTATATCCGGCAAAAAGCTCATCACCGCCGTCGCCGGACAGAGAAACCGTCACATGCTTTCGTGTGAGTTCAGAAACCAAAAAGGTGGGAATCTGAGAGGCATCAGCGAAAGGTTCATCAAACATCAAAGGCAGTTTCGGAATGACGTCACGCGCCTGATGAGCATCGACATACAGCTCGGTGTGATCCGTACCAAGATGCTGTGCTACGGCTTTGGCATGCTGGGCCTCGTTGTAGGCATCCTCCTGAAAGCCGATTGAAAAGCTCTTGACCGGCCGCTCGGACTGAGCCTGCATGAGCGCGACAACGGTGGAGGAATCAACGCCGCCCGAAAGGAATGCGCCCAATGGGACATCCGCCACCAAGCGGCGCCTGACCGAATCGCGGAGGAGACCATCCAACGCTTCAACGGCTTGCGTGTCATCCTGGTCAATAGGCGCATTACGACCTCGACGTACTACGTCATCCATCGACCAATAGGCATCATCGGCAACCGATAAATCTGATTGAATCGTGAGAATATGCCCGGGCTCCACTTTGCGCATGTTCTGGTAGATTGCGTACTGACCCGGAACGTTCGAAAAGCGCACATAGGATGCAACTGCAGACGGATCGATTTCAGCACGATAATCCGGATAGCGAAGGAGGGCCTGGGGCTGGGAGCCAAAGAGAAAGAAGCCTGGCTCATATGCAAAATAGAGAGGCTTTATGCCAAGCCGGTCACGCACCAAGGACAATGTTCTCGTATCACGATCCCATAGTGCGATTGCAAACATACCGATGAGTCTGGACACCGTTTGCTCAACACCCCAGTGATCACACGCCTCAAGAATCACTTCCGTGTCCGAGCCCCCGCGAACCGCAATGCCCGCCTGTGTAAGTTCGGATCGGATTTCCTTAAAATTATAGACCTCGCCATTATAGGAAATGACCATCCGCCCACTGCTTGACACCATGGGCTGATGTCCAAGTTCGGAGAGATCCACAATCGACAGGCGGCGATGTCCCAAAGCAATGCCTGCTGCCCCGTCGCACCAGAGACCGGACGAATCCGGCCCTCGATGAATCAAAGTGTCCGACATGGCGGTAACGACTCGGGACATGGTGTCCTCAGCGCCAGGATCGGAGCGCAAGAAGCCGGCTATTCCGCACATAGTCTGCGTTTCTGCCTAGAGCGGACCCAAATTGGGCGAATCGGATTGGGCCTGCAGCTCAGACCCGTTTTCTTGGCGAACGCTTCGGAAGCAATCGATCGCCGACAGAGAGCCGCACACTTGGTTGAACTGCTCCTTCTCCGCAGAGGTCGCCGTTCGAAACCGGCGACGCAAAACCCAATCAGCTTGGCCGAAGACAATAAGCGGTACAGTAACCATTGACCGAACCACCTGCTCGGAAACGCCCAAAAGAGCCGGGAAACGCCCGCCAAGATTCTGATTGTAGCGCCAACACGCCCGTCCATAAGACCAACGCCCCATTAGAATGTGATTGATCTTGGGAAGACTTTGCCGGTAGCCGATGAGGATCTCCTCAAGATTGGCAAAGCGGCTGGAGCGAAATGTACGAACCAACAGGTCTTGATCTTGAGCGCGTTTCGCATCTGTGCGGTAAGGATGTTTTTCGAACCAATTCCGTTTTCCCATCCACGAAGGATGCGGCATCCGAAACCCGGATGCCGGGTTCGCACAAACCCCTTCATGTGAGGGTTCAACATCACATACACCGATTGCGCGAAACCCGGGTTCAAAAGCAAATGCAGCGGTACCCAACAAATCCGTGTCGGGCGACTTATCGAGATATGCGACCTGTTTGGACAGCCGCTCAGGATACGAAATATCGTCTGCGTCCATCCGCCCGACATAGGCGCCGCGCGCGATCGCAATCCCTTGGTTCAGGCGGTACGCCAAACCTTTGCGCTCTCTCTCACGCACAACTCTAATTCTTTGATCCTGAAATCCGGCCAGTCTTTCATGGGTTCCATCGGTCGATCCGTCATCAATCGCTATAAGCTCCCAATCTTGAAACGTTTGAGCAACAATCGAAGCGACCGCCAGTTCAATTTCTTGTTCGCAATTGTACGCGGACATAACAACGCTGACCTTGGGCACCACTGCAACCTAGCTTTCTTTGTAAAACAATTGTCCTGGAAGACCTGCGCTCGAATACGTCCGCGCCCCACGAAAGCGCCAGTAGGCCTCATAAACGGCCCTTCGCGCGGCACGAGCGCCGCGCTCCCTTCCATAAAGCAGGCTTCCAATCTTCAACAATGCATACCTCAAAACTTTGGCCTTCGCGCCTGCCGCATATGTCTCGATAAATGGGGCAAGATCAGCTTGAGGCCGCAGCGACCAGTGTTGAACCCCGCGTTCGCGACGAGCGCGAAGCGCGGCGTCTATGAGAGGCCGGAACCGCTGCTCGTAGGTATGATCAGCACACACGCGTTTTTGACCATTCCAGGCAACCTGATCGCGAAGGTCCGGCCTCGACAGATAGAACCCGATCTTATCGGCGAGTTGGTCGATTTCGGCAAATGTATCGATTTCTTCACCTAACTTAAAATACAGATCCAAGTCCTCAGCCGGTTCCGTGAGCAACAATCCACCCGCACCGGGAACCTCGAATGTGCGCGCCTTGATTTGACGGTTTCGCCGCAACCCGCGCTTCGAGAGTTGAACCCCTGAGTCAGCGAAGTTCAGCGAGATCTTTGACCGCCGGTAGATATCCAGAACGTCGCTCGACTTTTCAAGCGTGCGGCCCCAACCGTGGCCAAAACAGGTCACATTGATATCGCGCGCCTTCAAGGCCTCGACCCAATGCCGCCGGTTCCCGTAAGCGGTGCCTACAAAGCTGACGTCGAACTCGCATTGATCGCTCGAGAGAGGCTCTGCAAGTGTCCTTGATGACGCCGCCCACTGAGACTGAACAACGTTGGAAAGCGCTAACTGCTCGGCCCGTTTCTTCGCTGCGCGGTAAGTTGTTGCATGGCAATCCAAATAGGGAGAGATATATTTCGTGAATTGATCAAACTTCCAAGAATCATCTGTTCCCCAATTAAGGAACGCCGTTGAAGTGCGTTGTCTCAATATTTCAAGCGTTTCTGTCCAGATCTCATATCCCATCAAGACGGCAAAGACGAGGTCCGGCTTGAAGCGATCAACCGTCTCCAGAAATGCGAGATTGAGTTCCGCAAAGTCCGCATACATATCCCGAGAGAAAGAATCGAAGAGGGAAACTTCTGTCGAGATATTCTCGAGCGCAGGAAGAAAGTTCGCATACTCATAGGCTTCGCCTCTCTCAACCTCTCCGTAGGCATACCGACCGAAGACACAAAGAACCCTCATCGTCTGTTCACTAGAAACGCTCAGTGACGCACGGCGCGCACATGATATCCGACAGTAAACCGCTGTTCCGTGTCGTAAGCGTCGAGCCGTTTCGCCGCAATCGGCACCAGCCCGGCAAGAACTGGCAATAGTAAAATCCAAAAGGGCGCCCAAACAAGAGAAGGTCCAAAGGGCAGCGTCCCGCCAAACGGGCGAGTCATCTGCACAAAGCGGATCGCTTCTTGAGAGAATTGGCGGAAGCTGCCCGCATTGGCTTCGATTTCAAGGTCAACGAATCCGGCCTCAGTCAAGAAACGCTGGTACCAATAAGGCGTAAAGCCGCCGTAGTAATGGTAAGGCTCTTGATGAATTCCCGAACCCAACGGCGCCGTCAACAGGAGCACACCGCCTGGTGCCAAAATTCTCGCGAATTCATTTACAACACGAACCGGGTCCGGATGATGCTCCAGCACTTCAGTGCAAAGAATCGCATCGAACTTACCGTCCTCAACCGGAATTTCAGCAATGTCGCAAACGTAGTCAATTGCACCGTATCCACCATGGCGCAATTGATCATCCTTCAGCTGAGTAAAATCTTGTGTTTCATAAATGCAATGATTGAACATTGCACGGTAAGGCGATGACCCTGCTCCCGCATCGAGAACCCGCGCATCGTTTTCAATTGTACTTGCTTGTGCCCTAACCCACTTGTCCCGCTGATAGAGGTTGTAAGCAAACAGATCACTGTGCTTAAGGCGATCCAACATGCAGGTCGACGTTAGTGTTTGCTCAATTCAAACAAGCCGCAGCCATAGTCCAGTTGACCGGCGCAGCTGACATCGCAGTCGGGATGATAACGGCCCTCATCATCGACAAGCGAAAAACTGATGAGTTCCATAGCGTTTAACCGCTGCAGGACCGTGTCAGGGCAAAGCACCCGGTGCGCGTTAAAGCAAACCCGCTCCCGACCAACGGGCACGCTCAAATACAAACGCCCCCCGCGAGATGTCACCCTTTGCAATTCATCCAGCGCCCTAAAAGTTCCATCCGGGTCAATCGGGTCACCGTATCGCCCAAGCCCTATATGCTCAATCACATGAAGACACGACAGCGAGGAAATACTGCCATCCGCAAACGGAAGACCGGAAACACTGGCGGCAATACTGCCCAACCCAGGCAACCCGACAGCAAGCGGACGATAGTCAAGAAATATCGTGGGCACATGGCCGGACAAAACGCTGATGGTCAAAACGCTGGAGCCAACATCGACATGCCGCGTAGGGTTGGAGCCAGCGAGCTTTCGGGCAATCCAAGCCCCTTGGTAGAAATAGTGAGGGTCAAAGGGTGTAGTTGACGTCCGATCTGTCAGGCAGGGATACGTGTCTGCGAGTAACACCTGCTCAGACGAGGAACGACACTTGTAAGTCCGCAGTTCGGCCCAAAAACGCGGCACACGAAAAATGAGCAGCAAGCGTCGCGGATCTAGGAAGGGCAAAAGCCAGCGTTTAGCGAGACTTCGCATGCTTACGGCGGACGCCACCCTACTCAAGGGAAATCGAGGGTGGCCAATACCGGCCTGATGGCAACTCACCGATTGGTCGGCCAATCAGATCGCGTCGGACCCAAAGACGCGCCGCGAAACGGCTGCGCAGGCTCGTCATGAGCCGCGGGAAGACAGAACGCACTCGTGAGGAACCACAACCCGCAGCCGCCAACTCCCGCCGCCGGATTCTTTCTTTTTCAGACGCATAGGTACCTGTGTCGGAAATAGATTTTTGGCCTGGGTGCCGCCGAAAGGCACTGAAAGCGATCGGTATATAGGCCGAACGACATCGCACAGCCAAGCGCAAGAAGAGGTCATAATCGGCGGCTGAGCTGATCGTCGGATCAATACCACCAACTTGCTCGTATGCAGATCGCCTCCAATAACAAGCATCCTGTAGCGGGGTCCATGATCCCAATAACATCGCACGCTTCAGATCAGGCGCGAAGCCCCGACTATAGCGGATCACGCGGCTTTCTTCGTCAATATAGAAATCATCCCCAAACAACAGCTCCGCGTCATGCGATGCAAATGCGGATCGGACGTTGTCGAGCGCTCCCGACAGCAGCAAATCACCACTATTAACCCAGCACAGTATGTCTCCGCTCGCCGCCGCAAAGCCTTTCGCGATCGCATCCGCATAGCCCCGGTCCGGTTCACTGACCCAATCGGTCAATTGGCCGTCGAACCTCTTGATCACCTCCCTGCTATTGTCGCTCGAACCCCCATCAATGACAAAGTACTCATCGCAACTCTTAAGATTGCCAAGAACGGACACAATGGTGTCGCTCAGATAGTCACCCATATTGTAATTGGGCGTGACGACGGATATCGACAGCGAATTCTGTTCGTGTGTTTTCATCCCTCTCTCTGAGGTGATGCATTCCAACATTTTAGGATCGGCTCGAATTTTTCCACATGATCGAGGAATCCGTTCACATACTCCGTAGGCGTCCATTTTCGCGCGCGAACATGGCCTTTTTCAATTAGGCCCTCGCGCAGCCTTGGATCCTGATGAACCTTGAGAATTCCATCCGCAATCGCGCTCGGATTCGCCGGATCGACCAGTATAGCAGCATCGCCGAGTTGTTCCTGGGCTCCCGGAATGTCCGTTGCCACCACAGGACATCCCAACGCAAACGCTTCCAGTGGAGGCAAGTTCTCCGGCCCACACCATGAAGCATAGGTAAGCGCCACAGCTTCCTGGTAAAGAGCAATAAGATCGCTTCGGTCAACGAACCCCAAGAAGTGAATCGCATCCCTCACACCTAGACGGTCTGCCACCGCCTCCAAAAAACCGCGATTGCCTTTGTCGGAACCGACAAGCGCCAAATCCATAGCGACACCCTTGTCCCGCTTCAAACGGGCAAGCGACTCGATTAAATTGACATGGTTTTTGTGAGGCCAAAATTGAGCGGGATACAGAACATAAGGCCTAGTCAAACCCAAGCCGTCAACGATGGAACGGCTCTTTTCGGGCACGCCGGCATCCAAGGCAAATTGAGGCGTGGGGTGCGGCAAGATTGGTAACCGTTCAATTGGGATGTGATAGAGACTATTCAGTTCGTGTTGGCCGCGTCTTGTGCCCGTCACCACGACAGAGGCGCGGCGCAAAAACCAATTGTGTGACATTTCGCGGCCATCCCAAAGTCCATTTCCGCTCATTTCAGGGAACCACGGCGTGTTCAGATGCTGGATATCCCAAACGATTGTAGCATACGGACGATTTGTCAGGTGAACTCCAGCTCCAAGGAACCAAATGAAATCCACCCGCCCCTTATCTGCGACGCGATCCAGCGCATAAGGCCGCCGCCAATGCGAGCGCAAGAAATCGCTGTCACGGAGTAAGGCCGTTCCCATGCTCCGCAAGCGCCCCTCCGGGATAGGAAGAACCTCTATCTCAAACGGCGCGATATGCGCACGCAGAGAGGGCTCGCTGCTGGCCGGGCACATTATACAAAAGTCATGGGGATCACCGGACCTCAGGCGCGCCAACAAGCCGTTCAGGACATCGTTCTCAAACGTATATCCTCCTCCGGCGTCAGGCGCATACCCGGCTACATATGCGGCAATCTTCACGAAAAGGAGATGTTCGGCCTAAAAACGCCCCGCATCGCGGATGGCATCGCAAATGCGTCTAATCGACCCTTCGTCCAAGGAATTGGCCGATGGCAGATAAAAGCCGCTTTCCCAAAGATGATCCGCTACTGGGCAAGGGATATCACGATACCCAGCTTGCTCCTGAAGGAAGGGCTGTTGCCCCATGGGACAGAAGAATGTTCGGGTGTCGATACCCTGCTCCCGCAAAATGTCCGCCAATTCATCACGGCTTCTCCCAAACTCCGGTTCAATGGAAACCGCATACATCCAATAAACATTCCGAACACCGGGCAGTTCAGCCGGCGTTTGGACACCAGGAACGTCGTTCAGATAAGTATTGTATGTTTGCGCAATACGCCGTTTTTGCTCAATGATCTGCTCAATTTTCCCGAGCTGAGCTAATCCCATCGCCGCTTGATAGCCTGTCATTCTGAAGTTATAGCCCGCTTCCTGATGAACAAATCGCGGTTGACCAAAACAGAGATTGCGCAAGGACCTGAGCTTCTCAGCCAAACGGTCGTCATTGGTCGTAACCATTCCGCCCTCGCCAGTCGTAATCACTTTGTTGGCGTAAAAGCTAAAACATCCCATGCCGCCAAAACTACCCGTCATCTGATCATTCAGCGTTGCACCATGGGATTCAGCGCAATCCTCTATCACTGCGAGACCATATTTGGTGGCAATCTCCATGATTTGATCCATAGCGCAGGGATGGCCAAACAAATGAACCGGGATGATCGCTTTTGTTCGAGGTGTGATCAATTCTTCGATCAAGCTGGGATCCAAATTCCAGGTTACAGGTTCCGAGTCAACCGGCACCGGTACCGCGTTGTTGTAGTAAGCGGCCAGCGCAGTCGCGATATTCGTGGACGCACTCATCAGGACCTCATCGCCCGCACCGACACCGGCTGCGGTGACTGCCATCTGAAGAGCGGTAGTTCCGTTTGTGACCGCAATCCCGTGTTTGCAGCCGCAATAGGCCGCGAACTTTTCTTCAAACTCCGGAAGAGCCTGCCCGAAAGTACCGGAGATCTCTCCACGCCGAAGAGCCGCAACAACCGCTTCGATCTCTTCTTCACCGATTTCTGGCTCGTGAACGGGAATTCTATTTTGTGTCGACATTAACTTTGTCCAATTTATCCCCCAAGAACGGGCCCTGCTTGACGGAAACGCACTGCATGTCCTCTATGACGCGCACGGAATGAACGCCGTCAATCAAATTGATCGCGTCACCAACCTTTAGCACCACCTCACGCAGTCTTGACCCATCCGGACGAAAGAAGTCAATTGCAACGACACCGCGTTGAACGACCAACATCTGTTGAAGGTCGTTGATTTCACGCTTAACAGGGTGATGATAGTGCGGCGGCTCCACGAAACCCGCTTCATGTGCTAGCAATCCGAATTGCAGCGACGATTCCGCAGGCGAATAAAACTTGGTGATTTCAACTTCCGTGTTGGCCCAAATGATTTCGGCGTAACGCACGCCATCTTCTTCAATTACTTCGTATGCCATGCTTTCCAATTCTTATCCTGAATGCGATAGCCTATTTGTTCTACGGCTGCTGCGGGCCGTCGCTTGCGGTAAACAACGAACCCAGAAACGAAACGGGCATTCCGCCCGCAGTCATATCTGGATCAACGCTAGCAAAATTTCCCCGCAGAATGTACTCCGGAGACAAAGCTTCCTCCAGCTTTTGTTTTCCAAATATGCGAAAAGGCAAGCGCGCTGTGAATGTCCCTCCTGGAACATATTGTAGAGTATACTTGTCCTCGATCACTTCACTTTTTGGATTGCGATCCACAAAAACCGTTTCTGCACCAAGTTTTTTGGCTCTTTCCAGAATTTCATAGGGGTTGTCGAGGTACTGGAGCACGCCCGAAAATAGGATGATGTCCGGTGTAGACGCTGTTGCCGCTTCCTCCATTGAGGCGAAAAAGCGCAGCTCATCTGATTCATAACTCCTTCGGCCCGTTTCAACAAACCCCGGCTGCTCAACAATATGCCAGGTCAGACTATCCAAGGGCTCCATCCAAGGCTTGGCTAGTCGATAGGAAGAGCCAAGAGCACCGCCAAAATCGAGTACGGAAAGCCGTCCTCTAGAATTAGTTTTGAGGGCTTGTTGAAGCAAAGTCGCAATAAGCGCGCCTGGAGCAGCCGAGTTGCTGACAAGGGATCCGTCTCTATCTTGGACTCCGCTAGCCATCGCTCGCTGCACCGCTTGGTCGACTGAGTGCAAAATCTCATCTGCAGCATAACTAGACCCATCTTCGCGCGCCTGTTGCCAACTGCCAATGAGATTCCCAAGCCCGGATCGTCCTCTTCGCAGCCTTTCGACACTCGCATACGCGGCAGGTGGAATCCAGCTTTTCAAGAAGTGAGGTATCACAGACTAAAGGTTACTGCAAACAAACCATTTACCCTTCGACCGGTGATCTTCCCACAGAGAGTCTAGTACGACAACCGAAGAGAAAGCCTCACGATACTTCGGAAGCCACCAATCTACAGAATTATTGAAATAACTTTGGACAGTCTTGATCCAGCCTTCATTTTCTCCGGACTTCGAAACCGGGTGCATGTGAAAAGAAGTCGAATTGGTCACTCGATCACTCTCTTTGAGAAAAGTAGCAATGCCATCCTCAGTAAAATGTTCAATCGAACCAATCGAGTATGAGTAGTCAAAGAAGTTGTCTTCAAAAGGTAGATCCAAAGCATCGCCGATAAACAATCGGCTCTGATCAAGACCACGCTGGGCAGCCTTGTCGATGAACTTGTCCGAAATATCTACGCCCCAGATCTCCAAGTCCTTGTTATATTGAAGAAGCGAAGTCACCTTTCCCGTGCCGCACGCTATATCTAACGCTTTTCCTTTTCGACCGGCCATCGCGAGTTGGATCTCGCTCCAAACATTTCCTTCCCCCCAAGTCTCAAGGACTTGCTGCATTTCATCTGTCCAATAGACATCAAGGTCCTGCGAGTGCGGATCAATAATCACTTGCGCACGACCACTAATTACTCTGTATATTGCTTTCACAGGAGGAAGCAAAATCGGCGGACAGATAGCTGTGGCTAAATTGCTCAAACGTTCTCTCATGAATTTTCTTTTACACCTATCGCTAATACCGGCAACTACATTCTATCAACAACTGCATCGCCTACGGCCATAGTCTCACCAGTCCGCACTTGGACGACCGATTGCTCTTGAATTTCTAAGAGCGCCCGTTCCGGGCTTAGATAGGTCAGTTCCCCGCTTTGGTTTCGCGATTCGCGAAACAAAGACCTGCGGAACGCAGCTTCCACCGTCTTTACACTGATACCTTTCGACACGTCTTTTCGAACAAAGAACGCATTGTTTCCGTTTGAGTTGCACCCGGCCAGCACATAACCCTTCTCTGCAGCCATGTGATTAAGAGCTGCCAACGAACACCCCCAATAGAGATTAGAATAATGAGCCCGTGAACGAACAAATGTTTCATCATAAGGGATCGAAACAGGCGCCTCCGGTCCGAACAAGGCGTTATATTCGACGATGACAATGCGGGGAGAGATCACGTTGATCGCCTGCCACACCCAATAATCATTGCCGTCAATATCGATCGATAAGAGACCGATATCGCCCTCTATACCGTGAGCGCTTATCAGCTTATTGATGTTCTCGCGCGAAACGAAGGCGCATTCCGCCTTTAGATTATGCTGCCAATAGATGACGTCCTCTCTAATTCGGCGAACATTATCGGGCGATCCATCCAGCACAAGACCGGACCAATTCCGGTGCTTAAGCAAGAATCGAGTGTTGGATTCACGATAATCCTGTACGCCGAACTCCACGAAGACCTTTCTGTCGATAGGCACTTGCCTGAGCATATGCTCAATCAGACCATCTTCGCCCCATTGGGAATAGACTTTAAACTCCGCTTCAGGTAATGCGTCAGCAGACAAATTTTCAGTCTGACGCGCTTCGACCCGACCAAGCGCCATCTGAACCGAATCTAGTTGCTCCCGCAATTCATGCAAGAGATGCCAAACAGAATAAAGGCGATCGAGGAACGGCAGCTTCATCCGCTCAAACCAAAACTAGTTGGGACTCCCCGTAGTTCGCGCACGAGCATGACGACGCAACCGTCCCAACTTTTCCCGCATACTGGCAAATAGCCCTTCAACGAGGTTCGGTTGCATGTTGCGCATCACGTTCCGCCAAACTTCTGTACCCAGCTCAGATACTTCGACCGGTATGTCAACGACCGGTATGCTTCGATGAGCAAGAGTGTTCGGTGGTTTACCGCGGTGACTCCCGGTATGCGTTCCAGTGTTGTCAAATCCGACATTATCGGTAACCGACATCCCTGGATAAAGAACCAAACCGTTACGAAGCAACGTCGCTGCATACCATCTCACTGCCCACGAATCATTTAGCCCATTCGCATGATCCTCAAGCATTCGATAGTATGGGTACACACCACCAAAATCAATTTCTTGTTTTAGGTCTAAACGATCCAATTCGTACAATAACTTCTGCCCATCCTCCTCAAAGAATCTCCAGCTTCGCGCCCAAACGGCCCATCCCCAACAATCCGGCACACGAAGAAAAAAGGTATCCGGCAATGCGCGGCCATCGCTGAACGAATAACAACCAATGCTCATCACTTGCTCATCATCTTTGTAGAGCTCGAGCGCCTCGTTCACATACTCAAGAAAGTATGGCGTAGGCACGATGTCATCTTCAAGCACGATGCATTTTCCATAAGTGCCGCATAAGCGAGAAACGCCATCAATGATCGAACGCGACAATCCCAAATTCTCACTTTGTTCGACCACCTCCAATCGACGGGGACCCCTCACCTGTTTGATGAGTGAGCGGACGCTTTCCACCGCCTCACTATCCCGATTGTCTTTTGGTGCGTCGGAAAACACCCAAAGATCACTATCCCCGAACATTGGATTTGTAGCCAATCCCTCAATAACTGAGCGCGTATGTTCGGGACGCGCATAAACGAAAAGAGCAATCGGCGCAGGGTTCATGCCGAAGCAATCTCGGAATTGGTGAAAATCAGTGTTCTAACTGTTTTAGCATAAAGCGAATAACCCTGCTCCACCATAAACTGAAAAACGGGATCATTCCGAATTTGGTCCAATGGAGCGTGTCCGGCCTCAACAAGCGTACATTGAGGACGAAACCGTTGCCAATCGTTGGACTTCAGTACGCTTAGATCCAGCCCCTCGGCGTCCACATTCAAAAGGTCTATTTCGCAGCCCCCAGGAAGGTGTTCTTCGAGGAGAGCTCTAAGCGGACGAACCGATATTTGTCGGCGTTCTACGACACGGTACGATGTATCAGCTTCCAACTGCCGAGCGACCTCAGAATTCAATGTATTCAAAGCCGGGTCATCAAATATCGACAATTGAAGTTCATCATCATGTTCGGCAACGCCGAAAGCCAGATTGATATCGGCCGGACGTGCGCGTTCGAAAGCCGCCATTAGTGTTGAATCCGCATCGATATTGATACCTCGCCACCCCCGCCGGTGGAAGATGCAAGTATTAGAGAATCGAACGGGATGGTGTGCTCCTACATCCACATAAAACCCGTCACTCTTTCCTGTGAACAAACGATCCACAATCATGTCCTCTCCATCTTGAGAATAGGACAAATTAGCATACGGATCACAGAAACGCGTCACAGCCCAACAGGCAGATTTCACGAACTGCGGCATGTTGTTCCGCCACTTGCCGATGAGAGTCAAGCTAGCCTAACGAACCCCCAATTCGCGAACCTCAGAAAACTGCGAACAAGACGTGTCTGCGAACATTGGCAAACGACATCGACTTCCCACTACGAGCTTGTCGAAGTGCGGACGGAATCGCGGTGTTTCTGTTTAACTGTCTCGTCTTTTGTGTCAGCACAGACTTGGTTAACCTTGTCCATCGCGTAAATGAAATCAGCTTCTCCCATAACGAACGCATCGTGGGTAACAAACAGTATGATGCGGTCTTGAAACTCTGTGAGAAGATTGGAAACAACCCGCTTCCGCGTTCCCTCATCCAGTGCGCTTGTACTTTCATCCAGCAAAAGCACATCAGGTTGCCGCAAAACCGCGCGCGCAATTCCTATCCGTTGTTTTTGACCGCCGGAAAGATTGCTTCCGCGATAGTTTATGTGGGTGTCGTACCCCTCTGGTAAGGAAAGAATAAATTCGTGAATGCAGGCAACTTTGCAGGCACGTTCAATTTGCTCGCGGTCGGCTTGGGCACCAAACTGTATATTGCTAGCTACCGTATCGTTAAAGATCACGGGCTCTTGAGCGACAAGCGCGATTCTCCGCCTGAGTTCTAATTTGGGGACAGATTGAAGCGCGGTGGAATTGACAAGCAACTTACCATTCTCAGGCTCATAAAAGCACAATAACAGGTCTAAGAATGTGGACTTTCCCGACCCCGACTCTCCAACAAGAGCGTAGCTCTTCCCTTTCTCCAATGAAACGTCGAAACCAGTCAAAACCGGCTTCCCGTCTAAATGCGAGAAGTCGATCGAACGTGCTTCAATCCGGGTGATTGTCTCCAATACGTCCATCTCCTGCTTAGGAGAGGCCGGCTTATACTGATTGATTATATGCGTCACGTCTTGGCCAGCTCGCACGTCCGCGATAATCCGCAGACCAAGATTAAGAGCCTGACCGGTCACCGGAAAAAACCTCATCAATAGTACGATCAGTGTGACGAGAAGGGGCAATTCGACTGAAAAACGACTAGCAGAAGAGGGCCACAAGGCAACTCCGCAAACAGCGAGCAAAAGAAGCAAAGCGGGGCCGTAGCGCGCTGTCAGGGAAATCATCTCTATTATGACATTGGTCCGCACATAGGACAGGAGCATGCTGTAATAATTGTTGGATACATAAGTTTCTGCTGCAAAGGCTCGAACAGACCGAAGCCCGTTCAGAGTGTCTACAAAGACGGAGTGAAGTCCCTGCGACTGTTCAACGGCCTTAGCGCCAAGCTTATGTGTGGTACGGAAGGAATTAAAGAGCGCGAGAAAAGAAACTAAAAGGAAGACGGCCACAAAGACGGCAACAGGCAGGGAAAATGCGACGATTGCAACAAAATAGAGAAAAGCGAGCAAGGTTACGGATGCGAACTGACTCATATAAGCAATGATATTGCTGGCGCGATTTGCCTCATCACCCGACAATGTGATAAAATAGCCCATACTCTGTCTTTCCAGCTCTTTGAGCGGAACACTGTGCATAATTGTATGAAATGCACGTGTCGATAGCTGCAAAAGCAGTCTTTTGCTCAAATAAAAGATCAAGCCCTGACTGGCAAATTGAGTGAGCACACGGACTGAGAAAAGACCAACGAAGACGATCAACAATGTTTGCCCGCTCGCCGTCATACCCATCCAGTCAAGCACTCTGACGGTAGGCGAGTCGACCGGCGCGCTTTCGCCTGCCGCTACGGCTGCAAGTGGCATCAGACTACTGACGGCCGCCAATTCGATGATCACAGAAAAGACTGACAGCGCGAGCGCGCCGTATAGAAGCGGGTTATTCTGAAAAGCAAAACCGATCAGTGATCGGAGATATGATAATCTTTGATTCACTTAGCTTTAAGTTGAGACCTGAAGGGCAAACCTACCTTAATCACCCGTGCGGATATTCTTGATACATATACTGACACCAACGCTGTACATTCCGAGGTGCTAAACGGTATCTGATGCGCTGTACCAGGCCCCAGAATCGATGCCGCGACAACCAGGGGCGAAAGTGCTTTACGTAGTGCAAATCTACAATCAGCTTCTGAAGCTCAGCACAGACATCACCAGAAAGAATGCCTGCCTTCTCAGCATCTTCCGCCAAGCGATGCGCCTCAGCGAAAAAGTTGTATGTAGCATAGATTAACATCATCCGCCGGATCAAATTGGGATCGCGCTTCCCTAACACGTCGGTTCTTGACCGAAAGAACACAGCATCAAATTCCCATACCCGCGCCGAGAGCGTAGGACTATTGTCCTGTACCGAAAAGACGCTCTGTTCATAGGTGCCAGACGACCCATTTCGTGGCAACCGGGCGCGGGAAACACGAACGTCGAAAAACTGCATCTGGTACTGCTGAAAGAAATCCTGCACATCGCAGAAACTTGCCGCTTCTTTATATATGTCGTGCAAGCCGATCTCTAATTCAGCACACAAAAGATTCGAGAGTCGCGTTTCTCCTAGCCCTTCTAACGCCTCGAGTTCGGCACCTTGAATATCGAGCTTAATAAGATCGACTTGACGCTCTGAAACCTCATCGAAAATCCCTTCCAAACGCCTGGTGCTGATCTTTCGTTCGGTGATTGGCCAAAAATACGATGGATCTGTATACTGTCCATCATTGTCACGGGCATCAGGGTTTGGTGAATAGAGCGAAGACCCAGTGGGAACGTTTGATACGTAGAGTGTGCGCTCTCCTTCAGTACCGGCAACACCGGCTTCAATCACTTGATATAGATCAGGCCGAACAGAGTTCTGCAATTGCGCCCGCAAATCATCGCAAGACTCTTTTCTTGGTTCAACCTGATAAATCGTGGCGATACCATCTAAGGAACGCCAATGCGGGAGCAGGCCATTTGCCGCCCCTACATCAACACCGACCAACTTTTGCGACCCAAGCAAACTCTCACTCACCTGGATCACCTTCGTCTGTTCAGTACGCCAAGGGTTTCTGAAACCTAACAATTCGTTTCCCTAACTCGAATTTGTCCAGAGGTTAACCGAAGGCTATTCAACCTTGCCAAGCATCCGCAGCGCCATTCCACGAGTTTTTTGGTACATCGTCTGCGCAAAGGAAGGACGGTCCTCAACCAAAAACACGATTTGAAAAGCTATTCGCTCGCCTCGCTCCACGAGAGCGCCCCGGTGAATGCCGTTATTTCCATCAAAAACAATGCAATCGCCCACCTCGCTAGTCATCGCAATTTCATGACTAAGCAACTCGTGGGACAGTGGCGTGTCGTCTAGAACATCTTCACCGAAATGACTCGAACCTTGAAAGGCCGCAGGAAGCTGCAATATCTCTCTACGGTATTCGGGACGCGAAAAGTGTGGCCGATAATACGTTCCGGGCCCAAGAACCTCTGGATCACGCTCCCATGCAAAATCCAAAGATTTGATCATGAAGTGCAGAAAGCGGGACCGATCTTGCGCATGGCTACCAACAACAAATCTGGTGGGACCACTTTCCTTCTCAACTTCCGAAAGGGTAATTATTGCCTTTGGATCTCGACAACCGTGATCGTAGTGCATGTAGGACGTTCTCGTATCGTCTAGTCCAACGTCTAAGTACAAACCGCGCCACCAGCTTTGTTTGGGATAGGAGTACTCCAACGAAAATCCGGCGAACTCCACATTGCTACCAACATAGCCGGAGAGTCCCTCACAAATACTCTTGCGCCGGAAAAACGACGCGATCTCTTGTCCAACTTTGCCACTGAGCTCGTAGTTGTGCACGAGGCGGTCAATTGGCTCTTGCTTTGCTCTCTCTCTCAGTTCTGCAATGGCTGGATCGCATAGTCGTCGGAGCGTGCGTTTGGTCTCTTCTTCCAGTCTGAATATTGCACATCCATCCTTTTTGAGTTTTGAAGCAACCTCTAGCGCCTCCTCAGTCAGACCAAGTGAGGCCGACTTGCGTCGTCGGACTGCCACAACTGCCCCTTCCCAGAGCTCTTGGCGTACATTCTGAACAGCGCGTTGAATCCAAGATCGCACCCTATCATTCTCAGTTGTCCTCGACAAATACTCTGTAAGAGAATCAATTCTCGAGACCAAGACGTCATCGAAAGCCTCGCGCAAAGAGGATTGATCGGAAAAAGGAGATTCGTTCAAATGACAAACCGCTTGGTCGATCTCGACGATCATGTCTTCAACAACGCCATTGTCGTCTCTCGGATCGACGTCCAACATACAAAAAGCGGGATGAGAAGGATAATCGATTTTGGGATAGTAGTTGGTGTTCATGACAAGCGACTCAAGCTGATCTTCCAAAGCTGCCGATCGATCCGTTTGCAACCAAAAGCATATAGGCTGATCTCAACTTAAAGCCTTTACTTCGGTGACACTTTGAACAACCAATACGTTCGTATAGTCATCAATCAAATGCAGTACACAACGATGCATACAATCGGCTGCTCAGCTTCGCTTCTTGAGTTGGAAAAAGTGCATCAGCAAGACGTCTTGTTTCATTTCTTATATCGATCGCCTCGTGCTCAACCGTGCCTTGCTCAACGGCCTCGGGTTCCAGCAATTCAAGAATGGAGCTATTCCCGGACTCGATAATCCCGTTAATCAGATGTGCAGATTGAAGGTCGGAACTTCGACGCGCAATATCTCGACGCTCTATGAACTCCTTCTGCATCCGCCTACGGATGGCAACCCAAGATCTAGAAAAGACATTTCGAGACCGATACTCCCTATGGAAAAAACTATCCCCGATATCCACGGTTGATCTCAACTGTTCGAATACACTCCAGCGATAAGCGAGCCGGATCCGAGACGAATCAAAAGGCTTATCGATTGCGGATCGAATAGCATCGAAATAGTCACTATATCCTTCCCCCACAAAATTTAGATCGGCCGGGTAATTCAGCAGTTGGCCCGAATAGACAACAACAGGCCGTCCAAAAATTGGAATATCTTTACCCAAACTTGACCACGCTGAGAGGAAGACGTCGCTCTGATCCAGCATGTCAAAAATCGAGAGATTCTCATTTGGCCAATTGATTGCTACATTCTTCGGAAGTTCTTCGAACGCGCTCATAAGTTGGCGTGCATGTTCTGACTCTATGCTGTCCCGCCTATTAGGAAGCTCTCGAGGATGTACACGGACAATCAAGAACAGGTCTTCCTGACCACGCACATAGTCTATCACTGCACGAACCCAGTCGGATTGCGTTGGAAAAAGTAGGTCCTGAGGCGGGACATAGGCTCCAATGGTTTCTGCTGCACTACGTTCATCGTTGCTACTCAACAAAGCTGTCAGCACTTTCTTTTCCGGCGCGATCTCGTAGATTTCCCGGATGCACTTGGATTTTTTTGTGCGCCCCGAAGAATACGAGAACACACTGCGTCCTTTGATCATATGGAGGAGATGGTCTGTGACAAAAGAGAGTTGGGACGCAGATGGCGCAACGTGTTGATACCTCGGCCATTGCTCTAACTGATGTCGTATGGTTCCAAAGCCATCGTGCCGATTTATCATGAGTCTCTGCAATCGATGCGGAAGATTTGGACCAGCATGAAGAGAATAGTACGGAACTCCTCGATGTTCGAGCAATGCACAAGCAGTGCGCGTGACCGAATACATCGCATTGTATACGACCAAACGATGGGGAATGCCAAACTTAGCGACATAGTTCCGTACGGCAATTGCCGTTGCTAACGTTGCTCGTACTTTTTCCTTAAGCTCAAGCAACAATTCACCCGAAAAGTCAACGTTGTAACGTTTCTCACGGAGATAGATCTCGTATGCTGCAAACTTTCCAACCGGAACATCTTCACAGTGAATATCTATAAGTTCATCTGATGACTTGTTGTGCAGCAAACCATCAACTTCCTCCGCATCAGTAGCATTGAGTAATTCTTCTATTGTGAAGCCAGAGAAGGACATTGCGTTGCGAATCATCCGGTCTCTGTTTCCGCAAGAAGTACAGACCTCATCTTGACTAACTGCTTCACCGACACGGCTTGCGACTGGAACACAGGAACCCGGAAGAGACCTCCCGCAAGTCACATAGTCGATCTCATGCCCTTGCTTAGCCAAGGCCTCGGAAACGATAGCTTCTGGAAAGGCATGAACCCATATATCCGAGTGCGGAGCGAAAACAAGAATTTTCAAACTTCAGATCTCATGTACAAACGCGCACATCAATCAAAGCAAGCGCTAGACCAAGCTTCCAAGCGACAAGCAGGAAAAGATCTGAGGAGGAGTCTCCTGACGAGCGAAACCCGGACTGGCCTTACGGGAACCAAGCTCTCACCCCCACAGTTCCTTCGAAGGCCGATCGAAATGACGTGCCGACATGACACCGCCTCGCAAACGCTTTCGAAATCGCCGAAGATAGTATGGAAACAATCTAACCCGGTTTTCGCCCAAGAAACGTCAGGTGGTGATTATTGGTGTCACCCTCCTGCAACTGCATCATGTACTCACCACAGTGAATGGGCTCAAACATAGAAAAACGGCTACACATATCCTCACGGTCCTCCACGAAGAAATTGTAATACTTCTCAATTCTTATGCGTGGGCCATCAAAATTCGTTTCTCTCAGCCAAGGATCGCTTGTCGCTTTAGAATACTGATAAAACGCATGCTTGGTGGACATCATTGTCGTAAAGAGTATCGCACCTGGAGACATTGCTTTGTAGAGCTTATCGATCATGAGATCGAAATCACTCTTAGAAAAATAGTACAGCGACTGAATGGCCATGACCAGCGCTACCTCATTTTCCCAACCGTAGTAATCATTATCCGCCGGATTTGGAGCGCAAACTTGAAATCTATCAGCTATATGAGGATATCGAATACGAGCAGTCGAAATATCCGTCTTGGAGATATCAACCCCCTGAACTTGGAAACCCTCTAAATGCAGGTAGGCAGCTGTTGCTCCTTGCCCGCACCCGAAATCCACTGCTCGCTCATTTTTGTGGCCCAAGTTCAGCTCACTCTTGAGCGTTCTTCCAACAATACGAAACACGACGCTTTCTACGTTCGGAGCGGTATATCCTTTCTCCCAATACGAAGCATTTTGCTGCAAGTAATCTCTCATCATTGTCCCTTGAAAACTAACGAAACTCACATCTGAAGACAGGAAAAGAACTGCCTACAGATCAATGAAAGGAAAACTACTTTCATATCCGTAATCGATACCAGACTTCACTGTTCAAAGAGACCCAAGGCCGGAACTCAGTACGGTCTTTTGCGATCAGTAGAGATCGCAAATCCAAACAGCGTATACTTACCGCTGGATTCCCGAATTCGGGTCAATTCCAAAATCTCAAAACTAGCCCGGGACGCCAGCATAATGACAGACGTGGGACTGAAAACGTGGTGGTGCTCGACATAGAATTCTTCGCGTTCTTTTCCGTCGACGCCAGCTGCGACGTCAGGAAGCTCAATATAGACGTATCCGTTTTCGCCCACCAACGGCAAGCTTGACGCGAGCAGCCCTACCGGATCTTCGACGTGCTCAAGCACCTTGTTGAATGTGACGAGGTCGAAAGAACCGATCTCATCGACATTTGACTTGAGCAGGTCATGATCAATGGCAGAGACACCCGCGACTTCTTCCAAATGGCTAATCGTTCTTCGGTCCGTTTCAAGAGCAATGGCTTCCCATCCGTTTTCTGCCATCGCCGCTGGAAAAACACCTAGCCCTGCCCCAACATCAAGTACACGCAATCGTTTGGAACCTGTCTTATGGTGACGACCAAAAAACGACAAAACCCGGCGAACGCGCGCCCAATTGTCTGATTTGTGCGGCGGCAGGCTCATGATCTTTTCAAACCGCTGGCGCATACCCTCCGCTCCGCCGTAAGTGGCATCGACGTAGTCCCGATCATAAAGCAACGAGAGGTCCAGAAGATGCTTCCCTATCATGTGTCCACAGAGCGAGCAGCGGTCGTACGAGCGGAAGTAGGGCTGTCCCTTGAGGTCAAAGAGCGTCTCTCCATCGGGCGGCTCATTATACGACCAAGCATGGTTCATGTACTGTCCATCACAAGGGCATTGGAGTGTTGGACTAATCACGCGCGCACCCATTGTCTAGGCTAGCGCGCAAAGCATCACACGATTCAGAGCTGTCAAGCCAGGTGACCACCTCGCAGCTTTCTTGCTCCAGATAGTTAAGGAACGCCTGCTCTCTGCCTCTTTCAACAAGCAGCAGGTAATATCTGTTCGTTAGCGAGTTCCGAATAAGCACCGCACGCAAATCAAACTGAGAGAGCCGCCCGTTAAGCGAAGGGGTCGCATAAAACCCCCAATCTTTCCGAGCGACGTCGAATTCGCCGCCAGCCTCCGTAACAAATGTAATCTGCTCATCGGGCTCCAAGCTCATTGACCCACAGTCGCTCATATCAAAGCGAACGGAATTACCGACTTCAAACTTTCGCGGTGGATCTTTCGGCTCAAACTTCATGCACAACTCCGTGACCAAACCCAATCAGAGAAAATGAAATCCGGAAGGAACCAGCATCCATCTGAAGTCTTTTTCCAAATGTCCAGGTTTCTGAACTTTTCCGCAATCGAAAAGAAGCGGTCCTTACTGATCTCGGCAAATGCGCAGAACTTCTCAATATCCGCGTGAGGAGTTTGATCTCCGGCCCGTCTTAGAATTTCGAGCGCCTCTTCTCGCACTATCCTGCCATTTCGGATCTCTAATGACAGATTGTCGGAAAGACGCGTAAAGCCGAACTTGTACCATTTCAGCCAATGATGAATAGAGATGAAGTCATCGTCGATATCCGCGAAATCGTACAAACCTGTGCGCGCCCCGGTCGCTTCGTTGGAAAAACCATGCGCCTTTGCAACCTCAAAAGTCTTGGTCGGATCCCATTCAAAATAATAACCCAAAAAAATAGCGCGCGTTCCAGCGGCCTTCAACTCATCAGCATCAGGAGCGAAATAGGCCGATAAGTCTCTTTCGGTAAGATCCTCGTCAACCCAATCCTCCGCCTTTGTTCCGTGAGTCACGCCGTACGTATTGAGCCAAGCCTCATCCATAAGGAACCCTGTGTGGGCATCGTCGGTATTCCCGTATTCGAACGCCGAGTTTTCGCCCCAGATAACCAACGGGATCCGAAACCGGGCGGCGATCGCTGGCGTGATATTGAAGATCGCCAAATGCATGGGAACGGCAGTACTTCCAAACCGCTCGAAAGCTTTGAGCATAAACCGCGCCTCAACCTTCGGATTGATCGTATAGTCGATATGATCAACACCCAGACGAATAAGGTTTTCAAGATTTCGCTGCCCAACTTCCGTACGAGCAGGGGGCCGCCATGTAACCGCCAGAGGCGTCAGCCCATACTCGAGGCATTTGACAACCTGCCAGGTGCTGTCCTTGCCGCCACTGACGGGAATCAAACAATCGTACCGGGACGACTGGCGCTTAGCGTGCGTAACCAGATGAGCAAAGTCTTCTTCCCGCGACCGCCAGTCAATAGACGGCTTGCTGCCGTGAGACTTGCACGCGTTGCACACGCCATCATCGCCAATCACGAGATTTGGCCGCGTATCCGGCAAAACACACAAATCACAATAGCGCATCACCAAAGGCGCCCAGCCAAGATGCTAGGCAGCGAGCTCCTCTAGAAAGATCTTGGTATTGACCAGATTAAACAGAAACTTGCTTTTGCTGTTCGGCAGAGAATCCTCGTCCAGCAACTCCGACATCTTCTCCCGATGAACAATGTCGAACAGCGGACCGTCCGCCAGCAACTCCTTCCGCACCTCAGGCTGGTCAGGGTTTAAGAACGCACGCACCGGCGCATTAAATCCCACCTTCATACGCCGATCCAATATATGGTCGGGTGCCATGCCCCGCGCTGCGTCCCGCAAAAGAACCTTGTTGAAGCCGTCGCGAATAAGATGAGCATCCGGAACCGAATAGCAGAACTCGAATAGCTGCCGGTCGAGAAAGGGCGATCGGTTCTCGATCGAGTAATACATCGCATTCAAGTCGTCCTCATGAAGAATAACGGGAACCGACTCATGAAACATTTCATTCATCATTCGGTTTCTCAACAGAGACTCGGCGTAGCGCTCCTCGAAAAACGTCTCGGCAAAAGGTCGTTTGAGGAAAGTAGAAAATTCATCCGCCCCAAGATAGATATGATCTCTAAGGCAAGGGTTGTCCTGGAAGAGACTGGGGTCGCTGAGATAGGGGTTGCGGACCAGCGGCTGAATATGCTCCTTCCAAGCAGCTAAAGTGGGTTCGTAGAGCGCTGTCTCCCGGATTTCGCGTAGGTGCATAAGATGGTGATCATAATAGCCCGAAAACACTTCATCGGCGCCGGTGCCGCTCACCGTGATCTTGTATCCATGCTCATGAACCTTCTGCATCAAAAGCCATTGTACATAATAGGTGATCGTGTAGACGGGCGCATCGTGATATATAATCAGCTCACGAAGCCTGGGAAGGAATTCCTCTTGCGTTACCGGTACGGACGTATGACGAATCTGGAGTTCCTCCACCGTTTCTTCGACCAGAGTACGTTCATCATACCGCTCATCTTTGTTCATGATCGTAAATGCGTGAACGTCATAGTCAAACTCTCGCTTCGCGATCGCAGTCAGAACATTGGAGTCCACCCCGCCGCTCAACAAAAAGGCGAGCGGAACGTCACTTCGAAGCCTGAGGCGAACGGAGCGGCTAAGGTGTTCTCGCGCCATGTCAACGGCATCTTCCAAGCGCAGATCTGGATTTGGCTGAAACGTTGGTTCCCAGTAGGTTTGGCGCGTTTCATTTCCCTCGCCATCTATCTCCACAATCGTCCGCGGCGCGATTTCGTCAAGGCCCAAAAAGAAGGTCTCTTTCTGTTTGTACAAAGACTTATAACCGTTCACGAGATATCGAAGAACGTGCTGCTCATTGATGGGAAGTTTGCGCCCCAACAGCGCGAAAACGAATTTCGGCTCTGATCCAAAATAAACGCCATCTTGGCCTCTATGCACATACAGGGGTTTTTCGCCAAAGCGGTCGCGGGACAAAGTGAGAGTATTCTTCTCTTCGTCAAACATGGCGAAGGCCCACATCCCTTCCGCCCGCATGGCCGCTTCGAAGGCGCCGCGTTTGCTTATCTCGGCAAGAAGAACCTCAGTATCTGACTGAGTTCGGAAGGTCCTGCCCTCCACTTCAAGGGCTTCCCTCAGTTCGATATAGTTGTAGATTTCACCATTAAACGCGATCGATTGGGCGCCGTCCTGAAACGGTTGGTTGGCTCGATCGTCAAGATCGATGATCGAAAGCCTGCTGTGGAGGAGAACGCAGTTTCGGCCGGACGTGGCGCGGAAACGCTTAACGCCCGACGCATCGGGTCCACGACGCTCCATGAGATTGAGACAGTATTGAATCCGCTCGTCCGCGATGCTGCCCAATCCATAGTATCCGGCTATTCCGCACATACTAGGATGGCTCTCCTGACCCATGGCGGTGAAGTATAATTTCTGAGCTGACCATCCGGAACCCGGCCTGTTCGTAAAGCTGGAGCGATGCTCGATTGGCGAGCTGAGTGCCAACTCTCCACCCATGCGAAGGATTTAAGTGTTGGGCGGCGAAGCCGATCATACCCAGCCCCAATCCTCGCCCTCGGGCGTCTGCAGCAACGGCGATGAGGTCAATGACAAGCTTCTTCTCTGAGTCCCACAACAACAGCAAAAAGCCAGCGACCTCGCCGCCCGCCTCTGCGACCACCATCGTGTCGCCTCTCTCTCCGCGAAAGAAGTTGCCAGCCCAAGCAGACTTTATCTCATTCGCCGTCTCATTCGGAATCAAAGGGTCTGAGTGAAAGCGGGACCAGACAAAGCTGGTCCCCGCCAGGCGTTTGACCTCTTCCTCATCGCCAGGAACAGCAGTCCGGACTTCGCCGCGGGCGGTCCGGGAAATAGAAACTTTGCTGGCCTCCAACTGAAGCCCAACATCGACCAATCGAAACCCGAACGCCTCCAACTCTTGTACAATTGGGATATCGCTCGACGGGACCTTCGCAAATATGAAGCCAGCCGCGTCGAGAACAGCCTCAAAATCCTGCCCGCTCTCTGCATCAGCATCAATAGTCACTCTGTAAGCTGACTTCGACAACATATCACTCAGCCACCCGTCTTCAACTGCGGCGATCCGAGCGCGCGATGTAATTTGACCGGCACTATAAGTGTTGAGCCTAGAGATACGCGACCTGTTGTGCGCACCCTTCGTGGGCGCTCTTTTCTATGGCGAAGCAAACTGCCATGGATGCGAAGACGTCGTCACGAGACACTTCACACTTGCCCTCACCCATGACTTCCTTAACAAAACTCAGGACCAGCTCGGCCTTCTTCTGACCAGGGTATTCCGTTTCCAGATATTCGGGTTCCAAGCCTTTTTGCCGTCCGACATGCCATTCCGCGGATCCCGCACGATTTTCGAAGGTCGCCTTGGTGCCGTAAATGCGCAGCTGATGATAGTGAGGCCTCATGCAACCAAAGTTCACGCCTAACGATCCGACGGCACCGCTTTCAAAACGAAGTGAAGCAATGATCATATCAAAATTCTTGAACGAGGATCCGGCGCTGGCGATCGCATTGCCATACGCGCTCACTTCGCTGATGCGCGACTGAGACAGCCACATCAAAAGGTCCGCAATATGCACGCCGCCGCCGTGAACGGCTGAATAGAACGAGAGCTGGCCGCGCCAACCCTCCGTGATCTTTTGAAGGCGTCCATATTCATAGTCGCCGCTGAGATGAAACAGTTCCCCCATTTCCCCTTGGATAATGCGGTTCCTGAGATCTCGAAATCGCGGCGTCGTGCGCAGGACAAGATTAGAAGCGAAGACTTGGGACGGGCGCGCATTCAGTATGGATCTGATTTCGCGCGCCTCGTCTTCGTGAACGACAAAAGGTTTCTCCACGAACACATGCTTGCCGGCAAGCAATGCAGATTTCGTTTGCTCAAAATGATAATTGTCCCAAGAGGCAATGATGACCGCATCAAGCTCGTCGTCTTCCAAGACCTCATGCGCACGTTCTGTCGTTTGCGCTTCAGGCAATCGTGAGGAAACATCGGACAGCTTATCGTGATCAAAATCGCAAATCGTCTTGATGCGACAGGCACGATGACTCGCGGCGGCATGCGCCAACCGTTCGCCGACACCCAATCCTATAACGCCGAGATGAATCAGATTTCGAAACCCACTTAGGGGCTGACGGCGGCCCGTGGAATGAGTTCACCCATCTTCACTGAAGCGGTCAACTTGCGCCCCATAAGCGCACCAATCTCGCTGGATGCAAACTCGGTAGCAGGCCTGGCATACATCAAGTTATCTTCCGACAAGATGTCTCCTTCATTCAGATCCTGAGCAGCAACCACGCCTTTGCGAATAAGGAGGCGCGTGCCTTCTTCGCCGGGCTGAACGAACTTGCCAAAATCACCGAGTGCGTGCCGAATAAGGGGCGCGGTCTCGACCAATCGCTTCAAATCCCCGAAGTCCATAGACAATTCATGATCTCGAAAACTTCGCCCTTCCTTTTGATCCGTGAAGTGCACTTCAATGATCGGAGCCCCGAGTGCGATCGCCGCCAAACAAGCCTCCATTCCAATCACATGATTTGAGTATCCAACGGTAACGCCGTAACGCTCAGCCAAGAATGGAATGCTGCGAACGTTTGCCTCCTCGATCGCCGTTGGATAAGCCGCCACGCAATGCAGCAATGCCAGCCTGTCCTGAAGCGGCGCATCTTTTGCTTCCTCTTGCACCCATCGTACGGCAGCATCTATTTCCTCAAGCGTGGCGCAACCCGTTGAGACCAAAAGCGGCTTGCCCGTCGCTGCAGCAGCTCGAACGACCGGTTCAAAAGTTATGTCGCCACTCGCAATCTTGAAAACCGGACACAATGGATCAAGGTCCGACACCACATCCTCAGACAGCGGAGTGGAGAAAAAGCCGATATTCAGTGAGCTGGCCTTTTCCTTCAGGACAACCCAGTCCGACATATCGAGAGCAAACTTCCCAGTTCGGGCCAGCCGTTCGGCATCGTTCGCACAGGCATATCGCGAAGGCGTATAGGTCTGAAACTTGACGGCATCTGCTCCCGCTTTTGCCGCAAGTTCGATCAGCTCAAGCGCCTTATCTAGATCACCTTCATGATTGACGCCGATTTCCGCGACGATGACCGTATCGGTTTCGGTATTTTTCTCAAACAGCTGCATCTTCGAACAATGCTCCTGAGCTAAAGGTACTAGGTCGCCATAATCCGGCGCAAGTGGAACAGACTGAGTGGCGGGGAATTCACACCATCAATGGCCGTCGGACAACACACAACGCCGAGGTCCTTCAAGGCGTCAATGACTTGCGGCGAATAGCAGTTCGACAGACCCTCAGGATAAGAGTAGTGCCGTACTCCGATCCCGTGTTGCCCAAGCAGGTCTTTGCTGGTTTTAAGCTCCGCATCGAGCCCTTCCGCATCAAGAAAACTCAATATGGCATGTGTGTGCGAATGCCCTCCCACAATGAAAAGATCATCGCCATTCAGCGCTCTTGCTTCGTCCCAAGTAAGCTTCACATCCAGTTTGTCCAGACTTGAAACGGTAGGCTCCAAATTCATCTGCTCTTGAACGGTCGTCGCAAGTTCGTGCTCATCAATAGTGTCGTCCGATTTTACTGTTTTACGAATTTCATCCAACAGCAGTTGTGCCTCTTCATAATTCCGGTACGCCCTTTGCCCCCAAGGCAAAGACAATTCGGCGCTTGAATTCAGCTCGAAGGCAAACTCGATTCTATCGATCCACGACATGACATTCGTGCCGATAAAGCCGCTGGTCAGGTAAAACGTCGCTGGAACTCCGTAATCGGAGAGTATCGGCGCCGCAATCGTATAGTTGTTCTGGAATCCATCATCGAAAGTGATCGCAAAGGACTTGGGTGGCAAAGCCTGATCGCCCCGCTCGGCAGCGACCAATTCCTCCATGGATACAGGTGTTCCAACCGTCCGCAAATCCCGCAGGATTTCGATGAAGCGATTCTGATCAATGTGCTTGCGGGTATAATTACGTATCTTGTGCTCATGGCGATCGGTCACACCGTGAAACAGGAAAATCGCAACCCCGTCCTCTATTAGTCGTTCACTGAAAGGCGGCACAGACATACGAAACTATCCCGCTGACGCAACGGGCGATGCATGTAAACTCTGCGAATACTTGTTGAAATTCTTGACACAAATTTCTTTTAGCACCGATGGCATAAAGGAGTAATAGCGACCAATCTGTGTCTGCGCCCTGCTGGTGAATTGGCCTCGCGCTTGAAACGCCTCCAGAGCATTCAATACCAACTTCACGCAAACGTCGGTATTCACGCTTCTTAACTCGCTCAGCGGCATGCCGGGCCGCACCGGCAGGCTCATCCGCTCCAAAATTTCGCCGTCATCCAACTCCAACGCAACCCGGTGAAGGGTCGTCTGAAGTCCGGAAAAGTCCTTATGATAAATTGCCCATAGGTGTGAGTCCAAGCCACGATAGTGTTCCGGATCTCCCCCATGAAGATTGACGAATCCATCTGGACACACCCCAATAATGGGAGCTTTCAAGCGGCCGGTGCCAAACACCACCACGACGTCCGGCCGTAACGACTTCAAACAAGAGACCGCGTCATCGTCATTCAGCGAGGAAAAAGAAGTAATGTCTGCGACTTCCGGCAATACGCCCTGCCGCCCGACAAACCATTTTGAACGTTCATAGTCATCTCTTTCCGTCTCAAACGAATGGCCCGTTTCAAACGGAGGAACAGCGGCGGGGCGCGCCTCAACAAGAACCGCCGACAGGTCGAACGACTGCGATACGTGCTCAACAAAGTACGTATGGTGCAACGTGTCCGTAGTCAGAATGACAGTCCGCATCGAAATTCGTTCGCGAACGATCGCTTATGCTTTGGCGGTCCGTTCGAACAGCTCAGGATGGCGCTCGGCCATATCTTTGTACCAGTTTATGTATTCAACGAAGCCCTTCTCAAGGGGAAAGGCCGGCGCGTACCCCAACAGTCTCTTCGCCTTTTCAACCGACAAAGTGCCGCGCTCTGGCATCAGACCATCTCGAGGTTGATGATGAACCTCCAACCCAGGAAAATGCTCTTGGACGATCGACGCCATATGATTAAGCGAGCGTGCCCCACCGAAAGTGAGATTGAATACCTCGTTATGTGATTCAGGAAGGCCAATCACGCGCGCCAACCCTTGAACCAGATCACCGACATACGTGAAATCCAGCCCTTCTTCACCGTCGCCATTTATCGTCAAAGGTATACCCCGAAGGGCGTTTTCGATGAACGCCTGGCCAACACGCCGACTCACGCAGCGTTCGCCGTAGAGGGCAGATGGTCGCACAATCGTATACGGAAGATCAAATACTTGATTGTACGCGATAACCAGTTTCTCCCCACTGAACTTCAAGGCGCCATAGATTCCCAACGGTTCGCAATGCCTATCTTCCGAGACAGCTTCTCCATCAAAATTTCCATAGACCATTGATGATGAGAAGTAGACGAAGTGACAGTGAAAGCTGCGCGCAATGTCAAGTGCGTTTTCCAACGTGCGGAAACTATGGTCGAACGTGCTAAAGGGATCCTTATTCGCACGGTTGGCGTGGGCAATGGCAGCAAGTTGCACAATAGTTTCCGGCTCGATCTGAGCAAGCGTAGAAGACAGAAGGTGATAATCTCGCGCCTCAACAACATGCAAAGGCACGCCCGCTTCCCGAAGCAGCCTCAAGCGCTCATTGATCAGACCCAGATAGAGAACCTTGTTTGGATCATCCGTCGAATTTGAAAAGGCACCCAAATTGTTCACTTGCAGGCTATCGATGACGTGAACATCTGCACCATGCTCTCTTAGCTTGAGCGCCAGATTGTGCCCAATGAATCCGGCACCACCGACGAGCGCAATTCGTTTGCCAGTCAAATCAATCATCAGCCCACAAACTCCTGCAGCGTTTCCGATAGGGTTCCGGCAATATAAGCAACATCGTCCAGATCAACGTGCGGCCCTACAGGCAGGGCGATTGAACAATCACTTAACCACGCCGCGTTGGGATAGGAACCTTCAGTCCATCCATATTTCTCTTTGTAATATGACATCCGTGGAACGGGCTGCGGGTAGTGCACGCTCGTCCCCACGCCCTTTGCATTCAACTGTCCGACAATCTCAGACCGACACTCCCCTAACTCCTCATCTAGAAGCAGCGAGTAACAGTAATGGCTGCTGACGAACGGGCCGTGAGACGATGTCAGACGATGAGTCCGCGGCACTCCGCGCAAGCCTTCTTCCAAGGCAGAATAGTTTCGTTTTCGCGCCTCAAGAAATTGATCAACTTTCTTTAACTGCGACACGCCGATCGCCGCCTGAATTTCGTTCATCCGGTAATTGTACCCGAGCGCCACGACATCATAGACTCCAGGAACTTTGCGTTCGCTATGCGTACTGTTGACGCCGAAAGCCTTGCGCAATCGAAGTTTTCCCGCCAGATCCGAGTCATTGGTGATGATCATTCCACCTTCGGCGGTGGTCATATGTTTGACGGGGTAAAAGGAAAAGACTCCCGCGTGCCCTAACAGGCCCGCATGAACGTCCTTTAGTCTTGTTCCCACGGCCAAAGCGCAATCTTCCAAAACAAACAAGTTGTGCTTTTCCGCAAGCGGCATAACTCGCGACATATCCACAGGCATGCCCAAGTAATGAACCACGCATATTGCTCGGGTTCGAGATGTGATCGCATTTTCCACCGCACCCAGATCAATGTTGCCAGTGGCGCGGCACGCATCCACAAAAACTGGCGTTGCACCGACGAGTTCCACAGCATGAGCTGTTGCGACATGCGTTTCGGCCGGGACGATAATCTCGTCGCCAGGCCCCATCCCCAAGGTGAACCAAACGAGATGCATGCCGGCCGTGCATGAGGACACGGTTATTGCTTCTTGCGCATCCGTGTAGGCCGCAAAGTCGGCCTCAAATTGCTTCGCCTGCGGTCCATGCACAAGGATCGGTCCCGAGAGCACGTTCATCACAGCGTCCTTTTCCTCCTGCCCAATCATGGGTCTTCCAAAGGGAATAGATCGCGTCATGTGGCTACCATCCTAGTTTCGTTCTTGGATGTCATATGAGACATCAACGCGTACGAGTCCCATCGGACAATACTGGCGCATCACTTTCCCGACCCAGCAACGCAACAACATCTTCGAGTTTATACTCTGTATGCGGTTTTGTCATAAGGCCTAATACGCGGGAGAATTGCTCAAGATCGGCGGGCGTATCGACGGATAGTTGAAGCCCATCAATCGCTTGATCACAAGAGAAGTTTTGGATGCGAAAGTCGTCTGGATGAGCATAGATGTAGCGTGTCACATGCTCCAAATCTTGAGGATCGTCGGTCGCCCCCAACACGCGCTCCAAAACGGACGTACCGATAACCTCTACGGACATTCCTTTGGGAAAGGATCTGGGAAAGGTGTTTGTCACGAGATCCGCATCGACGCTCTCGAACAAGTCGATCGCCCGGTCAACAAGCTCGGCGTCCATCAACGGGCTGTCTCCGCTTATTCGGACGAATGAAGCAAGAGAATACGCCTGGGCCGCAGCCAGCATCCGTCCGGCAACATCGTCGAGAGAACCACGAAATACGCAGACGGACAAATCCTTCGCCAACGCGGCGACCGCATCATCTTCGGGCTCGACAGAGGTGGTAATGACGAGCCGATGAACAAGACGGCACTGCTGTAGCCGCTCGATGAGGTAACCCAGCAAGGGCCGACCCTGAATGCTTGTAACAACTTTGTTAGGCAAACGCCGGGAAGACGTCCGCGCTTGGATGAAGACAGTTTGGGGCATTTTGGGAGTTAGAGACTCCAATATTGGATGGAGTCCGGCAGCGAAGCCGGATCGAAAACCGATTTTACATCGACCAAGAGCCCGCCGTCACGGAGGCGGTCGAACACATTCTCTTGAACAGCATTCAAATAGGCAGCATGCGGAACGGATAGAATCAGAACATCCAAATCTCGGATCCCTTCAAAATCCGCAATCTCCAAACCATATTCCATTCTTGCTTGCGCACCGTCCGCCAGCGGATCATGAACCTGAGAACGAATACCGTACTCGCCCAGTTCCGAAATAATATCCGCCGACTTACTATTTCTCAGATCGGGCACATCGGCTTTAAAGGTTAGGCCAAAGAGCGCCACGCGGGCATCGCGAAGCGAATCACAGTGGCTGGCCAGATATTTCACGACTTTGTTGGCTATGTGCTTGGCCACACCGTCATTGATCCGCCGGCCAGCCAAAATGACTTCGGAACGATAGCCCAGCGCATCCGCCTTTGCGGTAAGGTAATAGGGGTCGACGCCAATGCAGTGGCCACCCACCAGTCCAGGCTCAAACGGCAAGAAGTTCCACTTGGTCTTAGCCGCCTCCAGTACGTCTTTTGTGCGAATATCCATGCGGTCAAAGATGAGAGCAAGTTCATTGATCAAAGCGATATTCAGGTCGCGTTGCGTGTTTTCGATCACTTTGGCAGCCTCCGCTACTTTGATAGAGGGCGCACGATAAATTCCCGCACGTACGACCGAACCATAGACGTCGGCAACAACATTCAAAGTCGCTTCATCGGATCCGGAAACGACTTTCACGATGGTTTCAAAGCGGTGATCCTTGTCTCCCGGATTGATGCGTTCGGGCGAATACCCGACTGTAAAGTCGCGGCCAAAAGCAAGACCACTTTCACCTTCGAGAATTGGGATACAGTGGCTTTCGGTCGCTCCGGGATAAACGGTCGATTCGTAGACGACAATGTCCCCTGGCCTGAGCGCGCGCCCCACGGTCACAGAGGCTGATGCCAAACATCTCAGGTCAGGTTGCTTCTGTTCGGTGATCGGCGTTGGCACCGTGATGATATGGAAATCAGCTGCTCGAAGGGAAGACGCGTCCGCTGTAAATTTCAGCTTCGCTTGCGCAAGACGTCCATCATCCAATTCCCCAGTCCTGTCATACCCAGAGGACAACTCCTCAATCCGCTGAACATCAACATCAAATCCTACGACCTCAAAACCATTGGAGGCAAAAGAGACCGCGACCGGCAAACCGACATAGCCCAATCCAACGACAGATATTTTGCGGAGAGACACGACTATATCAGAACGTTACGCTGACACGGCGACCGGCTTATACGTGAACAATGCAATTGCCTTTAAAGAATTGGCCGCTCATGGCTACCGCACTCTAACAGAAACCAGTCCTGCAGAGGAAAATGCGAATTCGTTCAAGAAACGCTGAAATGCTGGCAAAAGCAGACAAATCAAAAGAGGTATATTAAAGCCAACTGAGCAAGTCAATCTGTGAATTTCACGAGTTGAAATTCACAGATTGAATTTATCTGCGCGCCTCTTCGTTGCCTCGAACAGGGGCAACAACGAGCAAAGCTCCCAAGATGAACCAAAAGATTCGCTGATACATCATTTCATGCGGCAGATTTGCGAGCGCAAAAACAAGAAGAAGTAGGCAAAGCGCTATAACTTTGGAATCAAAACGCCCAGTTCTCATGTCAGACACGAGCTTCAAAACAATGCTTCCAAACATGGCGGCAAAAGCAAGTGCACCAAAAAGCCCAAGCTCAGCCAGTATCCACAGATAGCCATTGTGAATGAGAAGAGGTTTGCCAGCCGAATTGAGAACTCCCTCGTTCGCGGAAGCGCCTAATCCGGTTCCAAAGAGGAGATTCTGTCTCCATAAGTCTATTCCCAAAAGGAGGGATTGAAGCCGCTCCTCGTTTGAAGACACCGCATTGATGTAGGGAACCGTCGGAACTCTCTCCAGATGAGCTATTTCCACGTTCAACGCTTGAGACGAGAAGGCAATCAGAAACTGAGACAGTCCGAAAAAAATCTCAGGTCCAAAAGCGAAAAACAGATAGAGCCCGGCACCGGTGACCACGACCGACCCGACCCAACGCAACTGAACGAAGCGCAAAAAGACCGAACTCAAAATCAGCGCCGCAACGATGACCATCCCGGTGCGCGAAGCGGTGAACGGTACAGCGGCCACGAGCACAGCCGTCGCCAAACACCAAATCCACTGTTCACGCGAACCTTTGAGCCCATCGCGCCCAAACGCCGCAAAACTCAAAGCAAGAGCGATGCA
Source organism: Alphaproteobacteria bacterium (assembly GCA_028285305.1). Lineage (GTDB taxonomy): Bacteria > Pseudomonadota > Alphaproteobacteria > SMXP01 > SMXP01 > JANQPV01. Next base: position 318,666 of record JANQPV010000022.1, on the reverse strand, counting down.
AATCGCAAATACAAACGCATTCGGATTGTTTGAGAATCCGGGAATGGCCGGAGGAAACAGTTCATAGTCGAGTTCAAAACCGATATTTCGCGCAAACCTGGCCGAGAGATCGAACAGCGCGATAGAAGCCGAAGCAACCACAATCAATCTAGCGTAAGTAATGAGACTTTTGTCCGTACCGCGCACGGCGCCGCTCTGTCGAACGCAGTGAGCCGCCATAAGTGCGCCTGACAAAGCATACCCCAGCAATACGAACCATCCGAATACGCGATTGGTGAGCGCCCATGAGTTTGAACCAAACGACAAGTAGCCGTTGACATATCCCAAGAGCACCATGCCCGTACAACACAGCACGAGAAAAGGAAGGTGGGGCACATACCAATCAACCGTGAGTCTCTTGGACACGTAAACGCTGTACACGAACATAAACGCGCCAATGATCACCAGTGGATCTGCTAAGTTCACGTTTATCTCAGACTCCCCTAGCGGCACTCGAACTTGATACAAAACCAAGACCGAAATACACACCGGAACCACGATGATTAAAGCGTCGCCAATTTTGTGGAGAAACTGGATACGCGATTCCGAGAGCATTTGTGCTTGTTTCAAAGGTTGATCACGGTTGAGCAAATTCGCCGAAACCATAGTGATGATCAGGGCGAGCATCGATAGCACGCCGATCGCGATGGAAACTGCCAAAGCTTGCTCCGCGGCAACCCCCAGCGTACCGAACACATAAACTGCACTCAGCTCTCGGATACCCCATCCAGAAAAGCTGATGGGAAGCGCCGCCGCAAAACTGACGATCGCCGATGCAGCCGCAAGTTCCAACAGACCCACATCGGGGATAATCGACTTTGCAATGAGAACGTAGCAGATGATCATCACACCATTCGTTACCGCCGTCATGGCAGTCAGCCGAGCATATTTGAGAAATACGGCAACGGGCTCGACACTTCTCACGAAACTCAGAACCGGTTTTCTGTACAGTACGAGAATGATAAGTGATGACGTCAGGAACAAACTCGTCAGCAACCGGACAAAATAGGCGCCACCACCAGAATAGCTAACGCTGATACCGCCGAACAAAACGAAAGCCCCCGCCAGCGCAGCCAAAAGGAGCGCGGCAAAAACGACAAATCGCTCATAAAGAGCCATGACGACAACGGACGAGGCGGGAATACCAAGCCGTTCCATTAACACGCCCCGCGTAACGGTCTGTCCAACAAACTGAAAGAAGAACAGACCTGATATCGTACTGTAAAGTGCGGCTTTGAACGAATACGGCACCGAGACCGAGGCCCCGAAGTCGGATAGGACCAACGAAAAACGAAGGCAACTGAAGACGACGGTAAAGACCAGCAAACTGAGCACCACCAACATGTTGGCGAGCGAAAAGCCAGCTGATGAGCCCGCAATGGAGGCGAGATCGTAATTCAAAAACAGATAGATCAAGATAGCGGCGGACAATGCCAAACTCACCAAGACCTTGCTCTGCTTGATCACAAGGCGAGCAATCCAACCGCCTGCCTTGGCAATGCGTTTCAATGATGTTGCCATTGCAGACTCAGCGGTATCGTATTTGGCAGTCAAGGACATTTACAGCTTCACTAATGGATAAGCGTATCGATTGGAAAGGTATTATTGCTCCAGGATTCGAGGATCCTCAACAGGTTCTGCGTTTTGTGTTCTCAAACGGATCAACATCAAGTCTTCCGGCACTCAATGTCCAAAGATAGCGGATAGCACATGGCGACTTTGCGGCGAGCCCAACCAATTTGAACAACAATCGACAGTTGCGACCATCGATTGACGGTGGCGATGCACACACGCCGTTCACTCTGTCTAAGAACCCTGTAAGAACGAAATCAAAGCATCGTGGCAGCGAAACCGCCGTTGGAGCCGACCCCTTAACGTGAGATTTGTTTTGTCTCTCTTTCAAGACTATTCTCGGCGAGCAAAGACGCGCTGGCCTTATTTGTTCCTGAATATCAATGTGCCGGGAGAACCGTGTGAACAGGCTTGAACAGACCGTGATCGACGACTTCGGCGAAGAATGGTCGACGTACACACAAAACAAATTGACTCCCGAAGAGCGAAAGCACGCGTTTCAGCAGTATTTCGACATCTTTCCATTTGAACGTGTTGGCTCGGACAGCGAAGGATTTGACATGGGATGCGGAAGCGGACGATGGGCGCGGGAAATGGCTCCTCGAGTGGGCAAGTTGAATTGCGTGGAGCCAAGCAAGAAGGCGTTGAACGTTGCTCGCACGAATTTGGAATCATGTGAAAACGTGCAGTTTTTTGAAGAATCCGTGAATGAAATCTCACTTGGTGAGGAATCACAGGACTTTGGATACTGTCTCGGAGTGCTTCACCACATTCCGGACACCCAAGGCGGCCTGAACAAGTGCGCCGCCATTCTTAAATCGGGCGCACCGTTTTTGCTTTACCTGTACTACGACTTGGGTGGCCGCCCTTACTGGTTTCGAGCATTTTGGCATGTTTCAGACGCGGTGCGTTCTGTAGTCAGCAAATTGCCGTTTCAGACAAAAAGGATTCTGACCTTCTTAATCGCGATTACAGTGTATTGGCCTTTCGCACGGTTTGCGAGGACTGTGGAAATGGCTGGACATTCCGTTGAAAACATTCCGCTATCGGATTATCGAAATAAGTCGCTCTACTTCATGAGAACGGATGCTTTAGATCGGTTCGGCACTAGGCTCGAAAAAAGATACAGCAAAAGTGAAATCACGGACATGTTGGCTAAAGCGGGGTTTGAGAGAATTACGTTTTCAAATTCGCCGCCATATCATGTATGTATTGCGTACAAGAAATAGCGAAGCGATCGAAATCAACGCCCGCGACTCTTCAAAGCTCATTGGTGATCTACGTTTGGGGAGCGTGACTGTTGGACTTTGCTCCAACCGCCGAAAGGTGCTGCAATCCGAGCGCCCAACCGATCAGGTACCAAGTAAAAAAATTCTTATGCTGACCAAATGCCTCGGAATAGGTCGAGATTGGCCAAAACGCCGCAACCATTATGACGAACGACGCGATCGCGCCGAACTCAATCTTTTGCCAGCCGCTTGGATGCCAAGTCCGTTTTAGAAGATTTGCCGCAAGCGCCCCAAACAAGACAAGCCCCAAAATCCCCGCTTCCGCAAACGCCTGAATATAAAGGTTGTGAGGGTGCGTGGGACACGTTTCGACGGTGAACGGCGGCATTCGGTCGGCGGCAGGTCCGCCCTCAACGGCCAGGGCTCTGCAGTACGGGTCATAATTGTCCGGCCCTACTCCGGTCAACCAATTGTCAATCCCCATTTGAATACCGCCCATCCAGGGCAAATAGTAATCGCTCGATGGAAGCCACGGTAGACGAGTCAGCGCGTTGGAAGTAAACCGCACAAACAGATCATCACTGATGAAGTACAATGCAACAAACATCAGCACACAAAAAGATATGCTCAGCAAGAGTATCAAGGACGGCACGCGGAGCATGACCAAAAACAGCGCGGTCGCCGCAAATAGGAGCAGCGTGGAAAAGACCTCGCCCGTGCTCACCATCGAAAGCAGCACAAACACCGCAAACGGAAGTGCCCAGCGATAATCGTTTGGTTGGGTCCGCGCGCGATGCAAGACCCAAAATAACACCGGCATTCCGATACCCAGGAGGTACCAGCCCGCCTTTGGGTGTTGACCCAGCGTGCCGTACAATCGAAGTGCCGTTGGATCTCTCAGCCGCTCAAACAGCAGCGCAAGCAGCATAATAGAAAGCGCTACAAATGCCGCCTTCATCGTCATATCGCGCAGTTTAGGAAAGGCGCAAAGCCAATAGGCGAACCCGGCCGCAAAGACCGGAAAACGGATCCACGGGGCGGCCGCGTTCAAGCTGTTTTGGGGCCAGTCAGAGAATATCGAGGCGACCAATAACCAGACCCAGAACAGAAATGCAACGCGAAACCAGATAGCACTCGCCCACGACCAGTCACGCTTCACCGCAGAGTAGGCCAGAAAAGAAATCGCAACTAAGCTAAGCCAAATGTCTGAGGCAGAGTTTCCCGCCAGGGCGAAAAAAGGACCCAAGACTAGAAAGACTCCGCCGATCTGCGCCATATCGGGGAGCTGGCGGGGCCACATAGATTGGATTGAAGTTCGCAAGTGCTGGATTTCCAGAGTGGTGATGCCGCGCATTCACGAAGAACAGTTCATTCATCTTCCCCGCACAAACGCGCTGGTTGTCAACATTCCGTTCCGCGAAAAAATTTGCTATTTCAATTCTCGGATCAATGCAACCGGATGCAGCGCACAAGAACGAACTGTCAAGGTGCGACCAATGAAAAGAATTTTGGATATCGCTCTTTCGGCGCCTGGGCTTCTCGTGGCATTCCCATTGATATTGGTATTGGGCTTCATCATACGCACGGAAAGCCCTGGACCCGCTCTCTTCAAACAAGAGCGAGTTGGACGGGGCAAGAAATCGTTCGTGTGCATCAAACTTCGCACGATGTACACAGGGACGGGGCACAAACCGACCCATGAGATCGGCGCGACGTCCGTCACGCCGGTCGGCAGCTTTCTGCGCAAAACCAGGCTTGACGAACTGCCTCAACTGATCAATGTGTTGGTAGGCGACATGAGCCTCGTGGGCCCAAGGCCCTGCCTGCCCTCGCAAGTCGAATTGATTGAGGCGCGCACCACTGAGAATGTTTACACCGTGAGACCGGGCGTCACCGGACTGGCGCAAGTTCGCGGCGTGGACATGTCAAATCCGGTCAAACTAGCCAGATTAGACGGGGAGTATGTCCGGCAGCAGACGTTTTGGGGGGATCTCAAACTGATCTTGGAGACGATTTCATCCGTCCTCCGGAATCGTCAATCCGACTACACCCAGCCGGGCTCCAACCCAGGACGCGAACCGTAGAATTCACCGCTCGCTAAGCATCTTAAGAGGGGGTGAAAACGATCCCGACAGATTTACGAATTTTAATGTTTTCGCGCTATCGTGACCACGAATGCGCCGACAGAGCGCCGCAAGAACAAGCCGTACCAATGCAAGCAAGCGATACCAAGCCGAGACCCGCGTCAAGCACGTCCTATCCGCGCAAAGCGAAAGCATCTCTCGACGAAATCCGGTTCATTTGGGAACTCATCAAAAAAGGCGAAACCAAGAAGTCGATGGTCGACGTGGGCGCCCATCACGGAACAAGCTTTGCCAGATTCTTGAACCAAGGATGGCGTGTCCTGGCCTTCGAACCCGACAGCACCAATCGCAAACTCATCGAGCTAACATTTGGCAAACACGCCCAGCTTGAGGTTAGCTGCAAGGCGGCTTACCGCGAAGACGGACAAGAGCTCGAATTCTACACTTCAGAAGTAAGCACAGGAATCAGCAGCCTCAATCCCTTCCACGCCTCTCACGTCGCTGCACAAAAGGTTGAAACAGTTACCTTAAACACTGCGCTTACGGAGCAAAGTTTTGGTGAAATCGGCTTTCTCAAAGTGGACGTTGAAGGCCATGAAATGGATGTCCTCGAGGGGTTCGATCTCTCCCTTTGGTCCCCAGACGTCATAATGTTGGAATACGAAGACCGAAAGTCTCAGAAGCTTGGATATACGACAATCGACTTGATCACCAAACTCGCCGGCCAGGGCTATTCCGTTTTTCTGAGCGAATTTCACCCGGTTATCGAGTACGGACAATCCCACGACTGGCGATGCCTGAAGGAGCATCCCTGCGAGCTTTCATCTGAAAACTGGGGAAACATTATTGCTTTTAAGAAACGTCCCCCTAATGACGAGATTGACAAAGCCTTGAGGAAAGCATTGCGCTTCCGTTCCTTCGGCGTTCTGCACTGTGCTTATCCACGGTGGCTCAACGACAACGAGGCAGCACCTCAATCACTTCGAAAGGTTCTGGCTTTCCAGATATTTAGAAGCGTTGATGACATCTGGCAGGGATGGAATCGTTGCAAGACACTAACAAAGCGGTTGCGATATTATCTGCACAAAGATCGAACAACTTTTAGCCCCTCATCCAGGACCGGTTCCTGAATCCGTTTGTTCATCAGGAACTCGGCCAGCTCAAAGTCGCACTCTTCATCAATATCAACGGCCTCAAGCCTGTCCATGACATAGAGAAAGGGCGTTTCACCAATCCGGTGATGACGCTTCTCAAAACTCGCGCGCGTGAAAATGTAGAGGTTCGAATTCTCCTCAAACACGGGCTCTAGATCTTGTGTCGGGATCAGTTCATTCGGATCATGATTGAACGCTTGACCGTCGCGGCAGAACAGGCGCGTCTTCCACTCGGTCACACTAAACAGGCTGTCGTGATCGCGTCGATGTTCAAGAAACGTCTCAATCGCATCATCGATTGTTTCCGATTTCAAGAGGGGGTTGGTGGCATGCGTTTGGAGAAAGACGTCAGCATCGGTTTGAGACAGCGTATAACCAATGAGGTTGTTCATCGGCACCTGATCTCCGCACAGCTCCCGCGGACGCCGCAAGACCGTAAGATCACAAAAGGATCGTACACTGTCTTCAATCTCATCACTATCCGTTTCGACGATAATCTCGTCAACACGGCCCGAATCCATAAGCGACCGCAAGATCCATTGGTAGAGCGGCCGGCCGGCCATTTCCCGCAGATTTTTCCCTGGCACACGGGCCGAGTGGCCTTTCATCGAAATCATGGCAAGCACAGTCATGACATCATCCCCCTTTCGCGCTGGAAACAAATTCCATTTCGTCACGGAGTTTTTCGGCCAGAAACACCATTTCGGTCCCATAGGCCAGAAACCGGCACCCTTCCGCCAAGCGCTGCTTCAGCATCCGGTGATCCGAATGCACAATATGATAGCCCCCCGGCTTTTCTGACGTCGTGACAAATTCACTCGCCCGATTGAGCAGCGCTTTGACGTCCGGATCATCAAATTGGCCTGGCTTACCAATAGATCCCGACATATCGTAGGGGCCCACGATGAATCCATCTACACCTTCCACAGCGAGAATTTGGTCGAGAGCGTCGACGGCTTCAAAGTGCTCTATTTGAACAATTAAAGTGGAGTGCTTACCCGAATCATCTTTGTACTTATCAAACCCAAGCCCAAAGGCGTGGGCGCGCGTTAGGCCAACCCCACGCGTTCCAACAGGCGGATAATAGAGCGAATCGCGCGCCGCCTCCGCATCGGAGACGGAGTTGACCATCGGCACAACGATACCGGCCGCCCCTGCATCCATGGCTTGCTTGATGAGACGCGGATCGTTTTCACCAACGCGCACAAGCGGAGGAACACCGCAGAGCCCGACAACCTGACACAAGTGAACAAGTTCAGTAACGGACGACGTGCCGTGTTCCATGTCGATGACGAGCCAATCAAATCCGGATTTGGCCATCATCTCTGCCAAAAGCGGTGAGCCGAAGCTCAGCCAGGATCCAATGGTGGTTTCGCCGCTGGCGAGCCGCTCCTTGAGAGTCCAAACGGTCATAGAGCAGCCTCCCAGTTACGCTCAAGAAAATCTTCCATATCGTTGACGATGGATACATCCTTAGGGAACGGATGCTGGCCGTCTCGTCCACGAACACCGACAAACGAAACGCCAGTGAGCGAGGCCGCCTTTCGGTCCGTTTCCGCATCGCCGACCATGAGGCACTGCCGGGCCGAGAGCGAGTAGGCCTCCAGGAGCTCAATCAAGTGGTGGTCTTTGGGCTTCGGAGATCCGCGGAGTTCGTGGAAGAAGGGCGACCACTGCCGCGCGTGCACAATTTCCTCAAGCTCTCCTTGAGGCGTCCCCGAGACAACAAAAAGGGGGCAGATACCCGCGAGGCTTTCCAACATGCGCTGAGCACCTGGAATCTCAAGCGCTTCGATCACTTGTTTCTTTACGATATCGGCAAAGCGTTCACAAAGCTCGGTGAGCTGCTCTTCCGTTAGCGAATGACCGAGTACCTCGGTCTCAAAGAAACGGATCTTGTCAAACCGTGAGATCCCACCATTCTTAAGATGGTGAGCGATGACCGTATCTTGAATATCGGGCCCATAGTCCGCATACAGCTCACAAAAGGCACGTGTTTTCACATCTACGGAATCGACCAGAACGCCGTCGAAATCAAAGAAGATTGCATCGTACGGGAGGTCTGGGTTCGCGATATCATCCCAAGAGTGAGCCAGCATCACACAGCCTCGGCCATATCTTCGGGAACATACTGCTCGTGAATACAATCGAGCAGACCTTGCCCAAAATCGACAAAATCGTTAGGAACGAGCTTGTGCCCAATCCGAGGGGCAAACGCGTAAGGCGTCAGCTCGTAGTGGCCCTCCGGTTCTGAGTCGGCAAAATCGACCTCAATCTGACCCGGCAACATTTCCCGGATCATTTCCGCCGCCTCGGCAATGCAGAACCGCTCTTGACCCGTCAGGACGTAGTGTTTGTTGGCATAGTCCGAACCCAGCACTTTTACACTCAGTGCAGCCGCATCGCGCACGTGAATGAATTCCCGGCGCGCCTGACCATTGCCCGGATGCTGGATGCACCCATTTGCAAGCGCCTGATGGATCATTGCGTAAATGCGATTTGTCATCCCGGCCCGGCGGCCATAGAGCGTGCCGAACCTAAGAACCGTGTAATCGATTCCCGTCTGCTCACTGAATGTCTCGATGAAGCTTTCGCAAGCCTGCTTACTTGCCCGATAGAAACCGCCTTCGTTGGAGTACACATAGACGGTACTCGCAAAGACGAAACGCTTGACTTTAGCCTGGACACAAGCCGAAATCATATTAACCGTTCCAAGAACGTTGACTTCCGCTGTCAAGCAAGGAACAGCGTTTGCCTCACCGATATCGGCAATTCCGGCAAAGTGGAACACAGCTTCGCAGCCGGACACCGCTTCTCTTAAAAAGTCTTCGTTTCTTAGATCGCCAACGAGCATGGTTTGTCCATCCCGCACATAGGGCGACTCTCGCCGGTCAAGCACGCGAACATTGAAGCCGTGCTCCGTAAGCGCATCGGCCACATGGCTGCCGACAAATCCGCTTCCACCTGTCACCAAGACTGTGGCGCCTTCAGATATGGTTCCCATAGATTTCCTATTGTACAAGGACAGGACCGCTCTTGAGGCAGAAACGGTCAACCACTCGAGCCTCAGACCTACGCCCCAGAAATGGACAAACCGTGAGATCGCCCGTTACATTTCTCTTTAAATTCTCAGACACTTTGCGCCAAAGCAGGTGGAGCCATCATCACGGAAACCAAATCGCTGTCACGTCCTTGCAATCGTTTAGAATTGACACCGGATAGTCGGACGTAATCCGCCCGTCGCGCATCACGTCTCGCCACAGACAGAGTTTGTCGCGGCCCGAAATCACGATACAGATCTTTTGCGCTCGCTTTAGTGCTCCGGGTGAAAGGGTCAAGCGCTCATATTGGGGATGGGGCAACGGCGGACAAGGCCTTTTGACCCACCACGGGTGCTCCTCCGAATTCGGCTGTTCTCCTTGCGCGTTAGGAAACAAGGAGGCGATATGACCGTCTTCCCCCATTCCCAAAAAGACCAAATCGAAAGAATCTCCAGTCACCTTAAGATCGGCCGCATAAACAGCACTTGAGTTGGCGTCCGACTGGTTTTCCAGCCAATTCGTTTGGGCACATTCAGCTGGCGTTCCCTTAAGGAGCGGCTTCAACATCCCCGCATTTGATGCCGGACCGCCAAGGCTACCTAACCGCTCGTCCACTTGGTAGATGCGGACTTGGGGCCACGGTAAGTCCAGCAAGAACACGCAAGGCACATAGGTTCGCGGTGTGCCACCGCCTGAAAGGAACAAACTGGCCGTACCGCGCATCTCAAGGCCCTCACAGAGCGCTTGCTCTGCTATCTCTGCGCAGTAACGAGAAGCATCTTCAGGCGTCTTAAATCTGTGAAGTGAAATCATATGGACCTGATACCAAACCTCCGCACACAAAGCGCCAAGAAGATCCAGAAACAGCGATTCAAATGCGCTCTATTTCTTCACCAAATTGGAAGGATCTTTTTGCGCATATGGTCTGACAGCAGGGGTTTGAAGCGATGGGTAAAATTCTAATCACTACGTCGAGTTTCAACATCGAATCCAGCGAAGCGCTGCGTGACGTATCGAAAGCAGGCCATACGCTCATTGCCAATCCTTATGGTCGCCGTTTGGCGGAGGAAGAAGTCCTCGCCTTGATCAAGGAGCATCAGCCGGTCGGCATGATCGCCGGTGTGGAACCTCTGACCAGAACGGTTCTAGAAACGGCGGATACACTAAAGGTGATTTCCCGCTGCGGAACCGGTCTCGACAGTGTCGACTTGGAAGCAGCCAAAGAACTTGGCATCGAAGTCTTCAATACGCCCGGAGCCCCCTCCCAAGCCGTCGCAGAATTGACGATCACTCTGATCCTCTCAGCACTGCGCCACGTTCCCCGCGCCGACCGCACGATCCGGTCAGGCGATTGGAAGCCCTTCATGGGCAACCTCTTATCCGGCAAGTCACTGGGACTCATCGGCGGCGGACGCATCGGCCGCCGCGTGGCGGACCTCGCTGCTGCGTTCGGTTCCAAGCCGCATATATGCGATCCCATGCTGGACGCATCTCAATCCTCTTACCCGCTGACGGACCTGACAACTCTCCTATCTAACTCCGATATTATCTCTCTCCATGTTCCGCGAACAGAGCAAACGGAGAATTTGCTAAATGCGGAGCGTATTGCCAACCTTAAACCGTCAGCCATCGTCGTGAACACATCGCGGGGCGGCCTCATTGATGAGAACGCCCTCTATGACGCCCTCCACCAGGGCCGTATCGCCGGGGCCGCCCTCGATGTTTTTTCTGACGAACCCTACGAGGGTCCGCTGACCCACCTGGACAACATCGTGCTGTCCAACCATATGGGCTCTTATGCTCAAGAAACCCGCGCTCTGATGGAGCAAGAGGCAGCAGAGAACCTCAAAAAGGGACTGAACGTCGTACCATCTAAGTCCAACGCTGCTTGAATTCCATTGGGCGAGACACTTCCCTTATCGCTCTCACCAAGCTAAACCCTCAGCGTTCCCTATTTCCTTTCTATACTTTAGATTGTATCATCCCACTAGGGATTGAGAGGAAGCGCATCTGTGTTTCGGAAATTCATCAGTGGCGCGGTTTTCGGGTCGGGATTTGCGCTCGCGTTTTGTGCAATTTTGTTCGTCTGGTTCATATTCGCTCTGCCCGTGGCAGTACATCAGATGACCCAACAAACTCTGGAGCACTTCGAACCTTCGGAGCAAGTGATAGAACCCGCCGAAACTAGTTCGGTAGAGAACGGCCCGCATCCTCATTCCAACGACCACTACCTCGGTAGCCGCTCCGCCCACAGTGGAGCAATTACATACAGCACTTCCAAGCGCATCATTATGGAGGGACCTGGTAGAATTGCCGGGAGAGCCACAGCAAACGGACAACCTGTTGAAGGTCTGAAACTCCGGCTAGCACTTACCCGGACGGCTTGGAGCGATTGGCTCATTACAAGTAAGGATGGAGAATACCAAGCACACGTTCCTTATGGAGATTATGAGATCCTAGGATATGAAATAGACAACACTTCTGCAAATGCATTGCTAGCGGGGATGATCGACTTCCCTCAGATCAACTTCCATATCGGCACTATCACAGTATCCGAAAAGAGCGACGGTCCGGGACCTCCTTTCGAATTCGTCACTGCGGTAAGGAAGCAGACGACTCAACGAGAATTTTCCAGCACAGAAGAAATCGTTCTCCGCTGGCACAGCCACTCAGATGCAGATGGGTATCAAATCGAAATTGTGGAAAAGTCCGATCCGTACAGGTTCGGTCAAACGCGCCTTATCGACTTCCACCAAAGCCCAAAACTGAAAGAAAATCGAGCCTACGTTTCTGATTTGGGAATTACACTGAAGACGGATCATTACTACAGGTATGGCGTACGCGCTCTAGATGAAACGGGTCAGTCGATCTCACGAACACCCGATCGTCACATCGGATACGATTTCAAAGTTGTCAATTAGGCAACTAGCGCACATTGATCGCGCTCGGATCTCCCGCCTCCGCGGCGAGCAGCACTTCGGTTAGGGCCGTGCCCACCGAAATCGTCCACACTCCCCCCTTTACGCGCGACCAATAGGCCAACGCATCCGTGAATTGGGGCGGCGGATCCGAATCTCCATCCAGTTTGCGGGCGGAATACTCCACAGCTTCCTGAGTAAACGGCATATGCATGATGGACAAGAACGTTTGATCGCCCGTTTCCGGGTGCTTTGTGGACACATTGACCAGACTGACATGTACAATGGACCCGAAGCTTTCATGCTCTTCAATCTTACCGATGATCATCCGTGCACTCTGTTGTTCCTCCGCCGCATCGAATGTCCAGGCCTGCCCAATCTGAATTGCGAAGGTATCGGCGTCCTGGGCGGATGCGCTGGCCAAGCACGCCAGCAAAGCTGAAGTGAGGAAAAAGAGAAATCTGCACATGGAAAACACTCTGTTCAATCGGTCGAGCGACCACTCTAACGCGGGACGAGAGGAAAGTCGCCCGCGAATCCGTCTGCCGCGATCACTTCACCGGTGAACACGGTTGCCCGCGCAATCCACCCCCTCAAACGCAGGGACAATTGCGCTATCCACCACTTCGAAGATCTCCGGACCCCGTTTGATCATATCGGACCAGAATTGATTGCTGCGAATGGTCAGGTTCTTAACCTCTTTCTGTCCTTCAACCTTGATATGGGACCAAAGATCTTGATTGGCCGCACTGATGAATTCGGTGCGAGTAATGGCGCATCCGGACGCTTTTTCAATGTACAGAGAGCCTTGGTAGAGATTGCACGCATCGATCCGCGTGGCATCCACCATGCCCTTCGGCAACTGCCGATGAGCCGGCTTACCGTGGCGGCTGTCCGCGCCCAGTTTCATGGCCCGCTCCATAGTTGCCTGATTGCCGATATTGCAGCGTTCGACCACGGCACCGCCAACCCCGTAGAGCCAGATCGCCGCAACGCTCGGCGCATAATCGGAATCAGACGTTTGACAAACAAGGTCGTGAATGTGACCGCCCACACACTTGTCGAGACCATTGCCGAGTGCGGTTTTACCATCCCGGTCAAACCAGTCGCCTGCCCGCATACGCACAAAGCTTTGCAGCATATTCGGCGCCATGCTGGTCATCTTGAAGTCCCGTATTTCAACCTGGTTGGTACTGATGATATCAATGAGATCGCTCGCAATACCGCCATAGACAAGGAGCCAGGTTCCGTTCTCGTGGGCGCCCTTGCCGGAGATAACCGTTCCTTCGGCTCCACCCGCCGCTTTGTCGATTGCGATGGGTTTGTGGGGGGTGACCTCAATCTTGCCCGCCGGCAACTCCAGTTGAACAGGAAAGCCGCGCCCGGCTCCAAACGCTTGCGAAAAACGAGACGCTGCCCAGATGGCCCGCCAATTGCGCTCGCGCACCGGACGAGTTTTCGAATTCACGACCCGGGACCGGTCGATGATGCCGTACCAGCGCGGCTCAACCACATTGTCGTTGAGTAGCTCTTCCCGCACGAATACGCCGCTGCCGTCCTTCAGCTTAAGGATGGATTTACCATCCTCGCTGGCCGCATAGGTCGCGTGCGGAGAGGCTGAGCCGGGATCGATTTTGACGAAGTTGCCGCCCCCGCCGTCCCCGGGATTTTCGAGGCCCAATATCCGCACATAGTCGCCAAACTGGAGCGAAGAGGCGCTTGAATTGAACAGCGCGTCGAGCGACGGCGCTGTCGCGATTTTCTCCGGCACAAGACTACTCATGAAGCATTAGGTACTGATTCGCGGGCGGCCGGTCAAAAAGTCACCAAAAATCAACTTTATGAGGGAACAAGACGCGGGTAGACGGCTAAGGAATGAAATACCATGCGCACGTGTCAGATTTTGCTCGTTTTGATCAGCACAATTATTGTGTCGAGTTGCTCTTCGCCGCCTGAGAATCCAGCCAACATTTGTCATATCTTTGACGAAAAGCGCTCCTGGTACAAAGCATCCAAAAAGTCCGAAAAGCGCTGGGGAACGCCCATCCATATGCAACTGGCGTTCATCAAAGTGGAAAGCAGCTTTGATGCGGACGCCCGCCCGCCGCGCAAGCGCTTTTTGTGGCTGATCCCCACCGTCCGCCCCACGTCGGCCTATGGCTATTCCCAAGCCGTCGACGGCACCTGGGCGGCGTACCAACGGGCCAGCGGCCGGGGCGGCGCCGACCGGGACAGCTTTAAAGACTCAACCGACTTCGTTGCCTGGTACATCCGCGAAAATTCCAGGCGCTTAGGCATCGAACAAACCGACACCTACCGCCACTATCTGGCCTATCATGAAGGGCCCGCCGGTTACCGCAACGGCTCGTATAACGGCAAGAAGAAGAGGCACGTCCGCCAAGCCGCCAGCCGCACCCAAGCCATCGCTAATCGGTATTCAAGGCAACTGGCTGGTTGCCGGAGGAAACTGGACTAAACTGTTAGTACGTGGTCTTTTGTCAGCAACGCCCGCACCACTTGCTCCGTCCGCGCGAAGACTCGCGTTTGGAGGGCTGCATCGCTAGGCCGGTCGCAAAGCAAAAACACGGCTTCATTCAGCGCGCCGGAAATAAGGTGGGCCGTGGTCTCAACGTCGTCCGCACTCAGATACCCTTGCTCCGCACACGCGCGCAGACCGTCCTTAAGACTGCCAAGACCGTGTCGGGCATCAATTTCCCGCCACGTGCTCCAGCCCAGAACCGATAGGGCATCAACAAGAAAAACCTGCCGGACTTCATCGTCTTGAAAGACGCTCAAGAAGGCGTGGCTACCCGCCACGATGGAGCCGGGCAGATCCTCCGCAGCATCAGCCGCCGCGTCGATACGCTTCTCCACATCGGCTGCAACTTCTTCCACCACCGCGTAAAACAAAGCCTCTTTGTTGCGAAAGTGATGATAAAGGGCACCCCGCGTTACACCCGCCTCAGCAACAATATCCGGAGTCCCGACGCTCTCATAACCATTGGCAAACAGCCTCCGGGCAGCCGCCACTAAATGGGCGCGTGTTTTCTCACCGGCTTCAACTTTCAAATTTTTCTTTGACATACATGCAGCCTGTACGTATATAAGATATCAACCCATTGCATAAGGAATACGCTCATGTCCAGCCCTTTCTCTGCCCTCTATCCTGTCGTCGCTGTGGAAAACCCAAAGGCATCCGCTGCCGCCTTGCGTGATTTGGCCAGCCTGGAGCCGGTCTTTGAGGAAGATTGGTACGTCCATCTGGCTGACACTTCGAGCGGACGACAGGTGGGCTTCGTTCGATTCGATCACGAAAGCGTCCCGCAGACGGACCAAAAACCGGCCGGCGGATTGTTCGTGACGATGGACGCAGACGACGTTGCCGCCGTCTGGGCCGACAAGAAAGACACACTTGACGTAGTTCATCCCCTAACGGATGAAGCCTGGGGCCAGCGCCATTTCATTTGCCGCATTCCCGGTGGTGTCTTGGTGGATGTGGTGCAAATGTTGGGCGCTTAGGCGCCCAACTTGCGGGGTTTAGTGCGCGCTACCCCATCTTCATGTCCATGAAGCAGATCTTGTTCCCGTCCAGATCGCGCACATAGGCGCCGTAAAACACGTCCGGCACCCGGTCACCCGGGGCGCCCTCGTCGCTGGCGCCAAGCTCCAACGCCTTGGCATAGAGCTTGTCGACACCTTCCTTCGATCCGCCGGGGATTGCGATCATCCAGCCATTGCCCCGATGCTGTTCCTTTTCATCATACGGAATACAAATAGCGAGCATGGCGGCATCCGGTCCCGTTCCGTAGAACTTGATCCGGTCCATGCCAAAGAGCTGCTTTGCGCCGACTTCGGCAAGTAATGCGTTGTAGAATTCTTCCGCGCGCGCCATGTCGCTCACGCCAATCGTTGTGTATCCAAGCATTCGATCTTTCTCCTCGCAGTGCACTTGGCTCAGGCCCAACAGACCTACCCAAGTGTGATAATGTGTCAGGCTTAGCCTTCTCCAACAACGGAAGCGACATTGCAACTACCGCTTGGATAAGTGCTCTTTCAATCCAGAAATGTAGGACTCCCAACCAGTCTTGTGCGAATTGAGGCTCCTCTCGCGCAAAAAGCCGAAATGATGAATGCGAACAGCCGTTCCGCCCCCTTGCGCCTCGAACCGGACATCGACCTCGGTGATCTCGTCGTCGCCCTCCCATTGCCAGCTATATCTGACATGATGGGGTGGCTCGACAATCGAAAACCGGCCTTCATTCTTTGTCCTGAACGTCTCCGTCTCCATGATTAATCGATAGTGACCGCCCACCACGGGGTCGATCTCCATCTTCGTCGCTGGGGGAATGACGGTGTCCGAAGCGACCCAAGCCTCATAGACATCAGCAACGGGAAAAGGCAACTTGTAGCCCACATTAATCTCCATACGCACTACCTACCAGGGCAAAGTCGATGTTCAAAAGCATTCAGTTTTAGAGGCACACAAACAAGAATCAACCAGCATATCTCGATAAGTTCATTCTTCACGCAAAAGCAGCCCGTACTCCAATCGCCCCTGCATAAATTGAGTATGCTCCGAAACCGTCGGATCAATCTCTATGACTGTATGAAGTAGTCGACTTGCGAGCGTGAGAACCGGTTCAACATCCACGTCACAATCCGAACGAACTATTGCGAACAATTCATCCTCAATGACCGCTTCAATTGCATAGACCGTTGCATGCGTACATATTAGCCTCAGTTCCGCGTTTTCTTGTTCCGTACCCATTGAAGATAAGTCTTTAAGTCCCATACTGAGCGCTTGGTTGACGAGTTGGGTGTATTGTTGCTCTGAAAGATCGAAATAGTGGGAACTGACAACACTCCGGCTAATAGTTACACCATCATCATCATAGGGATACTTGTCCCAATCGGTCTCGTTGGATCTCGCGACAATCGCGGCGTCTGTGAGATCTCTCCCAGCGTCAAAGAACAGCTCCACCATTTGGGCCGAGTCAAATCCTTTAAAAACGATAATGCGAATTCCACTAAACGAATCGCCATCCGACTCGACTATTCTCCATAGCTGGTCCAAAGGCCGAGACTGAAGGAAGCTCAGAATATCATTGATGCCCACCCTAGCTTGTTCGAAATTGGACAAGGGGTCTAGCCGGAGATGCTTACTCGACGGTGAGCACCCATTCGCCAGAATTGAGAAGGTCAAGATCGCCACCATTCGCGAGAAGAGCCCGAAGCGTCGAACGAGATCTATCAACATGGGTCAGCTCTCTCAGTGTGGAACCCGAAATTCGGTCCCTAGAAGTGTTCCGGTGATCAAACAATATCGGCGAGACAGATTCAATCCTCTTGCAACCTCTCTCCCACCGCGCGAAGACTTGTCTAAGAGACAGATAAAAGAGGGAGACGCGCCATGAAACTGGGATTGATGCTGGGATACTCGGGAGCGCACATGAAGCTGCCGGTGGAATTGGTCCAAAAGGCGGAAAAGCTGGGTTATGAGACGGTCTGGACGGCCGAGGCCTATGGCTCTGACGCGATCACGCCCTTGGCCTATCTCGCTGCTTGTACGGAGAAAATCAAACTCGGCACCGCAATCATCCAGCTTGCCGGCCGCACCCCCGCCAACGCCGCCATGTCCATGGCCACCCTCGATGCGCTCGCCGGCGAGGGGCGCGTCATCTGCGGCATCGGCGTTTCAGGCCCTCAAATCGTCGAGGGCTGGTACGGACAGCCCTGGGGCCGGCCTTATCATCGGATCAAAGACTATGTGACCATCATGAAAAAGATCTGGGCGCGCGAGGGCCCGGTCTCCCATGACGGCGAAGAGATCTCCCTGCCCTATACCGGCGAAGGCGCCATGGGCATCGGCAAGCCGCTCCAGTCCATTTTACATATGAACCCCAACATTCCGATCTATCTCGGCACCGGCATGGAAGCGACGGTGAAGCTCACCGCCGAAATCGCCGACGGGTGGCTGCCTCTTGGATTCGTACCCGAAACGGCCAAGCTTTATGAACCTTGGATCGAAGAGGGCCTAAAACGCGCAGGCAAAACCCGCGACCAGTTCGACATTCAGGCCATGGCCAATGTGCATGTGACGAGCGACGTGAAAGGCGCTCTTGATCGCCTCAAACCCAACATCGCCCTCTACGTGGGCGGCATGGGCCACAAGTCCAAGAACTTTCACAACGAGATGATGATCCGCCGCGGGTACGGCGACGCCGCCGCCCGCATCCAGGAGCTCTACCTCGCCAAGCGCAAAGACGAAGCCATCGCCGCGGTTCCGGACGAGTTCGTCGACGAAGGCGCCCTTGTTGGCGACAAAGAGCGCATCAAGAAGCGCTACCGTGCCTGGGAGGATTCCGGCATCACGGCCCTCACCGTGTGGTCGGATGAACTGGGGTTAGAGACCATGGCGGACATTGCCCGGCTAAATTATTGACCTACTGACAAGCGGGCGGATGGAATTTGCAACATCTACAGTCGGCAGTTTTAACGCAGCAACCACCTTAACGAACCGCCGATAGCTTACCATCAGCGTGAACATAGATCGTCAGCCGAAGCGGATCACCTTTCACGTAGTTGTAGCCTTCGACAGACCCGAGGGCCTGAGCGGCGAACCCAGCAGTTGATACAGCTCCACCAAACTCGTCCGCACTCCCGTCAGCCACTAGAGCCACGCCGCAGTCGGCATGAGAGCCAAGAAATGTGGCGGCTGAACTGCCGGTCCCGAGGAGCGTGGAGGTCCCGAATGCAAAAACAGAACTAGGCTCTCTATATCCTGCCGTCGCCACGTGAAGCTCCGCACACCCCTCTATGCGCTCCAATGCCTCCGACGCGACTTGGGTCATCCAGAACCGGTCGACACTCGGAATCGCCAGATGAAAGGTCGCCAAATAGAAAAAGACAACGCCCGCCGTCAGCCAAAGGACACGGCTAGCTTCCCTCGAGAAGAGCGCCCAAAGGCCGACCAACAAAACCGCAAGCCCGGCAATGGCCGAGACGATGCTCAGCTCACCCACCGACTGATTGAGATAGTAGTCCGCTCCTCCGGCCACCAGCGCCAGCACGCCTGTGACCAAGACGAACAGCAATCCGAAGACCCAATAGAACACGCGCGCGGTCCCTTCCCCGGCAAATTCGCCGCGCAGATCCAAACTGCGCGCCACCAGAAGCGCGATCGCCGGAAAGACCGGTAAGGTGTAATGGGGCAGTTTCGTAACCGTCAGCTCAAAGATGAGCCAAGTCGGCAGAATCCAGCACAGGAGGAACTGAACAATCTCATCCTTACGATTCCGCCAGGCGTAGAGCCCCCCAAAACCCAGAAACAGGGCGCCCGGCCAGAACGTCACCGGCAGCAGGAGCGTGTGATAGCCGAAGGGCCCACCATGAGAATCGTCACTCTGGGCGATCTTGCCGGCAAACGCGTGACCCATGGATTCCTGCAAGAACCCCCCGTTGGTCTTGACCGTGATCGCAGCAAGCCACGGCACCGCAATCGCAAAGGCAAGGAGAACACCGGGAAAAATACGCAGACGTTTGAACCAAGACAGATCCCGCGTCCACAGGCTGAAGGCTGCAATCGTCGCCGCTGAGACCATCGGCCCGATTGGCCCTTTGATGATGACACCCAGACCGATAGCCGCCCAGAAGACGGCCGGCGCCCCCCAGAACGCAAATTTTGGCTCAGCCGATCGCGGGAGCAGAATGTAAAAGAGGGCAAGCTGCGCCATCGTTGTAGAGGCCAATAAGAGCGCATCTGTTTTCGCCGTTCGCGCCTCAACGGCAACGCCCAGACACAGCGCCAAGAGTAAGGCCGCTACGAAGCCGGTCCGTGGACCATAGAGACGGGCGCCGAACCATGCCACCAGCAAAATCGCAGCCAAAGCGCCAAGCCAAGACGGCACTCGGTAAGCCCAAATATCCGCATCCGAACCACCTGCCGCAGCCGCACTGAGGGCCTGAAGCCAGTAGGTTCCCACCGGTTTCACATACCGCACCTCGTCTTGAAATCGGATATCGACGAAATCGCCGGTTTCGAGCATCTGTTTGGATGCTTGCGCATACCGGGCTTCGTCCCGGTCCATAACCGGTACCGTGCATTGTCCGGGCAATAACAAACACAAGGAAATGAGGACCAGAGCCCACCAGGCACGCTGCGGCACACCGTGCCATCGCGGCCCCCGCAAGAGCTGATCGAGCGCATTTTCCATCTGGGCTAGTCCGCCGATGCCGTCGTCAAAACGACAGTCTTTTCGGGTACGGACGTTCGCCGCATCAACCAAGCCACGCCCATCAGGTCGACAACGCCTGCAGCCGCACGGCCCAAATTGCTGTATTTTGAAGTACCAGAGGATCGTGGTCGATTGACCACGGCGACATGGCGGGTTTCAAACCCCAGGTGCTTAACCAGCGCCGGTAAATACCGGTGCAGAGCATCAAAAAACGGCAAGGCCAAAAACACGTCGCGCGGGATGACTTTTAGACCACAGGCCGTATCCGGACAATCATCTCTGAGCAGCCTCTGACGCAGACCATTGGCAAAGCGTGACGCCCATTTGCGGCTTGCGCCATCGTTCCGATTCTGACGGATACCCGCCACAAGGCCGACGGCATCGATACGTTTGAGATCAACTGCGTCCACCATGTCGAGTACACTTTGCGGATCGTCTTGCCCATCACCGTCCATAGTGGCGATCCAAAGAGACCGAGCCGCCACAATTCCGGATCGCAAGGCCGCGCTCTTACCGGAGCGCTTAAAGTGATGAAGCGCCCGCAGTCGCGGCTCCCCCTCCGCAAGTGAATCGATCACGCTCGCCGTACCATCATTACTCCCGTCATCAACGACGATAAGCTCAAGCCGGTGCTTGCCACCGATCACGTCCAAGACCTCCGCGATGACGTTTTCAATGCTGCCTGCCTCGTTGAAAACGGGAACAACAACGGTCAGGTCGGGGGAAGTGTCGGTCACAGAAAAGGCAATCCCAGTCGGACAACGATGGCGCAAGCGCAATAGACCGCCGAAACGGTCACTGGCCAGTCCAATACATCGCCCCGCACAGAGCGTCAAATCCCAGAATGAAGGCACCACTTTTCCCTCAAATCGAAGCAAATCGAACTCGAATTTGAAACAAATCAAGAAGCCGGAATTGAACGCAAATTAGCGCGATTACGCGAGAAACTAGGCGTTGGCGCGGGTTGCCCGCTAAAGGCGCACGCACGTCTCGCCCCGACAGGATCTACCGCATCACCCGGGGAGAGACATGCACGGCACATCGCGAATCAGAAAGCCTGACATTCTCTTCGTCACGCGCCATTACAGCCCCGAGCCCAACGGCAGCGCCCCGGTCCTCAAAGATATGGCCGAAGCCTTCGCCGAAGCCGATCTCGCCGTGGATGTTCTCACCGTTCGCCCGAGCTACCCTCTACCCCACGTTTGGGACGACTACGCGAACGGTCAGCGGGACAAGACCGTTGAGCGCGGGGTTCATGTTAGGCGGTTGCCGACGTCCGGCATAAAAGACGGCAGTCTTCTGGCCCGTCTGGTGCCCGAAGCGCGCTTCGCGCTTGCGATTCTGACAAGGGCACTCACGGGACGAACCGCCAAACAAGATCGCCTCATTTCGTTGTGTCCGTCGATCCTGACCGTCACCGCAGCGCTCGCCCTCAAGAAACGCGGCGGCATGCACATCGCCATCGTTCACGACATCCCGTCCGGGTTCGCGACCAGTCTGAAAATGAGCCCCAAAGCGAAATTCCTAATCATCATAATGAAGAAATTGGAGGCTTGGACATTCAACCGGGTCGACAGCGTTGTTGTTCTCTCAGAGGCTATGAAATCCTACCTGCAGGGCATAGGCGTTACGACCCCGATCGCGGTGGTCCCACCCCACGTCGATACGGACGAATTGTTCCCAAGCGGAGAAAACACGGCCTCCGGTCCCGCCCTTATGTACAGCGGCAATATCGGCCGCAAACAAGGGATTGAGCAGTTGGTGGCACTTGCTGCGGAACTCAAAAACAGGCACATGGATGTGCCCCTTATCATCAAGGGGACCGGTAATCAGGCCGAATCCCTCAGATCGCAACTTCAACAAAAGAACCTGACCAATGCGAGAATGGAGCCCTTCGCGGATCGCCACAAAATTCGCGAGAGTCTGGTGTCAGGCGATATCCATTTGGTTCCTCAGCTGCCCGAAGGAGGCGACTTCGCCGTACCCAGTAAGGTCTTTTCCATTATGGCAGTCGGCCGCCCGTTCATCGCCACGGCAGAAAATGGATCTCCTTTGTGGCAATTGATGGAACAGTCGAAGGCTTTTATCTGTGTACCTCCGAACAATGCATCCCGGTTGTGTGATGCGGTTCAAATGCTTCTCACGGACCCAAACCAGCGAGCGACTCTCGGGCGCAATGGCCGCCAGTTTGTCGTCGGCCACGCCAGTCGCCAAGCCGTACTTAACGCCTACTTGAAGCTCTTGGGTATGAATCCACTCAGTCAGATCACCCCGGAGCGCCGAGAGCAACCAGACGACAGAAAAGCAGCTGCGTAAATGCCCTCATGGCGAAAATGGACAGACATTGCAGGCGGGATCTCAGTACAAGTCGCACAGCGTTACTGGGACCGAAAAGGTGCGACAAACAGCGACTATGGGACGTATCCCCCGTTGTTGGCCAACGCATTTCCGAATTCCGGCGCACGCGTGCTTCAGTGTATCCTTGGTGCTTTCCCCGGCACGAGGTACTACGGCACATGTATCACCTCAATACGGCCGACTCCCCCTCGCCGGCTTTCGGACAAGAACCACATTTCATTGATAAAAAAAATTGCCCCCGGGGAAATCGTTCGTGCGCATATGGAGTACAAGAAGGATCGGCATTCAGCCCTGATCGAAATGGGCGCCTGCCACTTCTTCATCTACCGCGATCTTCGCGACCTCATCGTTTGCGAACTGGAAGAACTGCTCAATTTCCCAAGAACACACCGACTGCATTCCTTATTGAGCGCTCTGCCCCCTGAAGATCGAGTGCGCACTTGTATCCAAGGGGCGGACGACCCATTCGTCAGGCTGCCGTTTCATAGCATCGACAAACGATTTGCCGCCTACAATGGTTGGATCGATAAGCCTGAGGTTTGCGCGATCAAGTACGAAGAATTGGCGGGAGCTCAGCAAGCCACAACGATCTCAAGAATGATTAATTACTTCGCCTCTCGAACCGATGTGCCGGTCGATAAGGCGCAGTTGCAGGAAAACGCGCAAGCCGCCCTGAGAAATGCAGCTTCGCCGATTGAGTGCGGTTCTTGGCAAGATGTATTTACGCCAACACTGCAGCGCATCTTTGAAGACCATGCGGGCGCTCTAAATCAGAGCCTTGGGTATGACTGAGTTTCAAGGGATCTAAGTCATGACCCTCTTAAATCTTTCCACCGGACAACGAGCATTTTTCAGACGGCCGATAAGCTTCTCCGTAGGTTATGCGTGGAATTCCCCCAGCATCATGAACATGGCTGCGGTCATGGCGCGTGCGCTTGCTTTCTTAGTGCCGGTGCCGTTCCTCTTTACCTACTTCAGCAGCGCCGAAGTCGCACTTTGGTTCGTGTTCACCACCTTCCAATCCATGCTGGCTTTGTTCTACGGAACACTGCCCTCAATCTATATCCGGATTCTCGCATTTGCCCGGACCGGCGCATCCGAACTCGGAACCATCTTCGAAACAACTGGAAAGGCGCCTTCGCAAACTGAGGCCGTGCCAAACTGGCCTCTGATTAACGAAATCACAGCCAACCTTCGCGCGGTAATGGGTCTCTTGACGGTCATTTGGCTGGTTGCCGCCGCGTCGCTGGGAACAGCAATCATCTGGACTCCAGCCGAAAAAGCAGGGGGCACGCCCGATGCCTACTGGGCTTGGGCGTTCTTCGTACTGGGAGCTGCTGTCCGTCTTTACTCCCAGGTCTATGTCGCGTTCTTGATTGGCCTGGACAAGATCGTACTGGTTAAACGCTTGGAGACTCTGTCCTGGTTTGCCTCCGGCGTACTCGTCTTTTTCGCCATGAGCGCAACGAAGTCGCTTGCCATCTCCATGCTGATCTTCCAGGCCCCGCTAATCGCCTACGTTGTGGCCTTACACTACTACGCCGCCAAAAACGGACAAGCCAAACGAACAGACTCGTGGACAAAGATTTTATCGTCCAAGGTCGGGACATCGGTCTTACCCAGAGCCGGCAAGGCATGGATCGGCATTTTCGCTTCGCTCGCCTCCGTTTACGGTACGGGCCTCATATTCGCCCAGATCGGGGAAGCGAAAATCACCGCAGCCTACCTTTTGGCACTCAACACCATCGGAATCATCAATCAACTGTCGATGGCCCCGTTCTTCAGCATGGTTCCGAAACTATCCGCGCTCCGTGCAGAGGGAAATCTCCGCGAGCAAACAAAGATCGGTACGGAGTCGATGCTTCTGTCTTTGTGCGTCTTTGCCCTGGGAATTGGAGGCGTTGGCGTGGTCGTGCCCATACTCCTTAAGCTGGCGTCACCTGATGCGCAGTTCGTGCCCGTCACGTTATGGGCAGCCATGGCCGCCGCAAATTTCGCCTTCCGCTACGGCGCTTTGCATTTGCACTATTACACGACGACCAACGACATCAAATGGCACATCGTCGACACCGTCAATGCCGGCCTCTTGTTGCTGCTCTTATGGCTCTTGTTTCCCCTTTGGGGCATCTATGCGTTCCCTGCGGCACAACTGATTGCGCTGTGTATGTTCTATATTCCTTACTCCCGCGCACTCACCGCAACCACGCTTTCTTTCGAATGGCCACAGCGGGACGCAGTCACGCTCGTCTTACCGATCATCCTATTGGGTGCAGCAGTCCTCTTGAGTTTTCTAACGGCCGATTTCCTATCGGGCCTGTAGGCCCGGAGATATTGACTTTGTGGGAACGGGAGAGGCCGGCACCGGGCGGGTGAGTTGCATCAAGATCCAAATCCCTAAACCAATCCCTGCCAGAAACCACAGTCCGTTCCCCAACATTCTAATCTGGAACGGCGAGATAAACGAAAAGATAAGTGCTGCGGCCGACGCATAGGCCCCCGCCGACAGAATGAAGGGATTGCGTGTGCGTTGCGCGCAAAGAAAGACGCCTTGCGCCAGATAGCCGAGAGCCACGAGCACGATCAATGCGCCGATATAACCGAAGTCGATGGCGAGATCACGGACACCGGTACACCACGGATTGCGCGACCAGCCCTCCGCCATCATCAGCTCGGAGATACGCAAACGAATTTGTAGCCAACCAGACGGTGCGTCGCTGACCGCTCCCTGGATCTGACTGATCAGCGGAACATTATACAGCCCCATCGCGTACCAACGGTCAAAATCAGAGTTCAGGACAAAATAATTGAGCTTGTCGACGGCCTTCGAAAAATAGCTGGTGGAGTAGGCAAAGATCTTGAACCACTCCATGCCTTCCATCCGGCTGACCGCATGGACCCAAGGCGGGAAACTTGCATCCGCCGCCCAACCCAGATTGCGCTCGACCGTACCCGGCAAGTCCGGGTTCCTCTGTACGGGAAAGAAAATGAAGAGGTAGAATCCCAACAAGCCGCCGACCACAACCCGAGGCAAGGTGATGATGCGCGAGACGGTCCCAGAGGGCGCGGAAAGCGCCGCGCTGACAAACAGAATCAGCATCAAAAGTCCCAGCGAAAACCGCTCCGCCTGCAGGAAGGACTCTGCAAAGACGGAGAGAATGGCAAGACCTGCAAACGGCAAACACAGCCAATATCTCTTTCTCAGGAAATAGGGTGTGAGCGCCGAAACAAGCAAGCAACACGTAATCCCAATGGAACGGATCGGCGAGACTTCCGTCTCCCCGCGGTAGAAACTGCTCCAACTGGAATCGCGAATTTCTTTCAATCCGGGGCTGAGCCCATGGAGCAGGAGGGCGCGGCCGTGGCCGGTCGAAAGGTCGCGCACAACATGCAGTACGCCAATCAAGGATAGAGCGATCGTCAGCGCGATCATAATTTGAAACGCTTGGTTTTCGGCGAAGGCCCTGTCTGGGTTGACCGTAGCGGGCCTTTCCGACCGAATAGCTAAAAGCACCCCTGCCAGGAACGCCAATTGACTAAAGACCAAAATCAAAAACGTCTGCGTGTGAATCTTTGTTTCGAACTGAACCATATAGCTGGCAACGCAGCCCAGCGTCATGAGCCAGCCGTAAAGGAACATGCGGACAGGACTCAGCGCATGCTGCCGCCGTACCGCTCCCAACGAAAGCAGGAGCAATGGAACAAGAGGGAGGAGAAACTCGTAAATCATGCCGTCAAACGGCGCGCCGTATCGAGATCAATCTTCTTAAAGATGTCCAGTTGGCCCTCGATCGTTGCATCAAGCACCTCCCGCCCATCGGCCTCGAACGCGTCTCGCGATTTCTGATAGGCCAGCTCGCTGAGATCAAGATTGGGAAGGCCCCAAAAAGACCCTGCCTTAAAGTAGTTCGGATCAAAGTGATTGACGTCATCGCCTTCACGTTTCGCAATGGCGTTCTGTTTGCCTTCGGCCTTGAAGGAGTGATCCACACCAAACAATATCACCGGGTTCGCACCCATATAGTAGGCAAACTGAAGAGCTGCATAGGTGACGGTGCCGCCGGAGCCGACCCGCTCGACAATATCTTCCGAAAAATCATCGCCGAGATCGTTCAGAAAATAAGAAACGTTCTTGGCGTGCTGCGGTAGAAACCAGCGCGCTTTCCAACTTACAAAGACCGGAATATCGCTCTCCACAAACTGTTCACGGTGCTGCTTAACGACCAAATTATTGACGCACAGGATGAGGTCGGGCCGCCAGGTAACGCGGGAAAACAACAGATCGATCTTGTTCATCCCGATTGACGGAACATGTTGAAAATCATTAAGCGGAGTCTTGTTCAAGCTCGGCCCGTTTCCCACCACAAGCATGGGCTTGCCTTTGTGCTTGTCTTTCAGACTTTCCAATTGAGATTTGGACGCCGTGGTTTTGAAAGAGACTTTGTCCACAAAGTATCTCGGCGCGCGCGTACTCATAACAAGTTCTCGAAGCATGATCCCTCCGGTTAAGACGGCTTGTGGGTGAGGCCGGTGCATCGCGAAGGCCCGCATGAAGCACTTCGGCTCACATGCGGCGGCCCACTCGCAACAGAGGGAAAACATGCCTCAAACGATCTAAAAGAGCGTTTTGAAAGCGCGAAAAATATGCATCAAATTGACGAAGCGCCGGACCGTCCCGGACCATCCAACTCGATTGCAGCGGTTTGAATTGAGCTAGTTTTTAATCAATCCCGGCACAAAGCTTTTTCCGAATGACAAGACAAATCAGGAATAAAGGCCTTGGGGCGATCATTCGCCCCCATGCTCTGTCTCTTGCAATCTCATGTGGCCGCGGGGTGGTCACCAGCCTAGAAAAAAAGAAAAATGAACATTCGGCCCGCCATCGACCAGAACATGCTTTCAGGAATGCCGCTCGATCAGCATTTCGAGGCACCGGAAGGAGAAAGAGAGCAGATCGACTTTCGAAAATTGTGGACCATCGTCTTTCGCCGAAAGCTCTCGATGGCCGCAACGATTGGCGCCATCACGCTCTTGGCTGCAATCGTGGGATTGAACCTTCCGAAGAAATACACGGCAACGTCCGAAGTCCTGATCAATCCACCCAATCAAAATCTCGTCCAAATCGACGCGTTCGACTCGAGCCAAATCGCCGAGTCAGCCTTTGTGGACAGTCAAGTCGGCATCATGAAGTCAAAAGCGCTGTCCATGCGCGTGATCGACACGTTGAACTTGAGAGAGACCGCCGAGTTCAACCCGTTTCACGAACCGGAAAACCAGAGCGTCTTTCGTTTTCTCAATCCGATCACGCTGATCAAAACCCTAACCGGACGTTCAAGGAAAAGCGCCGAAGATTTAACGGAGGAAGAGCTCCTTACACCGATTATAAGTAACTTGACCAATGCGACGAAGATTAGACGGCAAGGCCTCACATACATTGTCGCCATATCCGCCGTATCGGAATCGCCAGCTCGCGCGGCCGCCATCGCCAACGCTATGGTCGACATGTACCTGTTGGATGATTTCGAATGGCGCATGAACGCGCTGAATAAGACAAATCAGTTCCTGGATCGTCAGCTTGCCGATCTCCGCAACGCCGTGTCACGTGGAGAAATCGCGATTGAAGCCTATCGGACCGAGAACGATATTCACGACGTATCGGGTCTAACGCTGACGGACAAGCAACGGTCAGACTTGACCGAAAAACTGATCCTGGCGAAAGCAGCGTTCGCCGAAAAGGAAGCGCGGCACGCCATCGTCGCCGACATTCTCGAGCAAGGGAACGATCTTGGCAGCCTTAGTGAAGTTCTTGCCTCACCCACCGTCGAAGCTCTGCGCGAGCAGCAAGCCGAGCTGATCCGTAAGCGCGGGGAACTGATGCCTCAGCTGGGGTTCCGCCATCCAACGATGGTCAATCTGCAGGCTGAGATCAGAGTTTTGAAGACACAGATCCATCAGGAAATTGGCCGCATCGTGACGAGCCTGGAGAACGAAGTCAAAGTCGCGAGCTCAAGGGTGCTGTCTTTGGAAAAGAGCCTTGATGCACTCGACAGAGAGGCGGTCCTGAGCAGCACGGCAAAGATTGAACTGAACGAACTGGAACGCGAAACTCACGCCAATCGCACCCTGTACGAAAGCCTACTTGAAGGGTCTAAGAAGTCGATCGTTGCCGCCGAGTCAGGCTCTCTCGAAGCCATTGGCCGAAAGATCTCGACGGCCACGGTGCCGGACTCACCAAGCGAGCCGCAACTCAAACTCATCCTCATGGTCGCCCTCGTCGGCTCCACTGCCCTTGCCTTTGTGCTGGCTTTCGTATTGGAAGCTTTAGACGAGGGAATAATCACCAGCAGTCAGCTTCACTCTACCGCAGGGATCAAAACGCTGGCCTCCATTCCTATGCTGAAGGATCAGCAGATCCGCAAGCGCAGCGGCAAGACCTGGCGCAAGACCCGCATCCACCGCTATCTCGTAGACCAGCCGGACTCCGCCTTCGCAGAATCCTTCCGGCTCCTGCGATCCAACTTGATTTTCTCAAATCCGGCCGCACCTCCGCAAACGGTTCTGGTCTCTTCCGCCTTTCCCAACGAAGGCAAGACCACCACATCGATCTGTCTGGCGATTTCGGCCGCGGAGTCGGGTCTCAACACTTTGCTTATTGATGCCGACTTGCGCAAACCGGCCATCGTGAAACGCCTCGGACTGGCGCGAGAAAAAACCAATGGCTTTGCCGAAGTCCTCTGCAAATCCTGCACATTCGATGAGGCCGTCTACCGCCACGACAAGTACAATTTGTCCATCCTCGCCGGCGGGACAAAGGTCTCCCGCTCTTCAGATATGTTGAAAGCGGAATCCATTGAGGATTTGCTCCTCCAGGCGCGCCAGTCCTACGATTTCATCGTGGTTGACTCTGCGCCCATCTTACCCATCGTCGACTCCGCGCTGCTGGCAACCCATATGGATGCCATCGCCTTCGTGGTCCAGTGGGAGAAAACACCCCGAGGAGCCGTTGCAAATGCAGTAAAGAAACTCGAATCCGGTGGTACACCGATCACAGGCGGGGTGATGAACCTGGTCAATGTGAAGCGCGGCCGCGTCATCGCTTATGGCGACGATACATTCTATTCATCCTACTACGGAGACTATTATTCTCAATACGGATAAGTCCCATCGGCCGAACTAACCCACCTTGAGATTTTCGTAGACCTTGATGGATCGGCCAAAGGGCACTTCATGATTGGGGTCGTAGCCGCTGTTTGGCGTCTCAATGCGTGTGAGTGGCTCCAGGCATTTTTGGCTCTTCAGGAGCGCGGTCAATTCTTCCTTTGCCTCTCCTTCAACCGCTACAAACCGTTCCTGAAGCTGTTCCAAACACCAAACCCGGTACCGGGAAGTCGGGACATTCCTATACTGGACACCCTGGATGAGCGGGCCGAAAGTCGGCAATTTGTGCTCCCACGCAACAGCATTCGCACACAGATTTTCCAAATGGGTTTCGCCGATTTCTTTCAACAAAGGAAGAAGGTCGTCAGGAATGCCGTCCAGTAAGCGACCATCCCCCAACTTGGATCCGCGCGCATTCCACAACCGGTATACCCATTCCATAACGGACGGCGCCGTTTCCCGCATAATGACCGCCGGCACTGGATCCATTGCGAAATGCCGGAACATGGGGCCGAAGAGTCCAATATCCGCAAGCGTTGGCCGCTCGCCAAACACAAATGGGCGGTCCTCCAAGATGGTTTTTAGCACCTCAAGCAAACGCAGATATCCCTGCTCCACATGATCCCAGGTATCCGAATTGACGCCATCGTTCCTCACAAAATTCGTTAGCTGGCGAAATTCCGTCCGCTGCCTGAACACTTCTTTCGGGATGGGCAGTTTGGGGTTCATCTCGTCCACAATTTGCCGCCGCAGAAGCTTGGCGCTAGCGGGATAACTCCAGCGATAGTGCATGGCCGGACGCCACATCCACTCATCGGCATAATCCTCGATGAGACGGCACACATAATCTTGAACAGGCTCCCCGGGCAGAATGGGGTAGTCCGTATACTCCCGCTCAAACCAATCGATGATCGGGCTCGTGTCCGTCATCCACCGCCCGTCGTCCAGCTCGACTGCCGGAACTTGAATCGCCCCGGTCTTATCCGGCAAGACCTTGCCAAAATAATCGGCCGTCGCCGGGCAATACTCAAACGGGATCTCTTTGTAGCGGAGATAGCCTTCCAGCTTCCCCGTGAAGTAAGACACCTTTATGCCGTAGACCTTGATCATCCCATACTCCTCTTTATTCAATTCCTCGGCCAGCCATTGGCGCTAAATCCTGCCACCCGATGCCCGCTTTCACACCGCACCAGTCGTAGCAATCTGGGGAACATAATCGCAATGAGATTTATGCATTTGATCGGCTGTGCGTCAGTACATCATCATCTCTCAGATGCTGAACACCACCTATTTTGGAAACACGTCCCTATACTCTGCATAGAGCCCGTGCACATCCAGAGGTTCTCCGTTTGATAGGCGCGAACGGATAGCATCAAGAGGAAAGATTAATCCCTCGGATCGCTGCCAGGAAAGAGCAAAAGTGCGCCCTTTGTCGTCCTCCGCCACAACCCAATGGAGACGCCCTTCGAGAGCTTGGGTGAGGGCATCACCGAACATGACCCCGAGCGCATTCATCTTCCAAACGGCGCCGGTACCGATCGCTCCGCTATCGATGGTACGCTGAAGAATATCAAGCTTTCCGGCCACGATAATGTGCTCGTCCGGCAGCCCTTGCGCACACGCCCAGTCTCGCAGCGAACTCAGCTCATCGATTTCGGAATCTGAAAGGTCGGTAAAGAATTTGGTCATGAAGTTTAACCGGCCTTTGCCGTTGTCCCCACAAACAAGTCATTGGGCGTCACCTGTGCTCTTCCCGTTGCACCTCAAACCAGATCAGGAGCCTACTCCAACACGTGGCCAGCCGAAAAGGGGACGGGCGGCTAATGCGATGCTTGAGACGGGATCCCCATGATCTCCTCCATCTTAGCCCGGTCGATTTCGAGGACATCACCGCCCGCTTTGTGGAACCGGCGCCAGGACACGGCGATTGGATTTTGCCGTGTCGTGACAAGTGGATGCCGCCGGGGATGATAGGTCTTGATCAGGACCGGCCGGCTCGCCCACATCATTTGGCCTAGCACACGCAGCAAGAAAGCTATCGCCTTTGTCACTTTGATCGGATTATCAAAATAACCCTCCGCTTTGCACATCAGGAGGTAGGCCTTGGCTGTCTCAGTTACGATATGCCAGAACGCGGCGAGAACCATCTTCTTACGGAAGAGCTCGTCTTCGGCAAAGAAATGCTGATAGACATCGAAAGCCACCGCTCCATGCTCGACTTCCTCCACTTGATGCCAAACCCAAAGGGCTTTGATCCCAGGGTGCGAGTCCGCAAACCACTTGTCGTAATTGTCTAGGAAAATCATGCCCGCCAGAAACGTAAAGGTTTCATAACCGGCCGTAAAGCCGATTTGTGTCTTGAAGTTTTCTTCCTTCAGCCGGCGGACAAAGCCGTCGCTTGACTCGCGCTCCAGCTTTTCGAGACCAGGATAGCGCCGCTTGAGCAAGTCGTTATAGGCGATAAACGAATTCGCATGATCCCCTTCTTGCCCGATGATCGCCTCGACGTCATCTCTCAATTTGGAAGGCGGCAGTTTGCGCTTGGCGGCACCCAGAGCCCGAATGAGATACCGCTCAAAATAAGGAACGTGAACGGTCAAGGCATTTGAAAACAAAGAAAAGAGCGGAGACGACTGACTCCACATCGCGCACGACGGGTCCACGTCGTCAAAACGAAATTTGAGACGGCGCACTGGAATGTCGTCCATCGGATGAGTGGTCATGGCTCAACCTCCTCTCTCCAGAGGTCATTCTGAACGGATCTTCGTCCTCAACAAGCGCACGATAACATAAATCAGCGCAAACGCGGCAATCATGCCCCCGAGATAGGACAGAGCCCCGAATACACTCCCCGGCCCCTGGACATTGCCGCCCAGGCTCAAACCCCGATTCTGTGCAAACACGGCAAATATGTAGAAGGCGGTATTGCCCCAGAGTGTGATGATAACACCCAGCTGTATAGCTTTGGCGGCGGACGCTGAGAGCTCAAACCACCGCAGGTTTGCAGCAAGCACCAACGCCAAAATTCCGTTCAGCAGACAGCCCAGATGCACGCCCCTCCAGCGGGCTTGATCGCCAGGAAAGGACTCAAAGAAGGTAACGGGAATGGGAGACAAACGCACTTCACCTAAGAGAGCGAAGGCCCACCCAAAGCCTCCGATGAGTCCGATCATCATCACCCAGAGGGCTTGCCGGATGATGGTGGTGCGGACACCAGAAACAACAGACTGGTTGGCTTGGTTCATTGCTAAGTCTCCCCGGATGATTTTGAGATCGCCGACTGCTTCTAGATCTACCCACCCGTTTTCAGACCGCCGCAATCGATGTCCACGAACTTACCGCCGTCTGCCGCAAGTTTCTTTAGCGTATCCGCTGGCGCCATTGCGGGGTCGTCTTTGGCCAGCTCTTCCATTTTAGCGAGCACTTTGTCCGCCCCCACCATATCGCCGTAGAACATGGGCCCGCCCTTGTCCCCGGGCCAACCATAGCCGTAAATCCAAATTACATCGATGTCGGACGGCCGTTGGGCTTTATTCTCCTCCAGGATCCGCACACTCTCGTTGATCATGGGATAGACGCACGCTTCGATAATCTCATCCGCCGACAGAGACGACGCCCCGGGCGCAATGCCCGTCACGTCTTGGATGATTTTGGCGGTGACATCAGACGGTGTGGGCTGCCGGTTTTCATCGTAGTCATAGTATCCAGCACCGCTCTTTTGGCCGCGCCGATCCAGCTCGCACAGCGCATCGCGAATGGGATTTTGAGTTTTGGCACCCTTCTTCCAGCCGATATCAAGACCAGCCAGGTCGGACATTTGAAACGGCCCCATGCGGAATCCAAAATCGCGAAACGCGGCATCCACATCCCACGGCATCACCCCCTGATTGACCAGTTTATTGGACTGGTTCTGTCGATAAAAGAGAATCCTGTTGCCGACAAAGCCGGGACAAACCCCGACAAGCGCTACGATCTTACCGATCCGCTTGGCGGTCGCCATGGATGTCACGACAACATCGTCCGCCGTCTGATCGGCGCGCACCACTTCGAGGAGCTTCATCACGTTGGCAGGCGAAAAGAAGTGTAGGCCGATCACATCCTGAGGCCGCGACGTAACGGCCGCGATCTCGTCGATATTGAGCGCCGAGGTATTGGTCGCCAAGATCGCGCCGGACTTTGCGATTTTGTCCAGAGCGGTGAAAATCTGTTTCTTGAGGTCCATATCCTCAAACACCGCCTCAATGATCAGATCGCAATCGCTCAAGTCGTCCGTCGTCAAACTGCCGGAGATGCGGTCCATGCGCGCGTCCACCTCCTCAGGCGGGAAGCGGCCCTTATCCGCACTGCGCTGATAATTGCCGCGAACCACGCTAAGTCCACGGTCAAGGGCCTCTTGCTTCGTCTCGACAATGGTCACGGGAATACCGACCGAGGCGAAATTCATGGTGATGCCGCCACCCATGGTGCCAGCCCCGATCACGCCCACTTTATTGATCGGGCGCTCGCCAACCCCTGCAGGCAGGTTGGCAATCTCCCAGGCTTTCTCTCCCGCTTCTGCGATATAGGCTTCGGGCGATTTCGTCATGAGTGTTTCTTTCTTAGTCAAGTTGGGAAAGACACGACCCTACCACTCGCGTGCGCTAAAGGACAACGAGCCCAAAGGTCGAAGCCACTGACCGCGCATTTGGCACCCGTGTCATCCCACCGCACCCAGTGTCATGGAACTGTGACATCCATCGCGGAAGGTGCTGGAAAGTAAGGAGAAATTCCATGCGTTTCAGTTTTTTTGCAGCCGTTTTGATCGCAGGTGCGCTCCTCGCGACAGCTTCCCGGGCCGAAGTCGCGAGCGGAACCGTGTTCGAAGACGCAAACGGCAATGGCGTCCTTGATACAGGCGAGGCGGGTCTGTCGTCCGTCCGGGTTTCAGATGGCAAATCAATCGTTCTCACGGACGCAAACGGCAAATACGCAATTGAGCTTGCCGCGCCTGCTGTGCTCTTCATTACCAAGCCCGCCGGCTATGCCGCCCCGGTCAACGCTCATCAAATACCACAGTTCTTTTATATTCACCATCCTGAAGGTTCGCCCAAGAACTTCCGTTATCCCGGCATCGCACCCACGGGACCGCTGCCCGCCACCATCGATTTTCCGCTTACTAAAGTAGATGAACCGGCGAAATTCGAAGCCATCCTATTCGCCGACACACAGCCCCAGACCTCGGCTGAATTGGACTACATCCGAGACGATGTCGTGGCCGAACTCATTGGAACCGAGGCCAAGTTCGGCATGACTTTAGGGGACATCATGTTCGACGATTTGTCCCTGTTCCCGCGCTACAACGCGA
The DNA here is from genome assembly GCA_028285305.1 of Alphaproteobacteria bacterium. Taxonomy (GTDB): domain Bacteria; phylum Pseudomonadota; class Alphaproteobacteria; order SMXP01; family SMXP01; genus JANQPV01. The sequence continues at coordinate 283,538 of JANQPV010000022.1, read as the reverse complement.
TCATCAGCCAGATCGGCGTGCCGTGGTACAATGTGCCCGGAAACCACGAGTTGAATTTCCTGGCCGAAAACGACGAAACCTCTCTCGACACCTTTATCAGGCTTTTCGGTCCGCCCTATTATTCATTCGAATACGGAGAGGCTTTGTTCGTTATCCTGGACAACATCTACTACAAGGGAACCGGCGAAAGCGACCCCGGCGAAATTCGCGGCGCCGGAGGCTATGAAGCCCGAATATCCCAAGAGCAACTGGTGTGGCTGGAAAAAGAACTTTCCTATGTGAGCCAAGATAAGCTCATTTTTCTCGCCATGCATGCACCTCTTAGAACGTATATCGGCGAGCCGGACCATCCGGCGCGCAACACGCAAAATCGCACGGACCTTTTCAAGCTTCTTGAAGGACGCGAGCACTTATATTCCGTTGCCGGACATACGCATACGACCGAACATCACTACTTCGGCGCCGAAGATGGCTTTGCGGGGCCGGGCACCTTTCACCATCACGTTCTGACGACGGTCTCGGGGAGCTGGTGGAGCGGCCCGATGGACGAACGCGGCATCCCGGTGGCTGCTCAGCGGGACGGCACGCCCAACGGCTATCACATCCTCGAAGTCGATGGCGTTGACTTAGCGGTCAGATACAAAGCCGCCGGACGGCCCGCGGACGAACAAATGCGCATTATGTTCGATGTGGCCTATCATGGCATCAACCATGAGGGATTGCGGGATTTTCGCGCCGGCGACTTGTTTGATGGCCGCATGTCAGTGGACGACGTGCCGGCGGCCGAAGTGCTCGTCAATCTCTTTGACGGAGGCCCCAACTCAAAGGTCGAATTCTCGATCGGGGCAAAACCTCCGATTCAAATGAACCAAGTAGTTCGTCCCGATCCGGCGATCCAGGAATTATTCTTGAGAAACCAATCCGAATTGAAGCCGTGGGTGAAAGCCGAGCCCTCCTCCCATCTTTACGCAGCGGACCTTCCCGACGATCTTGGGCCCGGCACCTACACGCTCAATGTGCAGGCCGTAAACGAGTTTGGAGTTCAATTCCATGCCCACAAGATTCTCGAGATTTATGGCTCGTCCGCGAACGAGTGAGCCGTTTGCCCGCCGAAATGGGATCCAAGAAAGCCTTGCGACAGGAACGCTTTAACCATTTGGGAACCTTGATCACCGAACCTACGGACTGGATCAGCGCGAACGAAAGTTTGGGAAGATGGAAAATCATCACACCCACCGGCCGAGCCGTGTCATCGAGGGACTTCCTCAATGCGAAGACAATGCCGGCAAAGTTTCCATCCAACAGAAAGTCTACATCGCGATTGGTCTTGGCATAGCGGCATGGCTCGCTGTCGGCGGGGTTGTTTTCGTTCTTATTTAGAACGCTGAAAGAAAATCAACGAGCCCCGGTGCGCAACGCAACGATCGCAAAAGTCTTCATCAAGATCTCGATGTCTCTTACAAGGCTCCACTGTACCGCATAGTCCCTGTCAAGCTGAACTCGTTCGTCATAAGACACATCATTCCGGCCGCTGACTTGCCAAGCTCCCGTGATACCCGGACGGCACGCTTGATAATGAAAGAAATAGTCTCCATACCGTTTAATTTCATCCTCGATAATCGGACGAGGGCCAATCAAACTCATCTCGCCCTTAAGGACATTCACAAATTGGGGCAATTCATCGAGACTGGTAACCCGAATGAACTTTCCAAGGGTGGTAATGCGGGGATCATTGCTGAGCTTTTGTTCTTGTTCCCATTCTGTGCGAGCAGCAGCATCGGTCTCCAACAGTCTCTGCAATCGCGCCTCTGCATCGGTGACCATGCTGCGAAACTTCCAGCACCGAAAGAGTTTGCCATTGGCACCAACACGCATCTGGGAATAGAGCGCGGGGCCACCGTCAAGCCGAATGAGAGCATAAAGGATCATCATCAAAGGACAAAAGAAGACAAGGCCAATCAGCGCACCAAATATATCTATGGTTCTTTTGCTAATGGACCGTCGCGGTGCGAGTCTGTCCGCACCGTTATCAAACAAACGCGGGCCACCTGGATCCGTACTGATCAAAGCAAAGTCTGATCCCTCAGCAATCGCCTTCTTGCGCACTTGCAAAACCTCGCGGCACGGCATCACCATGATTTCACCACTCATCATTCGACGTTCAAATTGAAATGCCCACTCGGCATTTGGGCAGAGCGCAATTCCGCTCCGCGCAATCATCAATGCGCAGAGCGTTCGCACTTCCACATTCCACGCCTAACTTAGGCCTTGGAGATTTCACCGGAGTGAACTGAACCGCCAAATATCGAAAGAAACAAAGCTAAATCTTGAGACGGATTTAGAGCAATCAAGCGGATAATTGGCGCAGATAGACCGGCGCATCGCGCAGGGCCCGTGACTTGAGAAAGGCAAACGCCGTTCCCACAATGTCTTCCGGTTCGGTAATAGCAGGCCGCCAACCAAGCACCCGCTTGGCTTTGCGCGCATCCGCCAATAAAACGGCCGGGTCACCAGGGCGCCGGTCCTCAAATCGGAGATCCAGGACTTCACCGGAGGCTTCCCGGAGTGCTTGTAGCACCTCAAGCACCGTCAATCCTTGACCGCTGCCTAAGTTGAATATGTCCGGCTGACCACCGTCCAGCAAATGACTGAGCGCGAGGACATGCGCATTGGCAAGATCCGTAACATGAATATAGTCCCGAATGGCTGTCCCGTCTCTGGTCGGATAGTCGGATCCATAGACGGGAAAACTGCACTTCCCGTTCAAGACAGACAAGCACGCCCGGGGGATCAAATGACTTTCCGGCTCGTGCTCTTCACCAATCTCACCATAAGGGTCGGCACCGGCCGCATTAAAGTAGCGAAGGATCGCATAGGGCACACCGCCTGACGCAAATTGATCTTGAATGATCCGCTCGGACATAAACTTGGACCACCCATAGGGATTGATCGGATGGAGCTCCGTATCCTCTTTGATAGGAATGGTTTTGGGTTCTCCATAGACAGCTGCCGTTGACGAGAAGACGAAGGCTCCAATCGATTGAAGCTGCTGCAGGACGGACACGGTGTTGGCCACATTGTTGTGGTAGTAAGACAGGGAATCAACAACTGACTCGCTGACCTCTATGAACGAGGCAAGGTAAATGGCACCGCGCACGTCATAGCGCCGAACAACATCATGAAGCCGCTCTCCATCCGCCGTGTCACCAACCTCAAGAGGGCCCCATTTGACCGCATGCGCATGACCTTTACTCAAATTGTCATAAACGATGGGCGTATATCCGGCTTGAGACAAAGCTTTGCAGCAATGCGAGCCAATATAGCCCGCCCCGCCAATCACGAGAACATTCACGGCAACCTCCACTCGCACACACACGGCAAAGAAGACGGGGATAGCGCCTTCCGCACACCTTGTGCTGAAACCATAGGATGACGCCCGTGGGACTCCCGCAGGCGAACGATCGGGTCAATTGAGCGCATTCAATCCGCAGGCTGCCAAAATTCCGTGAAATACCCCGCACCAATTTGCTTCAACTTGTCTGAACAACCTTTGAACGAAAAATGGGCAGCCTGCCCCCGTTTACGGCGCATTTGCTTCCTCGACAAAGGAGCGATATGGTCCGCGAAAAGTGACGAGCGGGGACTGAATGAAACAACTTGGGGGCGCCCAAAATCTTGTTTTGGGGCTGGCGGCGAGCTTAGCGCTACATGGACAGACGTCCGTCGCACAAGAACCCGGCGTCGGCAAAATCGATCAGATCATTGTAACAGCGGAGCGTCGGCCGGTTGAACAGCAGGCCGTAATGGGCAGCATTGCCGTATTTGACCGGCGTGAGCTCGAGATTGTGAACGCGGACCATCCAAGCGAACTCCTGAACCGCAGCGCCGGCGTCAATATTCACCGCGGCAGCGGCCAAGAACATCTCACGGCTGTCCGCTCCCCTGTTCTGACCGGCGGTGCCGGCGCCGGCTCGTTTTTGTACTTGGAGGACGGCATCCCCTTGCGCGCAGCGGGATTTGCCAACGTAAACGGACTATTCGAAGCTTCCACCGAGACCGCAGGTGGCGTTGAAGTCGTGAAAGGACCGGGCAGCGTCCTTTACGGATCGAATGCAGTCCATGGCCTTGTCAACATCATCTCGGCAGCTCCGTCGGACTCCAAATCAGCCGGCCTCGACATTTCCACCGGCTCCCATTGGTTGACCAAGGGTTCTGGTTTCGTATCCGGTCCGATCGGAAAGAGCACCCGGGCTGCACGCTTGAGACTGGATGTGCACGCCGCCCATGACGCTGGCTATCGCTCGGATTCTGGTTATGACCAGCAAAAGGCAAAATTGCAGATTGTAAAGGATGTGGGAACCTGGTCGGTTGGCGGGGCGGTGTCCTACCAGAATCTCAATCAGGAAACGGCAGGGTTTGTCCAAGGCCCCGAAGCTTTTCGGGACAGGGGCCTCTCACGCCAAAACGCCTTTCCTCAAGCCTTTCGTGATGTAAAATCCGTACGCGGACACCTCCGTCTTGAACGGCAAGTGGGAACCAATGGCTCCATCGCTCTGACTCCTTACGCGAGATGGACCGACATGGACTTCCTGCTCCACTTCCTGCCCAGCCAAGCACTGGAACAGAACAGTCACGCGAGCGGTGGTCTTCTTACGACCTATTACTGGGACACCGACAACCTATCGGTGATTGCCGGCCTCGACATAGAAGGAACGAAGGGCTCCCTTTCCGAAGTCCAGACCCGCCCGACAATCTTCTCATTCGTTCAGGGCGTCCACTACGATTACGACGTTACGTCTTATGTCGTTTCGCCCTACGCCCAGGTGCGGTGGCGCTTTGCGCCAAAATGGGTTCTCGAAAGCGGCATTCGCGTCGACTACACGCGCTATGACTATACAAACAATACCGATGACGGAACATTCGGCCGTTTCATCCGTATTCCAGACCGGACGGACGAATTCGTAACGCCGACCCCAAAACTGGGCCTCTCCTATGAGGCCAACAACAACCTCACACTCTATTCCCGGTACGCCAGAGGCACTCGGGCACCACAAACAACCGATCTCTACCGCGTGCAGCAAAACCAAATGGGCGCCGAGGCCGAGCCGGAAGAACTCGACGCCCTTGAAGCTGGCTTACGTGGGACCCGCGGCAGCGCGAACCTCTCTCTTGCCGCCTTCACCATGTGGAAGCGGAATTTCTTCTTTCGCGATGCGGACGGCTTTAACGTCGTGGACGGAAAGACTCGCCACACCGGCGTTGAAGCAACGCTTTTCTCTCAGCTCAAACCCTATTTGGCCTTATCCGGCGATGTCACCTATGCTCGCCATACCTACAACTTCGATAACACCGTGGCCAACGGCGCCGAATCCATCCGCGATGGCGATGACGTCGACTCCGCGCCCCGATGGCTGGCCAACGCGCGGCTTATCATCACCCCCAGCGAGCAAGTGTCCGCCGAACTCGAATGGCGTCATGTGGGCGATTACTTCACCGATGCATCGAACACGAACGATTACGAAGGACACAACGTACTTGTTGTCCGCGCTGCTTATTCGCCGACAGACAATGTAACGGTCTACGCCCGGGTCAACAATGTCGCGAATACAGATTATGCCGAACGGGCCGATTTCGCCTTCGGCAACGAACGCTTCTTTCCTGGCGAAGGCCGCACCGCCTTCGGCGGGATCAGGGTGAGGTTTTAACGGGCCAGATCAAAACGCATACCTCAGCGAAAGTTCCGCAAAGTCATTTTCGCGAAACTCGCCTAACCCTGAACCAGTATTGCCGCCGAACACAAAGGCACGGGCTGTGACTGTGATCGCGTCATTGAATTCGTAATCGGCGAAAGTCTCCACCGCATACTGACCTTCATTGAGGAGTTGACCGCGTACGCCCGCCTCCGTCGCATCATCAAAGAAGGAGTTCGTAACCGCGAACGTTCCGCCCCATTCTTCGTCAGCATCGCTGAAGCCATCTACAAAAAGCTGAACATTTACGTAGAGATCGCTGAAGAACGTACGATCCCAACCCACAATCGCTTGGGTAAGATCACTCACCTGCCCCAATCCCAACGGAAAGTTGGGCGTATAAGCCACCTCCCCGCGCCACGTACTCTTGGCTCTTCCAACAGCCACGCTCGCGTTCCAAGTGGTGATCCGTTCGGGCTTCAAGACGACCCGGTCTGCGGTTTGGAGGGCAGGCAGAGGAAAATCCGTTTGCCCATCGAAGACGGCCACACTCCAATCAAAGCCCTCCCCGTAGTGAGAAAACCGAACACCGCCTTCATGAACATCGGGATTGTCAAGGTCGAGTTGGAGACCCATCGTCTGGGCGGCTCGCAAGCTAGCGAGCGCATCCGTCTCCCACGGACTGCCTTCTTCTGGCAAACGGCGGTCGCGTCCAATTGGCAGCCAGACCCCTTCCAAAATGCCGAAGGGCGTCGATTGTTCGATACGTGCGGCCCAAGACGGCCAGCGTGCAGACGTCCGCGCGTTGCCGATCGGGTCGCGAAAGTCGACAGCGTTGATCCGGTCTATTGTGCTGCGGCCGTCCGCGGTTCCCCAAGCAATGCGTTGCCGGCCAAGCGTGACGTCGGTAGACGGGCCATCGAACACACCGTAGGCCTCTAACACCTCGCCGCGCCAAGGACTGCGATACTCCTCCGTAGCGGGATCGTACTCGCCATAGCCGCTGGCGAAGAGACGGAAGAGATTGGACGTAAATTTCAGCTCCAACTGACCGCGCTGACGATTGGACAGAAAAGAGTCTTGCGACAGAAACCGCTGGTTCCGCGACTCAAAGAATCCTGAGACACGGAAGGGCCCTTCAGGCGCCGCCTCTTCAGCCAAATCAAACGCGAAAGGGTCTTCTTGAGCGGGCGCACCAAAAGGGGCGAGACTCATCCCAACCCCAAGCACAATCCCGAGCGCAAGCCCCCGCCCCATGCCAGCTCCCTATCTCTTGAGTGCACTTTGCTCGAACGCTCCGTCATCAAGGCCGACATTATACTGAACATCAAAATACTGCATGAGAGTTTTTGAATTTTTGCGCGGCGTTTCCATGATGAGTTTCGTCGCCGTCCAAATTCCGTCGATGTTCTGAATATCACCTTGAATCATTGTCTTCAGAAGACGTTTTCTCTGATCATAATATTCGATTTTGACAGGCAGCCAATACTCCGCATCGACCCACACCTTGCGTTTGGCATAGTTGGAATCAGCAGCCTTAATCTCGATCGGGACCGACTCAAGAACATACACGCTGCGGTCCCCCATGGTGGTCTCTTCAACTAACGTATGCACATCGTCATCGACGGCGCGTTGCTCAATATCTTCATTGGCAAAATCGGAACGCATGAACGACCCCTTCTTACCACCCCCACTGATTCGCCGGACCAGATTATCCGTCGGGAAGTACACCCAGAGATCGTCTTCCTGATCTGTCGCATCATACACCCAAGACAGATACTTGGTGTCTTGAACGTCGGCAGGCTCTTCGAATGTAATCAGCGACCGTTCATCCACGCCATACTTCTTGCCTTGCATTTTAAGCTTGCGAACCAGTTTTTGACCAGCCCGTTCGATGACCATTGTCGCGTTCCGCTGACTGTCTGCCGACGTATCAACCTCGTCCATTTTTACCGCAATGTCGCGGCCCGTCAGAGAGTATGCGGAGCCAAATGAAAATGCCGTCGAAACAACCAAAACAGTGAACATTAAGCGCATATGCAACTCCTAGGCTTTTGCTGTCACAAGGGGTGAAGGTGCTTCTTCTTTTGGAGCCGTTTCGGGTCCCAAGGGCTTTAACCAGCGCAAAAGGACGGGCGCCAACAAGAACTCGGCAAAGAGTGCGCTGGAGAATGCGATGCCAGAAGACATCGCAAAGTTCCGTGGGCCATCGAAAACGGTATAAGTGAAGCCCATGAAACCTAGGACCAACACCATGGTCGTAAAGAGAAGCGGCCGGCCCACCGTGCGCATGGTTTCGCGGTACGCGGTCTCATAGCTGCCGAACTGATCGAAGTAGCGGCGATAGCGGACAAAGAAGTGGACTGTGTCATCGACCGCAACGCCTAAAATCATTGGCGCAAGAACGAGACCAATCATATTGAGCTGAAACCCCAGCCAACCCATCGCGCCCAGCGCGAAGAAGACCGGCAGAACATTGGGTACCATGGCAATGAGACCCAGTTTGATCGACCTCAGTGTAATGACCATGATGAGGGCAATGGCAAAAAATGCAAGCGTAAAACTCTGGCCCTGCCCCACCTTAATCAGATCACCCAGACCGCTCATGAGACTGAGGGTCCCGGTGGTCTTGACTTCGGCGCTTTCAATGTTCTCGGCAACAAACCTCTCCACGTCCCGCTCCAGCTCTTGGACTTGCGCAAGCGTGAGAGATTTTGTGCGTGCCTGCACGCGCGCGGCATCATAAGTAAAGCTGACATACTTTTCTAACTGCGAGCCCCCACCGCTTTCATAGAGTAGAAGATACTCAGCAACCTGAGAGCTTTTTTCGGGTAGCCGATAGTAATCCTCTTTGTTCTCATAGACCGCGCGGTGCATCTGCTTGATCTGATCAACCACGCTGGAGGTTTGTGTCACGAACCGATGCGACTCGAGATAGGCCTGAAGTCGTTCGATGTCGCGCATGACAGAGATATTCTTAATACCGTCCGCTTCGCCTGTCTCGACGACCAACTCCAGCGACATAGACCCACCCATTTGTTCGTCGACGTACTCAAAAGCGACCCGCATGGGATAGTCTTCCGGCAAGTCCTGAATTGTATTGGATTCAATCTCGACAATGCTCACCCCGTAAAGAGCCGCGCCGGTGCCGACGGCAAACAGAATCGCAATCGGCACCGGCGCTCGCAAGGTGAGGAAGGTTATAGCCCCAAGGAAATGATCGAAAATGTCCTTACCCGATCGTTTCGGGCTCTTGCCCGACCCAGCCCCACCCATGGAAAGAACTGGGACGGCGAACAAAAACGTTAGGATAAGGGCCACCCAAACGCCGATGGCCGCTTGAATGCCCAGTTCCCGCAAAGGCACCAAGTCGGTCGCAAGGAACGCCAAAAATCCAGTTGCCGTGGTAATGGTCGTCAGCAGAATCGGACCGGTTACCAGTCCCAACGTATGAACTAGTGACTCCCGCCGGGATAGGCCTTCATTTAGGCCCTGACGAAACTCGGCAACCACATGCATCGCATCTCCGATCCCCACGCAGAGCAAAAGCGTAGGGACAAGGATGACAAACAGGTTGAGCGTAAAACCGAGAAGAGAAACAATCCCCATGGTCCAGATAACGCTTAGAATGACAGTAAGGGCAGGAACCAAAACACCCATGAAACTCCGCGTCGTGACGAGCAGCATGAGTACCATCGCGCCAAGCGCCAAGCTCATCCATCTCGGAGCTTCCCTCGCCGTCTCCAGATCCATCTCGTAATCCATGATAGGTCCGCCAACGACGTGGGTGTTGAGATCAGCAAAGTCAGCAATAATGTCGTTGATAACGGGCGGTACGTCTTTCCGAGGATCAATGCCCAATTCTGGGTAGTTCTCGAATTCCAAGAGTATTCCCGCCGTCCGCTTGTCGGAGGAAACTATTCTGTCTTTGTACAATGGATCTGAGGTCGCTCTCTCAGCAACCGCGTTCAACTCGGACCGTGACAAACCTAGATCGGGAATCAAGTCCTCGATGACAATGCCTCCGGGAACACCTTCGATGGACTCCACGTTTCCGATCCATGTCATTTCCAGGAGGTGGGGTGTCTCTAACTCCAACAGTTCGGCAAGTTCGCCCAGGCGTTTCAGCGTTGCTGACTCAAACGTGTTGTCCACATCGACAAGAACGAACACAAAGTCGTCATTTCCGAAAGTCTCTTTGAACTGATCGAGCCTAACCTTTGTATCGTTGCCGTGGCGAAAGAACGTTTCGTTCGAGTTGTCAATCTGAAGATTGGCGAGCTGATTAAAGGCAAAGACGGTGATTACCACAACCAAAGCCAAGCTTATCCAGCGTAGCCGAATGAGCAGACCCGTCGCACCCGCCGTAAAACCGCCCACTCCGTTTTCTCGCTCCACGCGGATCACCTCCCCATTCAAAACCTATAACGCAAATGAGAATGAGTTGCAATAGCAAAAAGACCAAGTTTTGACGATTTAGATTTTATCTTGAAGGGGTTGGCCCAGCCAAAAAGCCATGGTCGCATAAGGGCTTATGCGAGATCTGTCCGACCGTTGCGACACTTAGTATACGCGTACACTAATGTGATGTCCAGGTACGAATCCCCTCCAGAAGAGTGGAAATATTGTCGCGGTAGTAATCGCGGGGTCTCTGCACCCAAGCGGGGTCCCCTTGCGCAACTTGCGTTAGGACGGGGTAGTTTTCCGCGTTTTCCAGAATGACACGCCGGGGCATGGACATACGATCATGGGCCAGTTCGATCGCTTCTCTTTGCCCTTTATCAACCATAAGTGTGCCAACCGTCAGCTTCCAAATCACATTGTAAGCTTGCATAGCTCTATCTTGAGAAAGACCCATATCGAGAAAAGCTCGCACGATCCGCTCGACAAACCACAAGACCGACGGGCCAAGCTTGTCTCCTTTGGCCAACACATCGACCGCCCAAGGCTGCGCTGCGAGACAGTCGTAAAGCGCAAGCCATAGAACGAGAACGCGCTCTTTTGAGTCATCGGGCAATTCCGGCTTGACGATCTCCTGAGCCAAATCCTCCAGAACCAGCACAATAAGATGGTCTTTGTCGTCGACATGGCGGTAGATGGACATGGGCGAAGAATTCAGCTCACTCGCAATACGGCGAATACTGAGCACCGTCTCTCCCTCGGTCTGCAAAATCGTCCGAGCCACGCGAACGATCATCTCTTGTGAGAGCCGCGAGGGCCGTCCCCGCTGCTTGGATTGGGTCTCCACCATGCGCACGTCATACCACGTGACCGGATCGTTCTCCAAATTGGGTCACAGCCAACAAAACTGGCCGAAGCTCAAAAAGAGCCCCGGCCAGAAAGTAAGGGAGAAAATCCGTTCTCATCCCGCGACTGCGATTCCTAGAGTCGGTCAGGTGATGACCACACCCTGTCACTCAAGACGGGATGAGAACGGTGCATCGCGCAGCGAAAGGAGGAATGGAAGCAAGCTACTCTCACCGCACAAGGACTCATTTAAACCAACTTTTTTTGCAAACGCAAGTGATAATCATTTGCAAAAATGCATTTGGCCGGATAATCTGCGATCTGCTCGCAATGGGCGGGACACCGCCTAGCGCGGGTCCGAACCGCTTAACCCCGGAACAGTTTTAAGGAAACCATCCGCATGACATTCATACCCTCTCTTACAATTCCCCAGTTGGGCCTTGGTGCCGGCTATGTCCTCTGGGGATTTCGCGCCGCCGCACTGGCTCACACAGATTGCCCCGCCCTCAAGAAGGGCTTCGAACGCGCTTTAGGAGAAGATAGTGAAAGGGCCGCCGAGTGCATCGACGATCTCGTCCACTCAATCAGATCCAAAGGGGGCAGACGGATCACATTAGGCGAACCCGGTTGCTGCGGTGTGACGACGGACGAACTAAGCATCGTCGCCTTGATTGCATCAGCTCAACAACAGGACTTTGCTCGGCGCGATGCCCATCTGCGATGGCTCATGGGCGGCCACGGGGAAGACAGAGCGCGCCTCGCGGCGGATACAATCGGCGCACTCTTTTTGACCGCAGGAATGAGCATTTACCTACCCGAGATCGAGGTTGTCGACCGGACAGGCGGGCAACCTTTCCAAACCTATCACGAGGTTGGGCACGCTTGAAGTTTGCTCAGCGCGCTAACTTTTACGGCTTCCAATCCTCGCTGTAGTTTTCCGGACCCACCTCTCGGACGTCGGACAGCCAGTCCCCTTCATAAGGCCATGCCTCGGGGTTCGACTCTGATGGGCCTTGCCAGAAACGCTCTAACGGCGTGCCCGCCACCTCGTTCTGTTCCAGGGACCAAGCCTGCCGCCGGAAGGTCCAACTATCCGGCACCAGTCGGTGTGCTTCTCGGAAATGGGTAATGGCACCGGCGTGATTGCCGGATTGTTCGAGCGCCGTGGCCAACTCAAAATGCGCATGGCCTAAGGCCACGTCGGCGGAGCGAGGTCGGGACCGCTCAATTACCGTTGCCGGATCATGGGCGAATTCGCTGCCCGCGCCTTTCTCGACCCAATCACGCAAGGCCGCATGATAGGCGTCCGGGCTGGCTTGCATCTTCACGACTTCGCCGCCCATCTCAATGAACCGCTGGGGCAATTCCGCGGGCATGTCCATGGCTGCGGCTTGACCAGGAGGCGCCGGCGCCGCTTCGGCCGGGCGCACGATCATACCGTCTTCATCGATCCATATCGAACTTGGAATGTTGATCACCCCAAAGAGATTCGCCAGCAAGTGATGCGTATCGATCAACGACGGATGTTCAGGCTTGGCGGCTTCGATAAAGTCGCGGCAGCCATCCGCACCCAGAACGTCAAGACCGACAGTCACCAGCTCCAAGCCTTTGGGCTTCAATTCGTTTCTTAAAGCCTGCCACACGGGCAGATCACGCGAGCAACCTCAATAGGGCGCCCAGGCATACAGAAGAACTTTTTCGCCTCGCAAACTGCTCAGATGAAAGAGATTTCCATCCAAGTCCGGCAGGGCAAAGTCGGGCGCCTCCGCGCTGGTCAAAGCCCGCGACCCGATCGATTCAGGACCCAGCGCCCACAAGTCCTGGCCCTCCGCCTTAACGAGCGGCAATGCCATAGCCTCCGCTAATGCAGCCGCATCAACCTCATCGCCCTTTTGTGCATCGGGAATGGGAATGCAGACGTCACCTTTACAGGCCCCTTCTTCCTTGAGGGACCATCCGGTTTCCCGCTCGAATTCCGCGCGGGAAACCTTGAGTGAACTTAGCAGCATAAAGACGTCTCCTCTATTCTTTGCCTAACAAACTAAAGCCGTGAAACAATTCTAACAAGCCGAACGCATCAATCGCTTCGGCTAAGCGCGGAAAATGTCAAGCCGCCGACAGCTCCGGCCGCCACCTGCAGAGCGAGCCCCAGCGTCGTTCGCGCTCCGGCGATGGGCATGGTGCCAAACTGCTGCTGCATGAGGGACAACATCGCCCACAGAGCGACGCCGCCCGCCAATGTGTACCCGATGGTCCTCAGCCCGGGCAGAAATCGGATGACAATAGCTGCGATGATGAATGCGAGGAGAAAACCCACACCCATGATGATTCCCATGCTGGGCACGCCCGCCACCGGGTCATACGACGGCAAAAAGGCGATGAGATCGTGAAGATGTGTGCTCAAGCGATCCGAGAGGCTGACGTTTACTCCCACATCAGCGAGCTCCATCAGCACAAAATGAGTGTGCGCCAGAGCGCTTAAAGCCGTTCCCACCAATACAGCAACAATAAAGGCAATCGGTACCCGTAGCAGCCCCATTTCTCCCCCTCTCGCTTTCTCGTATCCTCTGTGTGTGCTAAAGGCACTTTAGGACATCAACAACCATCTGTCGAACCGGAACACGGCACAGTGGTTCAAGGCTCTGGAGATTTTTGGTATGAAGTTTAAACACCTACAACTCGGCATGACTGCCGCAGCGCTGGCTCTCACCCCAAGCATTGCTTCGTTTGCAGAACCCTCGGCAAAGTATGAAATTACGCCGGTCGCCGAGGATCTCGACTATCCCTGGAGCCTCTCTTTTCTCCCCAACGGGGACATGTTGGTCACCGAACTCTCCGGTCAATTGCGGATCATCAGAAACGGCGAACTGGACCCTACCCCCATCGCCGGCGTCCCACCTGTCTATTACAGAGGCCAGGGCGGATTATTTGAAGCCCTCCCCCATCCGGACTTCGAAAACAACAACGTCGTCTTTCTTTCTTACGCCCACGGCACACCTGGCGAAAACGCCACACGGATCGCCCGCGCAGTTTTGGACGACTCAGCTTTAACGGACGTGGAGGTCATCTTCACGGTCGAGCCCCTGAAAGACACGCCGGTGCACTATGGGGGCCGCATGGCGTTTCTCCCCGACGGCACATTGGTAATGACGACCGGCGACGGATTTGATTATCGCGAGGATTCTCAGCGTCCGGAAAACTTGCTCGGTGTGATTGTACGAATCAACGAAGACGGCTCAATCCCGTCCGATAATCCGTTCGTGGGCAACGACAAAGGCCATGATGCCGTTTGGAGCTACGGACATCGCAATGGTCAGGGGATCGTTTATGATACGGCGAGCGGCACCCTCTACATGCATGAACACGGTCCCCGAGGCGGCGACGAAATCAACATCATCGAAAAGGGCAAGAACTATGGCTGGCCGGCAGCCACCCACGGAATCGACTATTCCGGCGCCCGAATTTCTCCGTTCAAAGAACTAGACGGCATGGAAAACCCCCTCGTCGTGTGGACGCCGTCCATCGCCCCGGCGGGCTTTGCCCTTTACAATGGCGATCAGTTCCCGGAATGGAAGGGCGACCTCTTCGTAGCTGCCCTGGCCAAACAACATGTGCGCCGTGTTGATCTCGAAAACGGTAACGTAGTGGGCCAAGAAGAACTCTTCACGGAGTTGAACGAGCGCATCCGCGACGTCCGCACCGGCCCCGATGGAAACTTGTACATCGTGACCGACAAGGCCGACGGTGATGTGCTGAAAGTCTCCCCGGCTTCCGCCACGAACTAGTGGAGTATTGCCACGGGAAACATGAGACCCCGATAATAGGACATGTTTGGCCGAAGGGCCTTTTTCATGCTATGTAAGACATTGTATGAAATAGGATGTGGCTATGCCAAATGATAAAATGCTGACCTTCCGCGCCGACGAAACCACGGATTCGCGCTTGGAAAAACTGGCCCAAGCAACGGCTCGCTCAAAGTCCTGGCACCTTCAACAAGCCGTGGAAGCTTACCTCAACCATCAAGCTTGGCAGATTGGCGAGATCAAAAAAGGGCTGGAAGATCTAGAATCCGGGCGGCTAGTTGATCACGAGTCGGTTGGTGACTGGTTGAAATCTTGGGGCACTGAAGATGAAAAAGACGCTCACAAATGAAGGTTGTCTGGACCGACACAGCCTTCCGACATCTAAAGAATGTTCGAGACTACATCGAAAGCGAGGACCCCGGCGCAGCTCGGAAAATCTCAGGAATTCTATTTGACGCAACCACCAAGCTTGCAGAGTTCCCCAACTTTGGACGTCCGGGACGGGTTCCGAATACAAGAGAACTCATTATACCAGGCTACCCGTTTATCATTCCCTACACGGTCGATAACAACCAAGTTGTCATACTCGCAGTAATGCACAGCTCAAGAAACTGGCCCGAAACATTTTAACTTCCTTCGGGCCAGAGTGTGTTTCGCATTAATCGAAACTACCTATTGTTCTAACCCGGTATGCGTTGCATACGGATCTGTCGGTTGGGCACTTTCTTTCAGCCGCAGTCCCGACAGGGGCAACCGCGGCCCGACGGCCGTCAATATGCCTGCACTGACCAAAGCAGTGAACGCCGACGCGAACCCGCCGATGATCGGGAATATCGTGAGGATAATCGGCAACGCTTCGGTCAGGCTCTCGGCTTCTTCACCATTCATACTGAAGCTGGAGGGATCTTCCGCGGCAGCAAAGAGGGCCAAAACCAAGAGGATCAGCCAGATTGAAACATTCACCCAAAAGGCAATCGTAAAGAGCGATCCAAAGGTAAGATCGGCCAATCGAAAAGTCGTAATTTGGTCTTGCACACCAATCTCCCACCGTTCGCGATCCCAATAGAACAAAGATAAACCCGACCCCCGCGCTCCACAAGTCAGGTAGGAAAAATGTGGACGCTCTCCACCCTTGACCTATCCTATCCCCCAGGATAGGATCTTTACATGACAACCCATCAATCCCATCCTGAAGTTCTCAAACGCTTAAAAAGGGCCCATGGCCATCTCGCCAAAACCATCGAGATGGTTGAAGCTGAATCTCCGTGTGTGTCCGTTGCACAGCAACTCCAGGCCGTGGTCGGCGCTCTCGTCAACGCGAAGAAGGTCTTTATTCAAGATCACATTGACCATTGCTTGGAATCCTCACTCGGCAAGATCGACGCTCAAACGAAATCGTCTCTCGACGAATTCAAAGAAATCACCAGATATCTCTGATGACGCATGCGCACGACAGCGACACCCGTGGGCGCCACATCAATTGGGCCTCTCACTATGACGTGTTCGGTCAACTCATATCGTTTGGAGGTATCGGCAAAGTCCGCAAAAGGACGATCGAACTTTCTGACTTGTCGCCAGGAATGTACGTTGTCGAATTGGGGTGTGGAACCGCGGATCTTGCTCTTCGCGCCAAACGAATCGTGAGCCCCTCAGGGCGAGTCATCGCCACTGATCCTTCCGATAGCATGGTCTCAGAAGCCAGAAGAAAGGCGCAAAACCAAGCTCTCGATATCGAATTCTTGACCGAAGGAATGCAAGCGCTCCGCCTGCCGGATGCAAGCGCTGACCGCATCATCGCCAGTTTGTCCATCCATCACATTCTCTCTGAAGACCGCGACCGGGCATTCGGTGAGATGATCCGTATTTTGAAGACCGGCGGCAAATTTGTGATTGTAGACTTTGAAGGAGCCAGGACCCGTTTCGGCAGACTATTCATGCGCGCAACAATGCACGGGTCAGGACCTCAAATCATTTCGCAAGCCGAGCAATGGTTCGCAGAAGCGGGCATCAAATCAATGCACCGCCACGATCTCCCCTTTCCCGGTCTTCAAGCCCTGATCGGTACAAAAGCGTAACCGGTATTGGCGTCATGCTCAGCCCTCTGCGCAATAGCACCTTCGCTCATCTGTTCGTTGCTCACTCAATCGGACTGGTGGGCAACGGCTTGGCCACAGTGGCTCTTGCGCTCCTTGCCAGCAAGATCGCAGGCGCTGAAGCCGGGATCGTATTAGGCACAGCGCTCACCCTAAAAATGGTCGCCTATATCGGCTTCGGCACACTAGGAAGCGCGCTGGTGACCAAATTCTCCAGGCAAACATTCCTGGGCGGACTGAATGGCATAAGAGCAATTATTCTGGGCACAATGTTCTTTGTAGATCATATCTGGCAGATCTATGTATTGATCTTCCTCCTAAGCGCGAGCGCGGCCCTGTTCACGCCCGTACTCCAGGCAACAATCCCTGAGATCCTGCATAGCGAAAACGAGTACACAAAGGCGTTGTCCTTGACCCGGCTCGCCGTGGACCTCGAGAATCTGCTCAGTCCCCTCTTTGCCGCACTTCTTCTCGGCTTTATGTCCTTCAACAGTCTGTTCGTTTTGGCTGGGATCTCGCTCCTGCTATCGAGCGCCGCCATCTTATTCGCTGGTCCGCTGCCTGATAGGCGTTCAGCGCCCGCACGAGGATGGGGCGTTGTTACCTCAGGAATCAAATACTACTTATCGATCTCGGAACTGAGAGCGCTTCTTGTGTTGTGCCTTGCCGCTTCCGCGGGCGGCGCAATGGTGCTTGTCAATACGGTCGTCTACGCGAGGGATGTCCTTGGCATGCCCGAAGCAAGCGTCGCCATCGCCCTTGCCGCTTTTGGCGCGGGCTCGATGTTGGCCGCGCTGCTTCTGCCGAGACTCTTAAAGACGGTTGCCGAAAGACACATTCTTCTGGCCGGAGGCGCGCTCTCGGTGATGGGGTTAGCTTTGGGCCTTGCCCTGCCGCCCTTCTTTCTTCTTCTCGGCCTTTGGTTCGTCATAGGATTTGCAAGTTCAGTCATACAAACGCCGGCGGGTCGCCTGATCCAAAGGGCAAGCACACCAAATCTGCAACCGAACCTGTTCGCAGCTCACTTTGCGCTTACACATGCATGTTGGTTGGTCTGCTATCCGATTGCCGGCTGGACAGCAGCATTGAACTTTAGGCTCGCGTTTGGCGTATTAGCTGGAATTGCAGCAGTCGCCTTAGTGACTGCAGCGGTGACGTGGAAACCCAGCTCCGTACCGGTTCAAACACCGACCTAGCGTGTTGGACATCATCCGTCACCACAGATAGAAGAAAACCACAACAAGGATTTGAACAGCGGGAAGGACAAAACATGGCAATGAAGTTAGGCATGGGCGTTGGCTATTGGGGCGCACATCCCCCGAAAAACATCATTGACGTTGCCCAACGAGCGGAGCGTTTGGGCTACTGGGGTATTTTCACCGCCGAAGCCTACGGCTCCGATGCGTTCACCCCCCTAGCTTGGATGGGCGCCCACACCAGCAAGATCAAGTTGGGGACCTCGATCGTTCAGATTGCTGCCCGGACACCAGCCTCAACGGCCATGCATGCCCTCACACTCGATCACCTGACAGAAGGCCGTCTCATTCTGGGGCTTGGTGTGTCGGGCCCCCAAGTGGTCGAAGGTTGGTACGGCCAGCCCTTCGCCAAGCCATTGGCACGCACGCGGGAATACATCAGCATCATCAAGCAAATCCTGGAGCGCAAAGAACCCGTCTCCAATCCCGGCGAGCATTATCCGCTTCCCTATCCAGAAGACGCCAAGGGATCTTGGGGATTAGGCAAACCTCTCAAATCCATCACACACCCGCTCCGCGCCGACATTCCAATTTATCTGGGGGCGGAAGGCCCGAAAAACGTGGCCATGGCAACAGAAATCTGTGAGGGCTGGTTCCCGCTTTATTATTCTCCGTGGCGGGAAGAGGTGTACGCAGAACCCATCGCCAAGCGCGGACCAGAGTTTGAAATCATGTACCCCACAATGGTCCATGTAACCGACGATATCGACAAAGGTCTGATGCATGTGAAAAGCGTCCTCGCCCTCTATGTCGGCGGCATGGGAGCCAAAGACCGCAACTTCCACAACGAACTCATTTGCCGGTTTGGCTTTGAGGCCGAAGCCAAAAAGATTCAAGATCTCTATCTCGACGGCAAAAAAGGCGAAGCCACAATGGCCGTACCCGACGCACTAGCGGACGAGGTCTCGCTCGTCGGTCCGATCGAACGCATCAAAGATCGGCTCCAAAAATGGGAAGAAAGCGCCATTACAGGCTTGCTTGTTTCTCCGCAAACGGAAGAAGACATGAATCAGTTGGCTGAGATTGTGTTGGGATAATCCTTACTCTCGGCCGTCCTTTCCCCGGCTTGACCGGGGATCCATCAAAGAGCTGAGCCTTCGGTTAAGGCGGGGGGATGAGAGTACATTGATACATTGGGCTGGATCCCCGCGCTCCGCTACGCTTCGGCGGGGAAATGCCGAAGAAATCAAATACCCTGCGTTTGTGACCACCTAACGCCTAACCCACTTTCGCCGCTGGAGAGCTGCCGCCTGTAATTTCACTTACTCTTCTTGCGGCCGTACCTTCCTAAACGGTTTTGTTTTTGCCGCTCTACAAAAGCCCTAAGGGGCTCGTCGTCAAGTTTGGTCCAGCCTCCAGCTCGCCAGACGTTACGGATCAAAGAGCTTTCTTCAATAACTGCACCTTCATCCCCTGATCTGTACAATCGGTGTAAGGATTGTTGAGCCTGCTTTCGAAACCGTCGTCGCTCTTTGGCCTTAGTCAACGGAATGTTCTTTCGGGACGCCTTGTTATTTGCTCCATAGACATTTCGGCAGTCCTTCGCATAACTTAGCGCTTTCTTTTCCTGAGGAGTTCTGCGTCGTTTCATCGAATCTCACCCTTCCACTGGGGCGCCTTCTCGCTTCCAGCTGTCGAGTCCCCCTTCAATGTGACACGCGGTCGAGAGACCCGCGTCCTGCGCCGCCTGTACAGCCATCGCCGAGCGCTCTCCAAAGGCGCAGTAGAAGACCAAGCGCTTGTCACCGGAGACAGCAGAACGCAGAAGCCCACTCGGGTGCAGATTCTTATCCAGATCCGCATAGGGAACATGAAAAGATCCGCTGATCACACCATGCTTGTCCCTCTCGCTGTCTTCGCGAAGATCAACAAGCAGGGCATCACCGCGTTGAATATGTTCCAGCGCCTGCTCGACGGACAAAGCCCAACCCTTTTCGGCGATCTGCGACTGCGCCATCCCAACCTTCATGTTAGCCGGCACGGCCACATCCATCATCTTGGGATTGTCCAGATTGAGATTGTTCATGAGATCCACATATTCGTCCACCGACGAAACTTGCAATCGCGGATTATAGGCTTTCTCTTCCGCAATGGTGCTCACACTGTCGCCCTTATAGTCATGGGCGGGATAGACGAGCGTCTCCTCGGGCAGGGTCAACAATCGCCCGAAGATAGACTCATACTGGTCCTTTGGATCGCCATTTTGAAAATCAGTGCGTCCGGTGCCCCGAATCAACAAAGTATCGCCAGTCAGCACGCGATCGTCCATGAGGAAACAAAACGAATCATCCGTATGCCCCGGTGTATAGATGGATTTTAGGCTCACCCCTTCGATATCGACCGGGTCTCCATCACTCACCCGCATGGAGACCACGTCCACATTACTCTTGTCGCCCATCACCGTGACGCAATGGGTGCGGTCCCGAAGAGCGCCGAGGCCGGTAATATGATCCGCATGCAAATGCGTATCGATAGCCTTGACGAGTTTAAGGTCGAGCTCCTCCATCAATTGCAGATACCGGTCCACCTTTTCGAGAACCGGATCCACTATGAGCGCTTCGCCGCCACGGCGGCTGGCAATGAGATAGCTATAGGTAAACGAGACACTGTCAAAAAGCTGACGAAAAATCATAGAACCTCCCTAGAACTATCTCAGGCGCCTTATTTCGGCTGAGGCACGATCCGCAAGTAAGGCTTGGGCGCCTCCCAACCGTTCGGAAACTTTTTCTTAGCTTCCTCATCGGAAACAGCAGGCACAATAATGACATCTTCGCCCTGTTTCCAGTTGACCGGCGTTGCCACCTTGTGAGCTGCGGTGAGCTGTGCGGAATCAAGCAAGCGCAAAACCTCGTCGAAATTGCGTCCCGTGCTCATCGGGTATGAGATCATACCCTTGATCTGCTTGTCCGGGCCAATAACAAAGACCGTCCGCACAGTGAGATTATCGACGGCGGTACGGCCCTCTGACGAGGACCCGGCGTCTTCGGGCAACATGTTGTAAAGCTTTGCGACTTTGAGATCGGAATCTGCGATCATGGGATAGCTGGGCTTGGTCCCGGCCACGTCGGCAATGTCCTCGGCCCACTTATTGTGATCCGCGACACTGTCGACACTTAGGCCAATGATTTTACAGTTCCGCTTTTCAAACTCAGGCATGATTTTGGCCATGTAGCCCAGCTCTGTTGTACAGACGGGCGTGAAGTCCTTGGGATGGGAAAAGATGATGCACCATGAATCTCCAATCCAATCATGGAATTGAAGGGTGCCCTCTGTGGTCTCTGCAGTGAAATCGGGGGCGATACTGCCGATACGAAGAGACATGACTTTCTCCTAACTGTTCTGTGGGGTAAATTTATAGAATAGTGACGTCGTCACCAACACGCGGCTCAAACGTCCAGAGCCCGCAACGCGCGACATTGTTTATATAGTCCGTATGTTGTAAGTGATCTAGATCACACGTGCATATCACCAATTCATAGAACGGCTCTCTACCGAAAACGGATCTCCGTGGCAATTAGCGATAACCCCCAGTTCGAGAAATTCATCAGTGACAATCGTTGGGCTGTCCTCACCTCGTTGCGCAAGGACGGGCACCCGGTCAGCTCTTGGGTGGCCTACGCACGCTTGGGCGATCAATTGATCGTGAGCACGCCGGGCACAACGTTCAAGCGTCGCTCCCTGGAACGGGACCCCCGCATCACGCTCATGATCTCCAACGACGCCGCTCCCTTTAATTATGTTTCCGTCGAGGGCCGCGCGACGGTTGATAAGGAAGATCTCAAAAACCGCACACGAATGGTCTTCGAAAATATCAAGGAAACCGGCTTCCAAGAACCGGCGGATCTCGACAAATGGCTAGCCGATCAAGACCGCGTCATCATTTGCATTACGCCCGAGCGGGTAAGCGGCGTGATTAGGTAAGCATCGCACCTGCCCCATCGAGGATCAGGCAAACCTCGCCATCAAGGACTCGTGCACTGTCTTGACGGTGCGCAATTGCCGGGTGGGCGTCCAGTAGTCGAGATTAACGAGCGCGTTCACCGTGATTCCGTCAACTAGCGGCATGATAACGTCCGCATACTGAGTTGTATGAGCCTCGGGAATCCCAATTGAGAGCGCAATAGACTTCAGCTCATTCCGAAGCGCCATGTATCGGCCCTTGTGAAGCTCTTGCAGATGCGGCCTGCCGACCCCCAAAGCCCAAAAGGCCAGCCACACCCGCAACTCGGCGCAGCGCACGTCATCAACGGGCAAAAACTCCGCCAACGCATCTTCAGGCGGTGCGCTGGAGTCGCCGAGCACCTGCTTAGCCCTCGTTTGTGCAGCCACGATCGCTTGGCCCAATGCCGCATCGACAAGTTCGTCTTTTGAGGCAAACCAATGATTAATCAATCCAATCGTACAGCCTGCCTCTTTCGCCACGGCCCTCATAGTGAAAGCTTCCACTCCATCGCGGGAAAGCAGGCGGAACGCAGCCTCGACCACTTCTAATCGTCTCTCCTCTGCATCCGCGACTCTTGGCATGTGATTTTTTCCCTTGACCAAACGCGTCATTTCCTATTACATATCAATTGATATGTAAAACAATCAAGCAAGGAACATCCTATGCCAGAACTTTCTCATCTGAACAGAAGTGTATCCGAGCAAGAAATCTGGAACGCCATTGACCGAGATGGTGGCGTGATCGTTGATAATTTCATGTCCCCGGATTTGCTTGCCCGCATGCGCGATGAAGTCATGCCCTTGGTGGCCGCGCACCACAGCGGCGTGAAGGGCGGAAACGAATTCTGGGAAGAGTTTCACGGCACCGAAACCAAGCGCATCACCGGACTAGCCGATCACTCGAAGGGATGGATCGAGCTCTTGTGTGATCCCATCTACAAAGCCATGGGTGATCATTATCTGGGCGAAGACAATTATTACTTAAACACGGCCCAACTCATCTGTATAGGTCCAGATGAGACCCCGCAAATGCTCCACCGGGATGAGCTCAATTGGCCGGAAGCCCCTCGCGAGAAAGGAGAGGTGACCGTCACCGCTATTTTCGCCCTGACAGATTTCACCGAGGAAAACGGCGCCACCGTTATCGCCCCGGGCAGCCACAAATGGCCTGGCGACATGCCCGAAGTGAAACCGGAACAGACCTGCCGTGCGGTGATGAAAGCCGGCGCTGCCCTCCTTTACAGTGGCAAGGTTATTCATGGCGGTGGGCCGAACAGTTCAAAAGATCAGTGGCGGGTCGGCCTGCACGCTGGATTTGTCCTCGGCTGGCTGCGGGCGGAAGAAAATCATCAGCTCACCACATCTTTGGAAACCGCACGCGCCATGCCGGAACACGCCCAGCGCATGCTCGGCTTCCGTTCCTACGTACCGCCAGCAGCCGCTCGCCTTGGCATGGTCAACTATGAGGATGCGGGTATCTTGATGGACGAGGCAGCGGCGTAAGCGTCTCTTCACCGAAACCGTCCTGTGAGCCTCACGATGAGAGACAAAGTGGGGATCACGGGGATGGTGTAAAACATTGCGAGGATGATCGCCCAGCCGAATGTCTCCTCCAAACGCCCGCCAATCCCTGTGAAACCGGAAAGGATCATGATCCCGATCAGAACACCGTAAGCGGATCCGATTTCGCGCCAATTGGCGCGCACAATGAACCTAGCTAGCGCAATCGGAATAGCGAAATACAGCAGGCTTAGGAAAATGACCGCAGCCACCTAACTCCCCAGCAGCTGTTGCACCAATATGATCAATCCTGTGGCCGCCCCCAAGAGACCCACAGTCACCATCAATGCACGAGAAACATCTGGACGCTCTTTGTGGTCCGGCAATTGCTCGTCCAAATCCAATTGTCCCCCAGAAGAAGACTGGATCCAATCCACCTGATCCGCCGGCATCACGATCTTTATATCCTGAAACTGGCGAAACTCCAGTTCGTAAGCTTTTGAGTTGAGATACCAATTCTGCTTATGGCCTTTTATCTCATCATACGGAACGAAGAGTGGCGGATGAAAGGCGGAAAACGGATCGAGGAGTTTGAGTGCCAATCCGTCCGGGTGGACGCCGAGGGTGACGATACCGTTATAGGTGTTGAGCGCCACGCCGTTTCCATAGAATGTCGCGCTCTGCAGATGCCTTTTGGCGGGCGTTTCTCTCCATGGCCGCTCGTAAAACTCCGCGAGATTCCGCCAACGAAACGCCGTCCGGTACAGCATCGATCCGTAGAACGCCGCAAAGACGCCAAGACCAAAGAGAAGCAAAAGTATTTGGCTAAGAGCCTCCATTTGGAAGATCACTCTATTCCATTCGTTCAGGCCCGTAGATGCCGCTCCTTTAACCGTGGAAACTCATAACGCAGACCATATCGCAATGTTCGCTGGCTTCCACAATTTGAGCCTACTTGATTTTCGTTAAGATATCGTCTGATGCTGCATCGCCTGATCGAGAGTAACTTTATGGCCTGACAACGACCATCCGAGGATGTGGAGCTTCCACGTTCTTGGGAAAAGTCACAAAGCACATTCAGCCTCAAAACTGGACCGCCGCCTGGGAATTAGTCATGAAACGGAGTAGCATGTATAAATATAGTCCGCTTAGGGATTTAAAGCAGCAGCTTTCCTCCTAACTCGCACCTAAATCTCTTTCACGAACAATCGCCGCGCGGTTGCTTGGATGAATTTCGCGTACTTGGCCTGTGACCAACCGCTCCCCTCAACAAGCTTCTTCCGGTTTTCCACTTGCAGCAACATCCACAACAGATCCGTTGCCTCTTTTTGAGAGTATCCGGCAGCTAAGTCGCCATCGCGTTTGAGCGCCGCGATTGCAGCTGCGCATCCCTCACGCATATCTTCCATTCGGCGGCTCCAAGCAGCGCGCGCCTCTTCATCAGTCTCTCCCATGGCGATCAGCGCCAAAGCGATGGGATAGATATCCGGAATGTAGTTCGTCCAGGCCCCGACATACGCCTCCAATCGCTCCCGCCCCGTCTTTGCGGCCCGGCTAGGCGCTAACCGGGCATCGGATTCCTTAATGTCATCCACATAGAACGTCGTTGCTTCCAGCAGCTCGGCGCGGGTTCCGTAGTGCAGGTAGACCGCCTGACGCGAGATTCCCGCACGCTTGGCAATATCGGCCATTCGTACCCCGGTTCCCGCCCCCTCTTCCAACAGCTCCGTGGAGGCTTGCAGAATACGCCGACGCGTTTCGTTCTTTTCACTTGACATAATGTAAACCTTTCCGTAATTGACATGATGTCAATTGACATTGTGTCAAGTCAAGAGAAGCTAAGGAGAAAGTCATGAAGATAGCAATCTTTGGCGCCACCGGCGGTGTCGGTCACCATCTCATCGAACAAGCGCTAAGCGAAGGCCATGACATCACTGTCCTTGTACGCTCCCCCAAGAAACTTGCCGCCCATAAAGATCGAATACGGATTGTCAAAGGCGAAGTGACCAAGAAGGATGCCGTTCGTAAGACGGTCGAAGACCAAGATGCCATTATCTGCGCCCTTGGCGCTCCATTGCAAGACAACAGCGGAATTCGCACCAAGGGCACGGCGAGAATTGTCGAGGCCATGCAGCACGAAGGCATCGATCGTTTAGTCTGCCTCTCCTCAGCCGGCGCCGGCGATTCCTACGCCATTCTGCCCTTCTACTACCGCACTTTGATTGCACCCCTATTCATGAGCCGTCTGTTTAAGGACCATAACGGCCAGGAGGCAGCCGTCATGCAAAGCGGTCTTGAGTGGACAATCATCCGCCCTGGGAATTTCACGGATGGTCAACAAACAGGCGTTTATTTCCACGGCATGACCCAAGAGGCCCGCTCTCAACGCCCCAAGTTTAAAGTTTCACGGGCAGACGTAGCCGAATTTATCTTGGCCCAGCTCGAGGAATCCACTTATCTCCACCGCGCCGCTTGGCTCTCCTATTAAAACGTCTAAAGATCAAAAGCAGCTCGCTCATGTCCACTCAGCTTATTCTCATTCTCTGCCAGTGTGCCGTCATCGCCTACGCTCTGGTTGCGGGCGTCTTCCTCACGTTCTCTGACTTCGTCATGGCATCCCTGAAGGCCGCCCAACCGGCAGGTGGAATCGAATCCATGCAAATCATCAACCGCAAAGTCTTCCGTACGGTTTTCATGGTGCTCTTGATTGGTATGTCAGTCGCATCACCCTTGCTAATCAGATATTCCGCGAGTGAAGTCGGCGATCCGGCGTCTCTTTGGGTCACATCGGGAGCACTAATCTATATCGTCGGTGTATTCCTCGTCACACTGATCTTTAATGTTCCCATGAACACGCGTCTTGACCGTATGGATTTCGATAGCAGCGAAGCCGCCGCCTACTGGCAGCACTACGTACCCAGGTGGAGCTTCTGGAATTGGGTGCGCGCGATTGCGTCAACTATGTCCGCTGTGTGTCTTCTGATCGCATGCATTTCTCTTGCGAACACATAAACCAGCAGCTCATTTCCACCAGAAGGACTTAAGACGGGCCAACGTGTGCAGCGTCATGCGACATCACATAACGTCAGAAACTCGTCGGGAATTTCGGCCGTCTTTTGCGCGACCAGAGCAAAGTAGTAGAGAGGAACCCCATCCATCGACAGACGGTGGCGATAGCGCTCCAAATGATGGATATCGAGATACTCAGAGAATATCAGCTCACGTACGAATCGCGAGAATCCGGAGTTATCCGAATTATCGAGGAACGTTTCTTTAATATTGAACCCAACCCAGCCTCCATTTTGTACAAAGCGAAGCGCTTCAAAAAAAGCCGGAACAGGAATATCGTCAAAGCCCAACGCCGCAACAGACGTGAGACAATTGACCGACCATCCTTCGATATCTTCGCGGGTGTCGTCTGTGAGGTTGCAAAAGTCGGCGATGTAATAATCGTCATAGATCCCCGGTCGGTCACGATGCGCAGCCTCACGTGCCTCTGGTATAATATCGGCGCCGACAATGCGCGACACACCATAAGACCGCAGCACTTCGCCCATCATTCCATTGCCGGCCCCAAGGTCCAAAACGCGCAATTCCGTGACCGACTGCTCGCTGTCGTCGAGCGCCTCCTTGAGGATCTCACCCACCTTTTTCGGTGAAGAGCACTTCAAACGATCATAAAAAACTTGTTCATATAGTCCCGGCCTGCGGTAGATTTCTTCGTAATCATGAAAACGAAGACGGATCTGATCGCCATCCTCCACCACAAAAAAGTAGGCCTCATCTTGGCCAAGGTTCGTTCCGTCATTTTGCGTAAAGCGTATGCGATGGCGATGTCTCATAACTTTCGTGCCGATGTTCGAGCGAACGTCGGCAGATCGTCCTTTCATTTGCGAATTGAGCTGATCCCATTCTATTGCATGGAATGGCGCCCGGCGCAAATTGGCGAACTGTGCAGCCAATAACTTGCTGCCTGCAGTACGAGTCGCCAACAGTATCCTAAAACGCTATGACTCATTGAACGCACTTCGAAACTCAGCTCGCCCCACTGGACAGGTGATACAGAATGGCAACACATCTCGCGAATGAAACGATAAATACCAAAGACATCGACGATATTCCCTTGGATGCCGTCGACGTTTCCCAACCTCATCTGTTCAAAGACGATACATGGCGCCCCTGGTTTGCCCGTCTGCGCCGCGAAGCCCCAGTCCATTATCTGGCGGACAGCGAGAATGGCCCGTTCTGGTCGGTCACTTCCCATGACATGATCATGGCGGTGGACACCAATCATGAGGTGTTCTCGTCCCAGGCAGGCGGCATCGCCATCGCCGATCCTGTGGATCAGGGTGAACTCAGCAAAGCCGTCTCCTTTATCACGCTCGATGAGCCCGAGCACGGCCCCCAACGCAAAGCCGTTTCGCCCGCCGTCGCACCGAAGAATCTGTCCGAACTCGAGCCACTTATTCGCGAACGGGCGGCCGACATCCTCGATCACTTGCCTGTCGGCGAGACGTTCAATTGGGTCGATAAAGTGTCTGTGGAGCTGACCGCACGCATGCTCGCCACACTGTTTGATTTTCCATACGAGCGGCGCCGGGATCTCATCCGTTGGTCGGACATCACAACCGCTGTGCCCAAAGTCACCGGCGAAGACAACGACATGGAAGCACGCAAGGCAGCATTGATGGACTGCGCCATGACTTTTCATCAATTGTGGCAAGAGCGCGCGGCGGCGGAGCCCAAGTTCGATTTTGTGTCCATGCTGGCTCACGGCGAGGCGACCAAGCACCACATCAACGACCCTTTCCTCATGCTCGGCAATATCATTCTACTGATTGTCGGCGGCAACGACACCACCCGCAACAGCATCAGCGGCGGCGTAATCGCTCTCAATCAGCACCCAGAGGAGTACGATAAACTACGCAGCAAACCGGACCTCATCCCCAATATGGTGGCGGAAATGATCCGCTGGCAGACACCGGTCATTCACATGCGCCGCACGGCGCTCAACGACATCGAACTGGGGGGCAAGACCATCCGCGAAGGCGAAAAAGTTGTCATGTGGTATCTCTCGGGCAACCGGGATGAGGCCGTGTTCGACGACGCAGACCGGTTCCTCATCGACCGCTCCAACGCGCGCAGTCACGTCTCCTTCGGCTTCGGCGTGCACCGCTGTATGGGCAACCGAATGGCCGAAATGCAGCTGCGCGTCTTGTGGGAAGAAATTATGAAGCGCTTTCACAAAGTCGAAGTGGTCGGCGATATCGAGCGCCTCTCCAACAACTTCATCCGCGGCGTCGCCAACGTACCGGTGCAACTGCATCCGTTGTAGTTGGGGAGAGGTACCCAAAAACACCCGCGCTAATGTCGCGGCAAGTAACCGACTACTTGGGATGGTCGCAAGA
Organism: Alphaproteobacteria bacterium; assembly: GCA_028285305.1. Classification (GTDB taxonomy): domain Bacteria; phylum Pseudomonadota; class Alphaproteobacteria; order SMXP01; family SMXP01; genus JANQPV01. Next base: position 254,599 of record JANQPV010000022.1, on the reverse strand, counting down.
GAACCGCGAGCTATCCCCCGGCCACCCGGCCGACAGGAAGTTCCGAAAGCGGACTGAGAGTGTCCTTCTGGTCGGCGTTGAGAAAGCCATAGTGGTCGAACCGATAGAGTCCGCCGTGAACGTCATGCAGCAATGCAGGAACTTTTTCGACGGGCACAAAATACTCATGGCCCTGAACTGCACACATTGCGCTCAGTTCACCAAATTCCGTCTGGGTGAGAGCAACCACTGGGCAAGATCTCACATTGTGTGTATGCGTTCTATCTTCAAGTTCGAAAACCGCGACCAGATTTGAGGGCGCCGCGAAGAATTTAATGGTCATCCCGAAAACCTCAGTTTGAGTATAGACTTTATCTTGCAGCGCCTTTCTTAAAATACTGCAAAGTGGCGAGGGAGTGCCCTCCTCTTCGGAAGCACTTCTAGATCATGAGGTTCCTTTAGGGTTCTTAACTGTCGGACAGTCGCCGGGGGATTTACCTGGTGTTAGCAATCCGGCAATCTATGGTATTTCTGAACGTGGCTTTCAGCGCCCAAATCTGCAGGAGTTACTTAGTTGCCTGGTTTAAAAATTAAGACCTTCGCGCTGCCCAGATGCATTCTGATTTTGGTGTGTTTCTGGCTAACAGCATGCTCACAGGACGAAAATAGCGAAGAAGAAGAGGTTACGCCTCCGCCCCTCACGAGAATGGGCGATGCCCTAAAGGGTGAACGTCTGAGCGAAGCGTGGTGCAACAGCTGCCACGTTGTTTCGGAAACCACGACAGCAGCTGATATTGGACCGTCTTGGCAGTCCATCGCAAACGATCCAGCAAAGACGGATGAGTATTTAAACGCCTTCCTCGCTCAGCCCCATTGGCCGATGGATCATATCCAGCTGTCTCGCGAACAAATCACCGACATCGTCAGCTATATAAGGACTCTGCCATCTCCATGAGAACAGCTTGATCAAAGCAACAAATGAGAACTAGGTTTGCAGAGAGTCAAGGAAGTCTGCATGAGGAGGGAAGACTCGACTGACTTCACGTTAACCGGTTTACGGATAGACTTTGAGAGCCCGGCGCAGGACCGCTATGGTCTCGCGCCTTAGATAATCAGGAGTACACCATGTCTTCAATCATCACAGAAAAGACCGAAGTTTCGATTGATTTTCCAGAGAAGTTTTACGTGGGCTCGTTCGCACGGGGCGACCGGTACGACGTAAAGGCCGACCAAGAAGGCATCCACCTTTACCTTGATCGCCAAAAAGGCGAGAAACGCAAAGTCGGCTTTCACATTCACTATCACCTGCTCGCGGAGATTCTCGGCGCGATGGCGGAGGCGATCGACCAAGTCGATGGCATCGACGCCCAGCATCAAGAGGAGCTCATTGAAGCGGCAAAACAACTGGCGCGCACTTAGGGATCGAAATTTGAAAAAGCAATGTCAGAGTCATGCGCATAGCAACCTTCAATGTGCAGAATTTAAGACTCAGGCACAGAGAAGGAGAGCTGCGCCTTGATGGCGCACGTGATACCGATGACAATGAAAGCGTTGACGACGAGAAGCACGGTCGAGCGCTAGACGCTCAGGATAGAGAGCTAACCGCGAAACTGATCGCGGACGCACAAGCGGATGTCATCGCGTTGCAAGAAGTGTTTGATCAACACACGCTGGATCACTTCCATGACGAACTGCTCATAAGGCATGGGGTGGTCTATCCGCACCGGGTCTGTCTCGAAGGCAATGATGGGCGCAGCATGGATGTGGCAGTCATCAGCCGACTGCCATTCGATCAAGTACAAAGCAACGCAAACTTGCGGTTCGAAGACATTGATCAAGAGCCTCCCCGCGGCACGGCCCCTGAAGCGCCCGTTTTTCGCCGTGATTGCCTCGCCGTGCGGTGTTCCGGATTGCATCTCTTTATTTGCCATTTCAAAGCTTCCGGGTTGGGAGATGAGGCGAGCCGAGCCATCAGGCGAGCCGAAGCGGTCGCAGTTCGCCACATTATCCAACGAGATGTACTAAACTTAGAGACATCTCCTTGGGTGGCTCTTGGTGATTTCAACGCCCATACAAAAGAGGACGAGGCAGACCTGACGCCTGTCACAGAAGGGTGCGCTGTTGATTTGTGCACCCGCTTACCAGAGAGCGAACGTTGGACTTACTATCATCAGGACTTTGATGTTTATACGTGTCCCGATCGAATCTTTGCTTCGCATTCACTGGCGCACACCGAGATCGAAGCACAACCGGAAGTCTTAAGGATGGGACTGGGGCGTTCCGCGTCTGACTACACCGGAATGAGGTATGAAGAAGTCGGAGACCGACGACCGCATGCCAGCGATCATGCCTTAATGTTCGTCGACCTGAAGCTTTGATCGATCTGCATCAGCCTAGATTGTACTGTTGAAGAGTTCATTTGTGGACGGCTCTGACCCAGGCTACAGTGATAGCATGGGCATGCCCCAATCAGCAATAATGAGAACATCTCGATTTGTGGAGACGGTATGGAAAAGGTTAGAGGCATTGGGGGTTTCTTCTTTCGTGCAGAAGGCCCCAAAGAACTCGGTCAGTGGTACAAAGACCATCTGGGGATTGATTTAGCGCCACAATACAGTGGCGGGACGCCCTGGCACCAAGACGCAGGCTATACCGTGTTCGATCCGTTCACCCAGGATGACCCGATGATCCCGGCCGGGAAGACCTGGATGATCAACTTCCGCGTGGATGACCTTCCAAAAATGGTCGACCAACTGCGCGGAGCAGGGATTGAGGTTGCCGATATAGAAGACTACCCGCACGGGAAATTTGCAACGCTCACAGATCCCGAAGGAAACGGCATCCAGCTTTGGCAGCCGCCGATCACTTGACGGCCCCAGCCATTAGCTATCACCCGCAATCCACCATCCAATTAATACCAAACTTATCTGTAACCTGACCAAATTTCTTAGCCCAAAACGTGGGCTCCAGCGGCATGGTCACGTTCCCGCCGTCCGCGAGGGCAGTAAAGATCCGGTCGGCTTCGCCTTCGTCGTCGATATGGATGGAGACGCTGTACCCTTGAGGCGTCTGGAAGTGCTCGTCCGGTACATCGGAACCCATAAGATCCATACCGCCAACGGTGAGGCACGCATGCATGACCCGGCCCTGCCAAGTGGGATCGTTTTTGAACTCGTCCGGCATCGAATCACCGGCCATCATGGCCGTGATCTCACCGCCCAATATGGCGTGATAGCGTTCGAATGCTTCTTTGCACGTTCCGGGAAAATTCAAATAGGTGTTGAGACGCATAAGCCGATCTCCAGTCTATAACCACATAGTCGAACCATAGACTCTTCACGGGAAGAGCTCCAGGTCTTTGGACCCCAGCTTGAGCGTCAACGCAACTTACGTGCCCGGTGTCACCGGAGTGAGATGTGTAAGACTGCAGAGCCAATCACCACCGCGGCGAACATAAACGTCCGTTATCCACTCGTCCGCCTCAATCGGCGCCCCCTGATAGGTTCCTGTGTTCTGCCCACGGCTCGTCACAACTGCCGTGGTCTCATAAGCTTTGACCCGGTGCACCTTTTTGGTCATCATCGAATGCGTAAGGATGCCGGCGCCAATAATGCTCAAAATCATATCGCGCGGAACAGGCCCGCTTTGCGGGTTGACCAACACCCAATCATCGGTGATGCAGGCCGCGATTAGGCCCACGTCGTTGGAAACCATCGCCCGATTAAATCGGTCTTCAACGCCTTGAAATTCTGCAATCAGATCGGTTTCTTCTGCCATCACAACCTCTTGGCCCGCATACACCTCTCCGCTGGCAAAAACGCTCAGCAACAGGGGTAAACTCAAAACATCTCGCCGGGTGCATTCCATTAGACTCGAACCCGCGCCTTTCTCGAGCTGTGCTTAGCGGCCCCTTTGCTCTGTCCCAGGACAGGGCGTAACATAGATGGCCCGCATCGACTCCTCGACATCTGCCGTATGCCAGACCCCGGAGGGATTCACGATAACGCTGCCGGGACCGAATGGGATTCGATACTCCTCACCATCCAACTCCTGGATGAACGTACCCGCACCTTCGAGAACAATAACAATCTCGTCCCCTTGGGTATGACACTCCCAGCCGGGCCAATCGTTCGGCGTAGCTTCAAGCATAAACAACCGCCCTGGATTCCCATCGCTGCAATACTTCGCGATATAGGCGTTAAACCCGAACTCATCGTGCGTGAACCCTTCTACCGGTGTCACGCTCTGGCCATCGAAATGGAGTGGGGTTTTGCTTAGATCGAACGCTTGAAGTGGGAAGGAATGTTGATGCGACTCAGCCATATTCGTACCTCTATCCACTCAGATATAGTTTCCAATATTTGAAACAATTATCCAAATGAACAACAAAAGCAAGCTAATTCGGCAATCCTTTGTACCAGCGGTCGAGACCTTTGCGCGCCTCCGCTTCGAGCTCAAGATAGGCTGGATCCTCGACATCCCGATATTGCCCGACAATGGTCTCCACATGAAGCCAATGATCTTTGTCCATCGCTTCTCGCAGCACACCCATTACTTCGTCCGGATTCTCCTCAAAGTAAGTGACAGACGCCGACCGGCGCGCATCTCCCACAAGGTCGAAACTAAAGAGCACAATCAATACACCGGCGGTTCCCACACTAAGGCGAGTGCGCTGACTATTCAGTGGAGACACGAACCGCCGCAACAACATCCAAGATGGGGTGAACAAGATGAGCCCAACCACCGCCAACACACCGCTCCAAAAACTGGAGAATGGCAGAATCCGAAATGCATTGTTCCAGGCAAAGAGTGCCGCGGTCGTGAAAATGATGGAGCCGCCCACTTCCGAAACGATCGGCAACCGATCGTAAGTGTCGACGCCGCGATCTGGATCTGAAAGCGACACCTTCAGTGACGCGTTGGTCGGTCTTCGACCTCAGGCAGGGTCTCACCGGCAAGAGATTCGGTTTGGTAGAGAATATCTTGCTCATTCTCCGCCAGCGGAACAGCAACGAACTTGCAAGACCCTGCCGCCACAAAACTCTTGAAGGCATCCGCAACTTCGGCCGGTGTCCCGACAGCAAGGCAGGTCTTGGGATCAAAACCATCCGGCCGCCTTGAATTAATCCGATCAATGAACGTTTGTACTGGCTTATCGTCGTAAGAGCCGAAACGATAACCGAGCGTCACACCGTAATGGTCGTCATCAATCTTACGCCCGCATTCTCTAGCTTTATCCTTAATGGATGAAATGACCACACCACACTTTTCCGGCGTCACGATACCGCCCAGCCATCCCGTACCCATTTGCGCCGTTCGGTCAATTGCCGCCGGACTGTTGCCACCAATCCAAACCGGGAAGTTCTTTTGCACCGGCTTCGGTGAAATCTGCGCATCCGTATACGAATAAAACTCTCCGTCGAACGAGATTTTGTCCCCTGTCCAAAGCCGTTTCATGATCTCAAGAGCTTCATTGGATTTTTTTCCTCGCGCTTTCGTCACGCGTCCTGTGGCTTTCCATTCCGGATTAAATGGCGCTCCAACGCCAAATACCGGCAGCAAGCGGCCCTTACTCAAATAGTCAATGGTGGCGCATTGTTTCGCCAAGACGAGCGGATCCCGGTAAGGAAGCACGACCGCGTTCATCCCGAATTTGAGACGCTGCGTTCGTCCGGCCAGCGCCGCCATCACGCTCATGGTTTCAAGCTGGACTTCCTTTGAGATGAGCCGGTCTGACTGCCAAAGAGAATCGACACCGCTTTCCTCCAGGACATCTACCCAGCGCCAGAAGCCGTCTGAGTCCTCAAATACATGGGCCAGCGCCCCGATCCCAATTCGAATGCTCATATCGGCCTCTATTGTTAATCTGCAATCTCGGACTGTATCGAGGAATTCTCCGCTCGATCAACAGCGAAACGGCATAGCAGCATCCCCGCAAAACAAGAAGACTTGCAGCGCGCGGGCGAGGCATTAGGGTAGTCCGGAATAAAACAAAGGATTGACTATGACCCGCATGCCCGCCGTCTCCTTGGCCGCCGTTCCCACGCGCCGCTCAAGAACCATCGACATTGCAACCGAAATGGAGAAAAGAGGCTTTGCCGGCATTTACTGTCCCAGCCTCGGCGACTGCATGGCCCTGTGCCAGTCGATAGCCCATGTTACGAACGAAATCCACTTCGGCACCGCCATCCAACCGATCTATTATCGTCATCCCGTTGAGCTGGCCCGCACATCCGCCTTCATTCAGGAAGTTTCAAATGGGCGTTTTCATCTCGGCATCGGCGTCAGCCACGGCCCTGTCTACAACCGCTATAAACTGAGTGTCGGCAAACCTCTGTCCGACACCCGCCAATATGTAGAAGACATGCGCGCGGCCGAAAAAGAAACCGGTCCGCTCCCGCCCATTACGCTGGCAACCCTTCGTAGCAAGATGTTGGACCTGGCTTTGGAAATCAGTGACGGCGCTGTGTGGGCAAACGGCTCCAGATCCTATATGCCGGAGCAATTGGGCGCGATTTCCCAAGCCAAACGAGATGCCGGCTTCTTTGTGGGCGACATGATCCCAACAGTCATTAGCGACGATGAAAAAGCCGCCGCAGCTGTCAATCGCAAAACATTGACGGGCTACGTATCGTTGCCCAACTATCGCAATTACTGGCGCGCCGCCGGCTACGTCGAAGAAATGGACGCCATCGAAAAGGCAATCGAAGGCAAGGAGTTCGATAAGATCCCCTCACTGATGAGTGATAAATGGCTATCGGACAACACGCTCTATGGCCCGGTGTCCAAGGTCCGCGAAGGTGTCGAGGCCTGGTTCGATGCAGGCATCAGCACACCCATATTGGTCCCCTCGTCTGCCAACGGCGGTCAGATGGTGGCCATCGAAGAACTCTTCGCCGCATTCGCATAGCGGCAAGCAGAATAAGACGTAGAGGGAGAATACCAAGTGACGGTACAACAAAGAATGGCAGTGACATTGCCTGCTGGTCCCAGTGTGACAGACACGATCGAGCGCGTGAAGTGGGCCGAGGATGTCGGCTACGCCGATGCGTGGTGGGGAGATTCGGGGGCACCTGATGCCCTCACGACCACAGCTGCTCTGGCCCACCACACAAAGACGCTGCGGTTCGGTGTCGCCGTCACGCCGGTCTACAGCCGCACGCCGGCGGTTCTCGCCGCAACCGCCAATGCGTTGGGACAAATTCTTCCCGATCGTTTTGTAATGGGCTTAGGATCCTCCAGCCAAAACATGATGGTGGGCTGGCACGGCCAGGACTTTGACAAGCCGCTCACCCGCGTCAAGGAAACGGCGATCATGGTAAAGTCCATGCTCGCAGGGGAAAAGTCAAACTTCGATCTTTCCACCGTCAAGAGCCACGGCTACCGACAGGCGCCGCTGGAGAAGCCCGTTCCGGTCTATTTGGCGGCTCTCCGCTCCAAGATGATCGAGATGGCCGCGGAAGTCGGCGATGGTGTCGTCTTCAACCTTTGGCCGAAGCGAGCCCTGCCAAAGATGATGGAGCATGTGAAGATCGGCGCAGAGCGCGCCGGCAAGAACTGGCAAGACATCGAAATCGTCAACCGCTACATGGTTCTGGTCACGGACAATAAAGAAGGAGCCCGCGACCTCTTCCGGGCGGCGTTTGCACCTTACTATGCAACACCGGTCTATAATCAGTTTCTCGCTTGGGCCGGTTTTGAAGATGTGGCCGCCGTTATTCGCGAAGGCTGGGCTGAGAAAGACCGGGCCAAAACAACCGGCGCCCTCTCTGATGAGGTGGTTGACGAAATCGCCATTATCGGGTCGCCTGAAGAGTGCCAAGAACGGCTGCAATGGTGTGCGGAAACTGGGATCCACACCCATATCATCGCCCCCATGGCCGCAACCGCAGAAGATGCCCAACGCACATTTGATGCATTCACCGCGGACAAGTTCAACATCGCCGCCTAAATCGGGCACGTACACAGAACGCATACAGAGGAAAGAATAATGGATGTAGCCTCGTTCTCCGATATCGAAAAGGAATTCATGGACCGGGTGGCCCGCATTGTTTGGTGCACCGTCACAACGGTCGACACAAAAGACCGCCCCCGCGCGCGCCTCCTTCACCCCATTTGGGAAGGCTCCACGGGCTGGATCGCCACTGGCCGCAACAGTCACAAAGCCAAGCACATAGAGCACAACCCTTATGTCTCGCTCAGCTATTGGGACCCCCAGCACGAACAGATCTATGCGGAATGCAAGGCCGAATGGATCGACGATATGGACGAAAAGAAACGGCTTTGGGATCTGTTCAAGTCAACGCCGGAGCCGTTGGGTTATGACCTCAATCTCTTCTGGAAATCCGTGGACGACCCAACCTATGGGCTTCTAAAACTGAACCCATGGCGGATCGAAGTCTCCACGCTAGCCGGCATGATGCAAGGCCAAGAACCGAAAGTCTGGCGGCCTTAGGTCGGCAACACGTAGACCGTCATCGCGAGAGCACCGACGCGTCGGTCCAGAGTCACAAATGCCAATTCGCGCTGCGCTGGATTGCTTCAACAGCTTTCGTGTGGCTAGAAATAGTGCCTTTGAATTGGAGGACGCTGTTCAATCAAGGCGCCTGTGAGGCAGATATCTCTTTCAAAAACCCTAAACACGCCCGAGCCAGTTGAGTTCGGTCTTCCTCGGTTTTCATGACCGTCTGAAAAGTTGCCACTGGAAAGCCGAGCGATACCACTTCCTCCTCCAGGCCCGCATCCACTTCGTCCAGCACAAACCCGTCCAAAAATTCCTTGTACTTCTCAGCGACGGTCATTGCAGAAAGCTCCAACCCCAGTTCCTCCATCATCTTCGCTGTCGGCCCCTTTATCGCTTGGCCACCCACAATTGGGGAGACCGCAATAACCGGCGCGAGCGTCCCCTTGAGCAGTGCCTGAAAGCCGGGTACGGCCAGCAGCGGGTCAATACTCAAGAAGGGATTTGACGGACACACGACAACTCCATCCAAGTCGCCTCGCGCAAACACGTCTCTGACTTCTGTTGACAGCGTGGCCGCATCTGAGCTGGAGAACGAAACACTCTTGACCTTGGGTTTGGTCCGCTCCCGTACGAAATAGTGTTGAAACGATAACAACCCCTGATCGGTGTCCAACATCGTCTGTACGGGGTCGTTCGACATGGGCAAGACGGTCTGCCGAACGCCCAACCGTTCCGACAAGACCGCTACGGCTTCTGTCAATGTCATGCCGGCGTTCAGCAAAGTCTTTCGGAAGACGTGAAGAGCGAGATCCCGATCACCCAGCATGAACCAGGCCTCACCGCCGAGCGCCTTCATGGTTTCCAGGAACGACCACGTTTCGTCTGCACGCCCCCAACCCTTTCCGGGATCGTTGAGCTCCGACAAGGTGTAAAGCAGGGTGTCAATATCCGGCGAAATCGGTAAGCCGAAATGTTCGAAATCATCGCCCGTATTCACGATGACGGATAGGTCTTCCGGCGGCAGAACCTTGGACAATCCAAAGGCCAGTTTTGCGCCACCGACACCGCCGCTAAGGGCAATAATGTGTCCCACGCTTCACGCTCCCTCTTCGCTAGTCGCGGAACATATCCTCCTTGGGATCGCGCAGCAAATTCCGAACGGTCTGATCGGAGCCCACATGCTTCGCCGCCCCGCGGACTAGAACAACGGGGCACCCTTCAGATGCTTGACCCATAACATAGGACGCCGCAGCAGCAAGCTCATCGGCAATTGCGACTTCTGTGATTTGCAGCTCGCCGCCAAACCGATCGCTTTCACCCCGCAAATCGTCTAGCGCGCGAACACCAGCCGACCCGATCGTGTGTCCGACCGTGCCGTACCGCCAAGCGCGTCCAAAACTGTCGTTGACAATAACACCGACATCGACACCGATCAGCTCCTTAATCTGTGAGCGAATTTTCGCTGCACTTGCATCGGAATCCAGAGGAAGTAGCAGCGCGCGGTCTTGGCCTTCCCCGTGAGCAATATTCGATTGATCGATTCCCGCATTGGCATGTACAAATCCGAGCCGGTGTTCGACGACGAGAACATTGGGCCGATGCCGCAACACCCGATTTGATTCATCCAGCACCAACTGAACAAGTCGAGGGTCTTTGCCCGTTTTGTCTGCCAGGCGTTGCGCTTCATCACCGGGTGTAACATCCGCCAGACTCACCTGACGGCCTTCCGCCTTGGAGATGATCTTTTGCGCGATGACGACAACGTCGCCATCTTCAAGCTTAGCATTGGTCGCCGCAACCGCATCTATGACGATTCGCGTGACGTCATCCCCCGGCTGAACTTCCGGAACATCGTCAAGGGCAATAAGCTCAAGAGAGTTTGATTTGCCGGCAGACTTTGATCGCTCTGTCATTCCTTCAACAGCCGCGTCACTTGAAGCATTTCCCCGCCAAGCAAACGCAGTTTGCGCCGAGCGGGGATCCATTCGTCAGCGCCACATCCCGTTCATCTGGATCCCCGGTCAAGCCGGGGAAGGAACCAATCGAAACGTCGTACAGCTCAGTCATGAGACTAAACGAAATATCACGCATGCCCGTCAAGATTGGTAATCTGTATGCCCGCATGGGTTTTGAACTGTCGGTTAATGGTAATGAGAACGGACGTGAGCCCTTCAACGGCAATGGAGTTCGCCATGGGGCCAGCACTGATCCCTGTCGCTCCCATCGCTCCAATGAGCTCGACGACTTCGGCGCGCGCTTCTTTGTCATTCCCCGTCACAAGAACATGACACGTAATGGGACCATCAGAGCGAAGCTCTGTCGCCGGTACATTTTGAAACGCGGAAACAACTCGTGCAACGTCACCTATGGTTTCCTCCGCAATGATGCCCGCACTTCCTTCGGGAGGCAGTTGCACGGTACCAACCTTTGGCGGCTTCAGGCATACGGTCGTATCGATAACGATCTTTCCAGCCACTTCGCTCTTGATGTCCGCAAGCGTGCCTTGCTGATGCTCAAACGGAACCGTGACGGCCACCACGTCGGCTTCTCGGGCGGCGTCTGAGTTTTGTAGGCCGCGGATGCCGCGTGAGGGCTTTTCCGCATTAATCTCAGCGGCGATGGTTTCGGCCTTCTCGGCTTTGCGCGAACCTACGATGACGTCGAATCCGGCGTCCGCCCAGCGTTTCGCAAGTCCATATCCCAGGTCGCCAGTCCCCCCAAGGACCGCAATCTTTTGTCCAGTCATTTCATCTCTTTCATTGTCTTGCAGTTAGACCGACGGCGAAAAGCCGTATTGAATCGCATCTGCCTGGAGGTACGACGGAGTAAGCCAATGGGATGACTCAGCCATTGATCCATATTGTGTGGATCTCTGCATTGGCGTACGGCCGATTTCCAATATTGCGGCCCTCAAAGTGTCTTCCGTCATCTCTTGGCCGTGCTTTGCCCCTGCCGCACGTGTGATGCTTTCGTTCATCAATGTACCGCCCATGTCGTTGGCACCCGCGTCCAGACAAAGCTGAGCGCCTTGCATCCCCATTTTCACCCATGAGGTTTGAATATTCTCAATATAAGGAGCAAGCACCAGCCGCGAGACCGCATGCATCAAAATACCCTCTCTCAGAGTCGGACCGCGCCGGGCTTTGCCTTTTTTGTACACGGGCGCCTCATGCGCCACAAAGGGCAGGGGCACGAATTCTGTAATGCCTCCTGTGCGCTTTTGTAACTCACGCAGACGGAGCAAATGCAACGCCCAGCTCTCATACGTCTCCAGATGACCGAACATGATCGTTGAAGTGGTAGACAAGCCCACTTCATGAGCCGTCTCAATCACCTCGAGCCATTGATCCGTATTCAGTTTGTCCGGACACAATTCGGCACGCACTCGGTCATCGAGGATTTCAGCCGCCGTACCCGGAAGCGTGTTGAGTCCCACATCTTTAAGCATGCGCAGAAACGCATCTAAAGAGACGCCCAGACTTGTGGCGCCATGCCAAACCTCAAGTGGAGAAAATGCGTGGATATGCATGTCGGGAATCGCTCGGCGCACACCCTCGGCAATCGAGAGATACGTCTCTCCTGTAAAGCTGGGATGAATACCGCCCTGCAAGCAAACTTCCGTGCCGCCCTTGTCCCATGCTTCTTGAGAGCGGCCCACTATCTCAGCAACATCGATTAAATACGGCTTGTCTGCACCTTCGACCTTGCGGCTGCCCTTTGAGAACGCACAGAATGTGCAGTGGTACGTACACATATTGGTGTAGTTGATATTCCGGTTGATCACATACGTTACCGTGTCACCGATCGCCTCGTGTCTTGCCTCATCGGCAGCCCGGCAGACCCGCGAAAAGTCGTCGCCGCGCGCATCAAACAAAGATGAAATCTCATCCTCAGATAGGGCATCGGCTCCGTAGAACTCGATCTCCCGCAAGATCTCTCCGATTTGGGACCCATTGCTTTGTGAGACAGCGCGCCGCACATCTTGCTTCATGCGCTCAGGCACATCCACGGTGACACCGGAAAGCCACTGGCTGTCGCGTCCATACCCAGCTCCGTCCATCAGTTTGAGAACGGACGGCCGAACCTTTTCGTCAATCCAAATATCTTGGTCCATGGCATAGGCGGGATAGACCGTCAGTCGTTCCTGTAAATGCTTGCCGGCTGTTTTGGTTGCCGAACGCAATTCATCAAGATGAGGCCACGGCGACTCTGGATTGACATGATCCGGCGTAAGCGGAGAGACGCCGCCCCAATCGTTAATTCCCGCACCGATGAGCGCCTCCAAATAGCCCTCGTTCAGATTGGGCGGAGCCTGAAGACTCATTTCGGGGCCGAAAATGTGCCGCGCCGCGGCAATCGTCCAGCGCAGGTCGTCGATACCTGCGGCCGGGGTCTCCGCCATCTTGGTCGCGTCCTTCGGTACAAAATTCTGGATGATAATTTCTTGAATATGCCCGTACGTCTTGTGCAGATCACGGATCGCGTAGAGAGAGTCCAATATCTCATCGCGCGTCTCTCCGATCCCGATCAGTATCCCGGTGGTGAAAGGAACGTTCGCCTTTCCCGCATTCTCGATCGTCTGCAAACGAACAGCTGGATCTTTGTCGGGGGATCCATAATGGGGCCCGCCTTTCTCACACAATCGCGGGGAGACGTTTTCGAGCATCAACCCCATTGATGCCGAAACTGGACGCAACATCGCGACCTCATCTTCGGTCATACAGCCCGCATTGATGTGAGGCAGGAGCCCCGTTTCACTCAGCACACGCTCCGCCAGATAAGCCACATAGTGAAGCGTCGATTCGTAGCCGTTTTCATCGAGCCACTTCCGCGCCGCGGAATACCTCAACTCCGGCTTTTCACCGAGAGTAAAAAGAGCTTCCGAACATCCAAGAGCGGCCCCACGCCGCGCAATGCGCAGAGTCTCCTCTTCCGACATATAGAGGGATCCATTTACCTGCCGAGGTGTTTTGGCGAACACACAATAATGACACGTGTCCCGGCACAGATAGGTGGTCGGCAAAAAGACCTTTGGAGAATATGTGACAAGCGCACCGAAGCCCGCATCCCGGATGTCTGAGGCCTGAGCACACAGGTCTTCAAGATCGCGGGAAAACGAAGTATCTGGTTCCAATTTCCTTTGTCGCAACCCAGCTGACGCAGACTTGGACGTAGTATCATAAACAGACGTCAAAACAGATTTGGTATCTGCGGAAACTGTCTTACCCTTCAATTCCGCAATCGCCTGCTCAATATCCTTTTGCGTATCGATGTCCAGGCTGAGGAAATCCGATTCCAATTCAACAAATCTGCGCTCGCATTTGAGGGTCTCTTTCTTATGAAGAGCATAACTATTCTTCCCAAACCGAAGTTCGATCGGATCAGAAGGATCCAAAATGAGAAGATTCGTACCGTCATTATCTTTGCAGACCAGCGCCCCCACAGCGTCGGTCTCTCCGGCAGCACAGAAATCGTCAACAATGCGGCTTAGCTCTTGCGCCGACACAAGCGGCAAGTCCGCATGAACGATACAAGCAAGGCCGGCCCCGTCTTCACTCGCAAACGCAAGTCCCTCCGCGATCGCCGCGTTTAAGCCCTGTCCGGGGTCTTCAATGACCTGCGCTCCCACACTCTCCGCATACCGCTCAATAGCGGCGTCGGATGTGACTACGAGAACATGGTCCAACGAATTGGCTTCAACGGCAGCGTTGATAACGTCTCGCGCCATCGTCATTGCCAAACGTTCGCGCTTTTCCTGCGCCATCGGCTTCAAACGCGTCTTAGACTGGGCCATCGATTTGACGGGAACAATGCACCAGATTGGTCCAAACACTTTTTGGGTCGCCATAGAGATCTCACTCAGACGTTGGTTATTCGGTCTACAGAACGGTTTCGGCAATCATGCGTAAAGTTTTGACTTCTGCATTTGCGCTGAGAAGCATAGATCCGACCTGATTGTTCTTACCGGCTTCTTTCCACAATTGCAGCCGGTCTTTGATGCGATCCGCCGGACCGACCAGCGCACATGCGTCCACAAGCTCATCGGGAACGGCATTCGCGGCTTCAGCCTTTTTGCCGTCCAAGTATAGATCTTGAATTGTCACGGCGGCCTCTTCAAACCCCAAACGCTTAGCATAATCGTTATAAAAGTTTTTGCTTCGTGCACCCATGCCGCCGATATAAAGCGCCATCATGTGCTTGACCGGCATTCGGGCCGCTTCCAGATCATCGTTCTCGTTCACCGTCACGAACGGCGCCACATCGAAAGAGGACAGATCCTTGCTATTGCCGGTTTTTGCAAATCCCTCGTTGAGATCGCCTTCCAAAACATCGAACCGCTCCGGATTCATCCAGATCGGAAACACGCCATCGGCAGCTTCGGCACTTGTTCGCAAGCCGGCCGGAGTAATGTTTGCCGTGTAGATCTTCATCGAAGGATCGCCGTGCAAGATACTCTTCAGTGGTTTACCTAGCCCCGTCGACCCTTCTCCCGTGAGAGGGATTTGGTACATCTCGCCCTGAAATTCCAGGGGGCCCTTGCGCTCAAGGATTTGACGAATAATCGCGATATACTCTTTTGTGCGTGTCATGGGCTTGCCATAGGGAACGCCATGCCAGCCCTCCACCACTTGAGGTCCCGACGGACCGAGACCAAGAAGAAACCGCCCACCCGAGAGTTCGTTGAGTGTCATCGCCGTCATCGCGGTCATCGCTGGCGTTCGCGCCGGCATCTGCATGATCGCCGTTCCAACTTTGATTTTCGTTGTTTTGGCGAGGATCCAGGCGGCGGGACTGACGGCATCGGACCCATACGCTTCGGCCGTCCAAACGGAATCGAAGCCGAGACTTTCCGCTTCCAAGACCTTATCGATCGGCAATCCAGCCTTGGCCCCTGAGTAGCCCGTCAATAATCCCAGTTTCATGGCGTTTTCCCTTTGTTTTTCGCACGTTTGCGCGACCATAACCAATTCATCGGTCATTGGTATAGCAGAATTGGCGTGGGTCAATATGCGCTTGGGGGGTACCTGATACCCATTCGCATGCGCCCCACCGCCCTATTTACCCAAACCTCGATTTTGTGCAGGTTACCGGCGCGAATACGCAGCTAAAAACGGAACCTCGCCATGCGAACGCCGCACCTACTAACCCTCGGGCTTCTTGCAATTTGCCTCGCGGCCTGCGGTGAGGACGAAACGGATAGGCAGTTCGTTGAGAACGCTGAAATCACAGTCTTTGAGGCCAAACGCATCATCACCATGGAGCCGGCCAATCCAGCGGCAAAATTCGTTGCCGTTCAAAATGGGCGGATATTGGGCGTCACGAAGGATTTCGACGATCTTTCGGTCTGGTTGAACGACAAGGAGTACTCCGTAGACGACCGGTTTGATGGCAAAATCTTGATGCCGGGCTTTGTTGACCCCCACCTTCATCCGATGATGGCGGCCGTCCTATTGCCCATGGTTTTCATAACCCCGGAAGATTGGGACTTGCCCCGCGGTTACGTGCGTGGGGTCCGCTCACCGAACGATTACGAAGAGCGCCTCGAAGATGCCTTAGATGTGAGTGACAGGAACAAGCCGTTTTTTACCTGGGGCTATCACGAACTCTGGCATGGCCCCATGGACCGCGAGTTTCTTGACGAAAAGGTAGACTCCAATCAGCCGATCATTATTTGGCAGCGCTCGTTCCATGAAGTCATTCTCAATACCCCCGCTCTCGAACTTATCGGAATATCAAACAAAGAGGAATTTGACGTCGCCATCGACCGTCCGGGTGTCGATCCTCGCCACGCCAGTTACGAGAACGGACATTTCTCCGAAACAGCCCTTCCGGCCGTTTTGGAACGCCTGAATAGATTCGTCATGACAGATGCGCATTTGGCAAGAGGCTACAATACGATTTCCGATATGCTCCTTGCCTCGGGCGTCACCACGATAGCAGACATGGCAACGGGCATCTTCCTCGATTTCGAATCGGAAGCGAAACTGATCAAGGGAGCCTTCGATACGACAAAGAAACCGGTGCGCACACTGCTTGTTCCAATGGGTCATGCACTGATTGAAGAACACGGCTCGGCCGAACAAGCAGCGACCTACATCGAAGGCGTTGAAAATCTTCTGGGCAGTGAAAGACTGCTCTTTGACAGACGCGTGAAGTTTCTAGCCGACGGCGCCTTCTTCTCGCAGCTTATGCGCATGAACCCGCCCGGCTACGCGGATGGCCACAAAGGCAAATGGCTCACACCCCCTGATCAGCTCGAGCCCCTCATTCACGACTTCTGGAAGAGCGGGTACGCCATCCACTGCCATGTCAACGGCGATGAAGGCTTGGACGCAGTTTTGAGCATACTGGAACGCGCCCAGTTGGAAACGCCGCGACCAGACCACCGCTTCACACTGGAACATTTCGGCTACTCAACAGAAGACCAAAACCGCCGCGTTGCCGCATTGGGCGCGTCCGTTTCAGCCCAACCAAATTACCTCTATGTCCTGAGCGACAAGTATGCCCGCCACGGTCTCGGGTGGACGCGGGCCAGCCAAATGGTGCGTTTGGGCTCTCTTGAAAAAAAAGACGTGCCCATAGCCCTTCACTCAGATCTCACCATGGCTCCCTCAGCACCGCTCTTTCTCGCCTGGATTGCTGCCAACCGGGAAAATATGGAAGGCGACGTGATGGCGTCGCAAGAGCGCATCTCACTCGACAAAGCGCTGCGCGCCATCACCATTGATGCGGCCTACATTTTGGGGTTGGAAGACGAGATCGGGTCCATCGCGCCCGGGAAAAAGGCCGACTTTGCGATCCTTGAAAGGGACCCTTATCGAGCCGGCGCCGACGAATTGAAGGACATCGAAGTGTGGGGCGTCGTCTTTGAAGGCGAAGTGCACCGGGCGGAATAGATCCGCACTCGTCATCGCGAGCCCCGTCAGGGGCGCGGCGATCCAGCAGGAGAAACATAAGCTGCTGGTACGCAAAAACGTTATGTCGTGCTCAAACATTCCTCTTGGTGAGAATTCTGTTAACATCCTGAGACTAAGGCAAATCAAGGACACTCCAATCCAATATTGATGGACCCCCGCGTAAAACGGGGGAAGGACCGAGTGTGTGACCTCCGACTCAAACCGACTGCTATTTCCCCGGCTCGACCGGGGACCCAGTTTAGTCATAGCTCAGTTCAAAATTACGGATCGGCTTAGTGTATCGAGCTCCGCAACGCACCCAGCGGAACAGCACCGCTCATGCGCTCCTCGCAAGGACGAAATCAATATACGCCACTAACGGAAAACATGCCCCTTTTACCACGTATCGATAAACGGCCGCTTCTTTCCCTCGCGCTCCAGCGGAGCCGGCGCCGACCTCAGTGCACTGAGAATCCAATCCCGTGACGTCATCGGATCGATGACATCATCGATTTCAAAGTTGGTCGCCACATTGACCGCCTTGCCAATCGTATACATCCGGGCAACCAACTTGTCGTAAAGCGCGACCCGCTTTTCCGGATCTGTTTCTGCTTCCAGTTCCTTGCGGTAGCCGAGCTTAACGGCGCCCTCAAGGCCCATCCCGCCAAACTCGCCGGTCGGCCACGACACACAAAAGAGCGGCGCTTTGAAACTGCCACCGGCCATAGCCTGCGCACCCAGCCCATAGCCTTTGCGCAAAATGATCGTGAAATAAGGCACGGTCAGACTGCCGGCGGTCACAAACATGCGCGCGGCATGGCGAACGAGAGCGGTCTTCTCCACCTCTGGTCCCACCATAATCCCAGGCGTATCACAAAGGAACAGCAGCGGGATGTCGAACCCGTCACACAATTGCATGAAGCGCGCTGCTTTGTCGGCCGCATCGCTGTCAATGGCACCCGCCAAATGCCCCGGATTGTTGGCCACAATTCCGATAGACCGTCCTTCAATGCGGGCGAGCGAGGTGATCATGCCGTGTCCGAAATCACGCCGAAGTTCAAGGACGGAATCTTCGTCGGCCATGGTCTCAATCACATTGCGTACGTCATAGATGCGCAGACGATTCTCAGGAATGGACGAGCGCAGGAGCCGTTGATCCGCACACGACCAGTCTTTGACCGGCCCTTGAAAGTAGGACAGATACTTCTTCGCCAGTCGGACAGCCTCTTCTTCATCTTTTGCAACGATATCAACGACACCGTTGGCTCGCTGCACGTCAATGGACCCGATCTCGTCGGGGCGGAAGACGCCGAGCCCACCACCCTCGATCATGGCAGGCCCGCCCATGCCGATGTTTGAGTTCTCCGTAGCGATCACCACATCGCAGCAGCCAAGAAGCGCCGCATTCCCGGCAAAGCACCGGCCCGAATTGATCCCAACCAGTGGGACAAGACCGCTCAGCTTACCGAAGAAATGAAACGCCCAACAATCGAGCCCGACACCCTGTAGACCGTCCGTGTCCCCGGGGCGCCCGCCGCCCCCCTCAGTGAAGAAAACAACGGGCAGCTTCCACTTCTCGGCCACTTCGAACATACGGTCTTTCTTGCGATGATTCTGAAGCCCCTGCGTTCCGGCCAAGACTGTATAATCATAGGAAAGAATCGCACACTGACTTTCCTTTTCACCAAAGAGGTCGCCGTTCACGCTGCCGATTCCGGCCACCATACCGTCGCCCGGCGTGTTCTCGATTAGGTCCTGTAGATCTCGGCGCCTGCGCTGGGCGGCAATGGTGATTGCCCCGTAATCGATAAAGGTGCCTGGATCACAAAGATCATCCACATTTTCTCGCGCCGTACGCTGATTGGTCTTTCGCCGCCGTTCCACCGCCTTCGGCCGGGCTTCGTCCATCGTATAGTGGTGCCGCTGGAAAACTTCCTCCAAGTCCGGGCGAATGTAATCGAGATCCACGTCGATCTGCTCCTCGACTGCCGCGGCCTCCACATCCGCCTCTTCTATGAACAACAGCGGATGACCCTCAAAGACCGCATCGCCTTCTTGAACCGTGATTTGGCGGACAACGCCTGAAAGCACCGCACTCACCACATGCTCCATCTTCATGGCTTCCATGATGAAGAGTTGCTCGCCCACGCGCACTGTATCGCCCTCTTGGACGCTGATGCTCACAATGGTGCCTTGCAATTCAGAGGATATCGGAATCGTACCATCCGGCCCCTGAACATCAGTAGCCGGCGGCGCCACTTCAGCAACCATCGGTGTCGCTTCTCCGGATTTGCCGTGGGCGAGCACGGCCAACGGATCCCGCGAATCAACTTTAACACCCGCAAGGCCCGGCTTACCCGTTCCAGCGCTCGGCCTCGATGTTGCGAAGTAAAGTGGTTGATCGTCAGACGCCGCGTCCACCAGCTCGCTGATCCGCTCAGGAATGAATTGAGTATACAGATTACCGTCCCGCACGTCTTCGTGCTGAAGCAGAGACTGCAAAAACGGGATATTGGTCTCCACCCCTTCGAGACGGAACTCAGATAGGGCGCGCCTTGTCTTTACCACCGCCGAGGAAAAATCACCCGCCGAATGGCAAATCACTTTTGCCAGGAGGGAATCGAAACTCGGATTTGTTTGGTAGCCCGCATAACCAAACGTGTCCGTCCGCACCCCTGGCCCGGTCGGCACCTCAAACGCCGAGAGCACACCACCCGTCGGGCGCGATGTTCCATCATTCGCCATTTTCTCCGTATTCACCCGCACTTGGATAGCAGACCCCCGGGGGCCCGGAATGTCGTCCTGCTGTAGATTCAGGGAGCGCAGCGTTTCTCCACCTGCGACGGCGAGCTGGGCCTGAACCAGATCCACACCGGTGACTTCCTCGGTAATGGTGTGTTCCACCTGCAAACGCGCATTGGCCTCAATGAAGATGAATCCCTTTTGGTCCTGCCGAACCAGATATTCAAACGTTCCGAGCCCCTTGTATTTGACCGCCTCGGCCATCCGCACGGACGAGGCGATCAGGTCTTGGCGAATGCCCTCATCGAGAGCGGGCGCCGGTGCGATTTCAATGATTTTCTGGTTTTGTCGTTGCAAAGAGCAGTCGCGCTCCCACAGGTGTGAGACGGCGCCGGTTCCATCGCCAATGATTTGCACTTCGACATGACGGGCTTGGGGAACAAACTCCTCCACATAAAGCGCACCGTTCCCGAAGGCTGTTGCAGCTTCTCGTTCGCAAGTCTCGAATTGACCGCGCAACTCGTCGGCGGTTCGCGCAATACGCATGCCCCGTCCCCCGCCGCCGCCAATGGCTTTGATCATAACCACAGCGTCAGAGCCGAGCATCTCATAGAACGCGAGCGCGCCTTCAAGAGAGGTCGGCCCCTCCGTACCCTGCCCAATGGGAACATCATTCTCCTTCGCGAGGCGCAGGGCCGCAGCCTTATCGCCAAAGGCCCAAAGCGTATCGGGTGACGGCCCCACAAAGACGAGCCCTTTATCGGCACAGAGCTGCGCAAAGTCGCCGTTCTCGGACAGAAACCCATAGCCGGGATGCACCGCATCACACCCCTCGCGCAGCGCAATCTCGGAGATTTGGCCCATGTCCAAATAAGCTGCGGGGCCCCGACCCTCAAGTGCGATTGACTGATCGGTTTTTTGCCGATGCAAGGACGCGGAATCGTCCTCGGAATAGATCGCTAGCGTCCGAATGCCGAGTTCGGCCGCCGCCCGGGCAACCCGTATCGCAATCTCACCTCGATTAGCAATCAGCAGTTTGGTAATGGCCATGTTCCGCCCCTTTTTGCCCCCTTCAAAGCACAGGAACGGATATTGAGCAACGGTCCCCTAATTTCCGACAAGCCCACGACCTGTGATAAAGGGAACGGGTCCACGCACACACGGAGAAGAGACATGTTGGAACTGAAAACCGAATTTCTTTATGAGATCGAAGGTATCCTGGGGGACCGTATTCCGGTGGGAACCTCTCCGCTCGGCACCCGCATTATCGCAAATGTGGTGGGAGGTTCTTTTGAGGGACCCAAACTAAAAGGCAAAGTGCTGAATTCGGGGGCGGACTGGATGCTGTCCCGATCGGACGGCCGCAATGCCTTGGACGTGCGAATTGCTATGGAAACAGATGATGGCGCCGTCATTTACGTGACGTACAATGGCCGCCTCTATTGGCCGGAGGAACTCGCCGGACGCCTCTTTAATCCGGACACGGTAGCGGACGTTGATCCTTCAGAATATTATTTCCGTATCACCCCCTATTTCGAAACCGGCTCGGACAAATATGCCTGGCTCAACAACATCGTCGCCGTGGGCGTTGGACGCATTACGGCCGAGGGCGTTGGGTACTCCGTCTACGAAGTAAAATAAGCCCCCCTCACCCTAGCTCCGGCGGGGAGAGAGAAAGTCACTCGGCATCTCGCTCTTTGACGTGGGCGACGGCTACTGTGCAATTACGACCGTACGTCTTTGCGCATTTCGGGCACGTCGTGTAGAAAAAAAAGACTTCAGAGACATCAAACCCTTCAGCCTCCAACTCCGAAGTAAACGTTTCAATCCACGTCGGAGCCTCGCGATAAGCGCCTTCGAAAACCTTAGTGCGGAAATCACCGGATAGAGAGGACATCTCCTCCCCCTCTACATCCTTGGTAACTGCAAAAAAATGTTCGGCTGACCAAGAGGACAGATCGCGGCTCAAAACGATGGACTGGGCTTCTTCCATCGCGTCCGCGTCTTCGATTGCGTGAAACGTCTTCTCAAAGACCTTTCCCATATTAACGGGGACGTGCAAAACGCTGCGCGTTTTAGCTCTGACGAACGGTTTGTCTTCGAAATGAAGGGTTTGATCGTCCCAGCCATCTGGTTTGAATCTCGGGCAACACCCTGTCGGATTGTCGCTTGCATCGTACAAAGGCGTTCGGTTTGTTTCCATATCTCCCTCTACGGTGACGAGAGAGATACTCTAAAGCCCACAGGTTCCCATGCTTTGATGCGCATCAACTCACCGTCCAAATCAGCCGAGCTCGAATCAACAGACGCACATTTTGCCGAACGCCAGCGCAAGGCGATGTGTCAGAACTTAGGTTTCCCGGATAAACTTAATCACTTCTTCCGCAAACCGCTCTCCGGCGTCTTCCTGAAGAAAGTGGCCCGCACCGGTGATAGTCACATGCTGCTGACCCTTGGCTCCTGGCACACGGTTCTGGAAGAATTTCTCGCCGCCGGCGGTCACGGGATCGCCGTCGCTAAAGGCAGTCAGCAAGGGTTTCTGCCAGGTCCTAAAGAAACTCCATGCCGTTTGATTATTGGTGACTTCGGGATCATCCGGCATGATGGGGACCAGGCTGGGGAACCGTCTTGCTCCCGAAAGATATGATCCGTCCGGGAACGGCGCTTCATAGGCATCAAGCACTTCGCCCATCAGGTCGGGAGAAAGGCCGCTGGTTGACATAACGTCTTTCACTGCAAAGTTCGGGTTCTCCGCGCAATACTTGCGCCAGTAGAGAAAAGCGGGCACAGGGCCGGGATTCTGGAATTGATGACCCACCTCGGCCATCTCAGGCACGGGCAACGACGCATAAGCTTGTCGCATCATCTGCGCCATCTCAAGCGGCGCCTGACTGCCATCGGGCAAGCCTGTGTTTGCTACCACAATTCGTGAAAACCGATCAGGGTTCGCTGTAACCACGCGCAAACCGATGAGGCCACCCCAGTCTTGGCAGACAAGGGTGATGTTCTTCAGATCCAAGCCCTGCAGCCATTGGCTTATCCACGACACATGGGCGCTATAGGTGTAGTCCGTGATTTCCGTCGGCTTGTCCGATTTCCCGAACCCCACCAAATCGGGCGCCACCGTCCGGTAGCCGGCCTCAGCAAAGATCGGGATCATCTTCCGATAGAGGAACGACCAGGTGGGCTGGCCGTGCATACATAAGACCACTTCTCCGTCTTTGGGACCTTCGTCCACATGATGGATCCGGAGCTTTCCGCCATCCCCGTCAAAGACTTCGGAATAATTGGGCTCAAAGGGGTAGCCGGGAAGATTGGCAAATCGTTCATCCGGCGTTCGAAGCGCTTTCATCTCAGTCTCCTCTTTCAGGCCAGCATTGCGTGCAGCCGCCATTGACGCAACGAAATATTATGGCATAGTATATGTCAATAGTTTTGCGCCGATGACAATGTCCTCCGCTTTGGACTATCATCTCTGATGCACATCGCCCTATCGCCAAGCTTCCAAGGAATGATCCATGACCCTGCCCACCCCTCTCGAACTTGCCGGCGCCCCCGGTTCTCCGTACACGCGCAAAATGCTCGCTTACTTACGCTACCGTCAAATTCCCTATCGGTTTTTGACGGGCAACCCGAGGGACAAAACAGATCGGCCTCAGCCGAAGGTCTCGCTTATGCCGACCTTCTACTTGCCGAACGACAGCGGAGAAATGGAAGCAGTTGTGGACTCAACGCCCTTGATCAGGCGTTTCGAAGCCGCTTTCTCGGACAGACATGTCGTGCCGGACAATGCGGCGCTAGCCTTCCTGGACTATCTCTTGGAAGACTTTGCGGATGAGTGGCTCACCAAGTACATGTTCCATTATCGTTGGTACTATCAAGCGGACATCGACAAGGCTGGTAGTATTCTTCCCCGCTGGCACGCCATTTCGGCCCCTGAAGATCAAATCAAAGAGGCAAGCAAATTCATCTCCGAGCGGCAAATCTCCCGGTTGTACGTGGTTGGATCCAATGACATCACAGCCCCTGTCATCGAAGCCAGCTACAAGAGGTATCTTGGGGCCCTCCGCGATCATTTGGAAACGTCCCGTTTCCTCCTCGGCAACCGTCCCGGCGCTGGAGACTTCGGGGCCTACGGACAGCTCACCCAGCTCGCCGGATTTGATCCCACACCCATGGCCATAGCTCTTGAAACGGCACCCCGGGTCTATGCCTGGGTCGACATTATGGAAGATTTGTCCGGCCTAGAAGTATCGGACGACGATTGGCAATCGCCCACTGAGATTTCGGACACCTTGAAAGCCATCCTTGCAGAGATCGGCCGTGTGTACACGCCGTTCTTGCTCGCCAACGCCGAAGCACTGATGGACGGCGCAGACGCTGTGGAAGTTGAGATCGATGGCAAACCTTGGACCCAGCAGCCCTTCCCCTATCAGGGCAAGTGTCTTCAGTGGATCCGCGAGGAATTCGGCAAACTGTCCGCAGGCGATCAATCCGGCGTCCTAAGCGTCCTCGACGGAACGGGCTGCGAGCCGCTCTTGAAATCGTAGCGGGAGGCGAACCATGAGCGAGGAAGCCCAGATCAAAGGCGTCATCCAAACCTATTTCGATTGCATGTTTGAATCGAGTGCGGAGAAGACGCATCAAGCGTTCCATCCGAACGCGAAAATCACCGGCTATATGCATGGAAAACTCGGCGAGATGACCGTCGATCAGTTCGCAGATTTTGTGTCCAGGCAGCAGCCATCCGCCAAAGAAAAGGGCGAGCCGCCCGTCCTCGAGATCGTCTCGCTCGACGTTGCCGGCGAGACCGCCGTCGCCCGCGTCCGCGATAACTATATGGGCATGACCTTTCTCGACACGCTCTCCTTCCTCAAGACGGAGGAAGGTTGGCGCATCTACAACAAGCTCTATCATGTGGAGTCGTAGGAACGGGTCATTACTTCACCTCCCTCCGAAACTCCGTATCATTTCGGCGCAAGCCGGAATCCAATCCGAATCCAAAGTCGTGTCCGTCGTCTTTATGGATCCCGGTTTTCACTTGGATGACGCCAACATGGCTTTGGACCAAACCTCACACCCTTGTGATCACCCTCCCCACGAACTCGCTTGACATGCACCCTACCAACTAGTAGGTTAGGCGCATGGACACGAAAACGGCATTACTGGACTCTGCAGAGCGCACGGCGCGGGAAAAGGGATATGACGGCTTCAGCTACGCGGACCTGGCCAAAGACGTGGGCATCCGCAAAGCCAGCATTCATCACCATTTCCCGACCAAAACCGACCTCGCGCTGGCATTGGTGAAGCGCTACCAGGACCGTTTTGCAGAGAAACTGGAAACGGTGGCGCAGGCGCCGTCCACTGGGGCCGCCAAGCTAAGCGCCTTTTTGGAGGCGAACCGGGCGGCTCTGGACGGCGGAAGCAAGCTCTGCTTGTGTGTCGCGTTCAGCGCCGGCTGTGAGAATTTGGCCGAAGATGTGAGGCGGCAATTGAACAAATTTCACGGAGACGCGCTCTCCTGGCTTTCGGACGTCTTTGCACTGGGCAAAGAGGACAAGTCCATCGCGCGGGTGGGCGATCCCGCCAAGGAAGCCGCTGCATGTTTGGCCCTCGTAGACGGCGCCCAATTGATGGCCCGGGCCGCCCGCGACCCGGCAAGATTCGACAGCGCCGTAGAACAACTTCGCGAGCGTCTGAAGTAAGGCGCATACAATTTTGGAATCAAACCTACCTTCTAGTAGAAAGGAGAACAAAAATGTCTCTCAATAAACTCAGCGAAATCTTCAGCAGCTTGTTTTATGGATCCACGCTCCGCTCCAGATTCATCGCATGCGGAATAAGCAGTACCAATGCGTTGAAGCCCTGCCCGTGCGGCATGGAGAGCTAACCGAAAGGACCAACGTCATGCGTATCAACGCAGACTTTTCGGAGCGGGTCGTCATTCGGCCTGGGGATACCGACTGGGTGCCCTCCCCGATGCCGGGTGTCGACCGCTTGATGCTCGACCGGATCGGGGACGAGGTTGCCCGGGCAACATCCATCGTGCGTTATGCCCCCAATTCCTATTTCGATCCCCACGTCCACGGCGGCGGCGAAGAGTTTTTGGTCCTGGAGGGAACCTTTTCCGATGAACACGGCGACTATCCGGCCGGGACCTACGTCCGCAATCCCATTGGCTCGCATCACAAACCCCACAGCAAGAACGGCACGACCATCTTCGTGAAGCTGCACCAGTTTGATAATGAGGACACCGAGCAAAAGGTCATCCGGCCCGAAGACCGGTTTGACGAGTCCGACGCCACAAACAACGTGTCTCAGGCAAAGCTTCACGAGTTCGGTTCCGAACGCGTTCGACTCGTAAATATCCCACAAGGATCAACGCTCGGTATTGCAGAGGACGAAGGCGGTGCGGAGCTGCTCGTACTGAAAGGCGAACTTCTGGACGACCAAGGGACCTATCCTAAGGGGACATGGATCCGGCTACCTTCCGGCGAGTGCGGCAACCTTACCGCTTTCCGCGAAAGTCTGGTCTACGTGAAAACCGGTCATCTGGTCGCAGTCGCCGGTGTTTCGTGATAAACTGGCCGCCTCAATCCGAAAGGAGGTGGCGGATGACCAAGACGTTGTACATCGCAGCCATTGCGCTGGGGATCGCGTTCGACGCGTCAGCCCAAACAGCGGATCCTTTTCTCACCATCTTCTTTGATCGTGATCCGGCCGTAGTGGCGGAAACGCTTGCCGCGTCAAGTGCATGTCAACTAACGGAAGGCGGCGAGGAACTGGTGAAGGAAGCCGCTTACGAATGGCGGACCAATCCCCAACAAGAATTTGTCGTCTACGGACACAATGACACCGCTGAATCGAAAGAGCTGTCTCTGCTCATTTCCGCATGTCGCGCAATCGCCGTTTCCGAACTCGCGCAAGAGCGCGGCGTCAATCCGGCCAAGATCTTTATATACGCCCTCGGCGAAAACAGTCTCAAAAGCCCGACCGAAGACGGGGTCACGGACCCGTTGAACCGGCGCGCCGAAGTTTACTTGTTCGCGCCCGCCTCAAACGCAGAAGGCGGCGCCGATTAAGCGCCGCCTCCTATAGTCAGTTCTGAGAATAACAAACTACTTTTTCTTGGCTCCGTCGACGATCGGCGCCACATCGGTTCCTAAAAACTCCGGCAACGGATCGAGGCCCAAATAGCTCTTGCCGATTTCCGGGTAGAGCGAATGGGACACCCAGCGGTGGCTCGCAGACATCCGCGCGTCCCGCAGCTTCCGCTCAAGCGGATTGGCCATAAACGCGCCGGTCGTGCCGGCCGTGTTGTGAAGCGTATCGACAACTTCCATGCAGGCATTCGCCGCGAAAACGCACGCAAGTCGCGCGTTCTTGGTGGTTTCGGGTCCCGGCACCGGCGCGCCGGCATTGAGCTCGTCTTCGACGGCGCCCAGAGTATCGAACATATACGCCCGGGCCGCCTCATACTTGGCTACGCATTCGCCCATCCGGTGCTGAGCGATGGGCCGATTGGCGAGGCTGGACGACGAGAGGGCCGGGATCTTGTTCTGAGCCAGATCGGAAAACGCTTGAATCGCTCCCTTCGCCACGCCTAAGGACGTTGCCGACTTGTTGTAAGAAAGCCTGAGCGGCACAGGAACTCTGTACACGGGATTGTCGTGTTTCGGGGGCAGCACAAACAAATCCACTCCGGCATGTTTCGCCGGCACAACGGCGCCATTGGCCCGGACGGTATGGCTTCCTGAGCCGCGCATACCTGCAACGTCCCAGGTATCGAGAATCTCGTACTCACTCTTATTCATCATCCAAAGCTTGAACTTCGGATTGCCCGCATCATCAAGCACCGGCTCGCCGTCCTTCACGATCGGCGCAGGCATAAAACACCATTCCGCATTGTGGACGCCGCTCACAAAGGCAATGGCGCCCCAGACTTTAAAGCTGCCATCGGGTTGTTCTTCCGCCCGCGGAGGCTCGACAACGGCCCCGCCGCCGCCGCACATAACGACCCGCGGATTATCGAGATAGATTTCTTTGGCCAACGTCTCGTCCATACCGCCGACGGCCATGGCGTTGATCTCGGAGCCCAGCATGACGTTCCAACCGACGGAACCGTCGATGGCGCAAATGGCTTCCAGAACTTCCACGGTTTCCAGGATCGATGCGTTCTCGCCCCCCAGCTCGTGGGGAATGGTGAAGCGGAAGAAACCGTGATCGACCAATTGATCGACGGTCGACTGGTCGAGTTTACGCTGTTCTTGGCCCATGTCGCCGCCTTCGGCGATGACATCTGCGATATCAGCAACCCGCTCCAACGCCGGTTTGTCGAAGGGGCCATCGGGTCCGTATCCGAATTTCGACCCAACACCTTCACCGCTATACTGGGAAAGATCTTCTGCCAGTGCCATCTGTTTCCTCCTGGAGCTTGTGTTCCATCGTTGGCATTTCCGGCGAAGCTGCCCCTCGCCGAGCTTTTCGCCGCGCATGATATCGCTTTTGGCAATTTGATCCACCTCAAAAAGCGTCAGTTTTGTCTTTTTTTCCGCAGGTGAACCCGCGGAGAGCTCGCTTATACCGTCTGTTCAGAGGGGGTCATGGTTAACGGTTTTTCCCGCCTCCTGTCATCCCCGACAAGCGATCCTTGATCGCGCAAATCGGGGATCCAGGACACTCCAACTAGAAGGCGAAAGTGCCATACATAATCAGCCACAGAGGATACTGGATCCCGGATCAAGTCCTGGATGACAGCTTGTGATAGACTGTGAGTTGAACACGCCCATAACCGACCGCCGTACCATGGACCTCATCATCCTTGCCGCCATCCTTCTGCTGATTGCGGTCTTCTTCCTCCTCCGTCGCCGCAGCGCCAAGCCTTGCAAGTGGAAGAAAGCGGAGAAACCCAAAGGCTCTTTACAAGAATATCGCTGCGGCCAGTGCGGCGCCACCGCCTACACCAATACCAGCCGTCCGCCTAAGGAGTGTAAGAGCGGGTTGAAGGGTGGATTATGAGAAGCTATAGAATGCCGTGTCCCCAATCAGTCTAAATCTCCGACTGTTCCCAGCAACTGAGAATTCTGGTGATCCATCGAGCCTGGTCCTCAGTCAGGGATTGTCGAAGGTCAACATTCTCAAGACATCTTCGAAATTCCGGAGGTTCGAAAAATTCTCTCATAGACTGAACATTCGCATGGAACGTGATTTCTTTGTAGTGGTTTGAGAGTTCTCCCACGGCTCCACCAGTTTCGTGTCGCTCGTGAGTAAACGCCAGAGCAAAATACGATAACGATTTATCGTCTTTTAACTGATCTTTAATCCAGGGGTTTAAGTCCGACTCACGATCTTTGCTAAACAGCGCCCAATGGCGAAGAATTCGGAGTAAATGCTGATGACGAATTAGTTTGCCATCCATTGACGCACTTTTCACAGAATCGAGGAAAACATCAATAAGGGTATCCACGTCCTCTTCAAGAAGGTAACAGCGATGCTCGGGAGTAGGCTGTGACGTAGCGCGTCGCCTTCTCTGGTCGTAAGCGTCATACGCGAATTCAGACAGCCAACCCAGAGATGCTTGCATGCACACTGAAAGCAACGTTTTACTACGTTCTTCCATCGACATCTTGCTAAATACTATTTTCTCAATTGTCGCTTGTACACGGACCAAATTTCTTCCGGTAGCCAGCAGACCCGAATCATAGATTTCATTTGCATCGATTTCGTCCACCACCTCAAGGATGGCTCCAAAGAAACTTTCATATGCCGTAGGATCTATCTCATCCCAACGGCAATACAACTCATCCAAGAGAACCGGGAGGCGACTCAGCCCTGATTCGATTTGTTCGGATTTGGCGCTCAGTAGGCTCGATTGAACAAAATCTCTGTCATCCGCCCTGGCAATGAACTCTTCTATCTCCGCCTTGGGGATGATATCCACACGCGGAAACAATCGAAAATAAGTCTCGAAGTGTTTCGAACTGCAAAGCCTTCGCTCCTTTGCCCAATCTGTGAGCGTATCATCATTGTGTTGCACACCTGTAAGTCGAGGGAAAAGTCGTTTCAAAGCCTTTTCTAATCTGGATCTTGAAGATGTTTCGATTCCTTCCAAAAACTTTCCTAATTCATCAGTATCATCCTCGTGATAGGAAGAGAACTTTGTATCGCATATCAACCTCTTGCCATTTCGTACGCGCTCGTAAACATCATGCTCGAATATCCGTATTGTTTCGAGACCAACAAAGTCTGCAAGGTTTACTTCGTTTGAGACCGAAGGCCATGTAATTGAGATAGCGTTGGAAAGCCGAACTACATCCCTTGGCACATTCAGAAATGGAACCACACAATCCGCGAACACATTTACGAAGTATTTCTCACTTCTAGAGTCATGTGGCTCACCACAACGTCTATAGATCTCTTTCCGAGCATAGTTATTGAGGTCCGCTCTTCGAGGAAGCGGAAGATCGAAACTAACTTGAACAATCTTTTCAAGAAAGTGGGAAACATCAGACACAAACAAAGTTGAAACAGCTTCCTCTGCCAGCTGACGATCAAAAACCAAAAGAAACATTACATTTGGCAACCGACCAACGGAGTTGACAAGATGGAACACTTGAATTGCTTCGTCCGGCGTCAACCTATCGATATCATCAACGACTACCAAGAATCGCTCGCTCCTGTCTCTCAGTAATTCAGAAAGCTCTTGAACGAGCACTTCCAGACTATCGGAATCCGAAAAGAACTGAGATGCGAAGTCGATGACGCCTTTCGCCAAACTACCTGTTGAGGCGGATACCAATTTTGTTTCAGGAGTGGATGAGGCCGCAATTGCAACCGCTGGCCCGATAGCGGACCCAGCACTAAGCATTTTTTTTCCGATTGCAGCAAAAAGCGCTCTAGCTTTTTCCCCAACAGTCTTCTCAATGGCAGAAGAGAGCTCTTGCAGAAATGCTAGAGTTACGGACTCCCTGCCTTTAAACCACCAACAACGAAATTCGACGATCGTGAGTTTTGAGGGGTGTTCAGACTGTTTTGAGTTCCTCGATCTTAGATGGTAACATATCAGATTAGCGGCGCTCGATTTGCCGGATCCCCATACTCCGTTTAGTGCTATTGTCGTGCCGACAGGTGATTGACTCTCATAAATTCTGTCCGCGATTGCTTCGCATAAATCGTTGACACCAAATAAGTCTTGTTCTGGTTCTGAAATTGCGGCGTCGTCATTTAGCGCAATGTCAGACACCACCATCACCTCCGCCGGACGTCTTTGATGACCGCCTCGCTACACGCCCCCTAAGCGCTCCCTCGTGGGATCTCATTGAACGGAACGTCTTTGTCCACGCGCACGTCCGGCGGGAGGCCGAGCACCCGTTCGGCAATGATATTGCGCAGGATCTCGTCCGACCCGCCTTCGATGCGCGTGGCCGGGGAGCGCAGCAGCATCGCCTGGAACCGGGCCGCCATTTCCGCTTGCTCCGGATCAAGGAGCGCTCCGGACAGCCCTTGCAGGTCAAGCGCATGGGCCGCAATTTCCTGCATCATATTCCCGGCCACCAGCTTGCCGATGGAGGCTTCCGGCCCCGGCGTCTGCCCTTTGGACAGAGCCGTGGTTAGCCGTGCGGCCGTATATTTGAGGCCGTTCGCCTTGCAATGCCACTCGGCCAATTTCGTCCGTACCGCCCCATCTTTAATGGCCGGTCCGTCTGCCCCATCGAGGGTGCGCACAAACTCGAACACTTCCGGAAACCCTGTCGGCATACCGCCGCCGATGGAGAGCCGCTCGTTCATCAGGGTCACCAGCGAGACCTTCCAACCGTCACCCACCTCGCCCAAACGCTGCGCATCGGGAATGCGCACGTCGGTAAAGAACACTTCGTTAAAGCCAGACTGGCCGTTCACCTGTTTGATGGGGCGGATTTCCACACCGGGCGAATCCATCCGCAAAAAGAACATCGTGAGGCCCTTGTGTTTTGGCACGCTCGGGTCCGTCCGCGTGATCAGCAATCCCCAGTCGGAATAATGAGCGCCCGACGTCCAAATCTTTTGGCCGTTGATCACCCATTCATCGCCGTCCTTTTCCGCCTTGGTCCGCAAACCCGCCAAGTCTGACCCGCCGGCAGGCTCGGAAAAGAGCTGACACCAGATCTCCTCTCCGCTGGCCAGTTTCGGCAAGAGCGCCTGTTTGTGTTCATCGCTGGCAAAGGCTGCCACGGTGGGCCCACACATGCCCTCACCAATGCCGAAGGGCCCGTTCAGCGCACCGTAGACACCCTCTTCCTGGCGCCAGATCACCCCTTCAATAGGCGACGCTCCGCGCCCGCCATGGTCCTTTGGCCAAGACAGGCATGTCCAGCCGGCGTCATATTTGGTCTTGCGCCACTTTTTGGACTCTTCCATTTGATCGTAGGGCCCGGTGTTCACCGTTGCGAACACGGACTTTTCCAAGTGTTCCTCCAAATAGCTGGGCGCATTGGCGCTGATCCATTCCCGCGCTTCGGCCCGAAAGGCGGCTTCTTGTTTTGTGTCTTCAAAATCCATAACTCAATCCTTCCGCTCAGGCTGCGTTTCGCGCTTCTAATCTGTCTACCAATTTATTTTCCCACTCGGACTTGGCCCCGATGTTAAGAGCAAGCAGGTTCGAGCGCCGGTAGTGCAAATGGCAATCGAATTCCCAGGTAAAGCCCATGCCCCCATGCACCTGGATATTGTTCCGTGCACAATGTTGATAAGCGGTCGTCGCGCTCACCCGGGCCGTGGCCGCCGCCTCAGGCAACTCCGCCGCATCCGTCCCCAGAGCCCAGGCCCCATAATAACAATTGGAACGGGCAAGTTCCAAATCCACATACATGTTGGCGATCATGTGTTTGATGCCTTGGAACGAGCCGATGGGACGGCCGAACGCATAACGCTCCTTAGCATACTCCGTCGCCGTCTCAAGAGCCTTTTGGGCCCCACCGATTTGTTCGAACGCGAACAAAACGGCCGCCCGATCATAGACTTTTTGCAGAATGTCCCAGCCTTCGCCAGCGCCGCCAAGCGGCTCAGCTGCGGCGTCTTCAAACGTCAACCGTGCCATATTCTGTGTGGGATCGATGGAGTCGACGACATCTCTCTTGACCGCAGACAGATCAACAAGAAAGAGAGAGATCGAGCGCGCATCATCACCCGCACTGGTCTTCGCCGCAACGACGGCAAGATCGGCAATGGTGCCGTATTGAACAGGCATCTTAACGCCCGTAAGCTGATTATCTTTGGCGGTCAAAGCAATCGTTCGAGGCGAGACTTCCCCTGCCCGTTCCGACACGGCGAGCGTACCGATTGTCTCACCGCTCGCCAATTGCGGCAGGTAGGTGGACTTTTGCTGTTCGCTGCCCGCCAACAAGATCGCCTCGGCAGCCAGATAGATCGACGCTCCAAAGGGGATCGGCGCCACCGCCCGGCCCAGTTCCTCCGCCACAACGCAGAGCTCCAGATAGCCGGCGCCGGACCCGCCATACTGTTCCGGGATTGCGGTCCCGAGAATTCCCAGTTCCTTGATGCCGGCCCAAAGATCCTCGTGATAAACACGCTCGCCCTCAAGAACCTCTCGCACATGGCTCGAGGCGCAATTGTCATCCAAAAACTTGCGCACCTGATCGGCGAGCAGTTTTTGGTCTTCGGAGAATTCGAAATTCATTTCCGTCCCACTCGGTTTTTGTCGTTGGAGTAAGGCATACGGTGCTCCCAAGATTGTAATCAAGTGGAAAATCGGCCGCCCTTCACCGCTTGCAGTTGCCCCGTGAAGCCTCTACGAAACACAAAACCCAAGGGAGGTTCAAATGGAACTCAAAGACAAAATCGCCGTCGTCACCGGCGCCGCTAGCGGCATTGGCCGGGCTCTCGCCGAACGCTTCAAGGCCGAAGGCGCTCGCCACATCGTGTGCTCGGACATCAACACCAAGGACGTGGAAGAAACCGCTGCGAGCGTCGGCGGAACCGCCTTCACCACCGATGTGGCCAAAGAAAACGACATCAGGCACCTCATCGAAAAGACCGAAGCCGACATTGGTCCTATCGACTTGTTCTGCTCTAACGCCGGTATCGGCATTGCAGGCGGCGTCGAGACCGACAACGAAGGCTGGCAGCGCATTTGGGACATCAACGTCATGTCCCATGTCTATGCTGCCCGCCATGTGGTGCCTCGCATGATCGAGCGGGGCGGCGGCTATCTCTTGAACACGTCCTCCGCCGCAGGCCTGCTCAACCAAATCGGCTCGGCGTCTTACGGCGTCACCAAACACGCAGCCATCGGTCTCGGCGAATGGCTCGCCATCACCCACGGTCACCAAGGCATCAAGGTCTCCATGCTCTGCCCGCAAGCCGTCCGTACGGCAATGACCGCCGGCGGCACCGGCGCGGCCGGGGTCGACGGAATGATTGAGCCGGAACAGTTGGCGGACAGCGTGATCGAGGGCCTCCGCAACGAACAGTTTCTTATTTTGCCCCATCCGCAGGTGCTCGAATATATGCGCCGTAAAACATCCGACTACGACCGATGGATCAACGGCATGCAGCGCCTTCAAGAAAGGTTCGGCGATGCGGACATCATGGCGAAGGAGAAGTGACGACCTTAACAGGTCGTCATCCCGGCCCGTTGAGCGGCACGGGTTCATTCCGAACGGAGTGCCGCGAAGCGTGAGCCGGGATCCAGTATTTTTCAACATGCGACGGTCTGTGACCAAAACAATTCAATTTGAGTACTGGATCCCGGATCAGCGCTCCCGATGGTCGCTTGTCCGGGATGACGCCGCAGTGTTAAGCTAGCGCCACCATGATCAAACTCATCGGCTACATTGCGGGCGGCGCGACCATTCTGATGGGACTGGCGAACATCTACATCACCGAAGCCAGCCGCGCGGAGCTGTTTGGTCCCGCCCCTGAGAATTCAACGGAGCTCGACCAAATCGGCTTTTTTGTCAGTGCGAACATCGCCAATCTCGGACTCATCTTTGTTGGGGCCGCGGGCATTTGGCTGTTTTCGCGGTTGTAGTGAAGTTCTCGCAGCAATACGGAACGTCATCCCGACTAGCGATCTAGGATCGCGCAGATCGGGGATCTAGTATGCCAGAGCTTCAGACGATTGGACACTAAAAGTTAGTACAGTGAATCCTGGATCCCGGATCAGCGCTCCCGTTGGTCGTACTCGGTTTCCCGAGCACAAGCATTGTCCGGGATAACAGACTAGAGTCCGGATTCAATCAGCCAATCCAAAATCTTGATATTCTCCTCACGCGGATAAGTATGGGAAAGATCAGGGATTTCCGAATACACAATGTCCGCTCCCATCCTACCGAACGCCTGATTTGCCTCGCGCGCCATATCAATAGGGAACATCCAATCAAGCGCCCCATGCGTCAAATAAATGGGCAAGCCCTGGACCCGCTCCCGGTCCACAAACTCCATCAACATCGGATGAAAACTCGCCGAGATCGGTGCGAGGTGGGTGAAGGGCGAAGACGGTAAAAGACCGCTCACGTAACAGAACGTGCCGCCGTCACTCATGCCGGTCATCAAGAGGCGGCTCTCGTCAACAGACCAATCCGCACACACCCTATCGACGATCTTTTGAAGATTGTCTGAGTCAACGTCAGGCCCCATGAGCGACCAGGTATCGCCGACCGACGTCGGACTAATCAAAATCGCGCCTCGTGTCCGCGCGGCCCTCAGCCACACCCACAGAAAGTCCCGCCCATGACCGCTTCCTCCGTGTAAGGTCACAACAAGGGGATACTTGCGGCCAGGGTCATAGTTCTCCGGCACATAAATCGAATAGCCGCCCTTTTGCTTACGATCGTTTTCGATGTGTCGCACACCCACCGTTTCGTTGGTTTTGGGCGCCAGATAGCTTTTGACAAGGTCCGCGTTGGTGCGGGCCTCTGACTCCAGAAAAAACTGACAGATCGGAGGCAATTGCGAAGCGAGCGGATAGAGCAGCTCCGTTGCCTGAGTGGCCTTGCGCAGAGAACGATAAGCCAGCATCACACCGTTCGGGTCCGTCGCGGCCCCGCGCAACCCTTCGAATCCCTCAAGAACCCGGCAGCTGCTCTCGGTGATCAACGATTTGAACCCGCTCAGATGGTCCGGCCACTCAAGACCATCGAACGCTGGCAACGCCTCTTTCAGCGGCGCGTCTGCATCGCCAATCTGCGCCATAAGTTGTGGAAGCTGGGGCGGGTGAAGATGTCGCGCAGCAAAATTCAGCGTCTCCAAACCCCGCAAAAGAGGCGGCAAAATAGCGGTAATCGCATCCAATTGCGCCTCTGTTTCGGGATCGTGGGTCTGATCGTTCACGGTTTTGCCTAATCTGATCCGGCCGAAAGTGGCCGGGCATATTGACTACCACCGTGCCAGAAGAGAAGGTGCCCGTATAGGGAAAAGCCGAAACGCGCCAGGAGAAGACGATGAAGTTGAGCCACACCCCGGAAGAGGAAAAATTTGCCAGCGAAGTCCGCGCCTGGCTGGACGAGGCCCTGCCCGAAGACAAGCGCCACACCTACAGCGCGCTTGAGCACTCGGACAAAGAGGTGATGTTGTGGTGGTCGCAAAAGCTGGCGGAAAAAGGTTGGCTGGTACGCCATTGGCCAACCGAATACGGCGGAACGGGATGGACTCTGGCGCAACATCATCTCTTCAACAAAGAACTGCAATCGGCCGGCGCCCCGTCCACGTCAGGTTTCGGCACCGTCATGGTGGGCCCGGTCATTTACACCTTCGGCAATGAGGAACAGAAGAAACGCTTTCTGCCGGGCATTCAGAATGGGACCGAACTCTGGTGCCAAGGTTATTCCGAACCAGGATCCGGCTCGGACTTGGCGTCTCTCAAAACCAGGGCCGTCCGGGAAGGCGATCATTACGTCGTTAACGGACAAAAGATCTGGACGACCCAAGCCCATTGGGCGGACCGGATTTTCTGTCTCGTGCGCACCAATACGGAGGTGAAGGCTCAAGAAGGTATTTCGTTCTTGCTCATCGATATGGACACGCCGGGCATCGAGGTGCGCCCCATCGTCTCCATCGACGGCCTGCATCACCTGAACGAGGTCTATTTCACGGACGTAAAGGTCCCGGTGGAGAACCTGATCGGGGAAGAAAACAAAGGCTGGACCTACGCCAAGTTCTTGCTGGGCAACGAACGCACGGCCACCGCCAATGCGTCCGCAACCCGTCAGCGGCTGGAACGCCTCAAAGTGATGGCGAAATCAAAGACAAGCTTCTCCGATCCCATGATCGAAGATGCCAGCTTTGCCAAGCGGTTGGCAGAAACGGAAACCAAGCTGACGGCTTTGGAAATCACTGAGGCACGTTCCATCGATGCGGACGATGCCTCCTTCGACGCCGTCAAACTGTCTTTGCCCCTCAAATATCTGGGTACAAATCTTCAACAGGAAATTGCGGAAATGTGCGTGGAGCTCGTTGGGTATGCGGGCCTGCCCCGTGAATTTGAAGACGCCGCCCCGCGCTCGACGAACGAACCGTCCCTGTTCGAAAAAGCCCCCGGCCTGATGGAATCCCATCTCTTCGGGCGCGCCGCCACCATTTACGGCGGCACCTCGGAAGTTCAAAAGAACATCATGGCCAAGATGGTGCTACAGCTCTGACCCCAAGCTTGAGGCGCGCTCATGCCGGTTTTGACCGACGACGAACAAGCCACCTTCTTGGACGAACGCGGCATCCTCATGCGCATTGCAGTTGTCCGCGCGGACGGCGCGCCTCTGGTTACGCCCATTTGGTTCATCCACCGGGACGGCGCCATCTACTTCACACCGCGGGAAAAATCCGAGTGGTTTGCCTGCCTCCGGCGCGATCCGCGTGTCTCGCTCTGCATCGACGAACAGCCCCATCCGTACCGCAAGGTGATCGTCGATGGGAAAGCCGAACTCGTCCACGACATTGGTAACGATGATGAATGGCGTGATCTCTACCTCGATATCGCGAAACGCTATGTGAATGACGAAGGAGCCGAAGGTTATGTCCGCAACACAATCAATGAGCCGCGAGGCCTCTACCGTGTGGTGTTAGAAGACGCCAAAGTGCGTTCATGGCGGATGCCCATCGAAGGCGAAGACCCGGAAGGGATTTGGCACAAGCGCTACTACGGCGATCCCAACATCAAATTTAGCGCCTGAACGCTCGGTCGATGAAGTCCTTCTCCTCCTTTGACGGAACAAAGATTGCGTACCACGATTTGGGCGACGGTCCACTCGTCCTTATGCTGCATGGCTTTTCCGGCAACGCTCACATGAACTATGTCGCACCCGGAATTGCGGACAAAGTGGTCAGCGCCGGGTATCGAGCCATACTGCCCGATTTTCGCGGTCACGGGGCCTCGGAGTGCCCTTCAGGTGACCGCGCGTGGCCCCGCGATGCAGCAGCAAGGGACCAAATCGCACTCCTGAATCATCTGGAAACGGATCTACATGCCATCATCGGGTATTCGTTCGGGAGCATCGTGGCTTTGCGCCTGCATCTCCTTACCCGATTGGGAAAGAAACTCATCATCGGCGGCGTCGGCCATGTTGTCGCCGACGAGTGGGATACACGAAGAAACGATGCCTTTCGCAAGGCCATTGAGGAGGCACAGGCTGGGCAGGATACACCGGAAGCGGCAGCCATCCTCGAGCGCGCCAGACTCACAGGCGGGACGCTTGAGGGCTATTTGGGGGCAATGATGTCGTCGCGAGTCTACACGCCTGCGGATTTATTGGCGACGTTTCGGATTCCCACATGCGTGATCACCGGCGATAAAGACTTTGACAACGGCTCAGGCGAAAAACTGGCAGAGATCATCCCGAGCGCTGTCTACCGTCAAGTCAAAGGCGATCACATCACCGCCGTCGGCGACCCCGCATTGTCAGAAGCGATAGTTGAGTTTTTGTAGAACCCCTCATCCTTTCCTTCTCCCCCAAGGGGAGAAGGAAAGCAAGTCGAAGCGCCAGGCACTCCAAAATCCCTCTCCCTCCAGGGGAGAGGGACTCAATCGATCATCAATCGATTGAAGGGTGAGGGGGAAGCTATCCCGCTACACCCGCTCGATAACGATCGCAGGAGCCATTCCGCCGCCGGCGCACATGGTAATCAGCGCACGTTGCAGATCGCGGCGTTCCAGTTCGTCCAAGGCAGTCCCAATCAGGATGGAACCGGTCGCACCGATCGGATGACCAAGGGCCATGGACCCGCCGTTGACGTTCACTTTTTCCCGGTCGAGATCGAGATCGCGAATGAACTTCTCAGCAACGACAGCAAACGCCTCGTTGATCTCCCAAAGATCGATATCGTCCTTGGTCAGATTTGCCTTTTCGAGCACTTTCTTGGCCGACGGCACTGGCGCGTTGAGCATAAGCGTGGGGGAGTCGCCCATATTGGCCGTCGCAACGATACGCGCCCGCGGCTTCATATCATGGGCCTTGGCATATTCCGGCGAAGCCAAAAGGACGGCTGCGGCCCCATCCACAACACCGGACGAATTACCCGCGTGATGAACATGCGTAATCTCCAGATCTGGATAGACCTGATTGATCATCTTGCGGAACGTCAGACCTTCACCATCCAAGGGGAAATCGGCCATCGCCTCAAACGAAGGCTTGAGTTGCGAAAGACCGTCAAGTGTTGTCTGCGGCCGTGGGAATTCTTCATGATCAAGAGCAACGCTGCCGTCCCGATTGTGAACGGGTACAACGCTCTTATCGAAGTGGCCGGCTTTGATCGCGGCGTCGGCGCGTTGTTGACTGACAAGAGCAAGCTCATCGAGAGCCTCCCGTGGAATACCTTCAAGGCTTGCAATGGCATCGGCGCACACACCTTGTTGCGGCTGCGGATGGAGTTCACGCAGGTGCTCATTACCGGCATCCATGAGAGGAATCTCACCTTCCGGCACGCCTTGTCCGTGCAAAGACATCATTTCCGTCCCGCCTGCAATCACGAGGTCTTCCATACCCGACATGACCTGAGCCGCAGCAAGATTAACAGTGGTGATTCCGGACCCGCAGAATCGGTCGAGAGTCACACCGCTCGACTTGATATTGTATCCCGCGTCGAGAGCCGCCATTCGCCCCAGATCGCCGCCTTGCTTCCCGCGCTGAGAACTCGTGCCCCATATAATATCGTCGACTTCCGCCGTGTTCAGATTATTACGTTCAGCGATCGCGCTAAGGACTGTCGCCCCCAAATGCTGAGGGTGCAAATGGGTGAGTGCTCCCTTTCCGGGTTTGCCGATCCCCCGCGGGGTCCGGCAGGCGTCGATAATATAAGCGTCTGGCATGGGCTATCCTCGTTCATCTTGGAAAATGTTCTGCCGATTGTGTATCGCTCGCATTTCGCCATGTCCATAGCCAACTGCGTCCAATAAAGTGCAGACAAATCAGCTACTTAAGTCACGGATGCGCTGGCCGCACGCCTACCATGACACGCATTTCGGGATAAGAGACGGCACCTCAGGCCGTGACGTGGTCGACCAGCCGGTCAAGAAAAGTCATGCATTTTTCAATCTGAGCAACTTCGATGAATTCGTTGGGCGTATGGGCCTGCAAGATATTGCCGGGCCCGCACACCACTGTGGGCACCCCTGCACCTTGAAAGATCCCTGCCTCGGTTCCGAAGGAAACCGCTTCCGTTTCATTTTGTTGCGCGAGCATAAGCGTAAGCGTTTCTGCAGGTGATCCATCCAACGGCGCAAGCGGCGGAATCCCGGCCGACGGCCGGGTCACAATCTCGCAGTCGTCACTGATGGCTTTTAGGTCGGGCAAGACTTCATGTTCCGCAAAGTGAAGAAAACGCTCAAGAAGCGCATCCGGATCTTCCGTTGGCAAGGGCCGAAACTCCCAAAAGAACTCGCACGTCTTCGGGATAATGTTGAGCGCGGTTCCGCCTTTGATGGTTCCCACATGAACCGTTGTATACGGAGGGTCAAAGCGGCCGGTAGGATCGCCCTTTTGCCGCATCTCTTCGGCAAGTTCCATCAAGAAAGCAACAAGCCTCGTTGCCGCAAACACCGCATTGGCCCCTTTGTGCGTCGCACTCGAATGCGCTTCCTTACCTGTAATTCGGGTGCGGAACGCGACGATGCCTTTGTGAGCATTGACCACTTTCATGTCTGTGGGCTCGCCCACAATAACGATACGCGGCCGCGGAATCTCGCCGCCGAAAGCCTGCGTCAATCCAGGAACGCCGAGGCACCCCACTTCCTCATCATAACTTAGAGCGAGATGGACGGGCATTGTCAGAGTCTCACGCGCCAAACGCGGAACGATGGCAAGCGCGCAGGCGAGAAATCCTTTCATGTCGGTAGAGCCCCGACCGTAAAGACGGTCACCCATCCGTTGCAGCTTAAAAGGGTCTGTATCCCAAGCCTGTCCTTGCACTGGCACGACGTCCGTATGTCCCGAGAGAACGATCCCCCCCTGATCGGCCGGGCCGATGGTCGCAAACAGATTCGCTTTGGTACCGTCCTCGTTGCGAACCAGCGTATAGGGCACCTGATGCTCGTCCAGGAACTGCCCCACAAAATCAATCAATGGCACGTTTGGAAGCGAGCTCGTTGTGTCGAACCCCACGAGATGTCCGAGCATCTCGATCGCAGAATCTGCAGCCGATGGCACTATCAATTCCCTCTCGTCACGAACGCCAGAAGGCGGGCATAAACAATACCAAAACGGTAAAGAGTTCGAGCCGCCCGAGCAACATTCCCAAACATAACAACCACTTGCCAACTTGCGGAATGTCTTGAAACGTCCCGCTGGGCCCAATTTGTTCGCCCAGTCCGGGACCCACATTTGCGATCGACGTGGCCGCCGCCGAAAAGGCCGTCAACGTGTCCAAACCGATCAGTGACAAACAGATGGTAAGACCAGCGAAACACAGAAAGAACATAAACAGAAAACTCATCACCGACGACACCACATCGTCAGCAACACGGTTTCCGTTATAGTACAACGTGAACATCCCCCGAGGATGAATGATCTTCTGCATTTGCACGCGCAACAACTGGTACATGATTTGAAAACGGAATATTTTGATTCCACACGACGTCGAACCGGCACATCCTCCGACAAACATAACCACAAAAAAGACCATCACAGAGAATGCACCCCAAGCGGAATAATCATCCGTCGCGTAACCTGTGCCGGTCATGATGGATGTCACATTGAACAAAGCATATTGGAAGGCTTCCGAACCCGAACGAATTTCGGCCGAGTGTTGATACCAGAAGATAATTCCAACAAAGACCGACAAGATGCCAAAGAACCAGCGCACTTGCCAATCACGAAAGAGGGCGAGAGGCCGCCCTCGCACGGCCTGGAAATAGAGGACGAATGGCAAACTGCCCAGAATCATAAAGACGACGGACGTATAGTGAATATAGGGCGAAGAGTAAGCACCCAGCGATTCGTCATGTGTGGAAAATCCCCCTGTCGCAATGGTTGTCATCGCATGGACGGTTGCATCAAACATATCCATACCGGCGGCCGCATAGGCAAATGCACACATGAAGGAAAAGCAAACATAAATCAGCGCAATGACAGAAGCCACTTCAGTCGCACGAGGAAGGATCTTCTCGGAAGCATCGGACGACTCCAGCTTAAACAGTTGCATACCGCCGACTTGCAACATGGGCAAAATCGCAATCGCCATAACAATAATGCCGATACCCCCAAGCCATTGCAGCAGGCCGCGCCACAAATTGATGCCCACTGGTGCTTCATCAAGATCCGTGAGAACAGTCGACCCGGTCGTGGTCAATCCGGACATGGCTTCGAAAAAGGCGTCCGTATACGTTGGCGCATAGTTCGAGAAGTAGAGGGGCAGCGCACCAAACGCCGTCAACACCAGCCACACCGTTGTGGTCAGCAAAAAGGCTTGCTGTGTCGTCAGACTACTGGGACGGTCCCGCGTAATCAAAACGCTGCTGACCCCGACAAAACACGTGATCATCGAAGCCGTCAAAAAGACCTGCCAATTCTCCGTCGACGCATCGGCTGAAAAGTCGGCCAGCGCAGGAAACAGCATAAACAGGCCCAAAAATACGAGCAAAATGCCGTTAACGAAAAATATCGGTCGAAAATTGGGCACGTGGGCCAAACTCGTGATTGAAACGGCGCTCAGGACTGCGCAATGAGGACGCTCGCCTCATCGGCCTGCATACTGGCGGACAAATGTTTAATGAATGTTTCCTCGCTGGTGCGGACTGTCGAGCGAAAAGACGGGGATCTTAACGTCAAAGACTTCGCCTTTGTCCGTTTGCATTTCATAGGATCCACCCATGAAGCCTGTCGGCGTTTTGAGCGGCGCCCCGCTGGTATACTCGAACTGATCACCGGGCCGCAGGATCGGCTGCTCACCCACCACACCGGCGCCCCTGACTTCTTGAACGCTGCCGAGGGCATCCGTAATACGCCAATACCTGGATCGCAATTGCACGGTTTCTTCGCCGCGATTCTCGATCTGCACCGTATAAGCCCAAACATAGTGATCGGCTAAGGGATCAGACTGCTCTTCCAAAAAGATCGGCGTAACGCCAACAAAAATATCTCGAGTAACCTCGCCAAACATCACCGTATCCAAATTGCCGCCTAAGCGGCGTCGAGCGCTCGAAACAGATCTTCGCTAATATCCTCCGGATCTTCAAGCCCCACAGAGATACGAACTAGCCCCGGTGTGATTCCCATCTTGAGACGCTCGTCTTCTGGAATCCGTTGGTGGGTGGTTGTGGCCGGATGCGTTATGAGAGACTTGGCATCGCCCAAATTGTTCGAAATATCGACAAGGGTGAGCGCATTGCAGACCCGAAACGCAGCCGCCTTTCCGCCCTCGATTTCAAACGTCACGACACTGCCACCCATATCCATCTGCGCCATCGCCAGATTGTGTTGGGGATGATCGGGACGGCCAGGATAGTCGACACGGGAAAGTTTTTTGTGTCCTGCCAGTGCTTCGGCCACAATTTCCGCATTCCTGCACATTTGCCGGACACGCAAGTCGAGACTCTCGATACTCTTCGTCAGTACCCACGCATTAAAGGGACTAAGCGCCGGCCCCGTCTGCCTCAGAAAGTTCGCCAAGTGATCGTTTACAAAGGCTTCGTCGGCAAGAACGATCCCGCCCAGACATCTGCCCTGCCCATCCACATGTTTCGTCGCCGAATAAACCACCACATCAGCGCCGAATTCCATGGGCCTTTGGAGGATCGGCGTAGCAAACACATTATCAACCACCAGACGCGCCTCATGGCGATGGGCCAGATCAGCGACGGCACGCAGGTCTATAATTTCCAAAGTTGGATTGGACGGCGTCTCTAGGAAAAGAACTTTCGTATTCGGACGCATCGCCTGTTCCCACGCTGACACGTCCCGGCCATCCACCAATGTGGATTCGATTCCGAAACGAGGCAGCAACGTCTCGACAACAAACCGGCACGATCCAAACAGAGCTCGCGCCGCAACGACGTGATCCCCGTGCTGTAGCTGACAGAGCAGAGACGCCGTCACGGCTGCCATGCCGGTTGCGGTCGCCCGGGCCGCCGGGGCACCTTCCAAAAGGCACATCCGGTCCTCAAACATCTTGACCGTCGGATTTGAAAAACGGCTATAGATGAAGCCGTCATCTTCGCCCTTGAAGCGCGCCTCCGCCTCTTCGGCGGATTGATAGACGTACCCCGATGTCAAGTAGAGCGCTTCGCTT
The DNA here is from genome assembly GCA_028285305.1 of Alphaproteobacteria bacterium. GTDB lineage: Bacteria > Pseudomonadota > Alphaproteobacteria > SMXP01 > SMXP01 > JANQPV01. The sequence continues at coordinate 209,806 of JANQPV010000022.1, read as the reverse complement.
GTCTCGCCGAATTGCGATCGATAAAGCCCGCCGCGCACCCTTTGGGTCGCCGGCTTCCACTTCTTCTGTTCCTCTGTGATCTCAGTCTTTCTGTCGAACACGGAACGATGCGTTTTGTCTGTCATGTGATCCTTCCACAAAAAAACCCTGCCGGCCGGGCAGGGTGTGCATCCCGACCTTTTAGCGAAATGTTTTACGTGGTCGCAAGCCGGTCGGCCCAAATCCCACAACTGTGGCTTAGTACGGAATCCAAGAGACGTCAAGCGGAGCGGCATCTGTTCTCAAATTGTCAGATATGGCAAGGTCTTGGGGCGACTCGCAACGTCAGATGCCAACTTCAAAGAGCCAAATGACACCGCTCAAACCCGGAATACTCCCCGACCAACAGATCCAACGACTGATCGAAGCAGGGTGTATTCAATCCACGACGGACATATCGGCCGGTCAGCTACAGCCCGCAAGCCTTGATTTGACGCTCGGTCCAATTGCCTATCGCCTGCGGGCAAGCTTTTTGCCGGGCCCGGACGCCAAAGTCGAAGACAAGATCTCCCTCTACGCCCTGCACGAAATCAACATCAAGGATGGCGCCGTCCTGGAACGGGGCTGCGTCTACTTGGTTCCCTTGCGGGAACAGTTGTGCTTACCCCAAGAAATCAAAGCCATCGCCAATCCCAAGAGCTCGACAGGCCGGCTTGATATTTTTACACGCCTGATCGGGGATGAAAGCACCCTCTTTGATCATCTGCCCGAAAGCTATGACGGCCCGCTTTATTTGGAAATTTGCCCTCAGACGTTCAGCATACTGGTAAGGGAGGGGACACGCCTCAACCAGATGCGCTTCAAAGTTGGCGACGAGGCATGCTCTGACCAGGACTTAATCAACTTGCACCGGGAGCAAGGGCTCGTCGATGGCGAGCCAAACATCGATGGCGGCCTGGGCCTCAGTGTCGACTTGTCCCACGGCGATGAGAGCAACATAATTGGATATCGGGCCAAGCGTCACAGTGATCTGATCGACGTGGAAAAGAAGGCCGCATACAATCCATCCGCCTTTTGGGAGCCGATCCGAGTGGGGCACGACAGGCATTTGATTTTGGATCCAAATGAGTTTTACATTCTGTCATCGAAAGAGGCCGTCCGTATACCTCCTATGATGGCTGCTGAAATGGTTCCCTATAACCCCCTCGTCGGTGAGTTCCGGGTTCATTACGCGGGCTTCTTCGATCCCGGCTTTGGCCATCAGGAAGCCTCTGGCGAAGGCGCCCGAGCGGTGCTGGAAGTGCGCAGCCATGAAGTCCCATTCTTGCTGGAAGACGGTCAAATTGTTTGCCGGTTAAAATATGATCGCCTCGCGGAGCGGCCCCAAAGTCTTTACGGCCTCACCGGCAATTCGAATTATCAGCGCCAAGGCTTGAAACTCTCCAAACACTTTCGCGAGTGGCAAGACGAATGAGACGCTCAGGACTGGCTGCAGGAGCCGCCCCCTAGAACGCAGAACTTGGCGCAATGAGGATGGTTGAGCGGCACGGACGCCCGACCATCTGAAAGAGAAGTCCCCATTTCAAACCGCAAATCGTAAGGCAACAACGTGCACGGCAGAACGACGGGCGAAGATGCCCCCTTTCGCTTCACAACCATGCGGCTGGTGGCACACATCATAGCCGCCGGCTCTTTCCCTAGAATGTCCCAGCACGCGTCTGTGATTTCCGGTACATCGGCTTTTGCATCCATCTCCGGAAAAAGTACGAGGGAGCGAGCCACATCAAAAGGCAAGCCTTCTCGAGCGAACAGGGCCCGATAGCCCGAACGTGCCTCAACCTCGCTCTCATCCCAACAGGTTCGGCCCGCTATGGAGTAAAAGATGCCCTGTTCAGCCAGCCACCTGATCCCTTTCCATGCGATCGCCCAAGTGCCTGCGCCGCGCTCCGACTCATGAAGGGCCTCCGTATAATGATCAAGACTAACACGAAGGACGAGGCGCTCACCATAGCGTTCGGTCAAATCAATAAGCATCTTTTGGATGCGCGGACGCATCATCGGCTGCATGGCATTGGTCAGTACGAGAACGGAATAGCCGCGCCCGAGCGCTTCTTCGAGAATCTCCGCAATATGCGGATTCATAAAGGGTTCGCCCCCTGTCAGACCGATCTCCTGTGTGGGATACCCATCCTCTTCGATCTCATTGAGAAAAGGAACGACGTCCGCGCGTGTGAGATAGGACAATCGGTCGTTGGTCGGGCTTGATTCGATATAACAGCTCGCACAGGCAATATTGCAAAGAGTGCCGGTATTGAACCACAGGGTCTTAAGGGCGCTCAGCTCCACGCGAGCCCGCACTTGTCCATCGACGGTAACCCGCGGATCCTTGAACTTATCTCGGGCGAGCCCCCGCTCCGTGTCGATGATGTCTGGCGTGATGAGACGATCCATCCCCCTATCGAGCACATGGCGTAGGCGATCTCAACCAAAGACCTAACGCTTTAACAAAGATGTGACGCCGCGTGAGGGACTTGGAGCACGCCTGAGACTGCGCTAGGCTGAGGCCAGCGCGGGTATGATGTAATGGTAGCCTGTAAGCTTCCCAAGCTTGACGCGCGGGTTCGATTCCCGCTACCCGCTCCAATTCTCACGGGTTCCGACGAGTCGCACTGAGCAACCTGCATGCCTACCACTTGGCTGGAAAACACCGCCGCTGACCCTCTGATCGCCGCAGAGCTCGCCGTCCTGCGCGTGCCGCTCAGCTCGGCAGCAACGGAAGCAGATCTGATACACCTGAGTGCGGAGGATCGCGAAACCGCCAAAAAGCTAGAGGGTACGCCGCGCCACCCCATGTTTGTGCGCACGAGAGCCGCCCTGCGAATCATCGCCGGGACCTTGGCGGGAACCAATCCGCAGAACATCCAGACGGAAAAAGACCAGAAGGGCGGCTTTCGCATCAACGATCTTAGCTCCCACTCGTTTTCTTTGTCCCATGCGGGAGACTGGCTGGTCGTGGCCTGGTCGACATCAGGACCGGTGGGTGTGGACTTGGAGCCCTTTCCCACCTATGCGCGGCTTCCCGCCCTGATCGGCGAGTGCCTTAACCCAGACGAAGCCCGCGCCATCGACCGGTTAACGAGGGACAAGCGTCCAAAGGCCTTTGCCGCCATGTGGACGGCTAAAGAGGCCTTCGGCAAAGCCATCGGAACGGGCGTCATGCCGTCCCCCAAGCTCATGTACGCCCAGCTTGATGACACAAGCGCGCGGGTGGCTTCATTCTCTGCCCCCGGATCGCTGGACTTTACCGTCGAAACGGCGCCAGAGATCGAGGGCCATGGCTGCGCGCTTTCTTACCAAGGAGCGCCCCGCGAAGTGCACTACTTCCTCGCCGCCCCCGGAGGTATCTGGTCTGCGCATTGGTTTTAGGGTGTGGGAAAGCCAACGCCCGTCATCGCGAGCCGACCATAGGTCGGCGCGGCGATCCAGAACCTCTTTCTGTACACTCACCCCTCCTAGATTGCTTCGCTTCGCTCGCAATGACGACCATGTAACGTAAGGGCGGATGCTTACCCCCTAAAAAGAAAAGGGCCGGTCGCCCGGCCCTTCCCAGTATTCGTTATTGAGTGAGCTGATTATTCAGCAGCGTGCGTCACTGACAGCGCCTGCAGAACCGGCAGCTCAGACAAGCTCACTTCCGGGTTGCTCGCAATAATGGACATGATGTCCTGGTAGTATTGCATGAACGCTGCAAAGGTTTCGTCTGAGTACACATCGCTGTTGTAGCTCATCCGGAAGCTCGTCCGGCCGTTCAAGTGAACAAAGTACGTGTAGATATCGATCGCACTGCGGCGCATATCGGCCCGCACCGAACGGATCGTATAGTCACCGAATTCGACTTTGTCCGCACCGCCTTCGATACCCAAGTCAGCCACGCCTTCGGACTCGCCGCGCTCAGGGCGAAGCATAGAGAAGACGAACTGATTGAGCGGGGTGACCTTGTCGCTCGCCAGATCCACATCGGCAAACTCAGCAATCCGCTCAGGATCGATGTGCTGATTGATGAGGCCTTCGCGAACCGTTACAGCCACACGCTTCACAAAGTCAGCGAACGACATGTTCGGGTCTTCGATCCGGTCACGGAACGGCAAGATGGCAAAGGTCGGTCCGACAATCTTCTCGAACTCGGCCAATGTCCGGCCGGTGACCGCAGAGTTGAGGACAATGTCCTCTGCACCGCTCAACTTGTGCAGCATCACTTTAAACGCCGCATTCGTGATGTGGTACATGGTGACCTGCATCTCTTTGGCCGTATCCGCCAAGCGGGCAGACAATTCTGCAGGCAGAACGAGGTCCGTGTACTTGATCCGCTCAGGATAGACGCTCACCCGAGGCCGGTCGGACGGAAGTCTGACCGCTGGCCCGAGATCATCGAGCTTCCTCTCCCAATACGCCTCATACGCTTTACCGTTATCCGTTTCCGGAAACTTCTTCTGCCAATTGGAGAAGACACGGTACGGCACGGGCTCTGGATCGACACCGGAGTCTGTTCCGAACAGTTTGGACTGATAGAGCATGAAGAGTTCGTTCATGACGAGAGCCAGAGACCACCCGTCGATCACGACCTGCTCAAAGACCATCATCAACACATCTTCCTTCTCAGGACGATGATAGATGTTGAGACGCATCAGCGGTCCGGTCTCGTAGTCAAAGACCTTGTTGCTGTCTTCGTCGATCTTGGCTTGGAACGCCTCTTCAGAAAGATCCGTCACGTCATACTCGAAGACCGTATCAACCGGCTCTTCCAGGATCGCCACGGTGCGTTCCCCGTCTACTGTCGGGAAATAGCTCCGCAAGTCCTCATGACGCTCCATCACTTCGGCCATGCACTGACGAAGCAACTCCACATCCAGCCCTGGCTGAACACTGATCGCATAGCGGATCAACGTCGACGTCCGGTAATCGGAGTCCGGCGAGACCCGGTCGATCTGCGCCAAGAGCTTCTTCTGATGGAAGGAGATGATGGCAGATGCATCACCCACATCACCCAGATCGTCACCGGAGTCAGAGCCGGAACCGGCGTCGTCCTCCAAGACCTTCGACACAGCCTCTGCCAGCCCTTCAAGCGTTGGACGCTGAAGAAGCACATTGGCAGGGATAACCGCATCAAGGTTGGCTTCCAGCTTGTTTTTCAGCTCGAAGGATGTGAGCGAGTCCAATCCGAACTCGTTGAGCGGACGATCAACTTCAACCGCGGACACATCAGCCTTCAAGACCTGAGCAACTTGCTCGGCAAGATAATCAACGAGACGCTCGATGCGCTCCTCCTCCTCGAGAGCCAAGAGCTCTTGCTTGATCTTGCCGCCGCCCGTCGACGCACCAGACTTGGAAGCATCCACGAGTTCTTGATAGCGATCCGTACCTGCAAAGTCTTTCGGCAGAGCGGACCACTTGATCCGAGCCAAAATCACATTCGAGGGCTCTTGGCGCAGTAGGTGAGACAAACCCGCAAAGGCGTCTTCCATCTCCACACCAAGCATACCGATGCTTTCGAGATAAGAGGCAAGGGCCGCATTGTCTTCGACAAAACCAGCTCCGCTCATCGCGCCCCAATTGATCGACAAGGCCGGCAGGCCGTTAGCCTGGCGGTATGCCGCAAAGGAGTCGAGGAACGTGTTACCGGCCACATAGTTCGACTGACCGGGTGAGCCGACAACCGCCGCGATGGACGAGAACATAACAAAATGCTCAAGCGGAAGATCCTTCGTCGCTTCGTGCAAATTCCACGCACCAAGCATCTTTGGACCAAGAACCCGCGTGAACTTTTCTTCGTCCTGCTGCTCAATGAAGCCGTCTTCATAGAGCGTCGCCGCATGCAGCACACCGCGAAGCGTTGCGCCGCTCGTCTGGATTTCCGAAACCACACGCTGGACATCGCTGAGAGACGTAACGTCGCCCTTGACGCCATGCACGCTATGGCCAGCCGCCGTAAGTTCGTCCACAAACGCTTTGGCTTCTGGCTTGTCGGCACCCGAGCGGCCCATCAGATAGATGTGACCAGCCTGGCTTTCCGCCATCCAGCGCGCAACCTGCATACCAAAACCGCTGAGACCACCGGTGATCAGGTAAGCACCATCTTTGCGGAACTGCATCGGGCCTTCCGTGGACAGATTTACCTCTGCCGTCGGGTCATCCATGGTCACAACGACTTTGCCGATATGCTTGGCTTGCGTCATGAAGCGCATGGCCCCGCTGCAATCCGAAACAGGGAACGTCGTTCTCTGCAATCCGGAAATACGTCCACTCGCCAACTCGCTTTCAAACAGATCAAGCAAGTCGCGAATGCGGTGCGGGCCACCTTCTTCGATACGGGCAAGGTCAACAGCGGTGAACGAAATGTTCTTACGCAAAGCCTTCATGCCGATCGGATTGTCTTGGTAAATGTCGACCTTTCCGATCTCAACGAACCGACCAAATGGCCGCAGTACATCCAGACCCTTCTCGATATAGTCCTTGGGCAATGAATTCAGAACCAGGTCCACGCCTTCGCCGTTGGTGATCTCCATGATCTGATCAGCAAAATCGAGGGAACGCGAATTCATGACATGCTCAATACCCAAATCGCGAAGATATTGACGCTTCTTATCGCTACCAGCGGTCGCGAAAATCTCGGCACCAATTTCTTTTGCAATCTGGATGGCCGCAAGACCCACACCGCCGGTGGCCACATGGATAAGAATGCGCTCACCCTTGGCCAAACGCCCGACAGTCTTTAAGCAGTAAAGCGCCGTCATGAAGGCCGTCGGCATGCTGGCCGCTTCTTCGAAGCTGACATCCGCAGGAACTCGATTACAAATCGCAGCCGGCAAGCTGATCTGTGTCCGGAGCGTACCCTTGCTCTGACCCATGACCCGATCGCCCGGCTTGAGATTCGTAACTTCAGAACCGACGGAGCGGACAATACCGGCGAACTCGAGACCTAGATTGTCCCAAGAATCGCCCTCTTCCGCTTCTTCAGGCAACAAATTAGTCGCTGCCATAATGTCTCGGAAGTTCAAACCGACCGCCTTAACGTCAACAACCACATCCCGGTCAGCAGGCGCAGGAGGCGCAAGCTCGACCAATTTGATGCTGTCGATCACGCCCGGATTCTGCATCGTGACACGGAACGGAACCGTCCGGTCTGTATCGTATGCGGGCTTTTTCCGCGCAGGCAGCGCCGTTGGCTTGACTTCCGCAATCCGGTTCACCAAGCGACGGCCACCGCGGTAGACCACCTGAACTTCCGGTGTATCAGCAACGACGTCATTGAGGATCTGCTCAGCACACTCCTGAGCGCGTCCACCGATTTCCAGATCGATCGCCATCGGACGAACGTTCTTGAGCTCGTTCGCCAACGTGCGGACCATACCGAAAACAGGCGTTTGCGCCAGGCTCATTTCACCATTTGCATCACCCACAGGAGCCGCGTTGCGCGTAATCACGAACATACGGGGCCCTTTGGCATCGTCAGACTGCAGACCTTGAGCAAGATGAAGGTGAGCCAAGGTACCGAAAGTCTGCGCATCCATAAGATTTGCACGGGCCTCACCAGAACCAGCCAGTGGAAGGAACGAGATGATCGTGTCGAAGTCTTCCGACAGGAGACGTTCACCCACGGCCTTGACGGCGGCGCTGTCCTTCAAGCTGAAGCTCGTCGGGTCTTGCGCATCCACATGGCCCGCAACGCCGTAAAGCGTCTCACTTGTTCCGCCGGCCGCATGCCACGCATCGCGAACCGCTGCCACCAACTGATCTTCATTGGCAACCAAGACAGCAAGACGTTTACCCGTCAGATCTGCCTCGTCTTCCAAGGACACATCCAAGGCACGCCATTCTTCTTGGTACGTCGCGGCAAGCACTTCGTCAGACTGGGAAGCCCCAACCCGCGGAAGCCGCTTACAGGCAAAGCCCCTCAGGATGGCCACCGGATTTTTATCCTCATCGGTGACGTAAACGTCGGACTCGATCTCGTCATTGGTTTGACGAGTAACGACGTTCAGGGCCCGCATTCTATTCGGCACTTCACGATAGATGTGAATTTGCCGAATACCGATGGGAAGTGTGATTTTTTCCTTGCTGTTCTCGTCGAGAGTATCGACAGCGCCAGAAAACGTCTGCAGAACCGCGTCCATCAAAGACGGATGGAACACATACCCGTCCGTCTTGCCTTCTAAGCTCGGCGGAAGCGCGATACTCGCCCAGGCAACGCCCGACCCTGTTTCGCCGTTCGCCGAACACTGAACACCTTGGAAGGTCGGCCCGTAGAAGTGATTCGCTTCATGCAAATCATCGTAAAAGGCACCCTGCCAGGTTGGATCTTCATCATCCTCCGGCTCCGGCCAATCCGGGAAATTGGGCTCCACAACCGACCGCGTACGCATTTTCATCACCGCACGGTTTGTCCATTCTTCGTCCGAATTATACTTCCGGCTCGAGATGATGACCTGCGAGCGATCCGGATCGTATTCGGTCTGAACCTGGTACACAGCGTCCTCAGACATGAACAGGGCATCGTCCAGCTTGAGATCTTCGATCTCAATCGCTTCGTCCTCTGCAGTGTTGAGGGCACGCGCAGCTTCGAACGCCAACTCCATGTATCCAGCACCAGGGAAAATCACCGAATGGTCAATGTTGTGACCTTCAATGTACCGGAAGCCTTCCAAACCAATCGAGGAAAGCCAGTTTGGCGTTTGCGTCTTTTGACGTTCACCCAACAAAGGCCCTTCATGGTTCTTAAAGAGTGTGTTGCTCAGGTTCTCGGATTCCGGCCAGTACTCCTTGTGCTCCCATGGATAATGGGGAAGTTGCACAAATGAGTTGGCCCGGCCGATGATACCTTCCCAATCGAGATCAAAGCCGTTCACATACAGCTGACCAAGAGCATTTGTGATCGCCTCTGAATCCGGCTTACTCCGGTGCAGTGAGTTCACCACCAGTCCTTCGCCGTCCAAACAGGCATGGACAGGACCACCAAGCGTAGAATGCGCACCGATCTCCAAGAACGCACCGTAATCCAGTTCTTTCGCCTTCATGATGGCGTGCTGGAACTTCACCGTTTGACGGATGTTGCGCCAGAAATAGTCTGAATCGGGAGCTTCGGTGATAAGCTCGCCGGTCACAGTGGAGATCCACTTGATGCGCGGAGCTTGTGTCTCGATGTGCTTCACGCTTTCAAGGAACTCGTCCTTAAAGACATCCACATGGAACGTATGCGGCGCATAGTTCATCTTGATGAGACGGGCAAGTGGCGCCGGATCCCGCGAGCGCAGCTCGTCAAGAATGGCATGCACTTTATCTCTGTCACCAGCGATCGTGATGAGGGTCGGCGAATTAATGCCGCCGATTTCCACCAGACCTTCTCCGGTTGTGGCGCACAACTCCTCAGCTTCCTCCAAGGAAATGCCGACAGCGGCGATCGCACCTTCACGTTCAGGCTGTGGACGTGCACGGTGGTAGATAAACTCAGCGGCCTGTTCCAGCGTCAGGGAGCCAGCTGCATAACCCGCAGCGATCTCACCGACAGAGTGGCCGATGACCACGTCAGGCTCGATGCCCCAAGCTTTCCATCGCTCGACCAAGCCGACTTGCAATGCGCAAATCGCTGGCTGGGTGACGATGGTCTCATTGATACGCGAGGCATCTTCGCTCTCGGCGAGCATCTCTTTAACAAGAGACCAACCGGAGACCTGAGTGAAGGTCTCATCGAAACGATGAAGGACCGACTTGAACAAAGCATCGTTCTTGAACAAGTCACGGCCCATGGCCCACCATTGGCTACCTTGGCCGGAGAAGACCATTGCCAGTGGCTGCTTTTCGGAGCGACGGCCAGAGATCAAATGCTCAGGCATTTCGTCCGCACCAATCGCTCTCAGGTTCGCGATCAGCTCGTTTTGGTTTTTACCGGTGACCAAAACTCTCTGATCCAGGTGCGCGTTCCGCTTACCGAGCTGAAGCGCCACATCGTCTGAAGTAAGATTGTTTTGCTCAATCCAATCGGCAAGGCTGGTTGCCCGCGTCGAAAGCGCTGTGGAGGTCGCTGCACTGAGCGGCAAGTACTTCAGGCCTGATTTGTAGGTAGGCTGAATAACAGGCCGAGCCACTCCGATAGAAGAGGTTGGCGGCACATAGTCCGACACCAGAGAGCAGGCGTTGGTTCCACCAAATCCGAACGAGTTGATCGCGACATACCGTTCGCCCTTCGGCTTCGTCATCTCGATGACTTCCGTTGGCACCTTCAAATTGTATTCGTCGAACTTGATGTTCTCGTTTGGCGTCTCGAAATTGATGTTAGGCGGGACTTCGCCGTGAAACGCAGCCAGGGCACCTTTGATCAAACCGGCAACACCAGCACCCGATTCCAAGTGTCCGATGTTGGGCTTAACGGAGCCCATTAACAGGTAGTCATCACCCTCACGACCTTTTCCGAAAACGGATCCAATTGCATTGGCTTCGATAGGATCGCCAACAGGTGTACCTGTGCCGTGCGCCTCAACATAGCTTACCGACAACGGGTCAACTTCAGCCTGATCGCAAACCGCCTGGAGCATTTCCATTTGGGCATCACCATTCGGGACCGTGATAGTCGTCGTTTGGCCATCCTGGTTCAGAACAGTGCCGCGGATGAGCGCATAGATCCGATCACCATCGGCAACCGCATCGGACAAACGCTTCAAGATAACGACACCAACACCCTCGCCTCGGATATATCCGTTGGCCCGCGAATCGAAGGCTTTCAACAAACTGTCCTTGGACATCATGTTGGCTTTGGAGAACGTAATCGAGATCCCCGGATGCAGCATCATATTGACACCGCCCACGATCGATATCGAAGACTCACCGCGCCACAAGCTATGGCACGCGAGATTTGTTGCAACCATGGCCGAAGAACAGGCTGTGTCCACCGACATACTTGGCCCAGCAAGGTTATACCGGTGCGAAATACGATTAGATGTTACGGCAAGAGCTGTTCCCGGGCCGAGGTGGAGATCTTCTTCACGCGCAATCCATTGCAGCGTTTGATAGTCGTTGATCGAAACCCCAACATAAACGGAAGTATCACTGCCGGGCAAAGCGTCGGCGGAAACCCCCGCATCTTCCAGCGCTTCCCAGGACACTTCAAGCAACATGCGTTGCTGAGGGTCCATCGCGACAGCTTCTCGGGGGGAGATCTTGAAGAAGTCAGCGTCGAACTTGTCGAAATCGTCGATAAAACCGCCCCACTTTGTGTAGGCGACATGTGGTTTGTCCGGATCCGGATCGTAATAGAGGTCCGCATTCCAGCGATCGGCGGGCACTTCGGCGATGCCCGTCTTTCCCTCTTTCAAGTTGGTCCAGAATGTTTCCGGGTCGTTGGACCCGCCTGGGTACCGGCACCCGATGCCTACGATAGCAATTGGCTCGTCAGGCGTTTGTGCAATTGGCTTTTTACGATTGTTATTATTATTACCATTCTGCTGCATTCTAAGTATCCCCTTAAGACACATACAATGCCGGCACAGCCGGCGTTTGACCCAAAACTTCTTCCCGGGGGCAATATTTTTTTGTTATGTTTGGGGGAACCGTACTTTATTTCTGTCCTGCGCACAGTGACGCGCACGATCCTATTTCAGCGTACGTAACAGTCCACCCGGCAAGAGCGATATCAAAGATTCCCGATGGATTCAAGACGCTATGGCCCTGTGATAAACCTTCTCACGGCCCTAGAACCCGCCTATTAACTATAGATTCTCGTTTGAGGGGAAAACTTGTCGCAGGCGAATGACTACGGTTGTAAGTTTGCGAAATGCGTGCGAATCACTTCTACATCTTTCCGCACAGTGATGATACGACACTGGAATAACACGTTGAAAGGGAAAGAAATTTGCTCCAGCGTGCAACCGGATCAGACACAAGCACTCTCAAACCCTACTGAATCTCATCGACTCAGAGGGTCCACTGGACGCTCTTCAACACCGGTTCTTACCGCTGACGAAGCCACCGACCTCTTGCGCCGTTCAACCTCCGCTTGAGATTCATTCGCCCCTGTAAGTTGAACGGAATCATCGGAATACCCGACAGAAGGCGAGATCGTAGGTGGATAAGATGTCGTATCATGAGTTGATTGCGATTTTGCAACACTCTTAGGGCGATCTATCCAAATTAAGATGCAGGGTAATATTAGTAAATCGAAGATCAGCGCAGCCATGATTATGGATGCGGCGAGAGCTCCGAAACTCTTGGTTACTCCGTAACCGGAACCCACTAGAAACGCGAATCCGAAACATAGGATAAAGGACGTGATCACAATCGCGCGGCCGACCTTATCCATCGTGTATCTGACCGCGTCTACAGAATCCATTCCGAATTTTCGCCTAGCATCCAGATACCGACTCAAAAAGTGGACGGTGTCGTCGACGACGATGCCGAATGTGAGCGCAACAACGACAGACACGGCCATGCCCACGCTTCCGCTCACAATGCCCCAGACACCAAGCGCCATAACCGCGGGAAGAACATTGGCCAGAAGCGAGAAGGCGCTGATCTGCGGACGTCGCAAGATTGCGATCAACATGAACGACACAAAGATGAGAGAGAAGAATGTTCCCCCGATCATGGACCGAATATTGGTGGCAGAGATATGCGCATAGATGACGGAAGAGCCCGTCATATGGACCTTGTAGGGTTCAGGGATGTTCTCCTCTACCCAAGCCATCACTTTGCTTTCAAAGCGTTTCAATTCAATGGACTCACCCGTCCAAACGCGAGCCGTGATCCGTAGCAGTTGCCGATCGATATCAATTCGATCCGTAAGGTCCGTGCCGTGAGGAAGCGACATTTCATAAAGGAAGATATATTGTCCCGTTTCAAAAGGCGTATTTGGCAAACGGTAGTACTCTCCGTCCCCTTTATTGATGTCACGGTTTAGCCTCTTGATAATTTCCGTGATCGTGTAGACCGTGGACGTATCGGGAAGGTCGCGGAGAAAGTTTGCGAGTTTTTCTGCCTCTGCCAGAAACGCAGGTTCCATCACGCCATTGCTCTCGCCTGCATCAAGAACAAACTCTATTGACGACTCGCCCCCCAATTTCTTCGAAACCAGGTCCGAGTCGGTTCTGAATTCGTACCGCGTGCCAATTTCCTTGACGAAATTGTCTGCAAGCTGCAACTGCGTGAGGCCAAAACCGATTAAGAGCACCAGTAAAGGACTGAAAAGCAAGATCTGTGTGCGGTAGCGAATCACCAATTCGCCGATGTGATTTTCAAACGGTCCCAGCATGGGTTTGGGCGCAGACTTGGGAAAAGGAATTCGCCGCAGCATGTAGGGAACGAACGTACACCAGTAGATAAATCCGAAAACCAAGCCAATCGCGGTGATATTGCCCAAGGTGTGAAAGGGCGGCGCGTCGGACCAATTCATCGACAGACAGCCCACAATTGTGCTGATTGTGCTCAGAAAAACCGGAGAGAAGTTACTTCGAAGTGCCTCATCGACGGCTTCTTTTTGAGATCCAAGCCTGACCTGTGCTTTTTGAAGGGACGTTATGAAATGCACTCCGTGAGCCAGTCCCAACACGGCAATCATCACGGTCGCATTGACGGACGCAGGATCCAATACGAAATGCAACCACCCGGCAATTCCCATTGCAATCATCGTGGCCGCTAAAATTTGCCCAAAGATGATCAACGCCATCAGGATTGAACGCACCAGCACGGCGAGCGCCAAGAACACGGCGAACAGGGCGACCGGCGCCAGTATGAGCAAATCGCCGATTGCGACCGTCCTCAGTGCATCGGACCCGGGTATCGCCCCGGCAAAGGCAAACTCCAAATGGGGATAGTCGCGCTCATACTCCGCGACGAGCGTGCGCACTTCCTCCATGATCGTAACCGGAGCATCATTTGGAAGGTCCGAAATCGCAGAAAGCACAACAGCTGTGAAATCGCCTTCAGGAGATACTAAATTGTTGACGAGCAATGGATCACTGAGGGCCAGCCCCTTAACTTCGATGGCTTTCTCAGGCGATAGATCATCCACCGATTCGAGCAATTGCTCGACGACCAGCTCATCGTCCCCCTCTTCAGAGACACCGGGATAAGTACGAGAGAAATTCGTCAACGAAGAAACGCGGGCGATATACGAAATTAGCCAGCCGTCCTCCGTTAAGTTGGCGATCGCCTCAAGGGTGCTTTCTTCAAAGACCGTTCCACCGGCTTCTTTGGGGTAGATCCCGATTATGACGTTACGGTTCGACGAGAAATTCGCTTCAAACGTATTGAGGACTTCCAGATACGGATTTTGAGGACCGATAAATGCGCGATTATCGGAGACGAACCCGAGATACTGCATGCCGTACATCGATCCCAAGATCGAAACGATCATAACAATGCCGGCAATCCAGGCGCGCACGCGCGCGCCTTTAGTATCTGAACTGACAAAGGAGGGGAGAATTTTCTTTCGGTAAAGGCGCTTAGTCGAGTAAGAAGTAAGGCGCCACACCCGATTGCGCTTTTTAAGACGATTCATGTGTTCTCTTTCTAGAGACGAAAGCCCTATCCGCTTCGCCCCTACTCACACAAGACCACACGAAAAGTCTATAAGGCGCCAGCGAGCAACTCGTACACTTCGACCCAAGCTGCCCCGGGTAACGTACTTCTAAAAATTGTACTTCAACCGCAAAGCAACAAAACCATCGTCGCTAAAGTTCTCTTCGACAGCGGTATCAGCCGCGCTAACAATAAAGCGAGCTTCAAATTCACCGGTAAAATAAACTAGCACCCTGCGTTCAGCTTCAAATGACACACCTGTGACACCGGTCTCAACATCGACCACGCTGCTCAGAAGCAGGACGGTGTCATTTGTATCGTTAAAGGCCATCCGCATACCGCCATACACGTCGTTGTTGAACAAGAACGGTTGGTCAAAGCCGACCGTCTCTCGTCCATCATACAAGTATTCCGCAAGCAGACTTAGGTCGACACCATGTCCGCCGGCCCGAAAGATTTCGTAGATGGTGTACTCACCGCCTACAACCGCAGCAAAGAAGTCATCAAGATCGCCATTGCGGTAAATCCCTTCGCCCTTAACGATCAAATCACCAAGCAACGCGCGTACATCGACACCAGTCTGATGAATACGATCATAGTTCGGCACAAAGACCGGACCCGACGCACGAGTGTCAAGCGTCAAACGCGGCTCCCGGTTGGTCCCGTAAAAGTGGCTAACGCCCAAATCGACCGGACCAAATGTGTGGGAATAGCGGCCAGCGTAGTCCATGGCCCAATTTTCAGCAGCCGATTCGAATTCCGCATCATCGTCTTCAATAGGCACAGGTCCTCTGAAACGGGCCGTCGCATCCGGGAACGTGCGCTCACGAAACCCGGACATCACATAAAGCTCGACAGTTCCAAAACTGGTCGGCACACTGAAGTTTACCATCGGCTGACCCAGCTTTGCATCACCGCTGATAGGGTCATCGACAAGGTCAGTTTGGTTGATGACGTCAACCGGATTGCTCGATTCCGCAACGCCCCAGAATACTTTGCTGATGCCGAAACGAACATCGAACCAGTCTCCCAGATAGGAGTAGCTTAGTTCACGAATATCCGCATGCGTTCTATTATCGTCATCGTTATCCCAGCGGGCAAAAGGCACGAAGTTGATGTAGTGGCGCTTATTGTCTGAGTGATAGATGATTCTCGGCTCAAGAAAGACAGACGGCGAAAATGTTGATTCGTCCTGGCCATCAAATCTTGGATTCTCGGGGAAAATTCGGACCTCGGTGCCGATGTGGCCCCGCGAATCCGTATTCTCGAGCGTGTCTTTGATGATGTCGCTAATTGGCTGAGCATTGACCGCCGGCGCCACCAAAAATGAAGCCCCGAGCAGCGCAGAAGCCGCCAAAAGCCCCAGCTTGGATATTATGCGCTGAGAGCCGACATCCGTTCCGGATCCACCCCTTGCACCACAGATCGGATCATTTGTCATTATGGGTACTATTTTACTAACTCTGCTCGCACACGCGTTATCCGCGCTAACACAGCTACTGAACCTTGTCGAGTCTTTGTGCATTGAAATCTCGCTTCTTTAGGCCTGTTTCAAATTCTATGTTGTTGAGATACAACTCGGTACTTTTCCCAGTCTGATGATTTTTCATCTCCTGGTAGTGTGGGCGCCAGAATTTTTCTTTGTATAGGCGAAAGTCTGAACTCGCGAGCGTCTTTTCAAGTTCGTCCCGCTTATTGAAGTATTCGATCTGATAGGGCCGAAACTCTTCCGTATCCCACAGAACCTCTTGGCGTTTGTACCCTGCGTCCTTGTCGACCGGCACGCGTTCGACCCGATGACAAGATTCGGCATCACCGCAAGGCTCTTCCCCAATGTATCGATAGGTGAACTCGTCCACTTCACTGGGCACCATATCTTCATACGTGAATTCGCTTGCAACAAATGAGCCGTTGCGCTTTGAGGCGGCAATTCTTCTTGTCTTGCGAACTGACGGCAAATAGAGCCACTGATCATCGGCCCGTTCTACATTATTAAAGCTGAGCAAGGCTGTTCCCGTGATGTCAGCGGGATCAAGAAAGACAACCAACGACCGGTCGCCTTCAACACGGCCTCTGGACTTCTTCTCGTCTTTCTTTTCGTCTTTCTTAGCGTCCTCGAATTGGGGCTCAAAGGCATCTTCTGAAACCTGAATGACCGCCATCTCTTCGATTTCAGAGGAAACTTCTGGCTCTTCACCCTCTAAAAGCTTCACCACCATCACCCGGCGCGACTCGCGTCCGCGGCTGTTTTTCAAGATCATCTTTAGTTCGGCCACGGAATCAATCCAGCCGGAGTCGTTGGCATTGGCCGCATCCGCAACCTGTCGCCCTTTTTGAACCGCGTCTCCGTCAAGTGTGACTTCTATTTTTTCGGAGGTCGCTTCACCCGGATCGGCTTGTTCCGCAACACTGTCAGCGAGCTCTTGTTCACCGTTTGATTCGGCGGGCTCTTGTGCGGCATCTGAGTCAGACTCAGCCGTCTCGAGAGCCTCGTTCAGTTCTTCGGCGCCCGACTGCGTCGCGTCCGCTTCGGAAGGCTCCTTATCACCGTCCGTAGACGTCGGATCAGTAACGCTTTGCGCCTCCTCGACAACGGCGATTTGTTCTCCTTCTACATCAAGCGGCCCCCTGAGCAATTCGTCGGCGGTCGCAATTGTGAGCGAAAGAGCGGGGATCGTCGCAAACAGCCCAATCGCACTTGCTGTGGATAAGCGACGACGGAGCCACGATTTCGAAACTATCTTTTGAGAAGCCATATTATCTGTTCGAACCTATACTTGACCAAATAGGGCCATGTAACCGAATTTGTCGCAATTTGCGAGATTCTATTCATTACTCACAACTAATGTGTACCATTGATCTCCCAACGCGATTCTGCTCCCCAACCGGCCACATTTAGAATGCCCACCGGAACCTCGCCGCAAGGGTGTGCTCCGTTAAACGGCTGGCAAGCTCGGCATCGTAGTCGAAAGACAAGCGTTGACGGTCACCAAGGTGCGCATTCAACCCGACCCCGACGGTCGCCGTTGAATTGGGAGCCTCAGCACCTGTGACCAAAAATGTTGCACCGCCAAGAGTAGCTTCAACGGATCGATCGAGATCTTTGGTCTCAAAGTTATAGAAAGTTCTGAGTTCCGGTACGAGTGTCACGTCGCCGCGCATCTCGACAGGATGGCGAAACCGCTGACCGACAGAAAACTCGATGGATTCGACAGTCCGGCTGGCAACTGTGAGATTCGCCGTTCCAGCCCCTTCCTCCGTGTATCCGTCAAACTCGAAGTTTGTCGCTCGGGCGGAAGCAACGGGTTCCCAGATCAACTCGCCCACGGGATTGAAAGCGTAGCCGCCCTCAATGTAAGCGGTAAACTCGTTTCCATCGAACTGGGCTTCCGCCGCACTTCCTGCAAACGTGATGGCCCGCTCACTGTCGAATTGAGTTTGTGCATACGACATGGCACCGGCGATATAGCCTCTGCCAAGCGCCTTGCCCCCATAAATCGATGCACGGAACGTATTGCCGTCAACTTCGGTGGAACGCGCATCGACCTCGCTGGTACTGTAGGAGTAACTAAACGCTGCACCGAACAACAAACCAATGTCCTCGAAAAGATGATCTGCTCCCGCTGATATGCCGTAAACGGAATAGTCAGTATCTGCAGATCCGGCATCTCGAGCTTCGAGGTTGCCTTGGACCGCGTACCCCTCGATCCATGCGGCATAACCATCCGGACCATGAATGTCTCTTGAAATACTGGATGCTGCAGCAATGAGAGGGGCCCCACCATACGTGCCAAAGATTTTGTCCGCAATCGATGCTGAATATTGACTCGATCCCAGAGGTCGCATTCCCGCGCTGATATCGGCAAAACTTCTCTCAGCAGTGTTGCCACCACGCGAACCGACAAGAAATCCGCCGTCGTGAACCAAACCGAACCGCGAACTCAAGATACCAAGGAAACTGCTTGAGTCCGCAATCGCCGCTTCGGGAATATTGACCAGGCCTTCACCAGACAAACTGTCGAGTGCTCCGGCCTGCTGATTAGCCGGTAAGGTCTCAATCATGTCCACAAGCGGATTCACGTTAGCCGCCGTTCCATTCAGGAGTTGGAGGTTTTCCAGAACTTGGGCAACCTGCAACTGATTTTCCGTCAAACCCGCAATTTGAGTGAAATTCAAGAACTGCGACATGAACTGAATGAGAAGAAGACTGCTGTCTGGCGTCACGCCGGCGACAAAATCAAAGCCGGTGGGCACGCCTTGGACAAACAGGGGCTCCTCCAGGGAAACCACCGGCGCGGAGGCGATGACGAACTGCTGTTGATCTTGCAGAAACTGGGGATTGATCACGTTCAAGTCGAGCGTCACACCCGGCTGAATGGTTACGGTGGTTGCGGCCACAACTGCATCCGCAAGATTTTGAACAGGATCGACGTCCACTTGGAGGACCGATCCAGTCTCAAACAAGAAGCTCTCAGCCGACAACACGCCAACACCGTGAATGCCCGGTGCAATCGCACCACCGGCTTGTACTATAGTCGAACCGGCAATGACGCCGTGACCACCCAAACGGGCCCCCGCAGGCACAATGATGTTTTCGTTCAGCGGGCCTCCAAGATAGTTCCAGCCGCTATAAAGATCTTGACCGTTGACCCCGACACTCCAATCGTTGCGTGCACTGAGCGACATATCGTCAATGTCGAAATGCACACCGATCCCGGGAGTCGGGTTTAAGGAAGGCTCGCCCGGTACAAAAATTCCCAAGTTCAAGTCACCGGAAGAATCGGGACCGGACAGACCAATAAAGGGGTGCGGGCCTGGAATGCTGTCCGGAACAAGGCCGATGAGTCGCTGCAACACGGCCGCAGGTACAACGTTGGCCAGCGGGTGTTGTGAAAGTGGAGAAGCAGGGAGCTGTCCACCATTTGCTTGAACCATATTGGCAATGATTTCTTGCAGCGTGGCGCCGCTCGCCAATGTGGGGCTCGAGCTAATGATGCCGCCCGCCGCGTTTGCCATGAGTTGTTTGAGAGGCGTGAGATCGCCGTTCACAATCGGAACATATATGCCTTGCGGCACTCCGTTGGGTCCAGGCGCTGCATTGAACGGGAAGAAATAAACACCCGGCAGCTTCGCGAGCGAGACAGGCGCCCGTAAGGAAATGGACCCTGAACTCTTCACATAAACGTCATCACCGAAAATACCCAACCCGGCTTGGGCGTGAACATCATATCCTGCATCAAAGCCAACCCCAAATGAGGGAACGGGGGGCAATTTCACAGCACCGGCATCCGCATCCAGAATCTCGCCATCGCTCAATATGCCGGCGTCAGCGCCAAAGATGACTGTGCCCCCATGGGGAGGAAGCAGTGTTCCAACCGTCGCGCGGGAATAGACTTTCCCCGATACCGAAGCGTTCGGACCCAAACTTGTCAGATTGTTCAGGCTGGGAACAGACGGTCCCGAAGGAACATGTGCGCGTTCCATGTAGATGAAGCCCAAATTGGCGAGGGAAGGCGAAACCGTATTCGGCCCGAGCAATTGTGGCGTGTCATGTAAGATCGGAATGTCGACCTTCACGATCACCGGGGGACGCCCACCAGAAGGAAGAATGCTGATTGCCTGGTCTTCGAAACAAAAATCGAGGATCGCCTCATCACTGTCAGTAGGACACTCCGCAAACGCCGTACCCGACCCCATCATTGTGGCCGCGGAAATAAGAGCGCACGTCGCTGTCGTTGCAAGAAGCCGCTTCGCGGTTCTCCGTATTCCGGAACCCTTCGCCGTCGATTTTGCGGTCAATGAATCAGTTTGAGTCTCAGACTCGAGTGCGGTGGACTTTATTATCATTTTTATACCCCGCGGCAGTCTCCGCTGCCTTATCGGCGCTTTGCGCTCATTATTGTTATTGGCCGGCCCCCATCTGGAAGCTGAGGCGACCGCTAGCGATGACCCTTGAAAGAACGGACCCCGCGAACGGCATGGGCAGAAAATATTGGAATACGCCTCTGATTAAAGAAGCAAAGATAGTTAACTGATTATAACGGTACGGACTGTTGCTTTGGTGCTACGTTCAGAGGCGGCGAACGCATGTGATTCCGTACAGAGATGGTTAAATTAACTTTTGAAAACCTTAATGCCCTACCGCGTTAATGCTTTCAAACATGTGCCAATAAAGGACAAGCAGTCTCGTCGCCAAACGAAACCCACACATTCAATCAGTAGAAGGAGCAAATCGAATAGTCTCCCAAATAGGTTAGCCAACGTCTCAAATTGGGACGGGAATGGACCAGGCCGTATCGGGTTCCACTCTCTGACAGATGTGGTAAAGGGAATCCTCAGGGAACGGGAGCAGACGATCAGAACGACCTGCCAGCCCCTGCGAGATCGAGACCATAAAAAGAGGACGAGCCCCATGAGATTTGGCGTTTTTTACGAGCTTCAGCTTCCTAAACCGTGGGACGAGATGGACGAACATAAACTGTACAACGAGGCCCTCGATCAAATCGTGCTCGCGGATCGGTTGGGCATCGACTACGCCTGGGCGGTGGAACATCATTTCCTGGATGAGTATTCCCACTGCTCGGCCCCGGAGGTGTTCCTGTCAGCGGCCGCAGCCCGAACGAAAAACATCAAGGTCGGCCACGGCATTCGTCAGGTTATTCCGAACTATAATCATCCGGCGCGAACCGCGGAGACACTGGCCGCATTGGATTTGATATCCAATGGCCGGGCACAGTTTGGGATTGGTGAGGGCGCCACCCGGCTCGAACTGCACGGTTTCGGCATTGAAGCCAAAAAGAAGCGCGCCATGTGCCTCGAAGCAGCCGAGCAAATCGCCAACATGATGGTCATGGACCCTTATCCCGGATACGACGGCGAACACTTTTCCTTTCCCTGCCGCAACGTGCTGCCGAAACCGTTACAAAAGCCCCATCCGCCCATGTGGATGGCCTGCACCAATCGTGACACGATCAAAGTCGCGGCAAGTCTGGGTGTCGGCGCCCTTGCGTTCTCGTTCGTTGATCCCGATGAGGCAAAAACCTGGAGTGATATCTATTACGACATAATCAAAAGCGATGCATGCGTACCAATTGGACATAGCGTAAATGCGAACATTGCAATGGTGTCGGCCTTCTCGCTTCATGAAGACCGGTCCGAAGCCATCCGCAGAGGTCAAGAAGGGTTCGAGTTCTTTGGCTATGCCTTGGCGACAATGGTCACCACCGACGTTGTTCCCGGTCGAACCGATATGTGGGGGGACTTTCAAAAGATGCGCGGCAACCGCACAGAAGAGTTGATCGAAGCCGCTGAAATCGGCACTGACGGGGGCCACGCGCCGGGAATCGGCACGCCGGATGATTTCCGCGCCCACATTCATGACTTTCAAGAAGCCGGCGTGGACCAGATCATCCTCTTGCAGCAGGCGGGACGAAACAGTCACGCGGAGATCTGCCGGTCCCTGAATCTCTTTGCGGACAAGGTACTGCCTGAGTTTAAATTGGGTGTCGATCCCCGGGAGCAAGCGAAGGCCGAGGAGTTAACGCCCTACGTAACGGCAGCGCTGAATAGAAAGACCAAAATGCAGCCTCTGGCAGATAGCGACATCCCGGTGGTAAAGGCTGCGGTCAAAGCCCCCCAAGTCAATCAGGGAACGGCCACCTAAAACAAGGACGAAAAGCACGTTCAAGAAAGAGTGAACACGCTTGCACCGCGATATCTGCCCGTTCTAGGTAAGGCCATAAAAGTAAGTATTGAGAGGACGAAAGATGAAGCTGTCTCGGCTGAGTTTGTTGATGCTGATTGGAATTTTGGTCCAACCGGTAATGAATGGAGCGCTGGCCGAGGAGCCCGCACTAGACCTAAGCGAAATCCTGGCAGGCGATTGGCGTTCCGAAGAAGAACGCGCTCGCGATGAGTTTCGCAATCCTCAGGAGACATTGGCATTCTTCGGCCTTGAGCCTGGAGCAACGGTCGTTGAAATTTGGCCCGGGCGCGGCTGGTATACAAAGATCCTCGCTCCTTACGTGAACCAAACTGGCGGAACCTATTATTCAGCCAATTTTGATCCGAACAGCGACCGTTCCTTCGTTGCAGCTGCCCTTAAGAACTTCAAAGAAACGTTCATCGACCAGCCGGAAATCTACGGCGCAGTGAACAATACGGTTTTCCCTGCCCTAGAGGGCGAGACGATCGCTCCGGCAGGGAGCGCGGACCTGGTCGTTACCTTTCGCAATGTCCACAATATGGTTCCGGGTGGATACGCCGAAAAAGCTCTGACTGATATGTATGTGGCCCTAAAGCCCGGCGGGGTTTTAGGCGTTGTTGATCACAGACTTCCCAAATCCATCGCTCAAGACGATGAAGTCTCGTCCGGATACCTGCACGAAGACGACACGATCAAACTGATCGAAAGTGTTGGCTTCGTCTTCGAAGCTGCATCGGATGTTAATAACAACCCCAAGGACACGGCTGATCATCCCTTCGGTGTTTGGACATTGCCGCCTACATTGCGCAGCGCTCCCAGAGGCGAAGATCCAAACCCCGACTTCGATCAATCGTCCTACATCGCGATTGGTGAGAGCGACCGGTTTACTCTCAGATTCCGCAAACCAGCCCAGTAGCGGTGGTCAAAAGGATCGGCCGGTGTTCGTAGGCGGCGAAACCGTTAAGAGCGCCGCTCCCTTTTAGTTACCACAAACGCGTTTGCCGCGAGCGCTTCCACGTGACCGCGAATGTCATGCGGCCAATCCTCGATCTCCCGATTGAATTTTTCGCGATGGTCGGCGAAGAGTGCACGCAATGCTTCCTCGTAGCCGGGAAAGTCCCCTGCAATAGCGAGCATAAATCTGTAGACGGCATCTTTGGCTTGGCGCGCACGCTGTTCCGGAGACTGCGTACGTCTGGCGTCTTCGACCAATTTGCGCAGCGCTACAGATGCGCCGCCAGGCTGCTTCGAAAGCCACTCCCAGTGCCTCGGTAAGAGCGTAACCTCCCTGCCGACAACCCCTAGCTTGGGCCGGCCTCGACCCTTTGGCGGGGGAGAGTCTGGAACTTCCTTGTTTCCAAGCCGGTCCAACACATCCTCCAGCCCGCCGCGCAAGTCCACTTCGACCGGCCGGCTATCTTCTTTGTCGAAGATCAAGATGGTGCCGCCCTCATCGGCCGCTTCCTTGACCGCCCGGACTATGGAAACCAGCGGCCCCGATGCGATCAATGTGTCTCCGTCAAACGCCACTACGGACTTTTCCGCGAAACCGGTCATAACTGATCCTCCTTTAGAACAGCATATTTATACCCGGATAGAATTAAGTCAATATTACCCGGATAAAAATCGCGATGATTTTGCGCGAGCCAGACCCCATTGCGTGCACAAGCACTGTGCGCAATCGCCAGACGCCAGTTCTTTTAAAGTCAAGGGATGGAACAGAACCCGTGTCCTCAGGACACAAGTTATACCGCGAACAAACTAGCTCTCAGCCACAGGCTCGTCGTCGTATTGACCGTGTTTCCGGAAGCGATACAGATATGTGGGAACAATCTGTTCCACTGATCGCGGCAGAATATTCAAATCGTTCAGTGTCCCAACCGAACCGTCCGAACGAACCACGTTGTCGGCCTTCAAGAGCTCTACCTGATCCATCGTCAGCTGGGGGTTCGGAAGCACACCAAGAACCGCGCCCAAGGCTTTCGCGATGTTATAAGGGATGGGGACAAGCAAACGTTCGCGTTCGCTATATTCCAGGACCAGCTCCATGACTTCTTTGAACGAATAAATGGTTGGGCCACCGATCTCAAAGATCCGGGGGCCTGATGCATCTTGATTCAAAATGCGATCAACGGCACTCGCCAAGTCACCAACGTAAACCGGTTGAACCAAATTCTTCCCTCCGCCAATCAGCGGAAGAGCCGGGCTGATCTGAGCAAGCCCCGCGAAGCGATTGAAGAAACCGTCCTCGGATCCGAACACAAGAGAAGGCCGGACAGCCACAGTGGAAGGCAACGCCTCCCAAGCCAATTGTTCACCCCTGGCTTTGGAGCGGGCATACGCTGAACTCGACTCTTCGCTCGCACCGATCGCCGAAATCTGGACAAAGGAACGGACCCCATGTTCCGCACACGCCTGAGCAATGCGATGGGGCGCCTCTTCATGAATGGACCGAAACGTCTGCGATCCCGAATTGTGCAGGATACCGACAAGATTGACCACCGCGTCCGAACCAGCCACCAAACGGCGGACACTATCCGAAACTTTCACATCGCCTTTTTCGATCTGAATTTGGCCAACCGCTCCCAGAGGGCGCAAGAAACCGGCCGTATGTGGCTTACGCGTGACAGCACGGATGCGGAACCCTGAGCGCGCAAGCGCCCGAACTACATAGCGCCCGATAAATCCGTCACTTCCGAAAACCGTAACCAGGCGTGCCGACATATTTTCCTCCGCGTATCAAACTCAATGATACCTACATGTAAGAAACCCTTTGTTAAAGGAAACAAGCCTGTGCTGTATTGCCATAGCTGAATGAACCATGCGAGCTGCCGCGTTGACTTTGAACCGGCTCGAGAGTAGGCATTTCCCTCTTGCCCAGGTGGCGGAATTGGTAGACGCGCTAGCTTCAGGTGCTAGTGCCTGTATAGGCGTGGAAGTTCGAGTCTTCTCCTGGGCACCATCTCACATTTCCCCCAAGGCACAACAGTGGGTCAATTCGAATGACTATACACCATCATCGCGGTGATTTGCCGGACGGTATTGACTTGGGTCCTGTCGTCGCGGTGGACACGGAAACGTTGGGACTGAGGCTTCACCGCGATGCCCTCTGCGTTGTCCAGGTTTCGGCGGGCGACGGCGATGCCCACGTCGTTCAGATGTCCCGGCCCGACTACCCGTGCCCAAATCTAAAGGCTCAACTCGCCGATGCGGAACGAACCAAAATCTTTCACTTCGCCCGCTTCGACATTGCAGTTCTGAAGATCTATCTCGGCATCGAGACGCGGCCCGTGTTCTGTACGAAAATCGCATCCAAGCTTGTTCGCACGTACACAGACCGACACGGACTCAAGGACATCTGCAAAGAGCTGTTAAATGTGGACTTGAGCAAACAACAGCAAAGTTCAGACTGGGCCGCAAGCGAATTGTCGGAAGCTCAGTTGGCCTACGCCGCATCAGATGTTCTCCACTTGCACAAGCTGAAGGACAAACTGGAAGCTATGTTGATTCGAGAAAACCGACTGGAACTTGCGCACGAAGTGTTTTCGTTTCTACCGACCCGAGCCGCCCTTGATATTGCCGGCTGGGAAGAAGATATATTTGCGCACGCGTAACGCATTAAGGATTACGTCGGCTCGGCTCGCTATTGTGAGAGCAGATCAAGACCGGACCGCGATCTTTGCCACAATTGGCTCGAAAATCTTAGCTAAAACTCTTGGTGCGTTCGCCGGGCGGCGCCCTTTTCCAACGCCGAAATTGATGGCATTGTAGTCAAATTCGAATTTGTTCGCGGGAACATAAAGCGGCAACAAAGTATGGCCAAAAAATCAAACCGTGCGACTGCAACCAAATCGGCGAGGACAACCCCAATTTCCGACGATCTTGCGACCGCGAAAGCGGTCATTGAGACAGAAATCGAGGGCCTAAGGGAATTGGACGCCTCACTCAACGGAGACTTCATCTCCGCTGTGGACAAATTGGCCCGGGTCCGCGGCCGAGTAATTGTCAGCGGCGTTGGCAAGAGCGGTCAAATCGGGGTCAAAATCGCATCCACGCTTTCATCTACGGGCACGCCCGCGCAATTTGTTCATTCAGGCGAGGCATCCCATGGCGACTTGGGAATGATCACTAGGGATGACGCCGTTTTGATGATTTCAAATTCAGGCGAAAGCCAAGAGCTGGCTGCCCTCACCGCCCATGCAAAACGATACAACATTCCACTGATTGCCATGTGCGCAAAAGCGGACAGCGCACTTATGCGTGCCGCCGACGTGAAATTGCTGTTACCCCAAGCCCCGGAAGCATGCCCCATGGGCCTCGCCCCAACCACATCGTCGACGATGACGTTGGCTCTGGGCGATGCCCTTGCGGTTGCTCTCATGGCGCGAAAAGGATTCACAAGTGATGACTACCGGGTGTTGCATCCGGGCGGTCAACTTGGAAAATCGTTGCTTCGTGTGCAAGACATTATGCATTCCGGTGCCGAAATGCCCTTGGTGCGCGCCGACACCAGTATGCGCGACATGATCCTGGAAATGACATCAAAGAGGTTGGGATGCGTGGGCGTCCTTGACGAGAGCGGTCGATTGATGGGCATATTTACTGATGGCGATTTGAGGCGCCACATCGACTCTGATGTGAGCGACAAAACCGCATCTGACGTGATGACGCCAAATCCGAAGACAATCCGCCAAACGGCATTGGTCGCCGAAGCGGTTGGGTTCATGAACAACTCCAACATCACGATGTTGTTCGTGATCAATGAAGAGCAGCAAAGTCCCGACGCCCCCCGAAAACCGAAAGGGATTATCCATCTGCACGATTGTTTGCGGGCCGGAGTGAACTAACGATGTCGGACGCTCACGAACTTCCCAAAGAACTCAAACTGCAACGCGCCTTGTTGGCCGATCAGTCGTCGATGCGCGATCATCTCGTATCCCACAGAACTTCGGCCGATGCACAGCCCTACAGCCATTTTGTCAGTATGATGAAGGTCATATTGCCAGCATTGGCAGCCATTACACTTGTTGCCGTGTTCGTAACTCTGCAGACTTATAATCAGGCGGCAAAAGACTGGGCCAACAACACACCGACCTTTCCTTACCTGGAAAGTGACATCCATATGCTGGAGCCGAAACTGACAAGCCGTGACCGCCAAGGAAGACCGTTCGAAGTAACCGCGACGACCGCTGTACGTCAAAGTGAGAATGCTGACATTTTGGATTTGGATGAGATCGTTGGGAAACTCTACCCCAATTCAGACAAGACTGAAGTCACGCAGCCCGGTCAGGATAAGACTGTGATCCTTACATCTGATCGCGGAACATATAACAAAAAACTAGAAAAGCTTCTGCTCAACGGCAATGTCATTGTCACCCAAGCAGACGATTTCAAGGTAAAGACAGAGCAGGCAATTGTCGATCTGGAATCGAACGAAGCGTACGGAACAGTTCGAACCCATGTAGAACTCAGTTGGGCAGACGTCGAATCCAACAGCTTCCGGGTCATGGACGACGCAAAACGCATAAAGTTCCACGGCAAAGTGAGAACCGTCGTTTACCCATCCCCTGAAACACCAAGGGTGTCTTTCAATGACCAAAAGCACGCTGAAGCGAATTAATCTTACATTAGCGCTCCTTTTGGTGGCTTGGTCCGGCCCAACTTGGAGCCAGGAGCAGACCAGTAACGTCTTCATGGACGGCAGTCACAATACCGATCAGGCCGTCGACATAGCTTCGGACCGATTGACGGTTGACCAAGAAGCGCAGACTGCGATTTTCGAGGGGAACGTTGATGCCGTGCAGGGAGAAATCCAGCTCAAAACTGAGCGGCTTGAAGTGTATTACACACAGTCTGACAGCGCCGGCGGTGCCCCCTCCGATTCCATAACCCACATGCACGCGATCGGTGATGTGGTTCTGATTTCGCCCAAAGAGACGGCCGAGGGGGATTGGGCAAAGTACGATGTCACAGACCGAACGATTGTGATGAAGAACAATGTCGTTTTGACACACGGCGACAACGTTCTGCGCGGTACGCGCCTGGACATGGATCTGGAGAGTGGACGCAGTATTCTCAAGAGCGGAAAACAGTCTGGAGGACGCGTTTCGGGGCGTTTCCTTCCATCGGAAAACGAATCCAGCGAGTAGGGGAAACGCCGAAATTCGGCGATTCAAGCAAAATTAACAGGGGTAGTGTTTTATGAAAGCGGAACCGGAATTGCGCGTCGTTGAAGCCGATACGGGTCTCAAGGCCAATAGGCTGGGTAAGAGTTTTAAAAACCGCCCTGTTGTAAGAGGTGTGAGTTTGAGTGTGAGTCGGGGAGAGGTTGTCGGTCTATTGGGCCCAAACGGAGCAGGCAAAACGACCTGCTTCTATATGATTACGGGCTTGATTCCAGCTGACTACGGAACAATCGAAGTGGACGGTCAAGACGTGACCGGACTGCCGATGTACCGTCGCTCGCGCTTGGGCATCGGCTACCTTCCTCAAGAACAATCCATCTTTCGCGGCATGTCTGTTGAAGAAAACGTAAGGGCTGTCGTAGAACTCGTCGAGCCGGTTCCCGAACGCAGACAAGCATTTGTAGACAGTTTGCTTGCGGAATTTTCGATAAGCCATCTGCGCCGCACCCCGGCCCCTGCGCTTTCGGGCGGTGAACGCAGACGGGTTGAGATCGCGCGCGCCCTGGCGAGCCGTCCAAGCTACATGTTGTTGGACGAACCTCTGGCTGGCATCGATCCGATTGCCGTTGGAGAAATCAGGGAGCTGATTGGTCACTTAAAGTCCTTGGGATTAGGTGTTCTGGTTACTGACCATAATGTCCGTGAAACACTAGACCTGATTGATCGGGCATACATAATATACGACGGTGAAGTTCTCATGGAAGGAACACCGTCGGAAATAGTTGGCAACGAGGATGTGCGGCGCGTGTATTTGGGGGAGCGATTCAGTCTCTAAATTCAGTATGAGTATGTAAGGCGCACATGGCATTAACCCCGAAACTGGAGATACGGCAAAGTCAGTCCCTTGTCATGACGCCTCAGTTGCAGCAAGCGATCAAGCTGTTGCAACTATCCAACCTTGAACTCTCATCCTACGTCGAAGATCAGGTCGAACGAAATCCTCTCCTGGATTTGGAAGAGAGCATATCAAATGACAACACAGCCCCTCAGACCTCAGCGGGTCGAGAGCAGGATGGAACCGAGCGAACCGAATCCCTTGGGGAAGATTTAACTACGGACAAAACGCTCAGCGGTCAAAGCGAATCGCAGACGGCTCAAGACTCGCTCGATGCCGATTATGAATCCGTCTACACCGAAGACACGCGCGCGGACGCTCAGAACAATCAACCTGAACAAGGACCTGAAGCTTCGTCTTGGCAGAACGTAGGCTCAGGACAAGCATCCTACGGCGAAGATGGATACGATCTCGAAGCAACCCTGACAAAAGAAAAAACTCTGAGGGACCATTTGAGGGAACAGCTTTCGATTGCAAACATGGATGACATCGAAAGGGCCATTGGAGCGTATTTGATCGAATCCATCGATGAGGCTGGTTACCTAAAAGAAGATGTGGACTCCATCGCGGTCCGGCTTGGTACAACAGCTGAAACCATCGAAAATAATCTCAAGTTCATGCAGAGTCTTGATCCAGCGGGTGTCTTCGCCCGAGATCTATCGGAGTGCCTGGCGCTGCAACTGAAAGAAAAAGACCGGCTCGATCCGGCCATGCAAACGCTGTTAGAAAACTTACCGCTCCTGGCCGAACGCAAACTGACCGAGCTGGGATCCATATGCGGGGTTGACCAAGAGGACCTCGCGGAAATGCAGGATGAGATTCGGCAACTTGATCCGAAGCCTGGATTATCATTTGCTCACGAAGTAATAGAAGCGATTGTTCCCGATGTGTATGTCCGACAAAAGTCGGATGGCACATGGAAGATTGAACTGAACAATGAGACCTTGCCAAAAGTCTTATTGAATCAAAGTTACTATGCGGAAATAAGCAAAGTCGCAAAAAGTGCTGACGACAAGGGCTATCTTTCTGAATGCTACAACAACGCCTCTTGGCTGGTAAAGAGCCTGGACCAGCGAGCCAAAACAATCTTGAAGGTGGCTACCGAAATCGTACGACAGCAGGATGCATTCCTGGTCCATGGAATCCACTGTCTGCGGCCCCTAAACCTCAAGACTGTGGCCGAAGCGATCTCGATGCATGAATCGACAATTAGCCGGGTCACGTCTAACAAATACATCGCAACGCCGCGCGGACTTTTCGAACTAAAGTACTTTTTCACGTCCGCAATTTCGTCGTCCAACGGTGGCTCTGCTCATTCCGCGGAGGCCGTCCGCCATCGGATCAAAGAGCTGATCGACAAGGAAGAGCCGAACAGTGTGCTGTCCGACGATCGGATTGTGGAGATCCTGAACGAGTCAGGTATCGAAATCGCCAGGCGCACCGTGGCCAAGTATCGCGAAGCCCTGCGGATCCCCTCTTCCATTCAGCGCCGCCGGATGAAGAAACAGGCAGTGTGAGCGCGATGACGGAACACAGCGCCCGATATTGTGAATTTCGGCG
Source organism: Alphaproteobacteria bacterium (assembly GCA_028285305.1). Classification (GTDB taxonomy): domain Bacteria; phylum Pseudomonadota; class Alphaproteobacteria; order SMXP01; family SMXP01; genus JANQPV01. The sequence goes on along the minus strand of JANQPV010000022.1, from coordinate 178,980 downwards.
CGTGAGGGCAAGATTAAGCCAATTTTTGACCACGCTTTATTGACAGGATAACCACGCAAACATAGGGTCTCGTCGACTTACCAAAGCGGTTAGAAATCACACGTCGAAGCAGGTGACGACCGCATAAAAAATAGCTCGAACCGACAGGATTCAAGGACGCGATCCCATTGCAGGATTATGGCTGAAGTGAATCACAATTCGTTTGAAATCAACGTGGTGGGCAGAAACATCGATACCGGCGATGCGTTGCCGGAACACGTCGAAGCGCATCTTCAAGCCGCATTAGACAAATATTCGCCCAGGCCGGGAACCGTCGACGTAACCTTCAGTCATGAAGGTCATGGCTACCGCTGTGATTGTATGGTGCATTTGGACACTGGAGCCACGCTGCAAAGCTCCAGCGAGGCCATTGATATTTACTCTTCGTTCAACGCCGCCATGGCCCGCTTAGAAAAACAGCTGAGGCGATACAAACGCCGCCTAAAGCACCATCACGCAAAAGGGTCAAAAGCAGACGATCAACCATTTCCCGGCTATGTTGTCTCCCAATCAGCCGAGCCGGGGCCGGAAACGTCGACCAATCAGGATGAAGAAACGCTGATCATCGCGGAAACAGAGCTTGAAATCAGCGAAGCCTCAGTCGGCGACGCAGCAATGACAATGGATTTGACCAACGAACCGGTCCGCATATTCAGAAATACGTCAAACGGCGCGATCAACATTGTTTACCAGAGGTCGGACGGCAATATCGGCTGGCTCGATCTCTCCAGAGTAAAGAATTGAAAAACATCAACAAATGAGGCCGCAGGCTTCAATCTACAATAAATGACTTGGGTAATGGAGCAAAGCGGTGGGTAGCAGATGACTTCAACGACACTGATCCAAGAGGAACAGATAATAGACCAGCTGAGATGCTCAAGCAAAAAGCAAGCTCTGCAGAGTTTGGCACAAGCAGCCGCGTCTTTCGCCGGTCTAAAAGAACGTGACATCTTGCAAGTCCTTTTGGAACGGGAGCGTCTTGGCACCACCGGTATGGGCCATGGTGTGGCAATCCCCCATGCACGCCTAAAGGAAGTCGAGCAACCGATTGGCTTTTTGGCACGGTTGCAAAAACCGGTCGACTTCGATGCGGTGGACGGTGAGGCTGTTGATCTGATATTTCTACTTTTGGCGCCAGAATGTAATGGCACTGATCATCTCAAAGCGCTGGCAAAAGTATCGCGAATCTTGAGGGATCCGGTCACCAGATCTTACTTGCGCCAAGCAGGATCAAAAGACGAACTTGTGGCCGCGGTCAGATCCGCGTTTGGATTCCCCTCTCCCGCAAAGATGCGCAAAGCCTCCGGCGCCTGATCGCGCATCATGAACTCGGGTAGAACTACTCCCTCAAAGGCCTGGAGAGCGGATGGTGCAGGAAACTCCCATCCAGAAGACATCAGCCTGCAAAGCCGCGTGAAATTGCAAGCGCGTTTCCAGCTCTAAAATCGGCGGCAAACCAATCGGAGGTCGATCGACGAAGCGCACAGAAGCGTTCGGCGCGAAGACGCCTCATCATCGCCCAGGGACAGACCACCAACCCAAAGAAGGTGGCGCCGAGATCGTGTCCATCCAACGCCAAGACAGCACTAAGGGGATCAGTGGACGCTCACGGGGCTCATATTATGCTGCCGTGCGGCAGTAAAGGCAGCATCGCGCGAAGTCAGCACCGCTACCCGGGTGCCATCCGCCAAATGGATAGCAAAGAATCTCTGCTCGTCCGCAAGCTGTAATTGTTCGCCCAAAGATTGTTCGGGAGCGATCTCCAGCATTTCCTGCTGGATTTGGTCTACATCGACTTCACGGACATAAACAAGGCTGTTTGACCCCAATGCCGCGAAGTCTTCGGCCGATATCGTTTGACTGTCTTTTTCAATGTTCATCAGTTTACCTTTCTTTGCACCACGTTCCCGGCTCAGCGATGACACCGAGAGGCGGTCTGTATGCGGAAACATTAAGCAATGCGCAAGATTAGCTATCTACAACTTCGACAACAGTTTTAGAGGACGCTTTGGACCGTCCGACCTTTCTCTGTGCTGAAGAACTCTGATCTCCAGTAGAAATATCAATCTTTCTGACGATCGTCTCAGGGACCGGACGCTGCAACTCAATGCTGAGCAACCCCTTGTCGAGGTGGGCGCTTGAGACTTCGATACCATCGGCGAGAACGAACGAACGTTGAAACTGTCGCGTCGCAATTCCTCGGTGCAGGTACTCACGCTCTTCCTCTTCTTCAGGTTTACGCCCGCGAATTACGAGCTGGCTTTCCTCCACACTCACCGACAGAGCGCTATCGTCGAATCCCGCAACAGCGAGTGTAATGCGCAATGTCCGATCATCCACACGCTCGATATTATAGGGGGGATACCCATCATTTGCCGACCGCGTTACCCGGTCAAGAATCCGCTCGACTTGGTCGAACCCCAGGAGCAAGGGGCTATCGAAATAGGAAACACGTGACATTCTTTGTCCTTTCATAAGCGACAAAATGAGCGGTCTATCCCAAATCTTAGGCCACAGACCGCGGTTCGGCTTCTAATGGGAGCCACTTAACCACCTGAGATGTGGTACCGTTGGCGTTATGTTTCAAGGGGATGAGGAATGCGTTAATGCTGCCCTCTTTGGCCCAGCCAGCGCCAAAAACAGGTTGACTGGCGAATTCCAACACCTTGAAATGGCGCGTAATGGAAGGTGGGGATAATGTCTCAGTTACGATCGCACGCACGTTTGGAGTTCGCGCTTGCAACCTTAGTTGCACTTGGGTTTGCCGCTGGAGCGTATTTTCTCTTTAGCAACCGGCCTGGCTATGCCGGGACAATCGGCGATATTCCGCTGCTCTTGTTCGTTCTTGTTGCAGGCGTCATCGGCGCGCTGATCGGCAGCCGCATCGCCGTTGGCCACAGTCGAAGAAAACTGTCGTCCTCGACCGACGGAAGCATCGAATCCGGAACCCGGGACGAGCGCAATTTGGGTGCGATATTGATCAATTGGGGCGCCGTTGCAGGGCTCGTGGGCGGAGCGGCAGCCGGAACATTTGAACTCACCCAATCGCAGTTTGAGTCTCAACTTGATGCGCTGCGCGATCAGCTCGAAATACGAAACGACGAACTCAGCCAGACGGAAGCTGAACTCGGCGAAGCGCGACAGAATTTTGAGGAGCTTGTTATCGAGACGAAGCGAGTTTCTCTGTTGACTCCTCAACCCGGAGCAACAGAAGTCGGGTCAATGAAATCGGCACTGAAATTTGACTGGCGAGAGCCCGAGGAGATCTTCGAACGTCGATACATTCTGGAGATCAGAAACATTTCCGATCAGTCCATGCCACCCCTCGTCTTCGATTTTCTCAAACGGATTGACGAGCCTCTGCACATCCCTGTGAACCGGCTCACTGCCAAACTGAACTCTTCCACAGAGTTCTTATGGCGGATCAGACCGGGACAATTGGTCGATGGAAAACAAGCTGCCCTCGGCCCATGGAGCCACTATGGCTATTTCGTTCTCTACCCCTCTATCTTTGACCGCATACAGAGTACGGGCGTTGTTCGCATTGGCTTCAGCGGGTCCTTTGGAGGCGTATTTAATAAACGTCGATCCGAGGGTGGCTTCGAAGGGTTCGATCAGGACTTCAAGCAATGGATCATCGCACAATTATCCGAAGAGCTGGGCACACCGCTTTCGATCGAACACAATGAAATCCGCTTCCGAGATTTGCTGCCCGAGCTCAGGGAGTACCGGCTCGATATGGTGATTTCTTCGATGACCCGGACAAAAAAACGTGAAGAACAAAACCCAGGCGTTTACTTCACCGAGCCCTATTTAAACGTGAATCAGATCTTCATCTCCTCCGGCACCATTAATCGTCCCTTCCCCCAAGCCTTGTCCGGCGCGGTCGTTGGTGTTTCTCCCAATTCGACAAACGCCAAAGCGGCGCGCTACTTGGAAAAACAGTTTGGCTTTTCCGTCGTCGAATTCGAAGAATCCGGGGGATCCAGACGCGCGCTGCGGGAAGGGATCGTGGAGTTCAATATTTCGGACAACAGTACATTGAGTGGCGAATTGGGTAATACCGTATTCCAGTACGGTCCGCCTCTGGATCAATATCTAAAAGGATTGTACAGAGAGGAGTATGGTTTCTCCAGCGAGTCCTACGGGATTGCTGTACGCGACGAACAATTGTTGGGCCGGCTCAATGAGATACTGACGTCTCAGGAGGCCAAAGACTATCTTGACAAGCTCAAAGAAAAGTGGCTGACGGACGAATCGTAAGCCACCTTGTTTCCTTGTTGCAAGGAGAACCTAGAATTCATCCCAGTCAGGATCGTCGTCAAATGCGACAGCCAGATTTCCCTGCGCTTCCGGAACCGCTCGCGGACTCGAAGCAGCAGCCGGAGCCTGCTGAACCGGCCCATCAAGCCTTACATTCGCATGCTGACTGACAGCTTCCACGGAGAGGCCTGAAAACGAGTCACCACCACCATCGGAGGTTCGAAAGAACGAAATGATCTGAGATTGCCGGTCTGCCTCGTTGGACAGAGCTCCAACGGAAGCAGTTGTTTCTTCAACCAAAGCCGCGTTTTGTTGCGTGATCTCATCAAGGCTCGTAACCGCAGAGTTTACCTCGTCGAGCCCCGTTGCCTGTTCTTGACAAGCCGAGGCAATTTCCGAAACGATCGTTGCAACTTTGTCGACTTGGCTGACGATCTCCTCAAGGCTTGAGCCTGCTTCACCAACCAAAGACACGCCCTTTTTGACTTGCTCGTCACTGCTTAAAATCAGCTCACGTATTTCCTTCGAAGATTGACTGGAACGTTGCGCAAGTGATCGAACTTCGGACGCCACGACCTCAAAGCCCTTGCCAGCCTCTCCAGCGCGTGCCGCTTCGACAGCAGCGTTGAGCGCCAAGAGATTGGTTTGGTGGGAAAGCTCATCAATCACGCCCACAATATTCACGATGCGCGAAGACATTTCTTCGATCTGGGACATCGCTGCCACCGTGTTACCCACAATCGACGACCCATTCTCTGCGGCAGTCTTAGCGTCCCCCGTCAATGAGTTTGCCGACACGGCATTGTCCGCATTTTGCCGAACCGTCGTAGACAGCTCTTCAATTGCAGCCGCTGTTTCTTCCAAGTTGGATGCTTGGCGTTCCGTCCGTGTCGAGAGATCATCGGTCCCCGAAGAGATTTCTTTGACCGAATTTGTGACCGCAGTCACACTTTGCGTCGTTTGAGTAACCATTTTTTCGAGCTCAGCACACGCGGTATTCACGGACACTTTGATATCGTTGAATTCGCCGCGATAGTCGGCCTCAATCCTCCTGGTCAGATCGCCATGGGCGATGGCCTGCATAGAGGCCTTGAGCTCACCGTTTACGGATTCGATCACTTCCAGAACGGAATTGAGTTGATTGCCAATCTCAATAATCACGCCTTCACGGCCGTCCACATCGACACGCGCGGCAAGATCCCCTTCAGCCACCTGTTCAACAACGCGGCCGATCTCGTCGGTCATACGCTGCTCGGCTTCCTCTTGGACCCGGCGAACATTTTCCTCGTTCCGCTTCTCCATCTCGATCCGCTCGAGACCTGCATCTCGGAAGACTTCCAGTGAGCGAGCGATATCACCTATCTCATCGCTCCGGTTCGTAGAAGGAATTTGTACGTCAAACTCATCCTTCGCAACTCGCGTCATAACACCGACAATCGCAGTAATCGGTTTGGACAGGCTCCGGCCCACAAAGACGCCGATCCCCGCAATGACCCCCATCCCAAGGAGGACAATGAGGACAATTTGGCGAATGATCTCCCCCTCACGGGCGAACGCTTCATTGACACTTTGCTCAGCGACCATCGCCCAAACCACGCCTCTATACTCAACCGGTTCGTAAGCAACAACTGACTGCACTCCGTTATAGTTGGCGGCGATATCGTAGCCGGTTTCCCCATTTAGCGCCCGAGCAACATGCTCCGTTTCAACTTTCTGCTTCAAGAGCGTTGATTCTTCCGAATGAGGAGAATCCGAACGCATGAGCTGATCTTGACCCACCAGATACGTTTCACCTGTTTCTCCCATCCCCGTGCGATCTTTCATCAGCATGTTCAAACGATCAATCGGCATTTGAAACGCCAGAACGCCCTGCAAAGTACCATCCGCGCCGAGAACAGGTTTTGAGATGAAGCTCGCCGGTGCACCGTGGCTAGGTGCGTAAGGCGCAAAATCGTTAAAGAAGATATAATCTCCACTAGGATTATTAGCAGCCATACGGAAGGCTTCGCCAAGACCAGAATCAGCCCACTGACCAATACGCAAATTCGTTGCGTAATCCAATTCCTTATAGACGCTATAGATCAAGTCCCCATTCGCGTTGAAGAGAAAGATGTCGTAATAGCCCTTACTGCGGAGGAAGGTGCGGAAGCCCGGGTGATACTTCGCATGCATGGAACTGTAAAAAGAGTCATCGCTGGCTCTGTCCAAATTCTCCTTTTGACCGGTCGGGTGAGGGTTGTCGTAAATGTAGAGCCGTTGAAGCTCCGCGGTTGCATTACCTTGCCCTGGAAGCGCCTTCCACCCCGCCTCAAAATTGGCAATCGCAGAAACCGTTGAAGGGTTTGCAGCCAGACCTTCGATATCCGCCTCAATGCCTTCGAGCCAGCTCTTGAGTTCATGCGCCTTCAGATCGGCCGCCACCATCAGCCTCTCTTCGACTTCTGTTTTCACAAGGTCATGAAACTGAGAGTACATCAGAGCAGAAATACCCATCACAGAGATAACCGCCACACCAACAATCATGAGCGGAATGCGCGCCGACAATTTTGAGAACTTTTTATTCATTGTGTAATCCCCACAGAAACAAATAAGGCCGCGCAACGCGCAGAAATGCGACGTTAACCTAAAAGCAAAGGGTAAAGTATCCGCTAACCGGCCTCATGGCCGGACAGTCGGAGATGTGATTGAGTGGGTAGCGCTGGTGTATGACGACTATCCGAATAACTCGATATCGTCGTTCTGTTTGAGCGCTTCCGGCTTGACCCGTTTTTCTTGAGCAAAGACTTCGACTGAATGTTCCATGTCGACCCGCTTCAGCTTCACCCGGCCACCGATCGGATCATACTTGAGCCGCCGCGCACAATAGCCGCCAACGTCAGACGCCGCGAGCTTCAACCGCTCCCGCCTCAAAAAGTCAATCGCAAACTCCGCGTTACGTTTGCCGATATCCAAGCTCGCTTGACTGACGTTCCCCCCGCCGAACACCTTGGCTTCCAAGCACTCGCGTCGCCCCCCAAAGCTTAAAAGTCCGTTAACCAATTGCTCCATCGAAAAGCAGCCAAAGCGCATGGCTTGACCGCCCACTGCGTCCGCGTTCGTAGTCATGTCTCCCGGCAGCAGAAAATGATTCATGCCGCCCACGCCCGCCTCTGGGTCCCGCAAACAAACGGCAATACATGATCCGAGTATCGTCGAGATCACTTCACCGGGGGCTGCGGTAACGTGATACTCGCTTTGAAAAATTGTGGTGATCGTATTTCCGGTACGCGGGTCTACATAAGATCGCATAAGTCGTGATGAATGCCCCAGATTGCCTGATAGTCAATGCAGTTTTGCGTGCACCTGCTGCGCAAAAGTTACCGGGCGGGTCTTAAGGAAACAAAAATGCTTTACCGCTATTAACGGTAGTTTGAAGTTGTCCGTAAGAGTTGGATTTCCGTCAGGTATGAGTTCCGCAGAATTGCTCAAAACGCTTATCTCGTTTCTCTCTGCGGAAATCGAAAAAAGCGGCAAGATCACCGACGAAATGTCGGATGCCTTGCGCGAGGATTTTCTCAATACCCCGCGCACCCAAAACACGGACATTGACAAACTCACCGCGACCATTGCCGCGCTTCAATCGGCCGATCGTCTCACTCAACGCTATGAAAGTCTTGTCCTCATCTGCAGATTGATCTGTGATCTTGCTCAAAGCGGTCACCAATCTGACGAACAAAGGACAAAGTCTGTTTTCTTAAGTGAGCTCTACGGTCAGATTGAAAAAAATGTCGGTCTAGAAGAAATTCTCGCCGCGGCAGCGGATCGTTTTGAGATCAGTCTTAAGCCGGAATCTAAAACACCCATCGAAGAGGACGTAACCTTCTTCTAGGTAAAAGCAAAGTCTCTATAGAGATCAAAACAGGACTCTATTGCAATTCGCCTACAACAGCCTCGAGCTTCTTCTTCAAGGTCGCAACGTTGAACGGTTTAGTGATATAGTTGTTTACACCCGCTTCAATCGCAGACTTCACAAGATCCCGGTCTTGTACGCCCGACGCCAACACAAAGGGCAGATCTTTCAGTTTCGCATCACGGCGCACATGTTTAAGAAAATCTACCCCGCTCATCCCCTCCATATTCACATCGGAGATGATGAGATGGACCTCCGTCTCCTCAAGCATCTCTAGGGCTTGTTCGGCACTCTTGGCCTCAAACACTTGATCGACACCCAATTGGTTCAAGCTGTATTTCGTCAGCTCAAGCATCGATTTTTGATCATCCACAATCAGCATCTTGATGTTTTTTGCACTAGGCATAGGTTTCCACCTTTTTACTCGACTCTAAGCGGATCGGGCCGCAACGCGTGCACCACCTTGCTTGGGCACGCGATTTCGCACCGCAGTGCCATGAAACTGCTCGCCAATTTCTTCGAGCGGAAGCACATACTGAACGGCACCCAAGTCCGCCGCAGCTTTAGGCATTCCGTAAATCAAGCACGTCCCCTCCGATTGCCCTAGAGTAACAGCACCCGCATCGCGCATTTTCATAAGCCCTTGAGCCCCATCGCGGCCCATCCCCGTCAAAATCACTCCAGCCGCGCGCCTTCCAGCTGCCTCCGCAACCGACGCAAAAAGCTTGTCAACAGCAGGCCGGTGTCCCGATACTTTTTCATCTTTGTCAAGAACACACGTGAACCCATCGGCAGCTCCCTTGAGGGTTAGATGCGAATGTCCAGGTGCGATATAGACAAATCCATCCTTCAGCCGCTCACCATCGCTTGCTTCTTTGACTTCGGCATTGCAAATCGAACTCAGGCGGCGCGCGAACTGACCGGTAAAATTCTCCGGCATATGCTGTACAATGACGATTGGTTTTGTTGTCGCCGGGATACGAGGCGCTAACGACCGCAGGGCCTCAACACCACCCGTCGACGCTCCAATAGCAATCACCTCACTCCGCGTAAGTAAAGAAGCGCCATTGCCGAACGAACCGGCCGCAGCACCAGTTCCATTGCGGCGGGTGACGTTCGCGCCCATAGCAGACTTCACTTTGGAGACAAGTGTATCTCGTAGACGATCAAAGTGCTGACGAATATCTTCAGTCGGCTTCGACGCGTAGTCAAACGCTCCAATTTCAAGGGCGCGCAACGTTGCATCTGCGCCCTCCTGGGTCAGCGTCGAAAACATGATGACCGGCATTGGACGCAACCGCATCACCTTTTTGAGGAACTCAATACCATCCATCTTCGGCATATTGATATCGAGTGTCATCACGTCCGGATTGAGCAGTTTGATCTTTTCTCGTGCGTCGAAGGGATCTTCAGCCGTGCCGACAACTTCGATGCTTGGATCGCTCAAAAGCATACCAGAAACCATATCTCGCATAAGCCGAGAGTCATCAACAATCAGCACTCGAATTTTTGTTGCCATACCTGACGCAAGAGATTGGAATTGGAGTTGTATCCGACAGCCTAGGTCTGATTAGACAATTTTTGGTAAATGCTCTTGCCTTTCAGCTCGAGAGCCGGCGACATGCCCGTCAGATTTTCGGAATGCCCAATATACAGAAATCCACCCGGCCGCAGCAGACGCGAAAACCTCTCTACCAGCATTTTCTGCGTGCCTTTGTCGAAATAGATGAGCACGTTTCGGCAGAAAATGACATCGAACGGGCCGCGCATAGGCCAAGCTGACATGAGGTTCAATTGCTTAAAAGTAATCAAACTCCTAACCGTAGGCCGAAACTGAAAGATCTCACCTGAAACCGGAGTACTGAACGCCCGCCAATCGACCCAGTCCGAAATCTTACCTACCGCCCCAACTTGGTACTGACCCGAGCGTGCGATGGCTAGGACTTTTGTATCAATGTCTGTTGCAAGGATTTTAGCGTCCAAACTTCGAACATCTGAAAGCTGACTGAGAAGGGTGAGCGCGATCGAATAGGGCTCCTCACCGGTCGAACATGCCGAAGACCAGATCCTCAGTCTACGGCCGGCGTTTTGGTCAACCACCGGACGCAAAACGTGATCGCGAAGATGCTCAAAGTGATGAGCCTCGCGAAACAGAGAGGTCAAGTTGGTCGTCAGTGCATTGATTGTAAATTCTCGTTCCGTCGCTCCCTCATCCGATTGAATAAGAGTGCAATATTCGGCAAAACTTTCTAGATTGAGCGCACGCAGTCTTTTCAAGAGTCTCGCATAGACCATGTCGCGCTTCTTGTCTGTAAGCGTGACACCGCTCTGCTCTTTCATAAACGCAATAATCGTATCGAGATCGCTATCAGAGAGCTGTATGGCGCGTTCTGAACTTCCCATTAGACCTGCACAAAACTACTGTGCGAGCATTGCATCGATATCATCATCGGTTACGCCCTCAGTACCGTCTTCACTGGTAGTCGCTTCCTCCCCGCCGCCATCAACGCGCCGCTCGGGCCCATCATACAAATGATCCGCCGACCCCACACGTCGATCTGGCCCGATATACTCTGCAGTTACGACAAATTCTCGTTCATCACGAATCACTTGGAGAACACGCTCGCAAATCGTCCGTGCGGTAATTGGCTTAGCTATCAGCGCATCGGCCCCTGCATCACGCGCGTTTAAGACGGTGTCCCGATCGAGCACCGCCGACAACACAATCGCCTTGACTCTTTGGCGCTTATCTTTGCACTCCCAGCGAATCTTTCGAAGCAACGATAGTCCGTCAAGTCCAGGCATTCTTAGATCGAGAATGATGAGATCCGCTGACCTCTGTAGATGCGCTTCATAGGCGGACTCACCATCGGTAAATTCGCGAATTTCTTTGAAACCGAAGAAGCTAACGATAGTCCGTACAATGAATTGTACAGACTTATGGTCATCCACGATCATGACAGAGTTGATGTTGGAATCTAATGGCATTGACAGTTTGAATCGGCCACACGAATCCGGAACACCGGCCTAGTGGGTCAACTCCCCAATAAGATCGAGATTAACCAGCGCGATCATCGTGTCGTTGCGAGTCACAACGCCGCTGATATAGTCAGATGCGCTGCCCCCCGCCACATCAGGCAAATCCTCAATTTCGTCGACAGTAACGTTCAAGATGTCCGAAACCGCATCCACCAAAAGCCCGATGAGTCGAGAGTTCTGCGATACGACAATTATTACATGAAGAGGGCTGGGCTCTGTGTGGCGGCCATACAGCCAGGCACTTACATCGACAATAGGTACGATCGCGCCGCGCAAATTAATTACACCACGGACAAATTTAGCGGTGTTTGGTAATGGTGTTGTTTCGCTCCAAGCACGGATTTCGCGCACATTCTCTATGCTGACGCAGTAATCCTGGTCGCCGACCGAAAATGAAATCAATTTGCTCGTTTCAGACTCCTCCTTCAAAGGTCCTGCAACGTCTTCGTGTACGGCGTTAACTGCTTCCATTATCGGCCCACCAGTTCAAAGTTTCTCATTCCTGCACATTCCGCAAACCCATGAAACTCTGCAAAAAAAGGCTTAACAAATCGATACATCATGGCTCCACATGAACGACTCCAAGCCGCCGCGTCCAAGTCGCGGGTAACTCGATATTAATCAATCTGACGAATGATCAGGCCTTCGCAACGGACCGCAAACTGGGGAAAAGCAGCGATCCGACTTCAACCTTCGGGTGTTTCAGAAATGAATCTTGACAAATCGCTGGACCATTTGAGTGCACCCGATCTTCATCAGCAGTTACTGCATCGGTTGAACAATGGCGAACCAATCAAGCTGAATGCTGCCAATGTTGAAACGCTCTCCCCTATAAGCATTCAAGTTTTGATTGCCGCAAAAGCCCTAGCGAACGAGAAGCAACTCGAATTTCAAATCACGGATAGAAGTGAATGCTTTTCACAAATTCTATCTGACCTGGGATGTACGGATCTACTTTAGGTACGAGAATGGACTATGAGCCAAAGCATACTGACTGTCGACGATTCACGAACCATGCGCGATATGCTTGCCCATACCCTTGAAGGCGCCGGTCATCAGGTCATCCAAGCCGTCGACGGAAAAGATGGACTCGATAAGATCTGCACACAACCTTTCGACGTAGTCATCACGGACATAAACATGCCAGTGATGAACGGGATCGAATTCATTCACGAGGTGCGCGCCCAAAGAGAGTATGCAACGCTGCCAATTCTTATTCTCACGACGGAGAGTTCCGAAGAGAAGAAGAACGAAGGACGCCAGGCGGGTGCCACCGGCTGGATCGTCAAGCCCTTTGATCCCGATAAGCTGCTGAGAGTTATCGAAAAAGTTTCGCCCTCAACCTAACGTGGGAGAGTTACCGCATGGATCCGCTCGAGCAGTTTAAGCAGACATTTTTCGGCGAATGCGAAGAACTCTTGGAAGAGCTTCAAGAGCAAACATCCATTTTGAAGGATGAGCCACAAGACACAGAATGCCTGCACGCAGCCTTTCGTGCCATTCATTCCATAAAGGGGGGTGCGGGGGCCTTCGGCTTTGACCGCTTGGTGAGTTTCGCTCATTCATTTGAGAACGCATTTGATTTGCTCCGCGATGGTAAGCTCGAAGTAAGCGACGAGCTGGTCGACTTGAGTCTCCGCGCGACGGACATCCTTGAAGACCTCGTTGCCGAAGCAAAAGAAACAGCGCAGTTCGATGAGGGTCACGAGCACCAAGTTCTATCGATGCTGAACCACGTCGTCGAACACGGCGCACTGCCCGGCGAAAGTGACATCGCCTCCCCAGCAATCTCCCCGGCAAACACCGACGACGAAGATGACGACGAACTGGGATTGGACTTCACCCCTGTTGCCGTGAAGATCGAAGAGCCCGAAGAAGACGATGAATTGGGATTGGATTTCACTCCTGTTGCAGCAGTCATCGACCTCGAAGACAAAACGGCCGACGGCGCGACCTACTCCATCACGTTCAAACCGCATGCGAGCCTTTATCAGCGTGCCAATGACCCCAGAATCTTAATCGGCGAACTCCGCCGAATGGGGAACCTCACACTGGAGGCCGACACCTCTTCGATTCCGGCATTTGCTGAGTTAAGCCCTGCTGAGTCTTACCTTGGGTGGACAATCAGCCTAGAAACTGAATGTACGCTTGAGGAAATAACGGAGGTCTTTGAGTTCGTCTTGGACGATTGCGAACTTCTGATCTCCGCGGCACCGACAAAAAGCGAAAACCACAAAAAATCGCAGGACACGTCTGACCCAGAGCCAGTCCAAAAGGCGGAGCCGCAAGAGGCAGAGCAAGCACCCAAAGAAGGAGCACCAAAAACGGACACCCCTCCACCCAATGGCCCGAAGGAAACCAAGACCAAAGAAACAGCGGCGAAGTCCGAAAAATCTTCCAAAGCTGCACTCATTCGGGTCAATCTCGAAAAGATCGACCGCTTGGTAAACATGGTCGGCGAGCTTGTGATTACCCAATCGATGCTTTCTCAAGAAGCAAGCTGCTTATCCGAAGATCAACACGCCGGTTTGTTCAAGGGTTTGGAGCAACTTCAGCGGCACACAAGAGGCCTTCAAGACAGCGTCATGTCCATTCGAGCGCATCCGGTAAAATCCGTATTCGGGAGAATGCCGCGGATTGTCAGGGACGTATGTATTGCCACCGGCAAAAAAGTCCGCTTAGAAACAAAAGGCGAAAGCACCGAACTCGACAATAGCGTAGTGGAACAACTCAGCGATCCTCTCACTCACATGGTCAGAAATGCCATCGACCATGGGATCGAAAGTCCGGAAGATCGTAGTGCAGCCGGAAAGTCTGAAGAAGGTTTAGTCATTCTGTCTGCAGAACATCAAGGCGAGAATATTCTCATCCAAGTCAAAGATGACGGCAAGGGCATTGATAGGGAAAAAGTCCGTATCAGGGCAATCGAAAAGGGCGTCATCGACGAAAACAGCCAACTCTCCCCGGAAGAACTCGACCAGTTGGTATTCGCGCCGGGCTTTTCGACGGCGGAAAGCATCACGAATGTTTCTGGCCGTGGCGTGGGAATGGACGTTGTGCGCCAGCGCATACAAGATCTAGGCGGACGAATTCGGTTGAAATCCACGCCGGGACAAGGGTCCGAAGTGACTCTCGTTTTGCCCCTCACGCTCGCAATCCTCGATGGCATGATTCTACGCGTCGCGGGCGAAGACTATGTCATGCCAATTACCAGTATCGTCGAGACCGTACGCCCGGTCGCAAAGGATTTGCACAACACTCCGTCCGGTGTCGAGCTGTTGCGCATCAGAGGCAACTACGTACCGCTCGTTTATCTCTCCCGCGAACTGGGTGTGAAAGAAGGCTGCAATGACGCTTCGCAAGGTCTTGTCGTCTTATGCGAGACAAACGAAGGCGACCCCGTCGGGATCGTAATTGACGACATCGTGGGACAGCAGCAGGTCGTCATCAAGAGCCTGCGGGAAACAATTGGAAACCTTCACGGCATCTCAGCGGCCACGGTTTTGGGAAATGGCAAAGTCGCTCTTATCTTAAACGTCACGGAACTGGCGGCCAGCGCCGCGCCAACACCTGAAGACGAGATCACGCTGGAATCGGCGGCCTAACCCGCACAAATCAGTCATTTTCAATCAGTCCCTGCGCCAAATCTGAGACTGCCCTGCCTTGCCAGTTGATTGCTGTGGCCGGCCATGCTGTTGTGCACCCAAAAAAGGGCTCAACAGAAAGGCACGGCATGACATCCACCGACTCCATCGGGATCAGCACCGATCTCTCAGGCCAAACGGCTCTTGTAACAGGAACAACGTCCGGCCTCGGCAAACGTTTCGCCACCGTCCTTGCCCGGTGCGGCGCCAAGGTCGCCTTAACCGGGCGACGCGTCGAACGTCTCGAAGGATTGGCATCGGAAATTCGCGAGTTCGGCGGCGAATGCGAACCTATCCGCTTAGATATGACAGATACGGAAAGCATATTAAACGTCGTATCCGAAACGGAAGAAAAGCTCGGCACCCCAACGATACTCATCAATAATGCAGGTATCCCGGATGCCCAGCGCGCGCACAAAATGTCGTTGGAGCTGATCGACGATGTCTTCGATACAAATTTGAGGGGCCCTTATATTCTGTCATGCGAAGTCGCCAAACGCCTCATTGAGCAGAAACTCCCAGGACGAATGGTCAATATTTCTTCCGTAGGCGCCTATCGCTACGATGGGAATGGCGCCGCTCTCTATTCCATCACAAAGATGGGCATTGTGCGCATGACGGAAGCACTCGCGGTCGAATGGGCTCGGTACAACATCAACGTCAACGGCATCGCGCCTGGTGCATTTCAAAGCGAGATGATGGATGGCATGCTGGAACGCATGGGCGATATCTCTCAACACTTCCCGCGCAAACGGATTTGTACGCCGGATCAGATGGACAGCACATTGCTGTACTTCGTTTCTCCCTCGTCGGAGTGCGTGACCGGAACAATCATTAAGATCGACGATGGCCAAGGGCCACGCTGAACCCACTTACCGAATGAAGGAAAAACACAAATGTCAGAGAGAGTTAAGTACGAAATCACCGACGGCGTTGCAGACGTCAGACTCGTCCGGAGTGAGAAGATGAATGCGCTAGATGACGCCATGTTCTCAAGCCTCATCGAAACGGGAGACGAACTTGCACGGAATTCGGACGTCCGCGCCGTTGTTCTGTCTGGAGAGGGGCGCGCCTTTTGCGCCGGTCTTGATATGGGAAACTTTCAACGCATGAAAGAATCCGGCGAGTCCGGAGCTGCAAGTGGGCCACGGCGTACCCTTTCTGAGCGCACCCACGGAATCACCAACCGAGCCCAATACGCAGTCTGGGTCTGGCACAAAATGCCCGTGCCGGTAATCGCCGCCGTTCATGGGACGGCTTTTGGAGGCGGTTTCCAAGTCGCCTTGGGCGCCGACATAAGATACGTCGCGCCAGACACAAAACTGTCGATTATGGAAATCAAATGGGGACTTGTTCCCGACATGGCCGGCATCCAGTTAATGCGGGGATTGGCGCGTGACGACATCATCCGTGAGCTAACCTATTCGGGGCGAATCTTCTCAGGTAAAGAGGCGTTCGAATATGGCTTCGCCACGCGGGTGAGCGAGACGCCGCTTGAAGACGCCCTAGCCACAGCAAAAGAGATCGCGTCCAAGAACCCTCACGCCATCGAGGCCAGCAAGCGCATGTTCAACGACGCAAGCGACCGCGATGCCGCAGAGGTTCTGATGTCTGAGTCCGTTGAACAAGACAGGCTGATCGGCAGCCAAAACCAAATCGAAGCGGTGATGTCGACCATGGAGAAGCGGCCCGGCAAGTACGCCGCCGCGCGCTAGCGGGCCGCTCTCCCAGAGCGGCCCGAACCCGCCCTATATGTTCCAACCGCTTTCGCTAATCAGGCGATCGTAAAAGGCTTGTTCGTAGGCGTCTTCGGGCGCCTCCCGCACCATCTTATCAAGCAGATGCGCGTCATCGCCGACGAGAATGCGCCACGTCTCCGCTTTGACCCCATCAAGAATGATCTTGGCCGCCTCACTTGCCGTTGTAGGCGCATCTTCTTCGAATGACCGGGCGCGCTCTTCCAGAAATGCAGTCACTTCCTCCGCCGTGACGTCATCCGCGTTGGGAACCCCCATGGTCTTCAACATACTTCGCGCCCGGCGCAAGTCGTCGTCCGACAGGGTGACATCTTCAGAACCCGTCAATAAAGCCCGCGAATTGTCCACGATTTTGGTACCGATATGTCCGGGCATCACCACGGAGCATTTCACATGGGACGCATTCACGCGAAGATCATTGACAAGAGCTTCTGTGAAACCTTTCACCGCGAACTTAGCGGCTGAATAAGCCGTATGCGGACGCAGATACCCGATTGAGGCCCAAAATCCATTAACGCTGCTTGTGTTAACAATATGTCCTTCGTCCGCGGCAACCAGCATGGGAAGAAAGGCCCGGGAGCAATAATAGACGCCGCCCCAACAGACGTTAAACGTCTTCTCCCACTCCTCCCGGTCCCCATCAATGATCGACCCGCCGCCGCCGATCCCGGCATTATTAAAGAGAAGATGAATATGGTCCGTATCAAACTCTTTTCTAACAGCATCGGCAAAGGCGTTGACTTTGTCTTCGTCGGAAACATCCGCTTCGAACGTCATGAGCCGTGTGCCCTGGACCGCCTCTTGTTGGCAAATCTCTTTTGTTTCTGCCATCGCTTGCACTGACACATCGCAAAACGCGACGCTGCAACCTTCCGCAACCAGTTGCCGGGCGAGTTCCCGGCCCATACCTGTGCCGCCACCAGTCAGAACGGCAATCTTTCCGCTGAAATCCTTCATCGTGCATTCCCTTCCCTAAAATCTCTCCTTAGGTGGGCCAAATCGCAACGGAAATGCAAGTCTTTAAATGCATGCAGTTGGGGCCAGAGCAACCTCGAACGGCTGCCCCAACTGCCAAGCAAAATGGCATCACTCCATTCGGTTCCGGTCCCGGAACGTGATGATCTGAAGCTTGTCTTCGCCCACATGTTCCGCAACGGTCGAATCGAGCCGAATAGAATTGAATCGGTGCCAACCCCGTTCATCAAAGCTTTGCCGAACCACATCAAATGGCCTGCGGATCACAAGCCCGTAGATCACGATCACGAACAGTAGGGTGACCGACAAGACTTCAACAAACCAGAGTTCGACAGGAACCCTTCCGGTATCGAACATATGTGAGGGAACCAAGGCCTGCATCATCAGCAATCCGCCCGCGAGAGTGAAGCAAAGAACGACGCCTCCAAGCTTGTAAAGCATTGTATTGCGTCGGATCTGAAAGAGTGTGTTGCGAATGAGCAGTTCGCAAAACATAAGACGCATTGCGATCCAATTGTAGCTGACAGTCCACGTTCCCGCATCGTCTTTGAGTCGCTCCGCATCTCGAATACGTGCACTACGCTCGACATTCAACGCTTGTCGCTTTGCAACCTGAAAGTGCTGACTCATGCGTCCAAATTTCTGCGAGATGTAGTTGTTGACATTGAGCGCAATAATCTGCTGGCTGACACGGTACGGCCACTGATAAAGGACATACACCAGAGAAATCACGATCACTGCCACCAATATCGGTCCGAATTCCGCGGCACCAAGAGACACCGCCCCCAACTCCGATCGAACGATTCCGTCGAATATCGTCCGCCCACTGTCAAATAGTGCCATTGGAAAAAGATACAGGTAGGCAAGAAGCAGTGAGAATAGCGCTGGAACATAGTAGAACATGAGGCGGCGGCTATTAGTATTGAAAATCTCCCGAAACTGTTCGTTCGTGTCACTAAAGCGCTTGTCAACCGAAACGCGCTCGCCCGGCACCTCCTGTTCCACGGGTGCGGCACCCTCCTCTAAGGCCGAGACTATCGCAACCGTCTGTGCACCAATGGCCTTGTTTACACTCAAAGCCCGTTGCACATGCGCGCGTTCCACCTCCTCATAGAAGAGACCACCCGGAGGCATAATGTTGATCGCATCTTCATAGAAAAGCTCCGCGCGTCTTTGATAGATTTTTGCGGTGCTGAGGGAGAGTTCCGAAGCCGTTTGTTCGCTCATTTGCGGCTTTGCCATCATACGGAAGAGTATCCCGCCGGGAGCCGCTTCAAGGCTGGGTTCGGACCTTTCAACAGGAACGACATCACCCGAAACGGCATCAAATTCCTGAGAAATCAAGCCACTTGCCTTTTGACCCACGACGGCGCCCGCCTCACTCGCATTGACCAGAATCGATTTTCGGTACACCCGACTGAAGATATCACGAAGGAAACGCACGGGTGACAATAGAAAACGGGCCGTTGCGCGGAGCGCGGTCAGGAGTGGGTTCATGGCAATCCTTATTGTTCGGGGTTGGGAAAAAGAGCAAGTCTCCGGCTTGTTAATTATGGCTAAAATATGGGAACTATGACCGCAATCTGCAAGGTATAAGGGTGAAGAATCGCCCCGGAAAACAACCAAATATTCACCGGCAAACAAAGACTCTTCATAATAATCAGTAGACAAATGAAATAAGGAAAAGACATGACGGATCGTTACAGCGCCTACTCCAAATTCAGGATCGAATCGCCCACGGAACGGGTTCTCAAGATCACGTTCGACAATCCGGAGACGTATAATTCCATTGACGAAGAAGCGCATACCCAGATTACCGACATCTGGCGCGATGTCGACCGCGACCCGGACATCAACACGGTCATCGTGACCGGGACCGGCAAAGCGTTTTCATCGGGGGGTGATTTCGATTTCATCGAAAAGATGACCGGCAATCATCAGGTCACGATGAAAACGTGGAAGGAGGCGAAAGACCTCGTCTACAATATTATCAACTGCAACAAAGTGATTATCTCAGCGATCAACGGTCCCGCTGCAGGCGCCGGCCTCGTGGTCGGGATCCTCGCCGACATATCTATCGCCGGCAAAAGCGCGCGCATCGTGGACGGCCATCCACGACTGGGTGTTGCGGCCGGCGATGTGGCGGCAATTATTTGGCCGCTCCTCTGCGGTATGGCCAAAGCCAAGTATCATCTTCTAACAGGCAGACCTGTGAGCGGCGAAGAAGCCGAACGTCTCGGCCTCGTGTCTATGTGCGTGGATGACAGTGAGCTTCAGGAGACGGCCCTCTCCATTGCAACGGATCTCGCCGCCGGCTCTCAAAGCGCCTTGCGATGGACCAAATATTCCCTAAACAATTGGCTACGTTCTGCCGGTCCCATCTTCGACACGTCCACCGCGCTCGAAATGTTGGGCTTCATGGGCGAAGACGCTCTGGAAGGCGTGCGCTCCCACAAAGAAAAACGCGAGCCCGAGTTCAATAAAGACTGTCCCGTTTAGTGCTACGTCGGCGGGGGCAATTCGTTTTGAGTTTCAACCGGTTCAACCGGAACCGCCGGCGGTTTTTCGTCACCCGAGAAGAAGCACCCCGATAGAGACAGCACAGCGGCAAGTACAAAACCAATGCGTAGGATCGACATGAATCACACTTTCTGAATTGATGCACCGCCCAAGGACTATCACCTATCGGCGGAACAATGCTAGCCCCTTGTTTGATCGATCATGAGCCTGTCAGGCCACCGATGGAACCGATGACAAGCAGGGCGGACACGAAGAGGATTCCGGTTACTATAAGCGTGACAAACGTATACCCCATAACATCGCGCAGATTGAGGCCGGCGATAACAAGCAAGGGGATCGTCCAAAACGGTTGGATCATATTTGTCCATTGATCGCCGTACGCCACCGCCATCACGATGAGCGGCAGTTCGACGTCCAACTTCATCGCCGCCTCAATGAAGATCGGACCTTGCACCGCCCATTGCCCACCGCCCGAAGGAACAAACATGTTGACGAACCCACCTGACAAGAACGCCCAAACCGGCAATGTCGTCTGGGAAGAATGGTTTGCGATCCATGTGGAGAAGACATCGATAAGGCCGCTGCCCGCCATCAATCCCATGATGCCGGCATAAAAGGGATACTGCAGGAGAAGCGGACCTAGGGACTTGCCGCCCTCCGTCACGAGTTCGATGTAATGGCCGGGCGAACGAGCAAACAGCAGCCCTAGTGTTAAGAAAGACCAGTTCACGATGTTCAGATCAAGGCTGAACCCTCTGTCTGCAAACCAAAATCCCATATAGAGGAGAACCAGCGCCCCGAGAGCGAGACTGACGGCCCGCGCCTGTGTCAACTTTTCCCCAAACGTTCTGGGATGTTCCGCATCAATTGTATCTGGGGGATCCGTCATCAAGAGGCGCGCATCAATCTCTTTGATTTGATCTTCAGGCGGCCGCATGAGTGCGCAGATCACACATACGAGAGACAGCGTAATCAGTGCCAAACCGATATTCCACCAGGCAAAGATTGTCTCCGTAACCGGAATAATGCCGGCTTGAGCCTCCATGGCGTGACCGGGAGTCGCCATAAAGAGAGGTGCGGATCCCGTATAGCCCATATGCCAAATTAGGAAACCGGAATAGGCCGAGGCAACCAACAAAGGATAATGAAGGAAAAGCCCTGCTTTGGGCGCTTCCGCCGCCACCCGCTTGGCCAATGTCGCGCCCACAACCAATCCAAGGGGCCAAGCAACGAGGCTGGCCAAGCCCGCTACGCCCGCCAAGAGGACGTAGGCCTGCCAGTCTGTCCGCGGGAGCCGAGCAATCCGATTAAGCCCGCGCTGAACAAAATCCGTCGCCGCAAACGCATTTGCAACAATCAGCGTAATGGCAATCTGCGCCGTGAACGCCATCAACGAGGACAAGCCTGAGCCCCAAGCGGTGACCGCAGTTTCAACTGAAGACGGCGTCAGCAGGAAGGCAGCCCCAAAGGCAACGAATGTGAGCGCAATGACAAAAACAAATGGGTCGGGATAATAGCGCTCGACGAATACAACGAACGGCCGCGCCGCATAGTGCAGCACGGCGCCTCCCGACCTTCTGCGCTGGGATGTTTCGTCCAAACTCTGCCTCTAAATGCCCAGTTATGGTCTGCCGCGATTGAGAAAGCTACCCTGAGAACCCTTGAACAACGTTCTGGATCGCCACGAACGCATTAATGTTCGCCGTGCGGATCGTA
This sequence comes from Alphaproteobacteria bacterium, assembly GCA_028285305.1. Taxonomy (GTDB): domain Bacteria; phylum Pseudomonadota; class Alphaproteobacteria; order SMXP01; family SMXP01; genus JANQPV01. The sequence continues at coordinate 157,138 of JANQPV010000022.1, read as the reverse complement.
TCCATATCCGGAGCGTCTTCAGAGATATCTCCAAGTTCTGAAAGCACAACATGGGCCTCATCGTGAAACTCAACCTGGTGCATATCGTTCAGCCATCTCTGGAGATTTTCAAACGGGCTGAAGTCGAATATATTCGTAAACTGATTTTGAAGCTGACCGATCTCTCCATAAGCGGCCAGATCCGCAATCGTGAGATCATCCCCTGCGATAAAGCGGCCCTTGGCCAAGCATTGATCGTTGAGCGTCTTGATCCCTGCGGTGAATGTACGGCGCGCCATCTCCTGAGCGAGTTCCGGAATATTCAAATCCTTGCGAATTTTCGGCGCGACCATGCCCGACGCATCTCTGATATTCCGGTGATGAAAGTTAAGGTACCAGTCCACTTTTCCGCGCGCTTGGATATCCTCTGGATACATATCACTCCAGCCATACTTCTGGCAAAGGTAAGCCATGATCGCATGACCCTCCCCCAGGGTGTACCCAGTGTCCGGCTCCTCAAGGCAGGGGATGGTGCCGGACGGGTTCTTTTCGAGAAAACTCGGGTGCTTGCTGCCATTTTCCCCCTTTGAGCCCGGGTTGGTCGGCACCAATTCGAAAGGCAGTTTTTTTACGAGCAAGAGCCAAATGACCGACCGGACAGGCTGGGAAAAGGGTACGCCGTAAATCTTGATGGGGGTCATAAGCATCTCCTCGCGATTGGCTGTTTGTCTCGCAGATAACACACCCACAGAGCAGATGGGAAATGCAAAAAACGCTTACTCTCCAATCCGATTTGCCTCGTCGACAAATCGCGCTACACATAAAGACAAAACAAAGGCATTTAGGGTGGCAACGCAGAGCGATGTAGAACAGGCTAAGCGGTCCGTTTGGCAAGAGGCAGGCTTCAGGGCCTACTTGGGTGCCAGCGGCTGCGCGGGTATCGCCTTTGCCATGCAAAACTTACTCGCCAGCTGGCTTTTGATCGGCGTTCTCCTTCTGCCTGCGGATCAAGTGGGTGTTGCGCTGGCCATCATCGGCATTCCGGGCATTTTCGTCATGCTCTGGGGTGGCGCCAGCGCAGACCGGTCCGACCCCAAGGACTTGTTGCTCCGTGTCTATCTCATCGCCCCCATACTACCGTTGTTCTTGATAGTGGCGAACGGGCTTAACGCTCTGAATATCTGGACGGTCACGGCGTGGGGATTGGGCGTGAGCACGCTGATATCCTTCTCAGGCCCCGCTTTGCTGACAACTCTCAATCGGGTGTCGGGTGAGAGGGTGCAACAAGGCGTAACCGCAGCCACCGCCGTCGGCTTCATCGTGCAAATGATGGGGCTCGCCATGGCGGGACAGATGGAACGGATCGGATTATCGGCCGCCCTGTCGATTCAAGCAGTTTGTTTTTTGATCGGTGTTTTGATGGTGCGAAATCTGCCATCGTTCCCAAACGGCAAGGCTCAAGTGCATCATTCTGCATGGAACGAGGTGCTTGAAGGTCTCAAAGCCACCTACCGCAACAGAGACGTATTCAACGTCCTCTTAATCAACTTCACATCTAGCATCTTCAATGCCGGAGCGTTTCTAACCGTCTTTCCCTTCATCATCAAACGCATCTTTGACGGCGATGCCTGGCTTCTTGCGGTGATGATGATCATCTTCTACGCAGGCGCGACCACGTCCAATCTCTTGATGCTGCGGTTCATGCCGCTCGCCAATCCGGGCCGGATCTTTCTCGTCATGCAACTCTCTCGCATGGCGATTTTGTTCTTGTTGTGGGCGTGGCCTAATTGGATCGTTTTGATCCTCACCACAATCGCCTGGGGCCTCAACATGGGCATCACTTCAACCCTTGCCAGAGCCATCGTTCAAGAATCTGCGGAACCCCAATATCGAGGACGCATCATGTCGGTCTTCAATCTGGGTTTTGTCGGCAGTGCTCCAATCGGTGCCCTTGTGCTTGGCGTAATCATTGAAATGTTTGGAACGCTGAATGCGCTGATCCCAGCCCTCGCCGTATCTTTTGTTCTATTTATATACGGAACATTTACGACCAGCCTTTGGACCTACCGGTCACCCGCGGCGAAACCCGGTTAAAACAAGCACATGGCCCGAATCTCGATACTGCGCCGTTGGTTGTCTTCTCGGGCCCCCGGATCCCGAAAAGCGCAGTGGGGCGTCCAAAAGGGCCTACCCTCCGCCACACATTTGCTGTCGAACGTGCGAAAGACGACCACTTCGTCCTTGGTCAAATTGGGATACGTATACCACTGATGCATCCCGGCGCTATCGGGCGCTCTTACGGCCAACACGTCGAACGCGAAGTCGTCGCCCGCATACCCATTCAAATGGATTTTGCTGAGGTCCTTTGGGTCGACAGAGGTGGGATCACAAAATGCGAGCGGATAGTTCGGCGTAACCGGCCCCACATTGCGCCACGTCTGCAAGATCAGCACACGGTCCGCCTGTACAAGGTCCTCAACAGTAAGCCCCGCCCGCTCTAGAGCCGCCTCGGTATGACCGTACCCCCGTTTGTACCGCTTTTTGATGAGGTCGCCATAATCATCCGCAAAGTCCGAATGAACAAACTGGATGGGCGCGTAGTCTGAATGCACTTTGGCCTTCTCAACATTGCGGCTGATATGACTGGCGACGAGCGCATGAGGTGCGCCCGTCAGCATCTTCGCCAGCCTTTCGATTTCCGGATAATGCACAGTGGCTAAGACATCGTCATCGTCCCAATCGGTGATCTCGGATACATGGTCAACTCTTTGAAAGCCATTGAACTCCCAGGTCAAATCGTCCCTCCGCCGAGCATCCCGTATGGAAACGGAACAAGGGCGCGCGCCAAAATGTGAGTAGTAATTGAGATCCGTCCTGCAATATTGGTCATTCTCCACATCACATCTCCCAGGTCCCTAACATGGAGCCCATCATTCCGCCGCCGTCCCCCGCTGTCAAATCAGCGTTCGTCGGCATTCCCCTCACTCCATTTCGGGCGTCGCTTCTCGAAAAACGCTGCAAGCCCCTCCCGGCATTCATCGCTGAGCATGCGGTCGGTGAAGTTCTCGGCCGCCGCTTCGATCGCCTGTTGGCGATTCAGGTTGGACAATTGATGAATGAGCTCCTTGGTTCCAGCAACCGCCCCCGGTGCGCATGTCAGAACTTGAGACTTAAGCTTTTGTTCAATCTCCTGCAGCTCCTCCGTAGACGGCGCAATAAAGTCGGCAAAACCCAGCTGAAACGCCTCCCGCCCCTTGAAGCGCGCAGCGGTCAGCATAAGACGCCGAGCCGTTGCGTAACCGAGCTTCTGGATCACGAAGGGCGCAATTTGAGCAGGCGATAGACCGAGCGTTGTCTCCGTCATCGCGAACCTCGCGTCTTCTTCGCAAATAACGACGTCCGCACAGCACGCAAGACCGAACCCGCCCGCCATAGCTGCGCCTTCAATGAACGCGATAACCACTTGCGGGGCCTCGTTGACCAGATCGAAAATGCGGGCCGCATCCCGTGACATTTCCATTATCTCGGAACGATCGCCCCGTTCCTGGAACCCGCCCTGAAACGTTTTGAGATCTCCGCCTGCACAGAAAACACCCCCCTTACCCCGTAAGGTGATCCCTCGGACCTCTCGATTATCTCGCACCGCCACCAACACATCTTGAAGATCCGTACGCAGCGCATCGGTGAGTGCATTGCGCGTGTCAACTTGATCGAACCAAATGGTGAGCCATCCTCCCGTTAAGTCCAGATCAAGTGCATCAGTCTGCGGAAGGGTCGTCATCTCAGGCTCCTTAAAATCGCGCCACGCCGAAGCTGTTTGGCTTTAGTCTACGCACCCGCGCCTCCAAACACGTCTCCAGAACCATCCCCAGGACTTTGCGCGTGTCGCGTGGATCAATCACCCCATTATCGAGGATGCGGCCCGATGTGTAAAAGGCATTCTCTTGCCGCGAAAAGTGAGCCAAGATCTTATCTTCCTGGGCTTGAATGGCCACGCGGTCCGGCTCCTCCCCACGTCGGGTGGCTGAGACTTCTGCAACCTGTGTCATTGTCTTGGCCGCCTGTTCCGCTCCCATCACATTGGTGCACGCATTCGGCCACGCAAAGAGAAAGTCGGGCTCATAAGAATACCCGCACATGCCATAGTTCCCGGCGCCATAACTCGCCCCGATATAGAGCGTGATCTTCGGCACACGCACATTGGTGACCGCTTGGATCATTTTTGAACCATGCTTGATCATGCCCGCCCGTTCCGACTGAGATCCGACAATGTAACCCGTGGTATTCTGAAGAAAGATGAGGGGAATGTCCGCCTGATCGCAAAGCTGAAAAAATTGCGCCGCTTTGGTGGCACCGGCCGGATCGATAGGTCCGTTGTTTCCAATGATCCCGCAAGCAAAACCCATAATGCTTGACCGCATACAGACTGTAGCAGGCCCGTATCCCGGCTTGAAATCTTCAAAAGCAGACCCATCCACAATCCGCGCCATCACTTCGCGCACATCGTAAGGAATGCGGTAATCGGTCGGTACCAACCCAGCAAGCTCGTCTGCACAGTATTTAGGCGGCTCAAAAGCCTTGCGGGATGGAGGAACCAAATCGGCATTCCAATTCAAACTGCCAATGATCTCACGCACAATGGAAATGCCGTGCACATCGTCTTCTGCAAGGAACTCGACCAAACCCGACACGCTGGCGTGCATTTCAGTGCCGCCCAAGTCCCGATCATCCACGACCTCTCCCGTGGCGGCCCGCACGAGCGCCGCGCCGGCAAGCGCCGCCATACCGTTATTCTTCACACCTACCACATAGTCGGACATGCCCGGCATATAGGCCCCGCCCGCGGTCGATGGCCCGTGCAATACGACAAGTGTTGGAATGCCCGCTGCGCTCAACCTCGCTAGGTTCCGAAACATGGCCCCTGAATCGATCCAGCTTTCAACGAGAAACTTTGTAAGATCGGCGCCTGCGCTTTCCACCAGATGCACCAGCGGCAGTTTTTGGCGCAAGGCAATCTCCTGGATGCTGAGCACCGTATTCGCCGTCATCCGTGTTATGGATCCGGCGCGGATACCGCTGTCGTCCACCCAGATCATACAGCGAACGCCGTTCACAAAGCCAATCCCGGCAATCAAGTTCGCTCCTGGAACGCTCGTTTCCGGATCATCGTCCTCGACGAGATAGTTCGCAAGCGTATGCAGCCGCAAAAACGGCATGCCGGCGTCCAACAACAAGGCGACACGGTCATGAGGCGGCACCTGGCCGCGCCTCTCGAACGTAGGACGCCTTTTGTTGGAAAGGTCGACCGCGCGGGATTCCACAGATCTCAATCGATCAACAAGGCCCAACATTTCGGCCCGGTTTCGCTGGTACGCATCGGAATTTATTTGAAGACGCGATTGAAAGGGTTGCATCGTACTCTTTCCCCAGGAGAACCTAGTCGGCAAGCGTCAGAGACGCCCTCTCCAGTTTGTCGGCCACCTTTGCCAAACGCTCGTACACAGACGTTGCGGCTTGCGCGCTGGATGAACTGGGCGCAAGTCCTGCAAAAACCATATCGGTGAGCTCATCCGTTCGCGCCTCGATATCAATCGACCGCTCCGCCAGCAAATGACGCCACATCATGTGTTCGATCCCGCCGAAAATCAGATCCCGTACGGTAAAGGGAGAGACATCGGACCGGATCTCCCCTTCCGCAATACCTTCTTCGATTACAGTGACGCTTAGGCCCGTATACCGCCGATTGAGTTCATGAATGGAGGATTGATAAAGATGAGGATCAGACCGTACTTCCCGGATGAGGATCCAACAATATTCCGGATCATCTGCAAAGAGTTTAAGGTGACGCCAAATAAGATAGCGCATCTTCTTGCGGCAACCGGCTATCGCCGGTAATTCTTCTTGCGCCCCTTGAATGAGTTCTTCGTAAAACTCCTCATAAAGACGAAGGAGAATGTCTCGCTTATTCTTAAAGTGGCGGTAAATGGCACCTTCGACCACGCCGACCTGAGAGGCGATATCGCTGAGGGTGGCCGCCTGATATCCTTTGGCCGCAAAGATCTCCCGCGCCGCCGACAAGATTTCAGCAATGCGTTCCGCTTTGGGCCGCCTGATCCTTTGTCTTATCGTCATGACTTGCGTTGCGCCAGTTCTTCTAGTAAATCACATTCACTAAATAACCAATACGTCCAAAACGCAAGCACTTTTCTTAGCATTGGTCGTTGTTACAACTAGACAATAGTAAATCCCAATGACAATAGGGCTAACATGAGCTCCTTGAATTCACAGACCTCCTATCCTCGAAACACGCCGGCAGAAGATGCGTTTGGTCTCAATGAGGACCAGCGCCAAGTATTGGACGCCGCCGACCGCATGGCGAGAGAGCGCCTAGCCCCGCTCGCCCAGCGCATGGATGATGAAGAATGGTGGCCCGACCAAGAGTTTAGAGCCCTCGGGCATCTCGGCTATTTGGGCTCGACGGTTGCGATGGAGTATGGCGGATCGGAGCTGGATATGCTCTCCAGCGGCGCCGTCGCCCAAGCCATGTCCCGCTACAATCCCGCTTTCGCACTTTCTTGGGTCGCTCATGACAATCTTTGTACAAATAATATATACAGGAACGCCAATGAGTTTCTTCGCAATAAGTATCTGCCGGGCCTCTGCGACGGCTCCTTCATTGGTGCTTTGGGCTTGACCGAACCCGGCGCGGGATCCGACGCCCTCGGCAGTATGCGGACCACCGCCAGACGTGAAGGCGACACATACATTTTAAACGGCAGCAAGCTCTACATCACAAATGGCCCCGTTGCCGACCTTGTGTTAGTGTACGCCAAAACCTCTCCGGAAAAGGGAGCCAAGGGCATCTCCGCGTTCATCGTTGAGAAAGACTTTCCCGGTTTCCGCGTGGCGCAGGTGCTAAACAAAATGGGATTCAGGGGCAGCCAGACCGGCGAGCTAGTTTTTGACGAGTGCCGGGTTCCGGCGGAGAACCTGGTCGGCGAAGAAGACATGGGCGTCGCGGTTGTTATGAGCGGTCTTGATCTTGAACGCTCCATGATTTCGCCCATCTGCCTTGGCGTTTGTGAACGCGCCCTTGAGCTGTCGGTTGAGTATGCCAACACCCGCGAACAGTTCGGCGCAACCATCGGGAAGTTTCAGATGATTCAAGCCCGCTTGGCGGACATGTATGTACTGACCGAAACGACCCGGACCTTCACCTACCGGGCCCTCGCCGAGGCCGACAGTCTCGACCAAGGCGCTGGAGGCCGCGGCGAGATCCACAAACTGACGGCGGCTTCGGTCTACTACGCCGCCAACAGCATGAATAAAGTGCTCGATCACGCGGTCCAGATCCATGGCGGTGCCGGCTACATCTGGGAGTCGGAGATCAACCGGCTTTATCGTCACACGAAACTCTTGGAGATCGGCGCAGGCACAACCGAAGTCCGCCAGCTGATCATTGCCGGGGAGCTGTTAAAAGGATAATCCGACATGGCTGAGTACACTCTCTATTATTGGCCGATTCCTTTTCGCGGCCAGTTCGTGCGCGCCGTCCTTGCTCATGTTCACGCTACTTGGGACGAGCGCTCAGCCGAGGAGATTTACGCGCTCAAGGATCAGACTCCTTCCATTCAGTCCGTGCCTCATATGGGCCCGCCGGTCCTGACCGATCATGAGGCAAAGGCTTCGATTTCCCAGACCCAGGCCATCCTCGCTTATCTCGGCCGAAAGTACGATCTCATCCCCAAGGATCGCACCCTCGAAGCGCTCAGTCACAAGATCATCGCCGATGCCAATGACATTCTCTATGAAATGACACTGTATAACGGCGCGCAAATGTGGACGCGAGAAAGCTGGAGTGACTATCTCCCGCGACTGCGCCGCTGGATGGAAATGTTCGAGGACTTAGGACGTCGCCACGGCCTGACGCGAGAGAGCGGAACAATTCTGGGAACAAAGGATCTCAGCATCGCCGATTTCACAACCCATATCCTCTGGGGAACGATGACAGACAAACTTCCGGCCCTGAGGCCTGTGCTGGAGGAGGCAGCCCCCAAAGTAGCCAGCCTCTCCGATCGCATTGCCGGTCTGCCCGAACAGAAAGAACTCCGCACCACGAGCGATGAAGCTTACGGTGAGGAGTGGTGCAGCGGTCAGATTGAGGCCTCTCTGCGCGCGGTTATCTAGACTAAAGAAGGGGGATCCTATGCAAATTACTTTGAACATGAAGGACGATGTCGCCCTCATCACAATGGATGACGGCAAAAAGAACGCCATCACCCAAGAAGCCTTGGGGGACCTGGAAGACGCAGTCGGCCGTGCAGAAAAGGACGCCAAGGCCATCGTCCTCACCGGCCGGCCCGGCTCTTTTTGCGCTGGTTTTGACATAAACGTGCTCCGTAGCGGCGACATGGAAGCGTTCGGCAAATTGGGCGATCGCGGCGGCAGAATGCTCTGTAGGCTGTACGAGTATCCCAAGCCGCTCGTCGCTGCCTGTACCGGACACGCCTTCACCATCGGCGCCCTCTGGCTGCTCGCCTGCGACACTCGAATTGGAGAAATAGGAAATTTTAAGTTCGCCATGACCGAATCCGCTCTGGGCCGGATCCTACCTGCCTGGTCCCTCGAACCCTTGAAAGCCCGCATCAATCCCACCCAGTTCGTCCCCGTCGTGACCCAATCGAAAGTCTACGATCCCGAAGGCGCCGTCACCTCCGGCTTCTTAGATGAACTCGTGCCAGCCGGCGAAGCCATCGGCAAAGCCCTCGAAATCGCAACCGCCTTGGCCGAACTGCCCGCAGATGCCTATGCCGGCAATAAACTGAGCACACGGCGCAAAGCGATTGAAGTGATGAAACAAGACTTAGGACTGATCCGTTAGCAATCGCGCCCAAACCGGAAGACAGAGTCCAAAAGCTGCGCATTTCCCGGCAGCGAACTAGATTTCACGTAACTGGGATACGCATTGGGCAACAAGCGAATGAAACGCTCCATCAGAGGGAAACGCGCTTTTTGATCACGAGCGACACCGACGACCCGTTCAATCACATGGTCGCCCCTGATTATCAAATGCATGGCTTGGCGTTTCGTTGGGCTCAAACCCAACAGGTCAAGTCGTTGGCTGATATAGGCCTTTAGCTGTGCCTCTTATAAGGAAACCGCCGCGGCAACAAAGACCGCGGCGGTTCAATTTCCGACCCGGGAGGGTATGCGATGCCACTCCGAGTGGAAACATTGCCCCTCGATCCAATCGTGTGATCACATCAGTCCGGATCGCCTCTAAATCCTATCTCTCAACCAATTCACTCGGTAAACGTCGTGGTTCGCAGGAGCAGGCAATCCCACCTAAAACTGACCCTTGATCTCAAACGTTATGATAGTGGGATTGCCCCAGCCTTGAAAATTGACGGCGGGCAAAGAATTGTTCCGGTAATCCTCATTTGTGAGATTCTTGCCGATAACAGAAAACTCCAGATTATCCTCGAAAATGAGGCTGACGCGCGCGTCGAGAAGTCCATAACCGTCTTCAACGTCGGTGAGGCTGCCCAATGATCCGATTACGAAATCATCTTGGTACCTCCAAGTCGCTGAAGTATTGATAGTCACGTCATTAAATAGAGGACGTTCATAAGTTCCCGATAAAGAATATTGAAAATCGGGTGTCCTAGCCAATTCCGTATCGGACAAATCGATCAGTCCTTGGGCGGGAGATCCGGGTTGTCCGCCGGGCCCGACAGGCAAACGCCGCGCATCAACCAAGGCTTCTTTGATCTCAAGGTCTTGGTAACCCCCAAGCACGGACAAGCTGAGCCCTTCGACCATCGGAACGTCCCAGACGAACTCGGCTTCGATGCCCCAACCGCCCGTTTCTTGGAAGTTGTTTACATACGTGGACGTGGGTCGGGCGAAACCTGGTGTGTTCGTGACCGCGCTCACTTGATAATTTTCGACTTTCTGCCAAAATCCCAAAAGATTCGCAAGCAGAGTATCTTCGAAGAGACGGCCCTTGATCCCTGCTTCATAGGTCGTGTTCTTTTCGGGTTCAAAGGTAAAGAAGTTATTCTCCGGACACAGCAGTTCGAACGTCGGCGGCACCGCATTGTCTGGCGCACAGCTGTTTACGCCTTCAAACGCTTCGGCCCCCGTTGCGCGGATCGAGAAACCGCCGCTGCGAAATCCTTCTGATCGGGAGAAATAAGCCAACACTTCATCCAAAATTTGATAATCAATGCCGAATTTGGTCGTCCAAGCCTCAAACGCCGCATCTTCGGTTCTGCGATCAAGCTGCACACTCACGATGTCGCCGACCGTATTCGTTCCAGCCGGCCCAAGATTCTCGATATTGAAATAGATGTTGGAGAAGTCCTTCTCTTCCCTGATGAAGCGCCCACCGATGCTGATTGAAAGACGTTCCGTGAGCTCAAAATCACCGGCGGCAAACCCTGCATATGAACGCGTTTGCTCCGTTCCAACCTGAGATACAAGCGTCGGCACAGGAACGCCGGCATCCGTCTGCTGAATAAGTTGAATGTCCCCCCCGAAATAATAACCGCCGGTGGTCAGGATCGCGCCGTGGATCAAAGGAAGTCCGCCGAACAAGTCATCTAAATCAGTCACCAGTCGGACTTCTTGTGTGAGCTGATCATATTCCTGACTACGATCTGTATGGAGCGCAGGAGCTCCGAAACGGGGATTCGTTTGAAACGCAACCGGGCAACCAAGCCCCAGCAAGTCGGTTCGGCAGGTCGCCTCGAAATCTTGAAACACCCGATCCGACGTATCAAAGTAGGCAGTGATGGACGTCAAGGCGCCGATCGGCGTATCGATATTGAATTCAGCGCTAATTCGATGAGCGTCATAGTTTGACCGATTATCGAAGTCAGTCACCACTTGGTGCGCATCCAAACTACCGGGATTGGCAACCGCAGTGCCGAGCAATTGTTCGTTCAACTGGTTGGCATTCTGAACCGGTTGTCCGTCGCCGCGCTGCTGAATAAAATCGTACACAAACAAACCATCAAACCACTCTGTCGGATCGAAAGAAACCATGGCGTGGCCGCCTGTATAGCTGAACTCCCCTTCCCGGCCACCGGAGTACAAGTTCGAATAGTATCCGTCATGCGCTCTGTAAGTTGCGCCGAGCTTGACCGCAAACAGATCATTGAAAAAGCTCTGTGAGTTGACGACGGCTTTAAGAATCCTCTCTCCATAGCTGCCATAAGAAACGGAGCCCTTCGCCCCCCACTCTCCCGTTGGACGCGTACGCTTCACGTCGATCACGCCGGCCGTCGTATTCTTGCCAAACAAGAGACCCTGTGGCCCTCTGTTCACCTCGACTTGTGAGACATCGAACGCATCGAGAAGTTGGCCGGTACTTGTGCCAATAAACATACCGTCGATCGAGACGCCCACCGCGGGGTTTTGGGTTTTCTCGATATCGGCGTAGCCTTGGCCCCGGCTAAAAATGGCCGACGCACCCGGTCCAGCAGTATTCATGCCGATGAACATGTTGGGGGCGAGGCCAGTCAGGTCTTGCAGATCCGCAGGCGAAACGGCTTCGATGGCCTGCTCGCCCAACACGGTCACCGCAACCGGAACCTCATACAAGCTCTCCTCTCGCTTCCGAGCCGTAACGATGATTTCATCGATCTGCGCGATAGCGGGGACAGCCAACAATAAGTCTACTGACAATAACAAGGCGGCGCCTGCGACACCCCAGCATACTCTTCTATCGTGCATTGAGTTCCCTCCCGATTTGGAATGTGGGCTCATGCGGGCATACGCCAACCACGTCATGATCCACAGACACTAGAACCGTCATTTTGTCCGGTTTACAATTAAAGTCAACCTGTCCGGTTCTAGTGAGAGATGATAAGAGACACGGTTGTGATAATTAGGACACATGTCCGGTTTGTCGCGATCAAAAGCGGTTCGTGAACACCTAGGAATTATCGCGCAAGTGACGAAGTATCTTTTTTACGGCCGCAACGAACTCTTCATTGTCGAACACCTCTCCGGACATTTCAAAGTGGGCAAATCCATCGGCAATTGACAATACAAGGACTTGCGCGACTGAAATGACGTTCTCTTCGGATTGCCACTCGGGGAAATTGTCTTTCGAAAACTCCAAGAGCTTTTGCCTCAAGGCTGATTTTTCTCTCTTCACGATCCTCCTGAGAGAGGCATCAGTCCTTGAATGAGTTTCAATCTCACGCATAACTATCGCATTTGGTGACTTGGCGACTTCAAGCATTATTTCGGTAGCAGCTTGATCCGCTTTCCGCTGCGTTTCGGTCAAACCTCCTATACGCGACTCTAATTCATTCTCACGCCGACCACAAAGGTGACCGTAGAGCAGCTCAACAAGTTGCTGTTTGTTTTGAAAGTAGTGAAGCAAAGCTCCGCGAGACAGTCCTGCTTCCGCTGCTACAGCTCGGAATGTGAAATTGGGAAGACCAGTCTCGAAAACAACTCGCGCGGCAGCATCTAAAATATGCTCGTAGGTGCGAATGCCTTTGTCGGTGCTCAGCTCGTTCGGTTTGGTTGTGGGCATATCTTCCAAAGTACTCCAGATGCGCGCGGGTCCATGAATCGCCGAAACTCGAACCGTAGCTCAAGACCTTTGCTTCAATAAACAGCGTTTTACCGGACAGTTTGACTTTTTTGAATCGGTTAGGCTTAGGTGAAGACGAACAGAAACACGACGTCGGTTCCCAGAGTGTGGTTACAAGGAGCAATTTGAATGAATTTGGCTGCCATCGCGATACGAATCGCTGCGATCCTAGGACTACTAAATGTGACCGCGTTAGGAAAAGAAGCCTACTCTCCACCCGCGAACATTGATTATCCAACCACGGTTTATTGGGGAGACACGCATCTTCACACACGGAACTCGCCGGACGCATACTCGTTCGGAACGACAGGATTGAGCGCCGAGGACGCCTACCAATTTGCACAGGGAAACCCGATAACAACATCCTCCGGACAGATTGCCAAGCTGCGCCGCCCGCTCGACTTCCTCGTTATTTCCGATCACGCCGAATACATCGGCGTATTTAGCCGTCTTGCAAGAAGTGATCTCAGCGTTACAAACACGCGTCTAGGCCGCCGCTGGCAAAAATATATGCAAACAGGAAACGTTGCCGCGATGATGGGAGAGTTCGTGGACGGATTGTCCGATCCAACTCCTGAGCAAATCATGCCGGAAAGGGTGCGACAGACAATTTGGAGCGACGTCGTCCGCATAGCAGACAAGAACAACCGCCCCGGAGAGTTTACGGCCTTTGTCGGATATGAATGGACGTCCGCGCCGAACGGCAACAATCTGCATAGGGTTGTCATATTTGAAGATGGGCGAGGCAAAGCGGATCGCGTCGTTCCATTTTCGGCTCAAGATAGTAACGACCCGGAGGATCTTTGGGCCTACTTGGCGGGATACGAACAAAAAACCGGCGGGCGGGTAATGTCGATCGCGCATAATGGCAATCTCAGCAACGGCCTGATGTTCGATGACAAGACCTTGGACGGCAAAGCCATTGATCGGACATACGCAATAACGCGGGCTCGCTGGGAGCCGTTGTATGAGGTCTCACAAGTCAAAGGCGACGGCGAGGCTCACCCTTATCTTTCGCCTGAAGACGAATTTGCAGATTTCGAAACATGGGATGCCGACAACATAAACCGCACGGTCGAGAAAAGAAACGAAATGCTCGAGCACGAATACGCCCGATCTGCATTAAAGTTAGGACTGGCGATCGAAGAAAAGACCGGGGCTAATCCTTTCAAATTCGGCATGATTGCCAGCACCGACTCGCACACCGCCATGTCGACCGCGGACGACGACAACTTCTTCGGCAAGTTTAAGGACTCAGAGCCATCGCCCGCGCGCACGCAATCGAATATGGGAGCTGGTACTGCCGGTCAAGGGGGCGCGGGTCTTTGGTCGAACTGGAGGCTCAGCGCGAGCGGCTATGCAGCGGTTTGGGCGAAAGAAAACACAAGACAGTCTTTGTTCGAAGCAATGAAAAGACGCGAAGTATATGCCTCCACAGGTCCGCGCATAACTGTAAGGTTTTTTGGAGGCTGGGATTTTGAATCGAAAGATGCCGATCATCCCGACTTCGCGCGAGTCGGTTATGAGAAAGGCGTCCCAATGGGTGGCGACTTGACGTCGTGGCCGGGCAAGGGTGCGCCGCGATTTTTGGTCGGCGCGTCTAAGGATCCGGACGGAGCAAATTTAGATCGTATACAAATTATCAAAGGCTGGCTAACGAGAGACGGAAAACTAAAGGAGAAAATCTATGACGTCGCGCGCGGATATGGTCCGCTGGGACGCGTACGCGGATTGATTGACGGTAAGTCTTCGGTCGGAAACACCGTGGACGTGGAGAACGCAACCTACACAAACTCGATTGGTCAGGCCACTCTATCAAGAGTTTGGAAAGATCCTGATTTCGATCCCGAGCAACGAGCCTTTTACTATGTTCGTGTGATCGAGATCCCGACCCCTCGATGGACTGCCTACGACGCAAAGCGGTTGGGATTGGAGTTGCCTGAGCACATCCCAACGGTGACGCGAGAACGCGCGTATACGTCGGCCATTTGGTTCACCCCAGCACGAGCCACGCAAGACGCCATGGCGGGCAGTGAATGAACTGGCGGGCGGAAAACGCCAAGTTCGACTTGCTACTCCTACCCTCAGCACGCAGCGTTCAAGGTGACAAGAAGGGGCCGATTCTGGTAAAACGTCATTTTCCATTGATGGGCAAATCGGGAGCAAAGATGCATGAGCCATCCGCTTGAAGACGAACTCGCCATCCGGCATTTGATTGCCGCCTATGCCGATGCCGTTAATCGAAAGGACGAAAAACTCTGGGCAAGCACCTGGTCCAAGACGGGCGCGTGGACCCTGCCCGGCACCGCGGTTGAGGGCCGGGAGGCGGTGGTCGAACTCTGGCGCGGCGCCATGGGCGGCTTTGATCATGCTCTGCAAGTGGTCTATCAAGGCACCATCGAAATCGAAGGTGACCAGGCGACCGGCCGCTGGTACCTGACCGAGTTTCTTCAGCCTAAGGGTTCGGACAAGGATATCATGGCTGTCGGCACGTATGCAGATGAATACATCAGGGAAGATGGCGAATGGCGTTTCAAAAGCCGCGCCTATCACGTGCTCTACACCGCCGAAGGAACGCCCGGCGCCTTTACGCCGCTGCCATAGCCCCCGGAGATAAACATGTTGGAACGGATTTTCTTGATCGCCTGCGTCGTTCTCTGGCTGCCTTACGGGGTGATGTGTTTTTTGGACCCGGCTCTGCTCGCCGAGTCCGCCGGCATTTCGGCCATCACGGCCGCAGGCACAACGGAACTCCGCGCCATGTATGGAGGTCTGCAAGCCTCCATTGGCGTCTTCGCCCTTCTGGCGGTCTTTCGCGCCGATCTCGTCCGGCCGTTTCTCGTCGCTTTAGCGATCATGTCGGCGGGCTTACTCCTGACCCGGACCATCGGTCTTTTCATGGATGGGAATTTTACAGGCTATACCGGAATGGCCCTTAGTTTTGAAACCGTGATGCTAGGGGCAAGCGCGATGCTGTTGAACCGGCGCAGACATATCTGAGAGTGCTATAGATCCCTCCTCGAACACAAAACTTCAGCACCCCGGTGCCCCTCCCCGCAATCTATGCTATGCGAGAACCAATCGAAATTAAACCGCTCTCGCCCCATGACCATGCCTTCGCATACAGCATCTGAGTCCCCGCCTGAACTCAAGCGCACGCTCTCGCTGCCCATGCTCACTCTGTACGGGCTTGGCACCACGATCGGCGCGGGCATTTTCGTCTTGTTGGGCGCCGTGGCTGCAGAAGCCGGATACAGCGCACCGATGGCGTTCATCGTGGCTTCGTTCCTGGCGGGAGCGACCGCCTTATCGTTCGCTGAATTGTCATCACGCTTTCCGTTAAGTGCGGGCGAGGCGGTCTACATAAAAGTCACTCTCGATTCTGATCGGCTCGCAATGATCACAGGCTTCCTGGTCATCACGGTAGGGACAATCTCCAGCGCCGCCATCGCGTCCGGCTTCGTCGGCTATTTGGATGTCCTCATCGATCTACCCGACTGGCTGGTTCTGATCGTGCTTGTTGCCACGCTCGCGACAGTCGCCGTTTGGGGCATCGCCGAATCCGTGACCGTAGCCGCCATTTTCACCGTGGCGGAAATCGGCGTTCTGGCCGTATTGGTCGGCGCCGGTGCCGAACACATCGTCGACCCGGCCCATTTGGCGCGCAGCTTTGTCGTCCCTCTCGAAGCATCACTCTGGATCGGCATCCTCTCCGCAACGGTGGTGGCCTTTTACGCCTTCATTGGCTTTGAAGACATGGTCAACGTGGCCGAAGAGGTGAGGGACGTCGAACGCGTTATGCCCCGAGCCATCATCTTGACACTGATCGGCACATTGGTGATCTATGTCGCAGTCTCTCTCGTTGCGACCGGTGCCCTCGGGCCTGACCGGCTCGCGGACAGCTCAGCCCCCGTCGCTGACGTCTTCGAAGAAGTGGCCGGAGGCTATTCCCGAACGGCCAGTCTTATCGCACTTATCTCCGTGATAAACGGCGCTCTCATCCAAATTATCATGGCCTCGCGCGTCCTTTACGGCATGGCGAAAATGGGAGCCATTCCTCCTGCCATGGGCGCCGTCCACCCCGTCACCCACACGCCCGTACGAGCAACACTTCTCGTGTCAGGAACGGTTCTCTTTCTTGCTCTCCTTCTTCCCATTGAGAGTCTCGCGCGCATCACGTCGTTCTTCGCCCTTATCATCTTTTCAATGATCAATTTTGGTTTGATTCGCTGGAAACTGAGAAATCGCGGTGCAGACGGTTTCAATGTCCCAATGATTGTTCCGGTCGTTGGGGGCGTGGGAAGCGCGGGCCTCGTCCTCTATCAATTGGTCATCAGCATAGCAGGTGCCGTTTAAGAGACCGGACCGACCCGTTTTGCCGGTAAAACCTATACGGCGTTGAAACGCCTCTAAGAGTCTTTTCGCTATATGATCCGAGGCGTCCCATCGTCGTCTTCGGAGAGATCATAAAGACGCTCCGCGGGACCGATGTCCTCCGCATGCTCACCGAATTGCGCTAGCTCAAGATAGTACCCGATCCGCCAAATATGATAGGCTACCCGGTGAAGCCACCGGATACCATCGGTGAGAGTCGATGTAACGTCCGCATCTAAGCCACCTCCCGCAGTCGCTTCGAAAACGGAGGCGCGTAGCGAATGGCGCCGCTCTCGAAGCTCTTTTCGCAAACGATTCAAGCTTTGCACTTGATCTTTGTTTAAACGGTCCTGTTGAACCATACCGAGAGCGTTCAGCAACTCCGTCTTTTCATGATCGAGTGAATCCAAACGAGTGATCGCTTGAAGACGATCCTGGTCACTAGCTCTGTCGATCAGGCGAGAAAGATGATCGAGCAGGTGCAAAAGAGTCTGAAGCCGTTGGTGCGCCTGCGCATCTTTTGCCGAGGCCCCAATAGTGGAGACATATACGTACGCTGTTTCGATTGCATTTTTGAGCGATTGTGTAGAGTGATCAGAGGCACCGCGACACTGTTGGAGTTCATTGTCGAGATAATCGAATGCGGCCAATGCAATCTTGCGGATGGACCCCTGCGCCGCATCAAGGGCGGCATTCGAATCCGTCAGCAAACCCTCATCCAACAAACCGACCAAGTTTGGCCCGCGCTCCGGAACCAGCCGCTCGATCAAGCGCGCGAACTGATGTGTAAAGCCAATGATAACCAAGACGCCAAGCCCATTAAACAAGGTATGGAAGGCGACCACCGCAATTTGCGCATCCCCCGGATTGTCCAAAGACAAGAGCGGGATAACAAGCGCACTATAAGGTGTCAGAAGGGCGAATGCCATCAAACCTGTCAGGCAGTTATAGATAACATGAGCGTATCCTGTCCGCCGCGTGGACGTCGATCCCCCCAGAGTGGCAATCGCAGCGGTAAAGGTCGTGCCCACATCCATTCCAATCACAAGCGCGGCCGCTTGGGGAAAAGAGATGGCACCTGTGCCAAGGGCCACTAAGGCCGTCGCCACACCTGCGCTGGAAGACTGCGTCACAAGTGTGATCAAGATGCCAATAATCACCAGCTGGAACCGGCCCCAGAGCGTATCCGCAGGAAACGATTGAGGTGTCACCACCCCCTCAAACGCCGCCAGACCTTGCTGCAACCCTTCAATCCCGATGAAGAGAAGACTGAAGCCCGCAACCGCCCATCCGATGCTCTTCACTCTTCCGCGTCCAAAGAGTTTGAGAAGCGCGCCTATAAAAATCAGTGGCATGACAACTTGTGTCAACTGAAGTTTGAAACCGATCAACGCCACGATCCAGCCGGTAATCGTCGTGCCGATATTCGCACCAAAGATGATTCCGAGGGCCTGAGGAAAAGTAAGAAGCCCGGCGCTCACAAACCCGACCGCCGTCACTGTTGTCGCACTCGAGGATTGCACAATGGCGGTCGACAGGGCCCCCGTAAGGGCCCCGCTTGCTGGCGTGCGGGTGAAACTGACAAGCAGACGCCGCAGCGAGCGGCCGGCGAGACCCCGCAATCCCTCGGTCAGCACTTGCATGCCGATGAGGAAGAGCCCCAATCCTCCGAGAGCCAGCAAAACGCTCGACATAGACGAATCCTAAGCTTGTGTTGAATAATCTCTGACACGCAACATGTGCGCATTTTGCGGCAGCTTTTGATTGACCCAAATCAAACGTTAAGCCGGGTATCTCCTTAAGATCGCACAACGATCAAACACGCACTCACAAAAGGAGATCCTGTGGGTTACGTGAAGAGTACCCTTGCAGCAGAGGAAGACTACCTCTATCGGGCAAAGTTCAACTGGACATATGATGCGATCAGTTGGATGTGGTTTGCCATTGGCTCAACGCCAGCCGCCATTTGGGCGTTTGAGCTATTCAGGCAGTACTTGCAAATCGACATGGTCAGTGAATTCTTTACGTTCGCGGCCGGCTCATTGTTCGCGCTCTCGGCTTTATTCCTTCTGTATCGATACATTCATCGATGGACCACCGTTTTAGCCGTGACTTCTGAGCGGCTTATTCTCAAGCGCGGGTGGATTGCTCGCGACACCAGGGAAGTCAATCTCGACAACATTGAAGAAGTGGTGCTCCACCAGTCGGTGCTGGGACGCATTTTCGGCTTTGGCTCGATCACCGTTCGCGGAACCGGCGTTGCAATCATCGAGTTTCCAGTTCTAGCCCGCCCGACGGAAATCCGCAGGGAAATTGAAAGTGCAATAATTGGAGTGAAGTCTTCCCACAAATGAAAATGCGCGCAGAAAAATGCACCACACGTTATCCAAAATAGGCTAAGTATCTCCCGAGCCTTAAGCTTCTAACTCAACAGAGACCAAATTCATGAAAACCATCGCACGTCCTAACGCGCACCCAATGCAGTGGAGCGGCATTCTTGCCATCTGTGTCATGTTGATTGCCTTAACGACCAACGCCGCGCTCGCCAAACCCCAAGAGATGGATGACTTAACCCTCTCCCCCACCGATATGAGAGCAAACGGTGAAGAGATCGCGGCCACCATGTGTGCCATGTGTCACGCGATTGGCTTGAGAGACACAAGTGCCCATGAAAGTGCCCCTCCGTTTCGTGAGGTATTTAGGCAATACCCCGTATACGCCCTTGAAGAAGCTCTGGCAGAAGGGATTGTGGTCGGTCACAGAGACATGCCCGCCTTTGAACTGGAACCACAACAAATCGACGAGCTGTTGAGCTACATAGAGTACATGATCACCGACCCGGCACCCGAGTAGCATCAGGCACGCTGCAAGCGAGAAAAGAGTGAGCCGCTAATGCGCCATGAAGAGCGGAATATCAGTGTCCTGCAACAAATGGCGCGTAACGCCCCCTAGGACGAACTCCTGCAAGCGGCTGTGAGAATAAGCGCCCATCACAATGAGACCACACCCCTCGTCGCCGGCATAATCTTCAATGGTCTTTTCCGCTGAACCCTTACCAACCAACTTGTGCTCTGACGCAATGCCATATGTATCAAGATAACGAGAAACATCTTCAGGGCTGGGTACGTTTTCGGGCAACCCACCAATCGTCAGAATCATCACGTTCTTGAACCGACCGAGCAAAGGAACACTGCGCACGAGCGCACGAGAGGCTTCGACACTCCCATTCCAAGCGATCAACGCTGTTTCGTCAAAACTAAATGGCGTCCGCGCAGACACCGAAAACATCGGCTGACCTGATGTCATCAGCAAACTCTCGGTGTAAGAACGATCGGAATCATCATCCTTCGTTCCGGTTCTCGCCACCAATGAAAAGTCCGACGTCCGCGCAAGACGCCCGAATTCCAAGTCCGGACGACCCACACACTCCTTCCAAACCGCCGACACTTGGTGAGACCCCGCTTTGGCGGAGAGGGATTGCAAGCATTCTTCTCGCAGACGCTCAAAAAGAGACTTCAGTTCTTCCGCACGCTGCTTGTTAGCTTCTTCCAAACGATGTAACGTTTGGTCGGAATATGCAATGGCGGTTTCCATATGGTAGGCGATGGGCGTGACCGCGGTGTGCCGCATGTGACAAACTTCAAGATCAGCGCCGATGATACTTGCAAGATCGAACGCCGATCGCAGACCCGCTTCTCCCAATGCCTCTGACATAAAGGGTACACATAGTTTTTGCATGCCTGCCTCCAATGCGATTTGTTCAACGATAGCCCCTCCCCAATTCGATCATATTGATCGATGTCAATCCACCGATTCCTACTCATAAACAGAAGAATCGCCGCGAATTCGGATTTTGGAACGAGGTTTGGGCATTGTCGGTGGAGAGGGCCAAATCCTGCCGCTCCCTCGCGCCCCGACCGTCGAAGAACGACCGACACCGGATCCCATTGCTCCGCAACCGCTTGTTCACGCACGTGTTGGTAATTTCAGGGAATCGTATTTCGTGCGCAATCCTTTGCGCTTCAAGAGGCCTCGCGCGCGGCGAGGCGCATTCCATCCACAAGTTCGTTGCTCGGATAGAGAACGAGCGTCTCGCCCTCGGTTAGACCACTTAGAATCTCTGCCTCCAGACCATTATTCTGACCAATCTCGACAAGTGTCCGCTCGGCTCGGCCACCCACAACTTTGAAGGCGAACCACTTCCGGTCGGCGCGGAACAGTGCGCTTGCGGGAGCCATGACTGCATCGTCCTTCTCCCAGACCACGATCTTCACATTCGTCCGAAACCCATGACCAAGATTCTTATGCAGCTCGGGCTGACCGGAAAACGTCACAACGACATTGACACGCTGCTCTTCGACTCCCAGGGCGGAATACTTCGTAAAACCCCAGGGTTCAACTTTATGCACGACACCCTCAAGATCGTAGTCCCCGCCCCAGCCGTCAACAACCACTCTGTCGCCCACGGATACTTTGACGGCATCGGTGGAGAGCAATTCCGCCACGATCTCTAAGTCGCTTTGCGGATCGCCAATCTCTAGGATAGGCGAGCCTGCTGAAATAATCGTTTCGCTTTCTTGCAACACACGCAGCACACACCCAGAAACCGGCGCGTCGATGGCAATCGCATCATCGGGGTGCGGATTCGTGTTCAACGCCTTTTCTTGAGCATCGGAGAACGACATGAGCATGGCCTGCGCATTAGCAAGTTCAGCGCGGCGCATGACGACATCAGCATTTGCGGTTTCAAGTCCGGCCTCCGCGGCACGCCAAGACCGTTCCGCGGAATCGAGAGCGGCTTGCGAAACGATATCGGTTTTCCGCAACGTCTGTGTCCGCTCTACCTCTCGCTTGGCAAAGTCGGCGTCCGCGGCCGCCTTCTTAACATTGGCTAACGCGAACTCCAACGCCGCCTGAGCGGCTTCAACCGAGGCCTTTGCCTGTTCCTCCGTTCGCACATCGAGGACCGTTGGGTTTGTCGGCAAAAGGCGCGCCACAACGGTCTGGTCGCCAACCACCGTGTCACCGGGCTCAGCACCAATGCGCAACAGCCGACCCGTAAAGGGGGCAGAGACGACATAAGAATCGCGAACTCGGGTTTTGGCTTCTTCATCAATCGTGACCATCATATGCCCTTTAACCACTTCACCTTGATCAACAAGCACTGGCCGCGGCCAAAAGGCATAAGTCAAAAACGCAGCAATAATGCCAATGCCTAGGAGGATGACAGTCAGTCTGGAGTTTAAACTTCCCATATGAGCTACTCGCGTATCTTTAGAGCGGAAACAATCTTGAGCCGTCCCACATCCCACTGAACAAGCGCACCCGAGACAAGGGCGGAAACCAGCACGATAATGGCGGCGTAACCTAATCCATCTTCTCTGTACACAACAGGAATCTGATAAAGATCAGTACTCAATTCATTGGCCAGGTAGATCCAAATACCGTATCCGAGGAATGATCCCAGCGGCAGCGCTAGGATCGCAAGAACGGCTATTTCTCCCAAAAGCACGTATCCTGTCTCGGTTTTGGTAAAACCGAGCACCCGGAGGCTGGCCAAATCGTGAGCCCGCTCAATGAACGCGATACGGGCACTGTTGTAGACGACGCCGGCCGCGATAATGATGGAGAACACGGTCATGATCGCACGGAACGTGCCCGGCCCCTCGTCAATCAGTCTTTTGAAATTCTCATAAGCCTCCCGATGAAGAGACACACCGGCAACTTTCGGGATGGCTTTCAGCTCGTCGTATAAGTCCTCTTTAAGATCGGGGTGAATCTTTAGATATGCCCCCGTTATGCGGTTCGGCTCATTGAGGGCTCGGTTGAGTGCAGCCCTATTCATATATGCTGGTGTACCAATCAAAGCATCGACAAGCCCCGTGACTGGAAGGTCAAGAACAGGACGCCGTCCTTCGCGGACTTCAACGGTAACCGTTTCGCCCACTTTAAGGCCAAGTGTGTCTGCAAGCTGTTGCGACAACACGATGCCGTTTCCACTGACATCAACCGGCCGCATTTCTTCGTCAAGTGCGCGATTAAGAATCGGAGTTTCCGGCAAGCCTGTAATTGATCCAAGGCGTTCCTCCCGCTCGCTGACAAAGAGGACGGGCACCTCTCGCGAAGGCTCGACATAGGTGACGCCATCAATCCGCTGCAACTCAATCCCAGCTTTTGTTGAAAGCGGCTCAACGAATGTAACCACCACATCACTACGATCCACAACGTTGAAGCTCGTTTCAAGCATATAGTCGGTCGCATTTGTATTGAAGCGCATCATGACGGATAGACCCATCGCTGCACCGATTCCCACGATCGTCATCACGGCCCGCATCGGCTGCCGGGACAGCCGGCGCACAATCATCCGGCTCGGTTGATCGAGCAATCTCTCCAAGATACGGCCAAACCGCCCGCCGCGCGCATAGACCGTGGGGGCGGCAGGCCGCATTGCTTCAGCCGGCATCAACCGGACGGCAGTACGAACGGCGACAAAAGCGCCGAGCACCGAAGCAGCAGCACTCAAAAGGACCGCCACACCCAACATTCGTATCTCAGCGATAAAGATCAGAAAGGGAAAATGAAAATAGAGCGCAAAGATTTCCGCGATCATGCGCCCCAACCAGAGCCCACCGATCCAACCGACTACTGCGCCAAATACGGCGATGATCAAAGCGAACTTGAGATAGTGAAATCCCACTTGCCAATTCGAATAGCCAAACGCCTTCAGCAGACCAATCTCTTCACGCTCACGCATGACCATCCGTACAATTACGATATTGAGCAAGAAGATGGAGACGCCCAAAAAGATCGGTGTCATAACGCGGCCCATCGTACTCATCTCATCGAGCTGTTCGACAAGGTATTTGTTGGACACGTGGTCAGACCGGTCGTAAGCGCCCGTCGCCCCATAGGGGGAAAGCAAACGATCCAGAGACTCCAGCACACCGGCAACATTGGCCCCCCTGGAAACGGTCGCAATCACCTCATTGAATGCACCGTCGGCGTCAAACGCAGCTTCCATCGCCTCCGGATTGGCCCACAAAATTGCAAAGCGCCCGGTATCGGTAACAAATTCGCCAGGAGGAATGATGTAGATGAACTCCGGCGAGTAGGCGAGACCAGCGATTTCAAAGGCGTGCCTGACACCGTTCATTGTGATTTCAATGGAATCGCCTGGCTCGAAACCCCGGGCATCTGCGAACGGTTTGAGCAGAAGCACTTCCGAGGCATGACCAGGCCGGATCATTCGCCCTTCGCTGAGATGAACGCGGTTTATCGGACTGACGACGGTAGGATCATACGAAACCATCCGTGCACTAATGGGGGCCGACACGTCAGACAAGTCAATCAGACCCGCGCCGCTGATTCTGCCTTCCACATCCGCGACCCCATCTATCGATTTGATGTCGTGCAGAAGATGTTCCGGAGCTCTTTTGACCGGGGCGTAAACGTGGGCAAACCGATAGCGGTCGTAAAAGGCCTGCATTGTTTGCTCAAGGGACACCAACATGCCTTGGGACATCACGAACAAGGCTATTCCGGCACCAATTACAAGCGTGATTGCAAGCGCTTGTCCTTTGATCTTCCATAGATCGCGCAGCAGTTTCTTATCCATAGCATTTAGCATGAAACTCACCAGGAAATTTGATCCGGACGCAGCTTCACGTCATTCTCTTCCACTCGCCGAATTCCTCCGTCTAAGAAGTAGATAACCCGATCCGCGATGGCGGCGGTGGCCGATGCGTGCGTAATGACAAGTGTCGTCGTCCCCAAAGTCTCGTTTAGCTCTTGAAGGGCCTGCAAGACTTCAATGCCGGTCTTGATATCAAGCGCCCCGGTCGGTTCATCGCAAAACAGAACAGTTGGACGCTTGGCAATGGCCCGAGCGATTGCAACTCTTTGCTGTTCGCCGCCTGACAATTCTGAAGGAAAGTGATCAACACGATCTCCAAGGCCCACACGTTCGAGCGCCTCAACCGAAGACATCGGATCACGTGCAATCTCGGAAACCAGCTCCACGTTCTCACGCGCGGTCAAACTTGGCATGAGATTGTAGAATTGGAAGACGAAGCCGACATGGTCACGCCGATAGCGCGTGAGCTCTCTTTCGCTCATGCGCGACAGGTCTTTCCCCCGGAACAAGGCATTGCCCGACGTGCCGCGATCAATGCCCCCCAAAATGTTCAGTAGGGTGGATTTGCCGCTGCCCGAAGGGCCCAAGAGGACGATCAGTTCGCCCTCAGGAATCTCAAGATTGACGCCCCGCAAAGCATGCACCGCGCTCGGCCCTTCTCCGTAGACCTTTGATAGGTCATGGGTTTCAAAGGCCAAACGAAGGGGTTGCTCGGCAGTTTCTGGTGCGCCAGGAAGGGGTTTCGCCATCGTTCGCTTCACTGGAGTCTCTAATTCCGTACAGTGATGACCATTTTGGAGTCACGAGTTACAAGGTACTCCCTACGAACCAGTTGTGGTTTGACGTATCTCAACACCAAAGCACCAACAAACAAGAAAGGCGGGTTGTGAATGGACAGCAGGCCAAAACGACCCGCAAGGCTATTTGACCCAGATCAATATAGCGCAGACCTTGTCGAAGTAGACTATTTGCCCGCCGTATCGGTGACGGTCCACGCGCCACAATCGAGGTCATGCGATGCAAGAAGCTGAGACGTCCCAACATCATAGGGCCGAAACGCGCGGAACTTGCAATCCCAACAAATGCAAAGCCGGAGCCGCAGAGGCCTTCAAGCGTATGAAGCGAACGGAAGCAGCCTCACGCCAGGAAAAGTACTTTGAAGAAGATGCGTTTGAGATCGCGGGCTTTTACGTGCGCAATACGATCGTGGCGCCGTTCATCTATGCTGTGTTAATTCCATTGGCGCTGCTCGACCTTATGGCAACCTTATACCAGAATGTTGCGTTCCGTTTGTGGCAAATTCCCAGGGTACCCCGGCACGAATATCTAATCATTGATCGTCAGTATCTCGCCTACCTCAATTGGGTGCAGAAGATCAATTGCATGTATTGTGGTTATGCGACTGGAGTGCTCGCGTATGTAATGGAAATCGCGAGCGAAACAGAACAGTACTGGTGTCCTATCAAACACGCCCAACGAATACACGCGACCCATCATCGCTATAAAGACTTTGCCGAATATGGTGAAGGCGATGAAATAAAGGAAGTCTTTCGCGAGCAGCGGGCCCACCTCCACGAAAACGAATAAACAGCAGGGCCATTCGGAATAATCGCGCCCCTGCGTCAATGCTGCAGACTGTTCGCCTGGACAAAGAACGCATTCCCTGGTGCAATCCTGCCAGCCATAAGATATCAATTCTACAGCGTCCAATAACGACTTGTTAAGTTCGGGGCGCGAGAAATGACGGCGAAGTATCTTTTACGGTGCACAGAATGCGTTCCAAAGGGATTTTTAATGCCATCAGCCTACAAACTGCCAATGGGTACTTCAGTCTGATCTTAAACCACCCCATGGTTGTGCTCGCGGTGTGCGTTGGGGTCCTGGTTCTTTCTACGGTTCACGTTCCTTCATTCCGTCTCGATGCGTCCGCCGATGCTCTTGTACTGGAAAACGATGCAGACCTGCGCTATTACGATGTCATTCGCAAACGTTACGGCTCAGATGATTTCCTCATCATCACGTACACGCCAAAGGACGATCTCTTCAGTGACGAAGTCTTAGCGGACATTCAAAGGCTCAAGACCAGCCTCGAGGCTATGGAGAACGTTGCAACCGTCGTCAGTGTACTGGACGCTCCGTTGGTCCAAAGCCCGCCCGTAACCATTGCTCAAATGGGGCGGGAAGTCTTAACTCTCAATCATCCAAAAGCTCAAAGAGAGCTGGCGCGGACCGAAATTGTCTCAAGCCCGCTCTACCGGAACCTCCTCGTCAGTCCAGATGGTAAAACCACCGCGCTCCAGGTCATCTTTGTGCGAAATGAAACATGGCACGCATTGTTGGCGGAACGCAACGCATGGAATGATGCAAAAAGAGAAAGAGAACTGAGCCCCGATGAAGAAGCCGAGCGCCGCGCCGTTTCGCTTGAATTCGATGAATTGACGATGGCTCTTCAAAATCGGCAGTCGCTAGACATCGAGGCGGTGCGCCAAATCATGGATGAGCACCGCAAGGTGGCGGACCTTCATCTGGGCGGCGTTCCAATGATAGCCTCGGACTCTATTGACTTCATCAAACGGGACCTTGCGACGTTCGGGCTAGGCGTTCTCGTTTTCATGGTACTGATTCTGACGCTTATTTTTTGGCGCCTGCATTGGGTTCTCTTTCCAATCCTCACGTGCCTATTCACCATCACTATAACTGTTGGTCTCCTGGGCTATCTCGATTGGCCGATCACGATCGTGTCGTCCAATTTCATTTCCTTATTGTTGATTGTTACGTTGTCTCTCAACATACATCTCATCGTGCGCCACAGGGAAGTGCACCGCCAAGCTCCGGACGCCGACCAAGCCTATTTGGTCCGCGCAGCGGTTGGATCTAAAGCAGCACCTTGTTTCTATACGGCCATTACCACGATCGTTGCCTTCGGCTCCCTCATTATGAGTGGCATACGGCCAATCATCGATTTTGGATGGATGATGTCTATCGGCATCTTGATCGCATTTGTAACCGTCTTCCTCATGCTTCCCGCCCTCCTCATGCTGATCCAGCCGGGAAATGCTCCGAAAACACATGATTTAACAAAGAAGGTCACCAATTTTGTCGCCGGCGCGATAAAGTTTGGCGCCGTCCCATTCTCCTTGGCAAGCGCCGTCATTGCTGTGACCAGCGTTGTCGGTATCCTCTTCCTGACAGTCGATAATCGCTTCATTGATTACTACAAAAAATCAACGGAAATCTATCAAGGCATGGAGCTCATCGACCAAAGGCTAGGCGGCACTACTCCTCTAGATGTCATCATCGACCGCCCCCCAATTCCCGAGTCTGAAGCGGCGGAGATCTATGAGGACGATCTGAGTGAAGACGATCCCTACTACGGAGGGTTTTACGACGATACTGAGAATGCGGGCTTTGCCACCACCAGCTATTGGTACAATGCAGATCAGCTCAGAAAGATAGGAAAGATTCACGATTATCTGGACGCTCTGCCTGAAACGGGAAAGGTCCTCTCGCTGGCAAGCGGCTTTCGCGTGTTGGACACGGTGGATCCGAACTTGGCGTCCGACAATTTTCAACTCTCGATCTTGTTCGCCACCTTGACGGAGCCCTTAAAGCAAGTGTTGTTCTGGCCCTACATTTCCGAAGAAGGCGATCAAATCCGATTTGCCATTCGCGTGTTTGAATCGGACGCCTCACTGCAACGAACAGAACTCATCACAAAGATCAAAGAGGACCTCGTCTCTGAGTTTGATCTCAACGAAGATCAAGTAAATCTCTCGGGCATGTTGGTTCTGTATAACAATATGCTGCAAAGCCTGTTCCGCTCGCAGATCCTGACTTTGGGCGTTGTCTTCGCCGCAATCATGGTCATGTTCGCAGTCCTCTTTAGGAACCTAAAGATGGCGGCCCTCGCCATCGTCCCGAACATCTTTGCAGCTTGCCTCGTCCTCGGCCTGATGGGTTGGCTCTCTATCCCCCTCGACCTTATGACCATCACCATCGCCGCCATCAGCATCGGCATTGCCGTTGACGACACCATTCACTACGTCCATCGGTTTACGGAAGAGTATGCCGTGGACGGCAATTACTGGGCAGCCGTGGAGCGCAGCCATGACACGATCGGCCGGGCCATGTATTACACGACCCTGACCATTACCTTGGGATTCTCGATCCTTGCCCTGTCAAATTTCGTTCCCACCATCTATTTCGGGCTCCTGACGGGCCTCGCTATGGTCGTCGCCCTCGCCGCCGACCTGATCATCCTTCCGCTTTTGATCGTAACGTTCAAGCCATTGGGGCGGGGTACGGCAATCCCCACCTCCCGCACCCAATCAGCCGTGTGATCAAAAATGAGACGTACACGCCATAACGACGCGCACGTCTGGAGTTTCGGCTTGATCCTACTGGCTCAGTGCAAACGCGTCTGCAAAGAGACGCGGATCAAAATACTCCCGGTAAAGCGCGATTTTGCCGCCTTCAACATGGAACAGCCCACCATAAGTCTGACGATAGGTCTTCCCCGTCGGCACGACCTCGACCTCGCCTTGGAACTCTGCATACGCCATTTGCGGATCCTGAAGAGGATAGATTACGAGATCCTCCGTAAAGCGAGCGCTGGCCGCCGTTTCCGGCCAGTTTTCGTACTGTGCAACAAGCGCATCCCGCCCAACCACCCGATCAGGTAAGCCTTCCGGCACATAGGGCATATGCTGGACCGCGTCCTCCGCCCAGACCGAATTGACTTTGGACATATCTTTTTCTTCGAGGCCCTCAAGAAACTGCCGAATAGCCGCACGCGTCTGCTGACGGAGAATATAATCTGCCGGCTGAGCCGTTGCTGCCTCGATCGCGGGACCGAAAACGTCCCGGGAGCCTTCTTCTCCCGTCACGGTGAAGGTCATGGACGTGATCTTCCACTGGTCAGAGACTTTCCGCAACGCATAGGTATAGGTCCCGTCCACTTGCCAATGGGATGCGTTGATCCAATGCCCCGCGGAGACATCGGCCGTGGCTGTGGCGCTGGCACCGTCCACGGTTGAACGAATGCTCGACAAGGCGTGACGCGTTCGGTCAAACCCGGGTAGAACACTCGCCCATTCGGTCATCAGGCTCTGAGGACTTTTGATTTCCGGCGCCTCACCATTGAGGCTTGAATAATCAATTAGAACTTCATCAGCATAGAGCTTCTCCAGAGCGGAGAATTCGTGCCGGTCCGCAAACACACCGACACTTTCGACAATCGTTTTAACGGCAGCTTCATCGGCTGTTTCAGCAAGTGCTTGAGGCAGCGGCGTAAGTGCAAGGGTCATGGTCAGGGCTCCAAGTAAAGATTTCATGGGGAAATTCCTTCCGTAACGTGATGGTCAAATCTATCGCTACCTCCATTTTGAGGATTGCAGATGTCCGCTGAGGTTTTGAAGATTCCAATCAAAAAAAGGGGCAGGCAAACAGAGGAAAACCCGGCGCGCAGCCGGGTCCTCCCAAAATGTTGAATTGGCAAACATCTAGCTCAAGTATGCCTTGAAATGCTGGGCGACGGCATTTGACGCATCCGTTACTTCCTTGTCCTGATCATAGAAATTCATGTGCGCCCCTTCCGTCCAGTAGAGAGTCTTTGGACCGGCCAACAACTCGTGGACTTTGCGCGCTTGATCGGGCAACGCCGAGCCATCAGAATGTACAATCAGAGTGGGCGATGTAACTTGACTTGCCTTCGAGACAGCGTTGAAGTCGAGCCACGGCCCCCACGACATAACGGCAAATTCGTTCTTCCAAGCCTCAACGCCAGCTGCACGGTTTTGATCCATGTAGTACTCCATGGGGCCAACATGAGATGCGGTTTGGTCGGTGTCGTGATAGGCAAGGATCATCTCAACCTGTCCAGTCTTATCGAAGGCGTCCCAAGCAGCTTCACCCCGCGAGCGCAGCTCCGCTACAGCCTCTTCCCCACCATAAAGAGCAGGTGTGATCGAAGGTTCAGAGAACCAACCGGCGACAGTCGCCACAGCCCCGATCCGAGCGTCATTGGCAGCCGCATAAAGAACCGCCCCGCCCGATGCACAAATGCCTAGCAGGCCAACGCTGGTTTCGGTCGTATCCTCCCGGGACAGAAGATACGTGACGGCCGCAGATAGATCTTTTGCTTTCTCATTGGGATCGTCGAACTGGCGGGCTTGGCCGCCGCTCTCGCCGAAATTGCGATAGTCAATGGCCAGCGCGATGATGCCTCGGTCGGCCATTTCCCGGCCGTAGCGCGCGCCCATCAATTCCTTGACGGCGGTCAAAGAGCCGCCGATGACGACGGCGGGATAGGTTTGGTCCGCCTGATAATCTTCCGGCAGATAAAGTGTGCCGGCTACCTGCGCTCCTTCACTCTCGAAGAAAACCGTTTCTGGCGCTTTGGCGTTGACGCCGCCCGCAGCGACCAGTGTGGTTCCGGCGATGGCAGCGGTTTTTTTCAGGAAAGTATTCATGGCTATGCTCCTTGGCTTAGGTGATGGAACCAAGGTAGCGGTGAGCCCTCACTGATGATTGGCGATGCCTGCGCGCTTTTTGAAGATTCCTGCTATTGCCGCTTGCGCCAGGCATTGGGCGTTTCCCCCCGCACCTGTTTAAACGTGCGTGTAAAGTGAGGCTGATCTGAAAAGCCGCAAGCGAGCGCAATGTCAATCAGCGGCCGTGTGGCATCGCTGAGCATCTCGCTCGCCCGCTCCACCCGGTACCGCATGAGAAACTGGTACGGCGTGTCCCCGATCACCTGTTTGAAAAGACGCGAGAAATGCGAAGCGCTGATCCCCGCCTCTTTCGCAATATCTTCAATAGTAATGGGCTGTCCGAACGACGCGGCAATGTAATCGAGCACCCGCTTGTAGTGTCGGGCCGTGAAGCTCTTTGAAAACGCGATCTCTTCGCTGCGTTCGTCGCCATATGCCTGCACCAGCTTGACCAGGAACACCCGCGCCAGCGACTCAAACATAACATCGGACCCCGCGCCCCCAAGCCGCAGTGCCTCCAACACCAGAACCGCCGCCGACGTCAAGTCCGCATCCTCAAACTGAGGCATGTCCCTGAGCTGTTGATCCGAGAGCAACACACCCAGTTCGCTGGTGGTGAACGCTTCCAGCCGCTGCGGATCAAGGGTGATGACAATCACCTTCGATTTTTCGTGCCAGCGCCAGCCGCTCTCCAACCCCGCCGGCGTCACCACAATCTCGTTTTTGCGAAACGTGAAATGTCGGTGTTCCCCGCCACGCCAATTATCTACCTGTGTCGGTTCCTCGCGCAAATTGATGAGGATGTGGTGCTGGTCATACACTTGGGCCGGCATGGTGGCCGGCTCCGCCTCGAAATATTCCAGCGTCAAAAGGTCCGCCGCCCGCGGCCGCACCTGATCGTCACTGCGGATCTCCGGTTCGGAAGGATAGATGTCCTGATAGGTCGGCATGGTACGAGTATAGGGCAAGCTACCTAAATTGCCGAAGAAAAGTGAGTTGCTTCCAAACAGACTCTTCACCCAGGCTCATGGTACGGTCACACCAAGCAAATCATTGGAGGGAGCGATACGCTCGCCGCTTGCTATGACAAGTGTGCGGGCTTCCCGTCTCCGTCAGACCCAAGACCTCCATTCAACAACCAGGCAGTACCCTAATCAACCTCTCAGTCGCCGCGTCTTCCAAATCCCGCCAGTGGTCGGCGATGACACCATCGGGTCTGACAAGCACCAATTCATCATCTTTGTAGGTGCCATTGGGATCGCCACCGAGAATTGTGTTTAAACGAATTGGCTGTGAAATCTCATCGACAATGTCCTGCCAACGAATTGTTTCAACGTCCTTGCCGGCAATCAGAGCGTAGCTGGTCCCGAACCAGTCGAGGATGGATGTTTGTTGGTCCTCATCCACCCAGATGTGCGGCGCTCTCCTCCCACTTCGAACGCAGGCAACAAAATCCGTAACCGGGTTTTCAACAGTCGGCGGTTGGTCCGGATCTTTAGCGATAAGCGGGGACTCCATTTCGTGACCGAGAATGATGCCATCGTAGTCCGCATACATGCGGGACGCATAAATGCCATCTGAATGATCTTCACCGCCATAGATGGCGCGGATCATTGTGCCAACGCCTTGCGTGGTATTCAGACCATGCGCAATGCGTTTCATGGCAACAGGCTTCATTTCTTCCTCATACGTATCGAGAATGTCCGGATTCGCATTCCCTTGAATGACGTAAGCGAGTTTCCAAGTGAGATTTCGAATACCCGCGAAGCCGATATTATTGCCCATGCCGCCCGTCGGCACGGAGATATGCGCCGCGTCACCAGCAAGGAAAATACGGCCATCGGAGAACTTGGAGACACATCCGGGGGTGCCCTGCCAGGTTCCGATGCTCTTGAAATCCAGCTCCACTTCGCTGGAACCAACGGCCAGATGAATACGATGAATAATTTCATCCATGGACAGATCATCTGGCTGAGGTTTGAAAATCTGAATGCGCCAGCGCCGAACGCCATTGAGGGGCTGCAAGGTCGACACCCCGCCGGAGGTGACGCAATGCAAAAGCCCCGCCTTTCTATCGCCGACCTGCGCACTCAAGTCCGCATCAAAGAGGACATCCTGCGAATACATGGCGATCGGGTCTGACGCCAATTCGGTATCGATGACGGATCTGGTGCGGCTGTGGGGACCATCTGCCCCAATCAAATAGTCCGCTTGCACTTGGTGTTCCTCACCTGACTGAGTGTCTCTAAGGGTCAGGGAAACAAAGTCCGCGTTCTGTTCTACGTTCAGCGCTTCTGTACTGAAACGGCAATCAATATTGGCTTTTTGTTTGACCAGATTTAAAAGCTCAACTTCGACATAGTCTTGACACGTCATGACCGGCAGACAGGGACTGGTTGGCCTTGGCACCGTGTGGAAAGTCGGACTGGGGATTGCCGCATATTCTTGCCCGGTCAAAGACTCAAGCCATCGATTGTAGGCTGTCCAATCGGGCCCAAGCCCGGTCTGCTCCACTTCTTTTTCGATACCGAGCAACCGCATCAGTTCCATTGTATTTGTGTCAACGAATCTCGACCGCGGATGGGTGTTCAGCTCGCTGCGTTTCTCAACAATGAGGACAGGCACATCAAGCCTAGACAGCAGGAGCGCGCCGGCAAGGCCGATGGGGCCGCACCCGATAATGCAAACGGGCTTTTCAAGCATGACGAATCCTCTATTATATTATGATATAAAATATCTTATATCGCGATATAATAATTTTGTCAATGGATCGAAAACGAGCAGATGGCCAAAACGAAAAGCAGCGTCGAAGCAAGACGCGAAAAGATACTTCAAGCAGCGGAAGCCCTGATCCGGGACCGCGGGGAAGTTGAATTCAGTATGCGCGCGCTTGCGGAAGCGGCCGGGGTCAGCTTCGCCACTCCGTTCAACCACTTCGGAAACAAAGAGGGCATTTTGCAAGCGCTGCTCAGCGCACGAATTGACCGTGAACTCGCGCACCTGCAAGACCGGTCCGATGAGCAGACGCCCCTCGAAACTCTCTTTCATCTTGTGGACCATAGCGCGAGCGCGTATTTGGAGGATGCAGATCTCTACCGCCCGATCCTGAGATCGGTCTGGTCGGCTGGGTTGAATGTGACTGCTGACCACGCGGCGAACGTCTTGGAACTCTGGGAGTTTGCCCTGCGGCGAATGTATCGCGCAGACATGTTCGTCGAGGGACCCGACCTGGAGATGCTCGCCCGGCGGCTGCACTTTTCTTTTGTCGTGGCCCTGCTCCAGTGGGCAGGCGGCGGGCTCAAAGACGAGGAGCTCGCCGATCATGCGCGTGATCTGATCGTTGGTTGCCTGTTGCGATGGCTGAGCCCCCCCGCCACCAGTCAAGTACTGGAAGCATGTCAGAACCAAAGCGAGCCCTAACCAAATGCCTAAAACGGATTCGGCCCCGAGATCAGACCCCACAAGGGCGCAATCTGCGCTACTCGGAGGACGAGAGGCATCGCAGCGAACGTATAGGCGGAACGCGCCCCGTGTGGTAAAGAAATAAACATATGAGTGATGCTGTCGGTCCTGGCGATCTAGTTCTATGCGTGAATGCGGCCCCCAATCACGTAACGGGGGAGCCTGT
This sequence comes from Alphaproteobacteria bacterium, assembly GCA_028285305.1. GTDB lineage: Bacteria > Pseudomonadota > Alphaproteobacteria > SMXP01 > SMXP01 > JANQPV01. The sequence goes on along the minus strand of JANQPV010000022.1, from coordinate 122,420 downwards.
GCCTCTAGTTGAGGGAGAGACCTACCGGGTTCGGGAGGTCTGGGATTTTGCGTGCCCCTGTGGACGGTCTGACGCCTTGCTGGATGTCGGCGTCGAGTTCGCGTGGTGCCAAACACGCTTTCGGCTCCTTCCCAAACCAAAATTCAGAGCCAAACCCCGCCGCGTCTCCGCACCAAGAGAAAAAGAAAAGGTGTGAGGAGAGGCGGCCCACGGCGAGGCCGAACGGCCTCTCACCGAGATATGTAACCCAGCGTTTACCCCACGACTTCTTCAGTCCCCGTATCACCCAGCAACTCTTCGAGAGAAAACACTGATCACTCCTACCCGCACAGGAGCTGACACGTCCTCTTGATGTCGCGAACCCTATGGCCCTAGCCTTTTCCCGCCAATTCTAGCATCACCTTCTTTAGCCACTGATGACCCCGGTCTCTTTCCATACTCCGATGCCAGATCATGTAGGTCGTCGTCTGCTTGACCTTGAACGGCAAAGGAAAAATCTGGATCGGTTCCCGGTGAACAAAATGGTCCGCCATGCGCCGCGGCAATGTGGCGATACAGTCAGAAGAGCCAACCAGGCTGGGCACAGCCACGTATTGGTTGATCTCCACCACGGACTTTCTGGGTATGGGGCTATCCTGGCGAAGAATGGCCTCAAGCAGCGACGGTCCGCTATGCCTCTGATTGAGTACAATATGTTCAGCATCCAGAAAGTCTTTCTTGGTCAGAGACTCCCGAAATTTGGGGTGGTTTTTGCGCGCGATAACGACCAGGTCGTCGACCGCAAACGTGCAGGAAGCGAGATGTTCATGGTGAGGCCGCCGGTAGTCAAAAAAGAAATCCAGCTGTCCCTGTTTCACAAGCTCAAAGCTGGACTGGTCGGTCTCCGGAAAGGATCGGATCCGCAGATCGCCCCCATACTCACTGAGCCGGGCAAGCAGCGCGGGAAGCAAAACGATCTCGCCAAAGTCACCGATGGCCAGGTTAAAGGTTCGCGATGAGTCATCGGGGTCGAAGTCCGCACCGTCTTCCAGCGTGGTCTCTATCAGGGAGAGCGCCTGACGGATCGGCCCCACCAGCGCGTTGGCTGTGGGGGTGGGCGTCATGCCGTAGCGTGACCGCAAGAACAGCTCATCATCGAAGGTCAGACGCAGGCGCGAGAGGGCGTTGCTCACCGCAGGCTGGGTCATGCCGAGTTTTTCTGCGGCGCCGGAAAGCTTGCCGGTCTGCATGATGGCGTCGAAGATCGTCAGCAGATTCAAATCGACATTGCGCAGATTCACGTTCTCTCACCCGTTCAGATATAGAAATATTATATAAAGAATATACAAAACATCAATTTGAACAATACATCAGGTTTGGGGTAATCTCTAGCGCATCCAATCAAATCCGGCGGTGAACATCATGAAACTTACGCCCTACACCAAGAACTGCGGCATGATCGTCGAGGACATTCAGCTCGCCCAGCTGTCGGACGAAGAGATCGTAGAGTTGCGCCGCGCCTTCGCCGAACATGGGGTCCTGTTCTTTTACAACCAAGACCTGCCGCCTGCGGAACATCTCAGGTTTGCGAAGCGTTTTGGAACGCTGGTGGTCAACCGCTTCTTTCAGCCCGTCGAAGACTTCCCTGAGATTGCCCAGGTGCGCAAGGAAAAGGGCCAGACCATGAATGTCGGGGGCGCGTGGCATACCGATCATTCCTATGACCCGGAACCGGCCATGGGGTCCATCCTCGTTGCGAGAGACCTGCCCGCGCGCGGTGGCGACACCAGATTTGCCAATATGTACAAAGCCTGGGAGTCGTTGCCGGAAGAGATGAAGGCTCGCCTCGAAGGGCTGCAGGCGGAGCATTCGAGCACCCACGTGTACGGTAAAGACGGTTATTACGCGTCGACGGACTTGGGGCCGTCGTTGAATCTGGAAAGTGAAGTCGGTGAGGCCATTCATCCGGTGGTCATTCGCCATCCGGACAGCGGCAAGAAGGCGCTCTATGTCAATCCCGGCATCACGGCGCGCATTCTCGGCATGTCTCAACGAGAGAGCCAAGAGCTTCTAAATACTCTGTACGCCCACGTGGACCAGGCGGATGTCTATTGCGACTTCAAATGGCAACCGGGCGCGGTGGCCATGTGGGACAACCGTTCAACCTGGCACAACGCCAAGAATGACTATCAAGGGGAGTTTCGGTTGCTGCACCGGATTACATTGGCCGGCGCCCCCCTCGAAGCGGCCTGAAGACGAAAGACGCAGAACGACATTGCACCGAATTATGTGGCCCGGCTGTTGCCTCTCGGTTTCCTCAGTCCCCGTATCGTTGAAAGGCTTCTGCGTGGCGACCACTCTTCGCTCTTATTCGCGGAAGATCTGACACGCCGTCTTGAGGTTTCCTATCGATGGGATGAGCAGTCGGTCGACCGCAATACACCCATTCCTCCTCGTCGCCAAGATGACACGACAGCGGACAAAAACAGTAAGGCTGTAAGCGCATCTACCGTGAACGCCGGAAGAAGTGGAAGATGTTCTGTGGGTGGCTGACACCCCTTAGTGGGCGGTTCGAGCTTGTTAGTCCAAAGCCGTGCCGCCTTTCAGCGCAGCTTCGATTTCGCTAAGACGATCACGTGCCATGGTGATCATCTTGAGAGCCACGGCTCCACTGTACACATAGCGGTCTCTCGAATCCTCGTAAAGCACGATGCATACTTCACCTTTCTTGATCTTTTCACGAGAAAAAGCGCATGTACGCGTACCTTTAGCGATCTCAACCGAGGTCCTCTTGATCATGAGCTTTGGTCTTGGCATCTCACATCTTTCCGCGCACCAACGCCGTCAGTTTGTCTACAATGTCAGCAGATGCTTCGACACCTCGCTGAATTTGATCGTTGGACGCTTTGTCTCTTTCCCCATCTTTGATTCCCATAGCCTTGTTCTGCTCAGCGTTCGCCAAACGGATCAGAATCTCAGAATTGTGCGCACCACTACCTCCAAAATACTTAAGCAAGTCGCGTCCCTGATGATTGATTTCGAGACGGTTTATGACTGCATCGGCTATTGCCCGAGCTTCAGGCATCAATCGCCCACGCAGGGCTTCTCGTTCATCTTGAGGCTGAACGATTGGGTTGAACGCGGGTATTTGCGTCTCCGATTGCGAAACTTCAATCCGCAGACGCATCAATTCTTCGGTTAAACCAAATTCACTCGGTTCAAAGCCCTTTTGCCGAATTGTCTCGAACAAGTCTTGAATCATCACGTTATCGATACGCTTCAAGTACCCGCGCTTTTGGTAGCTCTCGACCACTTCGCTCAAGACCCGCATAAAAGGTCGCAAGCTGAGGCGTGGACCACCGTCTCTTCGCTCTATCGTCTCTTCGCCTTCTAGGAAATCGCGGAAGAACTCTTGGTCCTCTTTGTCGAAGTTCGTGAAATCCTTCCACCACCTCTCATCGTTCAAACCGATATGCGAAACTAAAAATACCTGGTTTGCGGGAGAGAATGGCACCTCTGGTTGAGCGAGGCGAAGAATGCGCCCAACAAATTGGATATAGGGCGAAAGACTTCTATATGGCCGAAACACGGCCGCCACCGAAAGAGAAGCGAGGTCATATCCTTCGCCCAACATGTTCACTTGAACGATCACATCGGTGAACCCGGAACGCAAAGACGCCTCGACGCGAGCCCGTTCATCAGCGAGCAGTTCACTGTGAATCACCTCCACGTTAAGACCATGCGCTCGGTAAAGAGCTGCCACTTGGTTCGCATGCCGAATGGAACAAGCAACCGCAATCAATTGACGAGGTGTTCCGAGTTCTCGCACTTTGTGCAGCTGTTGGAGGGATGCAGCTACCACGCTCTTGTTGCATTCGTCTGAGAGAGCGATCCCTTTGCTAAACCAATCTTTGTCCCTCATTTTGATCACTTCACCGAGCGTGAATTGCTTGGTCTCCCCCTTAGCGGTGAATGTTAATTCCTTGGGCGTGACAAAGACGGCTTCTATCTGCGAAATGAAGCCCATCACCATCGACCGCGTGTAGCCGAAGCGATAAACGCACTCACCCGAGACGACTTGCCCGTCCGAACGCATCGGCGTCGCAGTAAATGAAGCGACTTTGGCCTCTCCAAAATAATCGAAAAGCCTCATCCACGTGTCGGCAACGTTGTGGTGACCTTCATCCACGAGAATCATATCAAAGTAGTCACGCGGAAAAGCCTCATACCACCTGTTGTTGGTGCCCTTGAACTGTTGAATATTGGCGATCACGATATGCGCAGCGTCGCAATCGTGAATGTTCGCACCGCTCTTGAGTTCCGAGATGAAAGGGCCATCCTTAGGGGTGAAGACGCCGCGCTTTACATAGAAGCAATCCGGCGTTCCAATGTTCAATTCACGCTTGATTGTCCCGCGTATGGTTAGATTTGGGGCGATAATTAGCACACGACCTTGTGCGATCCCAAATGGCACTAAACCCATCAGGCCGGTCTTGCCACATCCGACCGGTAACTGCGCATAGCAGGGAGAACTGGAATTCTTGAAGTGATCGCGTATTGCAAAGTAACCCTCGACTTGGGGCTCCCGAAGCGAGGGATTGCCCCAAATCTGACAGTGGGTCTCCGAGAAAAACTTCGCAATATCATTATTCTCCATCATAAGCCTCGTTACTTATGAACCCGACCGAGCAATATCCAACAGTCGGTCATACGTCATGACTGCATCCGAATTATTGGACAATGCTCCGTACTCTGATGCTCTTTTCGCATCCAATTTGTGGCGTCGCCCGATTACGATTAAAGACCGACATTCCGAGTGAATTCCTGTAAGGCCGAGCTGATCCCGCGCGTAAGAGATGTTGTCACGAAGCCACCCCCGCCAATCGCGAATTTGCTTCATCGCTCCAGCGAGCTTCCGAGCCGGTACTCCACTCTTGGTCAGAGTTGGTTCGTTTGGCCCCTCCAGCTCGATCAACGTCCAGCGAAGACCACTGGAGCTATCGCTCGCTAGAAGGAAGTCGGGTATCAGTTCGGAGCCAAGTCGAGGTCGATCAAAGCACCAAAGGTCTCCACCGGGCTCCGCTAGCGGTCCAAGTAGTTCTGGATGTTCAGCGAGGAATGCCTGCAAAGGCCGCTCGTCAGTAGCATCGCCGAGCACACGCTCGAATTCGTCAATTAGTGCTTTGGGCACATCACGAGATTTGAGGACCTTTTGATCGGCCCACCTATCGAGACCTTCCATACTCATTTAACCTTGGAAAAGCGCGTACAGAACGATGGAATCGCAGCCGTTTTAATAAGTACACGGCGCTGACCTCGCTAAACGCAACACACCAAAAATACGATTGATTCGGGATCGAAATCAACCCATGATTCACTCGCAAGAAAACCACAACCCGTTCATCACCCAAGCGAACCGGAACAGAAGCGAACGGAGACAATGCGACGTTAGTGGCGCGTAGAACCCCACATTCGGTCCCCTTTAGCGCTCTCGTCACAGACTAAGTCTTTGAAATTAGGCGAGCCTTCCTAACAGCCCAATTTTCTCCGTGTGGAGAAAACTGATAAAGAAACTGAAGACAGCCACACAACCAGATCAAGCGCCCGACCGGGCGCCGCGCGGCCAGCGCGCCCTCTTGGAGGCGTGAGCGAAGCGAACTGCCGTGAAAACTAAGAGTGGCGGAGAGAGAGGGATTCGAACCCTCGGTACCCTAAGGCACAACGGTTTTCGAGACCGCCCCGTTCGACCACTCCGGCACCTCTCCTGATAAACGACTCTATGTAATGCGCAGGCCTGATCGATCTGAATCAGCGGAACTTAGAAAAAGTGGTCGAACAGTTCAAGAATCCTGCGAGCTCCGCTCGCGGGGCGACCACTCCGGCACCTCTCCTAACTAATGACTCTATGTAATGCGCAGGCCTGATCGATCTGAACCAGCGGAACTTAGAAAGAGTGGTCGAACAGTTCAAGAATCCTGCGTGGCCCGAGAAAGGGAAAACTGTTTTTGGGCAAGGCCACGCTAGAAGAAGCCGCGCCGGCGACCACTTCCAGAGGCGCAAATCGATTCCCAACCAAACAGAGGCCTTGCGAACGCGCGCGCTCTGCCTAAGTGGAAAGAGCGGTACACTCAAACGCCTGAACGGAGGAACCATGTCCTCGGCCCATGAGAACGCATCGGCGGAACCTGCCCGCAAAACCGCGTCCCAGAAACGCCAGGAGCGGATAGAGCGCATCCGCGCCATCAAAGGCGAAACCTTGACCTCTAGAGAGATCATGATGGCCGCCATTGTCACCGGCGCCCTTTTGCCGGGGATCCCTTATCTTGTCAGTGTGGCCCTCGGCGTCATTGGGTTTAACGGCGGGCTCTTCGGGTTTCTTCTCTCGTTCGGCATCGCAACCGGCCTCTTTGTGGGCACACGAAGCGCGCTGCACGGCCCCTTGGTCCGCAACGGCCTTGCCTATGTCTGGATCGCCGTTCAGACCCTGGCCATGCTGATCTATTTCGTCCTCGGAATGATCGGGGCCCTGATTGGCGGCCTCTTCGCCGCCTGGAGCTGAGCGCCGCATCCAAGGCATCCCCTAGTCGCTATCGGGTGTCATCCTCGCACTTGTTGCGAGGATCCATGAAATGGACGCACACGTCGAACTACGGTGAGGATCCTCTCCCGAGGATGACAAATCCCTTAATGGTGTTTCACGCCGTGAGCGTGGCTATGGCACACCCGGCCGTGACAGTGTTTATGGGCGTGGCCGTGCGCATGGGCATGACCTGCGGGTGCGTGCACATGAGTGTTGCATCCCGACAAAGCGATCGCACCCGCAATAAGGGCAGCACCGATGACGAAATTCCTGAGCATTTGAAGCCTCCTTGGCAAAACGCCCTGCATCCGAGCTGTTAAACGGCCAAACACCCGGCTTCCGTCGCGGCACCCAAAAAACCCCAATCCGGCAAACCTTCTTGTTGACAGAAACGGCCTTGCGGCTATAGTCCCGGCCTTGCTGCGAGGGCACCCGCCAAGCGGCGAAATCTCCTTGAGAAACCGAAGAAACGAACGGAAATCACGATGTTTGCAGTGGTCAAAACTGGGGGCAAGCAATACAAGGTCGCCGCTGATGATGTGATCACTGTCGAGCGCCTGTCGGGCGACGTGGACCAAGGCATCATGCTGGACGAAGTCTTGATGATGGGAGAGGGCGCCGACATGGAAATCGGGGCGCCCCTCGTCGATGGAGCGCGGGTTTCGGCCCAAATCGTGGAGCAAGGCCGCGGCGACAAGATCATCGTGTTCAAGAAGAAGCGCCGCCACAATTATCGCCGCAAAAAAGGCCACCGTCAGGATTTGACGACGCTGAAAATCCTCGAGATTCTGCCGAAGGGCGCCGAGCCGTCCAAAAAGGCGGAAGCCCAGACTGAGGAGAAGAAGCCCAAGAAGACGGCCAAGCCCGCGGACGATCAGCCTGCGGCAAGCGATGCGGCGGTTGAAGGCGTTGCGCCTCAATCCCTCGAAGCCCCGAACGGCGAGCCGGATGATTTGTCGAAAATCAGCGGCGTAGGCCCGAAATTAGTTGAAAAGTTAAACGGTTTTGGCATTTTTCATTTTTCGCAGATCGCGGAATGGACGCCCGAGAATGTCGCTTGGATCGACGAGAACCTGCAGTTCAAGGGCCGGATCGAGCGCGACGATTGGATTGAACAGGCCAAGCAATTCATGGCCGACGCAAACAACGAAGACTAAACGGATCGCAAGTCATGGCACATAAGAAAGCAGGCGGATCATCACGAAACGGCCGCGATTCCATCGGCCGCCGTTTGGGCGTCAAGAAATATGGCGGACAAGCCGTGATCCCGGGAAACATCATCATTCGCCAACGCGGAACCAAGATTTATCCGGGGGACAATGTTGGCATTGGCAAAGACCACACCCTCTTTGCGACCGCGGAGGGCAAGGTGGAGTTTGTGAAAAAACGCGGCAACCGGACGTACGTGAACGTGCTTCCAGTGGCCGCGGCTCCGGCCGAATAACAGGGTGACGATTTAGCGGCGTCACTCAAGTGGCGATCGCATCGGAATGAGACCGGGAGGATGGATCGCCATCTTCCCGTTTTTGTTAATGGGAATAGGAGAAAGTCCCGGTCGATAAAGGAGACACGGGGATGATCACAACGTCTTATCCAATATTAACCAGGCAAACGGACCGCCTGACCTTACGCCCGCCCATATCCAGCGATGCGGACCAGATCGCATTGCTCGCCGCGAACTATGCGGTGTCCAGCATGGTCGGCCGAATGCCTTATCCTTACACCCGGTCGGATGCCGATGACTTCATTCTCTACACGGAAAAAGAACGCACAACCGGGCGCAGCTTTGTCTTTGCTCTGGTCGATCACGACCTGATCGGCATGATGGGGCTCGACGATATCACCCATGACAGCGCCGAGCTGGGCTATTGGGTGGGCGAACCCCATTGGGGCCAAGGGTTTGCGTCCGAAGCCGCCCAATGTGTCGTGAACTTCGGGTTTACCGAACTGAACTTACAAATGATCCGTGCCGCCCATTTTCTCGAAAACGGCAGGTCCCGCCGGGTCCTTGAGAAGCTGGGCTTTAAAGAGATAGGGGACCCATTCTCCCACCCTTGTGCGGCCCGCAAGAACAGCGTGTCCGCCCAGCGCCTGGTCCTCTCCCGCGCGGATTGGCAGGCACAATCAGGGGCAGGACAAGCGTGAAGTTCCTCGACCAGGCTCGGGTGTACGTGCGCAGCGGCAATGGCGGCCGCGGCTGCGTGAGCTTTCGGCGGGAGAAGTATGTTGAGTACGGAGGACCGGATGGGGGTGACGGAGGCAAAGGCGGCGACGTCTGGGTAGAGGCCGCCGAAAATCTCAACACCCTCATAGACTATCGATATCAACAGCACTTCAAAGCTAAGACCGGCACCCACGGCATGGGAAAGAACCGCACGGGCGCAGCCGGTGCGGACATCACACTAAAAGTCCCACCCGGAACGCAGATCTTCGAAGAAGACAATGAAACGCTGATCTTCGATCTGACAGAGCCAGGTCAGCGCGTTCTTGTGGCCAAAGGCGGCAATGGCGGATTCGGCAATGCGCATTTTAAGTCGGCGACCAATCAAGCCCCCAGGCAAGCCAATGACGGTCAAGACGGTGAAGAACGCTGGATATGGTTGCGCCTAAAGCTCATCGCCGATGCCGGATTGGTGGGTCTGCCCAATGCCGGAAAATCGACATTTCTGGCAGCGGTTAGCCGCGCCAAACCCAAAATTGCGGATTATCCGTTTACGACCCTTAATCCCAACTTAGGCGTCTGCGAGGTGGATGGACATTCGTTTGTACTGGCAGATATTCCAGGCCTGATTGAAGGCGCCCATGACGGTGTCGGCATTGGCGATCGCTTCTTGGGACATGTCGAGCGCTGTGCGGTGTTGCTTCACTTGGTGGACGCTACCGAAGTCGATGTAGCCGGCAACTACCACACGGTACAAAACGAGCTCATCGCCTATGCACACGGATTGGATAAAAAACCGACGATTGTGGCCTTGTCCAAATGCGATGCCGTTTCCGAACCCGAACTCAAGCTGAAACAGAGAGTGCTGGAAGACGTCGCGGCAGCATCGGTTATGCAGCTTTCAGCTGCGACGAATAAGGGTATGACGGACGTCATGCGCAAAATCAGCGAGACAATTCGCAGCCGCAAATTAGAGGATCCCGAGGCGACAGACCGCGAGCCAGAAACCGACGGCACATGGACGCCCATTTAAGACCATGACGGAACGCAACGTGGGCACTGATGATGCAAGCCAAAAGGCAGAACGCCGCCTTAACGAGGCGCGCCGCATTGTCGTCAAGATCGGATCGTCTCTGCTCCTTGGCCCGGACGGGAGAGTAAACGCCGATTGGCTGAACGCCTTGGCTGCAGATATTTCCGAGCTCCACGGATCCGGCAAAAACATCGTGTTGGTCTCGTCTGGCGCAATCGCCCTCGGCCGGCGCGCGCTGAAGCTAAAGACAACGCGGCTGAAACTGGAAGAGAGCCAAGCCGCGGCGGCCGCCGGTCAAATCAGCTTAGCGCACGCCTACGAAACCGCTCTGGGGCCATACAGGATCAAGGTCGCGCAAATCCTTCTCACACTGACGGACACCGAAGAACGGCGCAGGTATTTGAATGCGAGATCCACGCTCGAAACGCTCCTCAAGTTTAGAGCAATCCCCATTATCAACGAAAACGACACAGTCGCCACGACGGAAATCCGTTTCGGGGACAATGACAGGCTTGCCGCACGCGTTGCACAAATGATCAGCGCGGACTGTCTTGTTCTTCTCTCAGACGTAGACGGTTTGTACACAAACGACCCAACTCTCGACAAAAGTGCCTCCCATATACCGGTTGTGAAGCAGATAAGCGCAGAAATTGAAGCAATGGCCGGCCCAGCGCCGGAACGCACGGCCGCCCAAGTGGGGTCCGGCGGCATGATCACCAAACTCCTCGCCGCCCGCATCTGCATGGCAGCCGGCTGTGCCATGGTCATCGCCGATGGAAAGCCTGCCCATGCCGTGAAAGCGGTCCGCGAAGGCGCCCGCGCTACGTGGTTTCTTCCCGAAAAGTCTCCGCGTTCTGCAAGAAAACAATGGATCGCGGCATCTCTCGAACCAAAAGGGGAAATAGTTATTGACCAAGGCGCGGCATCTGCTTTGTATGGCGGCAAGAGTTTGTTGCCGGCAGGCGTCATAGGCGTAAACGGCGACTTCGGCAGAGGAGACACGGTCGTTATTCGAATGCAGGACGGCCGCGAAGTCGGGCGGGGGCTCATCGCTTACGCCTCGAGCGACGCAAGGAATATTGCCGGCCGCAACACGAAAGAGATTGAGAACTTGACGGGATTCTCGGGACGCATGGCTATGATCCACGCAGATGATTTGGCGCTCACGCGCGAGACCGATCACTAGGTTGGAAGGACGTTGACAGTGAGCAAAACCTCAGCACTCAGAACAAACGCAGGCGCGGATCTTTTGTCGCAAATGACGGCGCTTGGCCAATCGGCGCGGACCGCAGCTCAGGCGCTTTCCGTGGCCGCCCCCGAGCAAAAAAACCGTGCTCTCGAAGCCATGGCCAAGGAGCTTCGCGCTGCGAGACACACCATCCTCGAAGCAAACGCCATCGACGTGACCGAAGCCCAAAAGAAGGGAATCTCAGCAGCGTTTCTCGATCGTCTGGTTCTCAACGAAGAACGCATCGAAAGCATGGCGAGCGGCATTGAAGCGATCATCGCGTTGAACGATCCGGTCGGTCAAACGATCACAGAGTGGGAACGCCCTAACGGACTTCGCATTAGCCGTGTCCGGGTTCCGCTCGGCGTCATCGGAATCATCTATGAGAGCCGGCCGAACGTAACCGCCGACGCCGGGGCTCTGTGCCTGAAATCTGGAAACGCTGTCATTTTGCGCGGCGGATCTGAAAGCTACAATTCGTCGCAAGCCATCCATACGTGCTTAGTGGAAGGGCTAAAGGACGCGGGCTTGCCTCCCGACTGCATCCAAATAGTTCCGACAACAGACCGTGAAGCCGTTGGCATTCTGCTGCGCGACATGGTCGATTTTGTTGATGTCATCATCCCGCGCGGCGGCAAGAGCTTGATTGAACGTGTACAAACCGAAGCGCGTGTCCCCGTGTTGGCTCACCTGGAGGGCTTGTGTCATGTCTACATTGATAAGGACGCAGATCTGGACATGGCCGAGGCCATCACTGTAAACTCAAAAATGCGTCGCACGGGAATTTGCGGTGCAGCCGAAACTCTCCTCGTGAACGAAGCCGTTGCAGCCGACTATCTGCCCAAGATTGCCTCTGGCCTACTTGAGGCGGGCTGCGAACTCAGAGGCGATACCGGCTCCGTCTCGATTGATGCACGCATTGCGCCGGCGAATGACGGCGACTGGACGACAGAATACCTTGATGCGATTATCTCTATCCGAATTGTCGAGAGTGTTGACGCTGCGATTGCCCATATTAGCACTTACGGATCTCATCACACCGACACAATCGTGACGGACAACCCGGAAACCGCGGAACACTTCCTCCAATCCGTGGACAGCGCGATTGTTCTCCACAATGCCTCAACACAATTTGCCGACGGCGGCGAATTCGGCATGGGCGCCGAGATCGGGATTTCGACCGGCAAGTTGCATAGCCCCGGCCCGGTGGGCGCGGAACAGCTTACGACATTTAAGTATGTTGTCCGCGGCACTGGTCAAACCCGGCCCTAAAATCTATCGTCCGCGGTGATGCTGTCAAAAATTACGGGACCCGACGGGAACAAGCGCATCGGCCTCTTGGGAGGATCGTTTAATCCACCTCATGATGGCCACATTCACATCAGCAAGGTAGCATTGCGCAGGCTGCATCTCGACGAAGTCTGGTGGCTCGTATCTCCGCACAATCCGTTAAAAGAAGAAGCACCGGTGTTTGATATTGATGAGCGCTTAAGGCTTTGCAGCAAGTTAGTAAATACAAGGAATATTCACATAAAAGACATCGAACGGCAGTTGGGAACACGCTACTCGATCGATACTGTCAGAGCTTTGCAAACTCGATTTCCCAAGACGCGCTTCGTATGGATTATGGGCGCCGACAATCTAGTTCAGTTGCCGGAGTGGCGCGCCTGGACCGAACTCATGCGGACAATACCGGTTGCAGTTGTGGCGCGCCCTCGTTATCATCTTCGCGCTTGTTTCGGCAAAGCAGCAATTCGCTTTAAGAAAGACCGATTGGACCCGACCGATGGCCCCAGATTGCCTGCCCAACGAAGCCCCGCCTGGACGATCTTCTTCACGGAGCTTTTTCCAATTTCGTCGACGGCGATTCGGTCCGATCTGATGAGCGACATAGGCTCAATCGACATCCCCTAGCCGACACTCTCACTGAAAAACAATTGAAATGAATCAACCGACACATTCGTCGCTGCCCGTTGACGCACAAATGCTGCGAGACAAAGACGCTTTGCTCGCGAACTATCACAAGACCAGAGATATCTCCGTTCGAATGACCGCAGACTTGGAGGTTGAAGACCAAGTCATCCAGACATGCGAAGATGTCAGTCCGACCAAATGGCACTTGGCGCATACAACCTGGTTTTTCGAGACATTTATTCTATTGCAATTTGATCAATCCTACACTCCGTTCAATGATCAGTTTGAGTATCTCTTCAATTCCTACTACAATGCGGTCGGACCACAATTCTACAGACCCGAGCGAGGCTTTCTCTCGCGGCCCACAGTAACGGAGGTCCACTGTTATAGAAGACACGTCGACGAGCACGTCGAACGATGCATTCGGCAAATGTACGAAGCAGATTGGCTCAAAGCTGCAGCTATTCTAGAAACGGGGATCCATCACGAACAACAACACCAAGAACTCATACTCACGGACATAAAAGAGGTGCTGTCTCACCATCCCATGCACCCAGCGCCTTTCGCAGGCCCACCGAAAAGGGAAGTACAAGACGCAAGTGACCTAGATTGGCTTTCGTTCGAAGGCGGCCTCACCTCTATCGGGAGGCACATTGGCGAGGGCGAACCGTTCGCATACGACAACGAAGGCCCGCTTCATCAGCATATGTTAACGCCGTTCGAAATTGCCTGTCGACCCATAACCAATGGGGAGTTTTTGGGGTTCGTTGCGGACGGAGGATATGACAGCCCCCTTCTTTGGCTTTCCGACGGTTGGGCTGCCCGCCAAAACCACGCTTGGACACATCCCCATCATTGGCACTGCCAAGATGGGGAATGGTTTCAATATACATTGCACGGATTAAAGCCTCTCGTGAAAGAGGAACCTGTCTGCCATATCAGCTACTTCGAAGCGAATGCGTACGCCAACTGGTGTAATGCGCGCCTACCGACCGAGTTTGAATGGGAGCACGCATCGCGCGGATATGCCTCACATGATGGGAACTTCTTCGATTGCTCGAAAGATCCGCACACAGGCAAAGTGAGAGGCCCATCCCCAACGGTGTCAGCCGCCGCTCCCCAATCGCTCGCAGATCCGTTTGGCTCGGTCTGGGAATGGACACAGAGCCAATACGCGCCATATCCATCCTATGTCGCCGCCCAAGGCGCACTTGGCGAATACAACGGCAAATTCATGTGCAATCAATTCGTGCTGCGTGGCGGCTCGTGTGCAACACCGTATGGACATGTGCGCCACACCTACAGGAATTTCTTCCCACCGAATGCACGCTGGCAGTTTTCCGGTTTACGGCTGGCCAGATACGTCTAACCACATACATACTTCAATTCACGCAGAGACCCACTCATGAACCACCCCGAGGAGAATGTGGACGAGACGACGTCCAAAGAAGAAGAAGACAATCTGGCCTACTTTCTTGACTTTAATCCGCCCAAAGAGGATTTCTTGAATGACGTTCTGGAAGGATTGTCCAAAGATCAGAAATCGCTACCTCCCAAGTATTTCTATGACGCAAAAGGGTCCGCTCTCTTTGACCAAATCTGCGAAACGGATGAATACTATGTAACCAGAACCGAGCTGAGTCTTCTCGAAGACGTGGGCGACGACGTTGGCCGCCTGTCGGGAGCCGAATGTAACATCATCGAATACGGCAGCGGGTCCAGCAACAAAATTAGGCTCCTCTTGGATCAGCTGTCGGAACCATCAGAGTACGCCGCCATCGACATTTCAAAGGAGCATCTTCTTCGGTCTGCGAATAGTTTGGCAAAGGACTACCCAGCAATATCCGTAGGCGCGATTTGTGCCGACTTTCTCCAACCGATCGAGCTACCAGAATATGTCGGCCAAGGAGATGGCGCCTTTCTCGGTTTCTTTCCCGGCTCAACGATCGGGAATTTTTCGAGCGCAGAAGCTTTAGGCTTTTTGACTTCGGCCCATTCCCTCTTGAGCGAACAAGGATCGTTGCTGATTGGTGTGGATCTCAAGAAGGATACCGCTGTGCTGGAATCAGCATATAACGACGCCGACGGGGTTACCGCTCAGTTCAACTTGAACATCCTCACACGTATCAATAGAGAGCTTGGAGCCGAGATCGACGAAAGCGGATTCGAACACGTTGCCCGCTACAACAAAGAACACGGTCGGATCGAAATGCACCTTCGCAGCAAACAAGATCAACAGATCTCAATCGCCTCGCACCTGTTTGAAGTTGCCGAGGGTGAAACCATACATACCGAAAACTCAAAAAAATACGCCGTCGAAGAATTCGTTGACTTGGCGGAAAAGGCGGGTTTCGAAAGCAATCGCGTTTGGACTGATTCGGACGAATTGTTCAGTTTACACTACCTAAAGGCCGCCTGAGTATGCTCAAGCGCGATATTATGGGTCAAAAGTCCAGCTTTAACCTTAAAACGAGCCGGTCATAATTACTCCATAAGTGGTACCTATAGATTTGAATACATTCCTTTAAATGTGATATGCTGAGTATTACTTAAGCGGGGAAGTTCACCCAAGGAGCAACATTAAAAAGGAGCCAAACCACTGACGACCAAGCACATGGATTTGAAAGCCAAATCCTCTCTTGTCGATCTTATCCGAAACTCATTGGAAGACGACAAAGCGAACGACATCTCTGTCATTGATCTTGCGGGTAAATCGGTAATCGCCGACGCAATGGTCATCGCCTCAGGCAGATCACAACGACACATCTCTGCCTTAACCGATCATCTCCTCCGAAAACTCAAAGAAAATGGCTATGGGCAATGCAAGGCGGAAGGCCTGCCCCATTGTGATTGGGTTCTAATCGATACTGGGGACGTGATCGTGCACTTGTTTAAGCCGGAAGTCCGCGAGTTCTATCGGCTCGACAAGCTGTGGGCGGAACCAGCATTTGAAGATCAGCGCGTCGCTGTGTAATCGTCGGTGTGCCGGGCGCGTGCCTCAAGAAACCTAGGGCGTTTCGGGGTATGAGCGTGTTTGGGCCTATTCCTGGACGAAACCCGGCCCGTCGTGAGGAAATGTGCCAAGCAAAGAATCTGGGGCCGTTTAGCGCGTCCATCAAAACAAAGACAGCTTTAGAGCGTTTCCAGGTGAAGTGGAAGCCGGTTCACCGTCAGGAAACGCGCAAAACAAGGAAGCTGGAGCCGTTTTGTGTTTCCGTCAAAACCAAAACGGCTCTAGTACGACACTGAGAAATGCTGCTCAGAATAATTGCGGTAGGTCGCATGAAGAACGACCCCACTCACACTCTCTACAAAGACTATATTGAGCGAATTGACCGGATGGGCGCTTCAGTATCCATTGGTCCGTGCACCACAGTTGAAATCGACGACCGCAAGAGTCACCCAGCCCAAAAAGGCTGGACGGACAAGCGCTTCCTTGAGCAAGTTTCGCACAGCGACCGGCTGCTCGTCTTCGATGAGAATGGGACATCCCAAAAGAGCAAAGAGTTCGCTGCCTACCTGCAAAAGTGGCGGGACCAGGGCACGCCACGCATAATCTGCGCTCTGGGTCCGGCGGAAGGCCACGGCGAACTCATCAAGACGCGCGCAAACGACATCTTTTCCTTCGGCTCGGCTACATGGCCGCACTTGCTGGCCAGAGTTATGCTCGCCGAACAGATTTATCGAGGGATCAGCATTTTAAACAACCATCCCTACCACCGGGAATAGACCCCAAGCCCTCGAGTGGCTAAGAACTTGCTAAGTTATGGCGAGATTAAGCATTATGTCGTCTGATTCAGTATGAGACCTCCTACAATCGCGAATGGTTAATGTGCATCGTTAACTTTCAGATCTGCTCTCTAGTGTTGCTTTGCCTCTGCTTTCTGCCACTTGGTGCAAAAGCGGAAGAAAGCGAGGCCGAGCGGCTGAAACGCCTTGAAGCCGAAATCGAAGCGCTTCAACTCGATCAAGCCGAGCGGGAACGCGAACGCCTGGCAATCACGGAAGAAATGATTGAGTTGAAGAGATCTCTGATCGAAACAGCGGGCCGCATCCAAGATCTGGAACAATCTCTGCTCGAGATCGACCAATCTTTGACCAGCCTTCTGGAGGAGGAGCATGCCGCCAAGATGGAAATGTCACGTCATCGTGACCAGCTCTACCAGCTTCTAGGCGCTATGCAGGCGTTGGAGCGGCAAAGACCGCCGGCTCTCGTTACGAGCCCCAATGACGCCACAAATGCCGTTCGTAGTGCCATTCTGTTAAATGAAATCATGCCGCAAATGAAAGCACGCGTCGACGAAGTCATGGAGCAGGTCAGAGAGCTACAGGAACTTCGCCGGCAGATTATGGCGGAACAGGCGCGGAAGATTCAATCCGAAGGAGCTTTGGAAGGCGAAAAAGAACAAATCCAAGCCTTCCTCACCGAAAAAGAAACGCGGCGGGAGGAGCTGACCGAAGAAGCGATTGAAGATCAAGCCAAGATCCGCGAATTAGCCACTGAGGCCTCATCTCTAAAGACCCTCATTGAAAAACTGAAGTTCAGGGAATTGGCCCAACAAACTCAGGAAAGAGACTCCTCTCCATTGGAAGACACCAACTCAATCGTCGAACTGTCATCCGTGTCCCGGCACGTTGCACGGCAGAGTAAAAATTTACCATCTCGCTTTAGCGATGCACTTGGAAAGATCCCCTTGCCGGTTGCGGGGGCGATCAAGCTCGAATTCGGAAAAGAGAACGAATTCGGCGAAAAATCGAGTGGAATCACGATCGAAACACGCAAATTTGCGCAAGTTGTAGCGCCGTTCACCGGACGAATAGTCTATGCAGGACCGTTTTTGGACTTTGAGCAACTCTTGCTCATCGAAGCCGGCGAAGGTTATCATATCATCCTGACCGGCATGGCTGAGATTTTTGGCGCCGAGGGCGACAGTTTGTTAGCGGGTGAGCCGGTCGGTGCCATGGGAGCTTCGACGGCCCGCGGATCCCTGGATTCCGGGACCGAGGGCCCTGAATTGTATCTCGAGTTCAGAAAGAATGGGGATCCGATAAACCCTCGGCCCTGGATCGTAGTCGAAAAAAGAAAGGTAAGCGGATAATGCGCAATGTGTTGATTGGAATGGTCGCCGGAGCGGTCTTGGCGTTTCCTTTAGCCGGACTGACCGCCAATTCGGAGACCTATCGTCAACTCGACCTATTCGGCGATGTTTTCGAGCGGATTCATATCGACTACGTCCGCGAAGTAGATGATGCGGAGTTGGTGGAGGCTGCGATCAACGGCATGTTGGCGTCTCTCGACCCGCACTCCAGCTATTTGGCACCGGACAGGTTTCGAGACATGCAGATCGAGACCCGCGGTGAATTTGGTGGCTTGGGCATTGAAGTCACGATGGAAGCAGGCGTTGTGAAGGTCGTTGCGCCAATCGATGAAACGCCCGCCGCCCGCGCCGGCTTGAAGTCCGGCGATCTCATAACCCACCTTGACGGCGAGGCCATATTGGGCCTGACCTTAGGCGAAGCCGTTGAAAAGATGCGTGGTCCGGTCAAGAGCACGATTGAACTAACCGTCGTGAGGCAAGGCGTAGAAAAGCCGTTCAAAGTTCAAATCACACGAGCGATCATCAAAGTAAAATCAGTTCGTGCACGGCGGGAGGGAGACGTGGCTTACGTTCGAATTACCGCGTTCAACGAACAAACATTCTCCGGCCTAAAGAGGGAACTCAAGAATCTCAAAAAGGAAATCGGTCCGAACTTGACCGGCGTCGTGCTGGACCTCAGAAACAATCCAGGCGGCTTGCTTGATCAAGCGATTGCCGTTTCCGACGCATTTCTGGACTCAGGTGAAATCGTTTCCACCAGGGGCCGCAAGAGCAAAGACAGTCAGAGACGCTATGCCCGCCCCGGCGATCTGGCCTCCGGCACGCCGGTGATTGTCCTTATCAACGGAGGATCGGCGTCGGCATCGGAAATCGTGGCCGGCTCTCTCCAGGATCAAAGGCGGGCCATTATCCTAGGCACACCGTCATTTGGTAAAGGGTCTGTGCAAACAATAATTCCCTTGTCCGGCGGCAACGATGGAGCGTTGCGCCTAACCACCGCCCGGTACTACACACCTTCTGGCCGTTCGATTCAGGCTAAAGGCATTGACCCCGACATTTTGGTTAAATTGGCCGGTGAGGAAGAAGAAGAGGTTATCGGCATTCCTTCGGAACGCGATCTGAGAAACCATCTTGATGCGGACGACGAAGAATCGAAGATACAGCGCGAATTGCCGGCATACTTGTCCACCAACAACAAGAAGATCAATATTCCTCAGGACATTCTTCAGCTGCAGGAACCCCCGAAGGAGCTTCCCGAAGATGAGGACTACCAGCTTAAGCGCGCGCTAAGCATCCTTGAGGGAATTGCGAACTATCAACAAACGGCCGCCAACGCGACCCGTTAACGCAAGGCCCCGCCTACTTACGTATTTCGATCTTGTTAACCATTGTGGAGCACCGTGCTCCACAACGGTAAGAGATTGCGACATACGGAAGTTCGGAAATGACGGGGAAAGAACTCGATACCAACGTTTTAGCGCCGATCGACAGCGGCTATTCCCTCTCGCAAAGCCAACAATCTGTAAGCGCATTAACGATCGCAACCTTTGGCATCGCGGCAACCATTATCGGCGTTCTCCTCTGGATTATACTGGCTGACTCGAACCTAAGCACCGGCCCCAAAGTCGTCATCGCTCTTTCGTCGGTGAGCACAAATCAGGCGCTGACCGAGGAGGACGGCGGGACTGGAACACAAACACCGTCGATAACGATTGAGACCGAAACGAACTCCGTCCGCGCGGAGAGGCCGTGGGAAGCCGCAAGCGACGAGAGGACGTTGGCAAGACCGGACAGTTTGCCACCGGCACCCGATGAAGCATTGACAGAGCGAGGACCGAACGGGCTCCTGCCCGTAATCTCCGCCGACGGCCGCAAAGCGCTCAACGTCTACGCGCGCCCGTTTGAGGCGTTGGACAGTCCACGCATAGCGATTGTGATCCGTGGCTTGGGTCTGTCGCAAAAGGCGACGGAAATAGCCATAGACTCTTTGCCACCGGACATCACGCTCGCATTCGTGCCCTATCCAAAGAATTTGCAGGTCTGGGTCGACCAGGCTCGTGCACGCGGTCACGAAGTCCTTTTGGAAATCCCGATGGAACCTTTTGGGTACCCGAAAAACGATCCCGGACCCTATACGCTTTTGACCGAAGCAGGAGAAAGCGAGAACACTCGGCGCCTTGAGTGGTTGCTCAGCCGGTTCACAGGCTATGTCGGGGTCACGAACTACTTAGGTGAAAAATTCGTCAGCTCAAAAATCTCTTTAGCTCCCGTCATGCGCGCACTTGAGAGCAGGGGCCTGCTCTATTTGGACGATAGCGGCCACACAGGGGCGCCAGTCCGAACCATCGCTGATAGCATAAATCTTGTTTGGGGCCGCTCTCATCGCACGTTCGATCGCTCGTCATCTGTTTCGATTGATTCCGATCTGGCCGCTTTAGAAGCCATCGCGCGAAGGGATGGTTTTGCTGTTGGCACCGGCTTTTCGTTTCCTGTCACCATTCGGGCGATCGCCGAGTGGGCGGACACACTTCCGTCCAAGGGCCTCGCTTTGGCACCTGTTTCTGCTACAATGGAGCAGTAACTTAGCACCCCAACGCCCGACTATGAGTACCCGTGCAAATCTTTCCCTATACCGGCCCAATGTGGGTATCGCACTCTTTAACAAGAGCGGCCAGGTCTGGCTTGGCCGCCGCTGCGGGGACGTGAAGCCTGCTTTGGGAAACTTTCTCTGGCAGATGCCGCAAGGAGGGATAGACCCAGGAGAAGATCCAGAGGAAGCCGCCCGCCGAGAATTGGAAGAAGAAACAGGGATCAGAGAAGCGGAAATCTTGGGGCGGACACCTGACTGGATCACCTATGACTTCCCCCCGGAGGTCTTAGCCCGGCAAGCCCGCAACTGGCGTGGCCAAAAACAGCTTTGGTTCGCTATGCGTTTTTTAGGTGGAGACGAGGAAATCAATATTGATACGGATGATCCTGAATTCGACGCTTGGGAATGGACAGCGCTGAAGGAAATCGAGAACCGTGTCGTAGAATTCAAAAGACATGTCTACCGGCAGGTGATCGAAGAGTTCGCTCGTTTTGCACACTAGGAACGACCCTGCCCACTCGTCTCCGTTTTTTCTTCACGTCAGGCGCAGAAAAACGTAAAAAGAGAACATGAGGGTTTCGGATCTGCGTAGAGGACGAACGGACCGCGATGACCAACCAAAAGTTCCGCGCTCTGTCATTGTTGAAGCGTGCCTCCAGATTTCCAAAACCCTTTGATCCGCAACGCGTCGACCACCTTTTGAGTGACTTGGGCGAGCGCTCAAAAAGCTCAGATCCCAGATACGCTGATGCGGTCAAGTTTCTCAAGAAGAACAGGCGGGCCGGCAAGTGTCTAGCTTCGATCGCAGGCAACTCTCCCCATCTCTCACGCGTAATTTTAAAGGATCCCGCCACGTTTCAAGATGTCCTTCGCAAGAACCCCGAAACATTCTTCAGTGACCTATTGCAGAGTTGCGAGAGCCAAGCCCAGAACACGCTTACCATAGCCGAGATCATGGCGGTTCTCCGCCGCGCAAAAACAAAAGCAGCACTAACAATCGCTGCAGCGGACATATTGGGTGCATGGTCTCTGAGTGACGTAACCGAGCGCTTATCGCAGTTTGCCGACTTGGCGCTGAACCTCGCGCTCAAGTTCTGTTTGCAGGAAGCCGAGCGAAATGGGCACGTCGCCCTTGCGAACGAAGCAAAACCTGAGGCTCACTTCGGACTGGCCCTCATCGCAATGGGCAAATACGGCGCACACGAGCTAAATTATTCCTCAGATATCGACTTCACCCTCTTCTTCGATACCGACAAAGTCTCCACACAGATCCTATCAGGCGAACCCAGTCAGATATGTATCTCTCTCGCCAAGGACCTGGTGAAGATCATACAGGAGATGACACAGGATGGTTATGTTTTCCGCACGGATCTGAGGTTAAGGCCCGATGCCGGCGCCACAGCCATCGCCCTGTCCACATCGGCGGCGGAAACCTACTACGAAAGCATGGGGCAAAACTGGGAACGCGCGGCGATGATCAAAGCCCGAGCTGCCGCAGGCGATACCAGCGTTGGAACGAAACTTCTTGATACGCTGAGTCCGTTCATCTGGAGGAAGTATCTTGACTTCGCCGCCATCGAGGACATTCACGCCATCAAACGCCAGATCCATAGCTTCCGTGGCCACCATAAATTCGCGGTCGCGGGCCACAACATAAAGCTCGGCATTGGGGGTATCCGGGAGATCGAGTTTTTCGCGCAGACGCAGCAATTGATCTTGGGAGGCCGCAGACCCGAATTGCGTGACCGGAAAACCTGCGGCGCGTTGCGCACCTTGGCCGACAACACCTTGATCTCCCAGATCACAGCAAAGGAGCTTGTTGAGTCGTACGAGTTCTTTCGTCTGGTTGAACACCGCCTGCAGATGATTGAAGACCAACAAACCCATACTCTGCCGGACGACAGAAATGGCTTAGCCAACATTGCCTATTTCTCCAACTTCCCCACACTGAGGAAATTCGAAAAACACGTTCAAGCTCATCTGTCTCGTGTGAACGAACACTACGCAGCTCTGTTCGAACAGGAGGATCCGCTCTCAACACCAACCGGAAATCTGGTGTTTACTGGCGTTGAGGATGATCCTGAAACAATCGAAACTCTTCGAACCCTTGGATTCATGCGCCCGGAAGACGTCTCAAGCATGATCAGGAGTTGGCATTTCGGAAGAATCCGTGCGACTCGCAGCGAGCGGGCTCGGGAACTGCTGACAAAATTGATCCCCATAATTCTTCAGGCGATCTCCAAAACACCGGAACCAGATACGACTTTCATTCGGTTCGCAGACTTTCTCGAGGGCCTGCCCAGCGGTGTTCAACTCTTCTCGCTCTTTTACTCGAATCCAAAGCTTCTAGATTTGTTAACGGAGACTTTGGGATTGGCACCACGCCTAGGCCCCTATCTGGCTCAGAATGCCAGTATCTTCGATGCTCTACTGGACTCGGATTTTTTGGGAAAACGTCCGGAAAAATCGGAACTGGCTGCTGACTTGAAAGAGGCTCTCGCTGAAGCAAACAACTATGAAGAAAAACTCAATCAGGCGAGGCGTTGGTGTAAGGATGAAATGTTCCGAATCGGATTACAGCTGCTGGACGGTCGAGCCACAGCAGGCGAGGCAGCCAATGCGTATACGGATCTTGCCGACATCGCCGTCGAAGAAATGGGGAACCTTGTTGAGCGAGAGATTGTAAATCAGCACGGACATATTCGGGGAGGAGAATATGTCATCCTCGGATTGGGCAAACTGGGCGGACGAGAGCTAAGCGCCACGTCGGATCTCGATATTATGGTGGTCTACGACCATGACGGCGAGTTTGCAGATTCGGATGGTCCCAAACCATTGCATGCCGCTCAATACTACAACCGCTTCTCCCAGCGCCTCATTGCTGCCCTGTCCGCCCCAACGGCCGAAGGAACAATGTACGAGGTGGATATGCAACTGCGTCCATCCGGGAAAGCGGGGCCCACTGCTGCTAACTTTGCAGCATTCCATCGCTACTATTTGTCAGATGCCTGGGACTGGGAGGCCATGGCGTTGACCCGAGCGCGGGTCATTGGCGGCTCACCGGCGCTGGCTGAGCGCACCAGGCAAACCATCAAAAAGGCGATCTTCCGCACTCATGACCCTGCACAATTGGCTCAAAATGTGCTGGAGATGCGCATCAAAATGCAAACGGAAAGAGGTTCAAACAATCCCTGGGAGCTTAAGCAAGTCAGAGGCGGTCTTATCGATTTGGAGTTCATTTGCCAGTTCATACAGCTGACGAACGCAAAAAGACATGACGCAATACGAAAAGCAAATACCCGCAAGAGCTTAGAACAAATCAAAATCAAAAGATTGCTGAACAGAAAGACCGTGAACTCACTGCTCGGCGCCGCCGATCTCTTCACTGCGCTCAATCAATATGTAAAACTTTGTTGTGAAGGCGAATTTCACCCCGAGACAGCCGGTGAAAGCCTGCGCAAGTTGCTCTTTACCCGCATTGGCACGAAGGATTTCGACGATCTGGAAAAAAGGCTAGTCGAAAGCCAGAAGACCGTCTTGGAAATATTCGAGCAAGTCTTTGTCGGCGCCGCAAGAAAGGGCCGCCCCAAAGGCCTATTGAAGGCAATTGGCTCATAGGTTGACTATAGATTGACCCATCGCATTACCCTTACGAGATTTGTGGGGACGGTTTGCTCACGCATCCATCGAACACTGGGTTTGAAATATATACCTACATTTCGCCCATTTGATGGATAATTGGCGTGCACACCAATAATTCTTATGCACACACAATGGAGGAATAAGAACTGTGTCCGAACCATTACTCGTAGAACGCCGTGGGCCCGTTGCTATCGTCTCCATCAACGATGCCCCCTATAACCGGATGACTTTGGAGTTCATGGATAGTCTTGAGCTTTTGATGGCAGAGCTTGCCAAAGATAACGGAGTGCGAGCGCTTGTCTTCACCGGAGAGGGAACGGAGAACTTCTCTGTCGGGATGAATTTGAAGCAGTTGCCCGAGGGTATGAAAACCAAAGGCAGTGTGGATGGTGTCTTCGATCAGCGGTGGCGCGTCATCGAACAGATCGAAACCATGGGCAAGCCCTCGATTGCGACTTTGTTTGGCTACTGCCTCGGGGGCGGATTGGAACTGCCGCTCGGTTGTCACTTTAGACTCGCCGCAGAAGAAGGGGCACAAATCGGGCTCCCGGAGATGGACTTAGGGTCTGTACCGGCCTGGGGCGGGACCGCGCGGCTCGCCAGATGTGTCGGCCGCGATCACGCCCTTGATATGATCCTCAGAGGAAAGAAGATCTCAGGACCGGAAGCTCTGCGTATTGGTCTTGTCACTGAAGTCTGGCCCCTTGAAGAGCTAAAAGACAGGGCGATCGCCCTGGCTGAAGAACTGGCGGCCCAGCCACGGCTGGCCGTAAAGGGGGTCTTGGATTGCATCGTTGGGCATGAATCCAAAAGCCTGCATGAGTCCCTCGCGGACGAACGCCGAGCCGTTCGGATGAACATGGGAACACCCGACGCCCGCGAGGGCATGATGGCTTTCCTTGACAAGCGCGACCCTGTCTTTAACCAAGAGGAATAAAGCGTCCTCCCAAGAACAAATCAACTCTGACGCACTAGACATAGTGGGCAACACCAGGATGGAGATATTCTAGCTCTAGAACAGCACACTTACGCGGTCAGTCGAGCGTCCACTATAATTTCGTATACTGATAAAAATACTAATGAAGCACAATATCTATGATGTCCTCGGCCACTCGGCTTCGACACCTGCCGCAACACCTCGCAACAACGCGAGCCTAAGAAAGGGGGGCTAGATCTTTTATCTTTGTACGGCACTAACCACCGCATTGATCACCTCGCGAAGATGGAGAAAAATCCACAGATGGCCGGTGTTCGGTACGAGAGTGAAGGTACTGCCGCGAACCTGATCGCTCAGATAATACCCCATGGCAGGCGGCGCGCTTCGGTCAAGCTCGCCATACCAGAACTGAACCCTTGCGCTAATTTCGCCCAACGCAAATCCCCAAGGCGCGCCATGATTCGCTGACAGGTCATCAACCATGCCCTGTCCTCCTGAGCGCAACGCCTCGGCGAAATCTTGGGCAAGCAAGGCACGAATTTCAGGTCGTGCGAGGATCTCTCTGTCGGTCTCATGCACTTTTCCCTGCATTGTCCTGATGTACCAGTCCGGACTCCGGCGAATGAGACAGGCAAGGACCCTGGCGTTGGTACGCGATGCCCAAGGCCATCGCCAGGCGAGTCGCAGGAAGAACCGGTTGTTTGCGCTTATGCCCTCGAAAACGCCGGGGGCATTCGTTGGTGCCGCCCCGGCAACAACGCCGGCAGACGCAACTCGTTCGGGCATCTTCCAAGAGCAGGCCAACGCACCCGGGCCGCCACCGGAAACCCCGATTACCGAGAACGCATTGAGTTTGAGCTTGTCGGCAAGACACGCCACATCATCTGCCCAATCAAGAAGCGTTCGCCCTAGTTTAGGATCTGACAAGCCGTAGCCCGGACGGTCCGGCGCAAGTACACGAACACCTTCTGGAAACGGATCGTCTGGAAGTCTGCCCCAACACAGACGCGAACCCGGCAAACCATGGAACAGAAAAACCGGGATACCATCCTCGGCACCATATTCCGCATAGGCCAATCGACGACCGTCGCTGAGGCGCACAGACCTATCCTTCAAGGTGCGGCAAGACATGGACTAACACGACCTCTTCGGCACGGATAGCCATAGGGGCACCGCCGAGCGTGTCCTAATGATGTTTGCAGGACGACGACCAGCCATGCGCTCATGTCCATTCCTACCCCGCTTCGACTTTCAATGCGGCGCGCGCGGCGGCCGCACCGCACCCAATCGAACCGGTAAAGCCCCCACCGCCGCCAAAGGCGGAGGCAAGCCAAAGGCCTTCTATAGCGGTTTCCACTTGCCGAGGCATACCGACGGGGCCGCTCCGCGGAGGCCGCATGGCGAACCCATAAATCGCGCCGCCCGGAGTGTTCAGATAGTCCCGCATTGACCGTGCCGTCGAAACAGTCGACTCATCGACCGCCGCGGCAAAACCCGGCCACTCCTCTTCTAGCCGCTGAACAAAGGCGGTCATCCAAGCATCCTTTCGCACATCGTATGTCTCAGCATCCAAATTCTCCCAGTTTGACACGCGGTCCACACAGACCACACTGACCGGATACAGACCTTCGCCGCGAAGCCCGCTGTCAATCTGGTCATAGTCCACGACGGCGAGAACCGGCAGCCGGTCGCCCGGCGCCTCTGCTAGAAGCTCCGCACTCTTCTTATAGTCAGAGAGCGTATGAACCCATTCGGGAACAAGCATAGTGGAATAACACCGTATGCCCAGTTCCGAAGGCGGACGATTGAGTCCAAAAGTAGCCGCCAACAACGATATTGAAAGCGGTCTGCCGCGATGAGGCTCGATGAAGCTCTCGCGCGCACGCTCGGGCAACATGGCGGCAACAACAGGCGGGGCCGCATTCGCAAAGATGACCGGCGCTTCAGCAGCCAACTTTTCTTCGTCGATTTCTGAGTGATAGCGCACACCCTTCGAGCCACCGTCGGCATCCAGCTCTATTTCGTATGCCTCACATTGAGATTTCGCTTCGCCACCCTCTTCTTTGATGATCTCCACCAACCGTCCGCTCAGTTGATCAGACCCCCCTTTGATGTAAACGCCCCCACCTTGCAGATAGCCGCCCTGCGCAACAGCATAGGCGAGCCACCAAAATTCGTCGGGATCATCAGTGAAGTACGCCAAGTTGGCGGCGAGCGCGATCTTAATCGCTTCGTCGTCGCCGAAATAGCGTTCCAATACGTCAGACAAAGACGACCGTATGTCACGCATCACAGCCCACATTTCGAGAGGCAATTCCACCGAATGGGCAAGACGCCAAAGCGCGCTGTGCCCGCCGCCCAAATAGTCAAGAGCTTTCAGAGTACGGCGCACTTGGCGCAAGAAACGCTCGATATTTTTCTCCTGATGCGGAAAACGGCTTTTCAGCGCAATCTCAATTGCGTCGAATCCGTGCGGCAAGATAAACGGGTCCCCCAAAATTGGACATCTCACTTCATAAAACTCGGGAACCGGTGCGAGTTCAATTTCGTCATAAAGATCCAGCGCTTCGAAAACGGCGCCTTTCTGGTCCAAGGTCAACTCCGGATTAGCGGTTTCATGCAGTGAGGCTTCCACTGTCATGGCACCGTGCCGATAGGTCGACGCCGCACCGCCGAAACCGGCGTTCCGTTCCAGGAGCAAAACGCGTTTTCTCGCGCGCGCATAAAGCGCCCCAGCGGTGAGCCCGCCCAACCCTGAACCAATTACAATTGCGTCAAACTGGTCAGCCATGGTCACTTACCTTTCTACTGATTATGTACCGAGCACGATAGTGCGGCGCCGATGCATGGCGCTGATTTGAATCAATTGTCAGACTCTTATCGAAATGCGTTCCCAAACGGGGGGATTGGGAAACGAAATCCGTTTCCGAACTCTACAGCAGTGGCTAACGTTCTCGATAAAACCAAGCGCCGGCGAGAGCTGCGATAGGGTCTTCAACGAGGCCCCAAGCAATAGAAATCAAGGCGAAGTTCAGTTGGACGAAGCCGTTCGCCCATAAGGAAAGCAAGAACAGGAAGTGAGCAACGGACCAAAAGGTTAGTCCAGCAACAATCGCAGTCCACGGTCCCGGTCCAAAACGAGGCCTGATCGCCGCGTAAATCCAGATGAGGATAAGACCATAGGCGAGCGTGAGAACCGCACCAACAGCAAGCTGAAGGGCCGTCGGTTCTCCAAGCCCAAATTGCTCCCTTTGCGAATTGAATTGAGCACCCAGAACGACGCCGTTCAAAACGTACTCGCCGATGACAAGGATCAGACCGGCGACAAGTCCACCGATGAGAATGCGCGAAAGGTTCATGTGTGTCATCAGGTAGCACCAAATCGGCCAATCCGAAGAGGAACGTCTAGGTTTGCGAGACAGTTTCGATTATGCCCAACCCGCCGGCAATGCTATGATCTGAATCAACACCCGTTCCGGAGCGCCACCGGACGACACGACACGGCACTCCCCAGAACCAAATGACCGAGAAGACTGCATCAATATCTGGCTAAGAATTCAATCGGGATCAAAGCCGAGAGAAGTACCCAATCCGCCCGACTTCTCTAGGAAAGCACCGCCGCCTACTAGTCGAGGCAGAAACTAGCCGCCGAACAGCTCACTTACGAGGGCGTTCAGGTGTTCTTGCGCTTGTTCCGCATCTTGCCGGGAATCGTCATCGGGCGCGGTCTCGACTTTGCGCTCAGCCGCCTTGATATGCCTGTCAAAATCAGACCGCTGAGCCCCGTCCACTTCTCCAGCATGTTCAGCCAGCACGGTCAAACCTTCCGGGTTCACTTCCGCAAAACCGCCAAGGACATAGTATTTGGTCTCGGCACTATCATTGCTGACGGACAAAAATCCCGACTTTAGCGTCGACATGAGCGGCGCGTGATTGGCAAGGACACCCATTTCGCCTTCGCTTCCGGGCAACGTCACCATATCCACATCGGCGGAAACCAATAATTGCTCCGGTGAGACCAGATTGAATTTGAGCTTATCCGCCATAGCGTTCTACGCCGCCTCAGCTGCCAATTGCTCAGCCTTGGAAACCGCGTTTTCGATCGTTCCAACCATATAGAACGCCGCTTCAGGCAAGTGATCATACTCGCCCGCGCACACACCCTTAAAGCCTTTGATCGTGTCTTCTAAGTCGACGAACAGGCCGGGTGTCCCGGTAAAGACTTCCGCCACGTGGAACGGCTGGCTCAGGAAGCGTTCAATCTTCCGAGCACGGGCAACGGTCAGTTTGTCTTCTTCCGACAGCTCATCCATGCCCAGAATAGCGATGATATCCTGCAAAGACTTATATTTCTGAAGAATTTCCTGAACTTCCCGTGCAACCGCATAGTGTTCTTCACCAACAACGCGCGGCTCCAACATCCGCGAGGTCGAGTCAAGTGGATCCACCGCCGGATAGATGCCTTTCTCCGAGATTGCCCGGCTCAAAACCGTTGTCGCATCAAGGTGAGCAAAGGATGTCGCAGGCGCTGGGTCCGTCAAATCGTCCGCAGGCACATAAATAGCCTGCACAGATGTGATCGACCCTTTGGTGGTTGTTGTAATGCGCTCCTGCATGGCGCCCATATCTGTCGCCAAGGTTGGCTGATACCCCACAGCCGAAGGAATTCGGCCAAGGAGGGCGGACACTTCCGAGCCGGCCTGCGTGAAGCGGAAGATGTTGTCGACAAAGAACAGAACGTCCTGACCTTCGTCGCGGAAGTGTTCAGCCAAGGTCAGACCGGTGAGGCCGACACGCGCGCGCGCACCGGGAGGCTCGTTCATCTGTCCGTACACCAAGGCTGCTTTGGACCCTTGTCCGCCGCCTTCTTTGTTCACACCAGACTCGATCATCTCCCAGTAAAGATCGTTTCCTTCGCGGGTACGCTCTCCCACCCCGGCAAAAACGGAATATCCGCCATGGCCCTGAGCCACGTTGTTAATCAATTCTTGAATGAGAACGGTCTTGCCCACGCCGGCGCCGCCGAACAGACCGATCTTTCCGCCCCGCGCATAGGGCGCAAGCAGATCAACCACCTTGATGCCGGTAACCAGAATTTCCGCCTCAGTGGACTGATCAACAAAATCCGGCGCTTCTTGGTGGATCGCTCGTCTGCCCTTGGTCTGAATGGGCCCGGCTTCATCGACCGGCTCGCCGATCACGTTCATAATCCGTCCCAAAGTCTCATCCCCGACAGGGACTTCAATGGGCTGGCCTGTATCCTTCACCTCTTGACCGCGCACGAGACCTTCCGTGGAGTCCATGGCAATACAACGAACTGTGTTTTCGCCCAGATGCTGAGCGACTTCGAGGACGAGGCGCACCCCGTTATTGTCCGTTTCCAGAGAATTCAATATCTCTGGCAGGTGTTCGTCAAACTGAACGTCCACCACAGCACCGATGACCTGTGTGACACGACCGACGACATTTGTGCTCATTCTCGACTTCCTTGCATTTGAACGACCCATCAAGGTCGCTTTCAACAATCCCGTGCGAAAGATCGACTCTTTTCTATCACGGGCAGTAACAATTCGCTCCGATACGTGAACAGGCTTTAGATCAAGAACATTCTTTGGCTGGCTTGGAGGCCCCTCAAGTTGGGGCGTGGTCAACCGCCAAAGAAAAGGCCAGCGAAAGAGGCGTTGAACCCGCCTCAGCAACCCCTGCAACAATGCCATGACTCCCCCGCCATTGTGTTTTCTTTTACTTACAGAACCAAGTTACTCGGCGGAATCGACAAACATATGAACGGAGTTATGACCGTGCTGTTTCTTAAATTTGCCCCTTTCTTGACATGTGTAGCCTATTCGACAGTCTTTAGATTGCTTCCGCACCGGAAATAATCTCAATCAGTTCTTTTGTAATCTGTGCTTGACGGCTTCGGTTGTAGGTCAGCGTGAGAGAGTCGATCATCTCACCGGCATTTCGCGTCGCATTGTCCATCGCCGTCATCCGGGCACCTTGTTCGCTCGCAGCGTTCTCGAGCAGCGCCCCGAAAACCTGGGTGGTCACATACCGGGGCAGCAATTCCTTCAAAATCTCTGATTCATCGGGCTCGTAATCGTAGGCAGCGCCGCCGAGATCGAGCGTTTCCCCGTCGCCTCCTTCAACTGCCGCCGGGATCATCTGAATTTGTGTTGGGTCCTGTGTAATCACAGAGACAAACTTTCCGAAAAAGAGTGTCGCCACGTCGAACTCGCCGGCATCGAAAAGCTCCGCAATCTTAGCAGACATAAGCTCGGCATCCGCAAACGTAGGGCCGGACGTGCCAACTTCGAACACCTCAACCGTCTGCGACTCGTAAAGCCGCTTAAGAACATCAAAGCCCTTCTTGCCCAGGAAGAGAAATTTGACTTCTTTTCCGTCTCTCTGGAGGATCTGCGCCTTGTCCCGCGCAGCCCGCGCGATGGAGGAACTGAAGGCACCCGCCAATCCACGGTCCGCCGTAGCGACGACAAAGAGGTGACGTTGATCGCTTCCCGTCCCAACCAGCATGGGAAGACCGCCTTCTTGCGCGCTCATGGAGGCCGACAAATTGGCGATCACAGACGCCATCCGCTCCGTATAAGGACGGGATTGCTCCACCCGTTCTTGCGCCCGCCGAAGCTTTGCAGCCGCCACCATCTGCATCGCGCGCGTAATCTTTTGCGTGGCCTGAACGCTCGCGATCCGGTTTCGTAGCTCTTTAAGGCTGGGCATAACGCGACCGATCTAATTCTCGTTTAGGTGAACGACTTAGCGAAAGAAGCAACCGCATCTTTAAGCGACGATTCAGTAGCGTCCGACAGCTCCTTCTCGACCCGGATCGTTTCGAGGATTCCTGCGTGGGCGTCCCGAAACGTGCGCAGCAGCTCTTCTTCGAAACGGCCAACCTGGTCGACTTCGATGTCATCAAGATAGCCATTCACACCCGCGTAGATGGACACCACTTGTTCTTCCACGGAAAGCGGCGAGAACTGGTTCTGCTTCAGCAGTTCCGTCAACCGCGCACCCCGGCTCAATAGACGCTGTGTTGACGCATCCAACTCCGAACCGAACTGCGCAAACGCGGCCATCTCACGGTACTGAGCCAGTTCACCCTTAATCTTGCCGGCCACCTGTTTCATCGCTTTGATTTGAGCCGATGAGCCCACGCGCGAGACCGAAATACCGACGTTGAGAGCCGGCCGAATACCTTGATAGAATAAATCCGTCTCAAGAAAGATTTGCCCATCCGTAATCGAGATGACGTTCGTTGGAATGTAAGCGGACACGTCGTTCGCTTGCGTTTCAACAACAGGCAACGCTGTCAGGGAGCCAGAACCATTTGCTTCGTTGAGCTTGGCCGCCCGTTCCAACAGGCGGCTATGCAAATAGAAAACGTCTCCGGGAAACGCCTCACGCCCGGGAGGGCGCCGCAGAAGCAGCGACATCTGACGATAGGCGACAGCTTGCTTGGACAAGTCATCATACACGATAAGCGCGTGCATGCCGTTGTCTCGGAAGTATTCCCCGATGGTACATCCGGCAAACGGCGCAAGATATTGAAGCGGTGCCGACTCGGAAGCCGTTGCAGCAACAATACAAGTGTAGTCAAGCGCACCATTTTCCTCGAGGGTCTTAACGATCTGGGCAACGCTTGAGCGTTTCTGACCGACGGCGACGTAGATGCAGTACAACTTGTCGTCTTCGTTACCCGACGCGTGGATTTCCCGCTGGTTCAGAAACGTATCGAGCGCCACGGCAGTCTTGCCGGTTTGCCGGTCGCCGATGATAAGTTCGCGCTGTCCACGACCAATCGGGATCAGGGCGTCAATAGCCTTCAGCCCCGTCTGAACTGGTTCGTGCACCGACTTTCGAGGAATAATGCCCGGCGCTTTCACATCCACCCGGCGCCGCTCACTCTCTTCAATGGGGCCTTTGCCGTCGATGGGATTGCCAAGCGGGTCCACAACGCGCCCCAGCATGCCCTTTCCGACAGGCACGTCCACGATCGCTTGCGTTCTTTTTACCGTATCGCCCTCTTTGATGTCCCGGTCGGAACCGAAAATCACGACACCGACATTGTCGGTCTCCAGATTGAGCGCCATTCCCTTGATACCGTTCGGGAATTCGACCATCTCCCCGGCCTGAACATTGTCGAGACCGTAGATGCGCGCGATACCGTCACCCACGGACAGCACCTGGCCGACTTCAGAGACCTGCGCCTCCGTTCCAAAGCCCTTTATTTGCTCTTTGAGAATCGAAGAGATTTCCGCAGCACGAATATCCATAGGGTCAAGCCTCTCTCATCGCAATTTGCAGAGAATTTAGTTGTGTAGAAATGGAGGAGTCGATCATCCGGCTCCCCACCTTGACGATAAGCCCGCCAAGGATCGAAGGATCCACGGTTTCGTTGAGTTGGACGCTCCGGCCGTACGCATTTTTCAGCGCAGATTCGAGCTTAGATGACTGATCCGAATTAAGCGCAATGGCGGTGGTCACCTGAACGGAGATTTCACCCCGATGGTGCGCCAGTAAACCATTGAATCCTCTTATGATTTCCGGAAGCGCAAACAGCCGGCGATTCTCGATCAATACACCGACGAAGTTCTTTGTGAGATCCGCGACCCCAACGCGGCTCAGGATCGCATCCATGGATTTGGCTTGAAGGTCTTTCCCAAAAACCGGACTGCGCACCAGTCGTGCAAGGTCATCGCTTCCATCAAGGAGTTCGCCGATCTTCTTCAGATCACCTGCGACTTCGTCCAGTCGCTTGTCGTCGCGCGCGAGTTCAAAAAGCGCCAAGGCGTACCGGTCAGACATCCCGGAAACGATGGATTCTTCACCTGCCACCTAAATATCTTTCGACTGAATTCCCGCGACCTGCGCCAAAAGCAGGACCAAAACTGTTCAGAGACGAGGCCCGAAAAAAAAGTGAGCGTGCGTTACAACACGCCCCCTCACCAGGCCGCGCGTTAGGTATCACAACCAAATGGGCGTTGCAACAAAGGGTGCGCGCCACATTGTCACATAATTTCCAAACATCATAGGGAGCGGCGATGTTGTGCTTTTCGCTCACAAAAAACTATATGGATCCACGTCGATTGAGACACGCACCCGGCCTGGAAAACGCTGAGCCGAAAGCCATTTCCGCATAAAACTGTGGACATTGGCCGATGGTTCCGCTTTCACCAGCAAGCGCCATCTATGGCGCCCTCTCAAAAGGGAGATTGGAGCCGGGGCAGGCCCAAAGACCTGTATGGCCGGTACCGCCGGCGCTTTTTTCGCCAGCTCCTCTGCCAGGTCCTTCACCAGGCCACCGTCCTCGCTCGACAAGATAAGCGCAACCATCCGCCCGAAGGGCGGCAGATGAAATGCCCTGCGATCAGCGATCTCGGCCGCTAGGAAGGCGTCGCGATCCTGTTTCGCAATGGCTGCCAGGACAGGATGATCGGGACGATGGGTTTGCAAAAACGCTGTACCGGGAAGGTCCTCGCGGCCTGCCCGGCCCGCCACCTGAGTAAGAAGCTGAAAGGTCCGCTCCGCCGCGCGCAAATCTCCACCGGACAAGCCAAGGTCGGCATCAACGACCCCAACGGTTGTGAGTTTCGGAAAGTGATAGCCTTTCGCCACCAGTTGAGTCCCGACAAGCAAGTCAATGTCGCCCGCTTGCATCCGGCTCACAAGGTCTTCTGTTGCCCGTGGGCCGTGGACCGTGTCGCTCGACATCACAGCCAACCTGGCGTCAGGAAAGAGCGCCCGCACTTCCTCTGTAACCCGCTCAACACCGGGCCCGCAGCCCACAAGAGAGTCGGGCGCCCCGCAAGAAGGACACGCCTCAGGTTTTGGCATCGAGAACCCGGTCAAGTGGCACACCAACCGGTTTTGGAACCGATGTTCAACCAGCCAGGACGACGTGTCCGGAGCCGTCATCCGATGTCCGCACTTGCGGCACACGGTGAGCGGCGCATAACCCCGCCGATTGAGGAACAAGAGGCTCTGCTCACCGCGCGCCAACGTCTCACGAAGGGCATCCACAAGAACTGGTGACAGCCACTTTCCTTTTTCAGGACCGTGCTGACGGAGATCAAGGAGTTCAATGGCCGGCAGCTGCGACGCGCCATACCGGCCGGGCAGAACGAGGCGCTGATAACGGCCTTGCGTAACGTTCACCACAGTTTCAAGCGACGGCGTGGCTGAAGCTAATATGATGGGGATCTCTTCGAGCGAGGCCCGGGCAACAGCCATATCCCGCCCGTGGTAGATCACCCCCTCTTCCTGCTTGAACGCACTTTCATGTTCTTCATCAATGATGATCAAACCAAGATCCAAGTAGGGAAGAAACAACGCTGAGCGCGCACCGACGACGATGCGCGCCTGCCCTTCAATAATCTTCCGCCACGATCGCCGCCGCTCTTTGCTTGGCACGTCCGAATGCCAAAGCGCCGGAGAAACACCAAAGCGCTTTTCGAAACGGCCAAGGAATTGCGCCGTAAGTGCAATTTCGGGAAGCAAAATCAGCACCTGCCGATCTTGTTTCAAAGCTTCCGCAACCGCCTCAAAATAGGTCTCTGTCTTACCTGACCCGGCAACGCCATCCAGCAAGATAGGTGCAAACCGGCGGGCTTTGACCGCTTCGACAAGCTGGCCCGCGGCAATCTTCTGATCCTCAGAAAGATCCACCTGAAGGTGATCGGGCCTGGGAAGAGGGAACGGCAGATCGACAGGACGATCGACTTCTAAAAACGCACCGCCCTTGATCAGGCCGGCAACGACGGCGGCGCTGACAGCCGCTTCCTCGGCAATCTCCCGCCGCGTACGCGGGAGCTTGTCCGCGAACAAACCAACCACCCTTTCGCGAGCTTTGGTCATGCGCGCGGGCAGCTCGCCGCTTAAGACATACGTCTTGAGCATCTTGGGGGGGAGCAAGGCTTCCCGGGACCTCAGCGCCAAGCGCAGCACGGATCCAGGAGGGCTGAGCGTGTAGGAAGCCACCCAGTCGATAAACTGAATCAGCTTTTCGGGAAGTCGCGGAACGGGAAGTTTTTCGCCCACCGTTTTGAGCTTTTCACTTGGCACCGCCTCACCGGCTCCAGACAGTTTCCAAACAACACCCGTCACTTCTCTATTGGCAAGCGGTACACGAACCAATTCGCCAACTTCATAGACCTCGTTTTCCGCAGCCAGGTAGTCGTAAGGACCGGGCAGTGGAAGAGGAATTAAGACCGAAAGACGCCGTTCAGAAGTCAACATCTCATTAAGAAAAAGCCGTGAGACTCGCTTAGCTATTCGATATATGGTGTCGCACGATATAGCCCGGCAGGGCTTCCCATTGGAGCAGTAAACGTTTCAACCTGCCCCGAGGCACACATCAGAGGCAAATATGAAGTTCTTTGTAGATACCGCAGACATTGATGAGATTCGAGACCTGTCCGCAACCGGCATGGTGGATGGCGTGACCACGAACCCCTCACTGGTCGCAAAGTCCGGTCGCGACTTTTTCGAAGTCTTGGACGAGATTTGTGAGACGGTGGCGGGACCGGTCAGCGCCGAAGTGACGGCAACCGATGCCGAAACGATGATCGCCGAAGGACGCAAACTGAGGGCGCGGGCGGACAATATCGCGGTCAAAGTACCGCTGACATGGGATGGCCTCAAGGCCTGCAAGGCACTCACCGACGACAGCATCATGGTCAATGTGACCCTTTGTTTTTCAGCAAATCAAGCGTTGTTGGCTGCTAAAGCAGGAGCGACGTTTATTTCGCCCTTCGTCGGGCGTCTTGATGACATTTCCAATGATGGCATGGATCTCATATCGGACATTCGCTTAATTTATGATCAATACGAAGATTTTGACACGGAGATTCTTGTGGCCTCTGTTCGAAATCCGATCCATGTCCGAGAGTCCGCCAAGATGGGAGCTGATGTGGCTACACTGCCCCCAGCGGTCCTTCGAAGTTTAATCAGCCATCCCCTTACGGACAAAGGCCTAGAAGCGTTTTTGAAAGATTGGGAAAAGACGGGACAATCAATTCTGGACCGATGACCGCCTTCCAGCAACGCACGCCGTCCAGGGCTTCGGCAAAACTTACGCAGCTCATCGCACGCTGGGCCGAGCACTTAGAGCACGAGAAAAAAGTCAGCCCTCACACGTTTGACGCCTATACTCGCGAAGCGGTGTTCTTCATCGACTTTCTGGCTGACCATTTGGGAACATCCCCTACCACAAAAGATCTGGCCGAACTGGCTCCGAGGGATTTTCGCGCCTATCTGAGTTTTCGACGGACTCCCCCGACAAAAGAC
This sequence comes from Alphaproteobacteria bacterium, assembly GCA_028285305.1. Lineage (GTDB taxonomy): Bacteria > Pseudomonadota > Alphaproteobacteria > SMXP01 > SMXP01 > JANQPV01. Next base: position 84,954 of record JANQPV010000022.1, on the reverse strand, counting down.
ACCAGCCAAAAGCCACTTTCCAATCGATCCATGGCCCGGTCGCTTTCGGCACTTAAGAGCTTCTTCAAGTACCTGGAAAAGCACGGTGAAATCTCTTCATCGGCGATTGAAGTACTCTCAGCACCCAGATTATCCGCCCCAATCCCAAAGGCCCTCGAAGTGGATCAAGCGGAATCTGTTTTGTCCCAAACCGACGAGCCCACCCGCGACGATTGGCAGAATTTGAGAGATTTGGCGGTCACTTGTTTGATGTACGGCTGTGGTCTGCGCATTTCGGAAGCGCTTCAATTGAATGGCGAAGATACTCCGGCCCAGGACACAATGCGCGTCAAAGGCAAAGGCAACAAGACGCGCATCGTTCCGGTACTGCCCATCGTGCGGCAGGCAATCAAAGACTATACGTCCGCATGCCCCTATCCCATTGAGAAAGAGGGGCCGCTCTTCTTCGGTGCTCGGGGCGGCAGACTGTCGCCGCGCCATATCCAGCGGCAAATGGAAACCATACGCCACAGACTGGGATTACCAGCCACCGCCACGCCCCATGCACTGCGCCATTCCTTTGCGACCCACTTGCTGGGCGCGGGCGGGGACCTGCGCACCATCCAAGAACTCCTCGGCCACGCAAGCCTCTCGACAACCCAAATGTACACAAAGGTCGACGCGGAACATCTCCGCCGCGTTTACAAACGAGCACACCCTCGGGCTTGATCTCCGAAAAGTCAAAGGGGAGGTAGGTTTGGAAAGTCGGGAGCGTCGGCTGACAAGCCCCTACATCTGCATCGTTCGCCCGTGCACATCCATGGCCGCTTGACGCACGGCTTCCGTAAGCGTGGGATGCGCATGACACGTCATTGCGATGTCTTCGGCTGACGCGCAAAACTCCATCGCAATTGCAGCCTCGGCGATGATCTCACCCACGTTCGGCCCGATCATATGCACACCGAGCACTTGATCAGTTGCCGCATCCGCAATGACCTTGACCATACCTTCCGTATGCCCAGCGACTTTGGCCCGCGCGTTCGCGGTAAAGGGAAAGCGCCCAACTTTGTAGGAAACACCCTGATCCTTGAGCTCCTCTTCTGTCTTACCGACAGCGGCAACCTCCGGAGATGTGTAGACGACGCTTGGAATAACGTCGTAATTGACGTGACCTGCTTGTCCCGCGATGACTTCGGCCACGGCGCTGGCCTCGTCTTCCGCCTTGTGGGCAAGCATCGGCCCGTGAGTCACATCGCCAATCGCATAGATACCGTCCACGTTGGTTTTGAAGTGGTCCGTCAAGATGAAGCCTCGATTGTCCATCTGCACACCAACATCTTCCAGACCCAAGTTATCCGTATACGGTCGCCGGCCGATGGAGATTAGAACGACATCGGCTTCAATTTGTCCGTCATTGCCGCCAGCCGCGTCTTCCGTTGAAATACGCACGCCGTCAGAAAGCTTATCAACGCCCGTCACTTTCGTCCCCAACTTGAACTCAAACCCCTGCTTGCGGAGGACCTTTTGGAACTGATCCGCGATTTCGGCATCCAAGCCCGGCGTGATCCGGTCCAAGAATTCAACAACGGTGACTTTTGCTCCAAGACGCCGCCAAACGGACCCCATCTCCAATCCGATATAGCCGCCGCCAACAACGACGAGATGCTGTGGCACATATCGAAGGGAAAGTGCACCTGTGGAGGACACGATCCGATCCTCGTCCACGTCGATGCCGGGCAAAGGCATAACTTCCGACCCGGTCGCAATCACGATGTTGCGCGTTTCCAGCGTATTCACGGCGCCATCGGGACCCGTCACATCGACCCGGGATGGCGACACGATACGCCCTGCACCGGAAATCGCGTCGATCTTGTTCTTGTTAAGGAGATACTCCACGCCCTTTGTGAGGGCGCGCACGGACTTGTCCTTGTGTTGCATCATCAACGGTAAGTCGAGATCAACGCCGTGCACTTTGACGCCCAGCCTGGAAATCCCATTGCATGTCTCGTGATAGACTTCCGAGGCGTGAAGCAACGCCTTCGATGGAATACAACCAACATTGAGGCATGTGCCGCCGTAAGTATCGCGCTTTTCGACACACGCGACACGCATACCCAACTGGGCACCTCTGATGGCACAATTGTAGCCGCCGGGACCACCGCCAATCACAACCAGATCATAGGCGTCAGCCATGGTCCGTCTCCTCAAACTCTCGGCTTACAAATCAAGAAGCATCCGCTGGGGTGCTTCGATACATTCTTTAACCCGCACCAAAAACGTGACGGCCTCTTTACCGTCAACGATCCGGTGATCATACGACAGCGCCAAATACATCATGGGACGCACCACAACCTCATCGCCGATCACAACGGGTCGCTTCTCGATCTTGTGCATACCCAAAACACCCGATTGGGGTGCATTGAGAATTGGAGTCGACATCAACGATCCGTAGACACCGCCATTAGAAATCGTGAACGTACCGCCCTGCAGATCTTCCAAAGCGAGACTGCCGTCCCGGGCCTTATCTGCATAGGCATTGATCGCTTTTTCGATCCCGGCAAGACTCAGTTGATCCGTGTCTCTCACAACAGGCACAACGAGACCACGATCGGTTCCCACGGCAACGCCGATGTCATAGTGGTTCTTGTAGATGATGTCGCTGCCGTCCACTTCCGCATTGACCGCCGGAACGTCTTCCAAGGCCGTCACACAAGCTTTCACGAAGAAACTCATGAAGCCAAGCCGCACGCCGTGCTTTTGTTCAAAAACCTCTTTGTACTGCGAGCGTAGCTTCATGACGTTGCTCATATCGACCTCGTTAAAGGTCGTCAGCATCGCCGCCGTGTTTTGTGCGTCTTTCAACCGGCGGGCGATGGTCTGCCGCAACCGGGTCATCGGCACCCGTTCTTCACGCTCACCAACTTTGCGGCCCACCTCCGTTTGGGCGGGCGCGGCGGGCTTGGGGGCCGCCGGCTGCGAGGCAACAGGCTGAGGCGCGGGCTGCTTTTCAATCGTCGGCGCCTCCTTTGCGACCGCTTGAACGGCCGCAAGCGCATCCCCCTTCGTGATGCGTCCGTCCCGTCCCGTTCCCTCGATTTCACGCGGGTCGAGATCATTTTCTTCAACGACTTTCCGCGCTGAGGGCGCCAGTGTCACCACGTTTCCGCTTCCAGCCTCTGGGGCTGTTGGACTTCCCATAGGCTCAGGCTCCGGTGCAGGCGCTGACTTTGCTTCGACTTTAACACCCACTTCGCCGCCAATGGCACCGAGCAATGCGCCCACTTCAACAGTGTCACCTGGCTGAACAGAAATGGACGACAGGACACCCGAGGACGGAGCAGGCACTTCAACGGTGACCTTATCCGTCTCCAATTCCACCAACGGCTCATCGACATCGACTTGGTCGCCTTCGGACTTATACCACTGGGCAATCGTTGCTTCCGTTACGGACTCGCCCAAAGTCGGCACACGAATTTCTACACTCATAACTTTTCTCCTTCTCAGCCGCCGCTCCTATGTCAGCGTCAGAGCCTCATCCAAAAACGCATCACGCTCCGCATTGTGGGTACTCACCAAGCCCGTGGCTGTGGACGCCGAGGCATTGCGACCCACGTAGCGCGCCCTGCGGCACTCCGCATCGATCTTGCCAAGAACCCACTCAATGTTGGGCTCGATGAAGTTCCAAGCCCCCATATTCTTAGGCTCTTCTTGGCACCAAACCATGTCAGCTTGAACAAAGCGGCCGAGTTCCGAAATCAACGACTTTGCCGGAAACGGATAGTACTGTTCAATCCGCAACAGATAGATATCGTCAATGCCGCGCTTCTCACGTTCTTCATACAAATCGTAATAGACTTTGCCGGAGCAGATCACGACGCGCTTAATGTTGGCATCGTCTTGCAGCGTAACCTTGGAATTCGGGTTCGACTGGGCATCGTCGAAAAGCACCCGGTGAAAAGATGAACCGGGGCCCATCTCATCGAGCCGCGACACACACTTCTTATGGCGCAAGAGCGACTTCGGCGTCATCAGCACAAGCGGTTTGCGGAATTTGCGGTGCATCTGCCGACGCAAGATGTGGAAATAGTTGGCCGGCGTGGTGCAATTAGCGACCTGCCAGTTATCCTCTGCACAAAGCTGCAAATAACGTTCGAGTCTCGCCGAAGAGTGCTCAGGCCCCTGACCTTCATAACCATGCGGCAACAACAGAACGAGCCCACTCATCCGCAGCCACTTGCGTTCGCCGCTACAGATGAATTGATCGATGATCGTTTGCGCCCCGTTCGCAAAATCCCCGAACTGCGCCTCCCACAGGACAAGCGAATTGGGCTCCGCCAGGCTGTAGCCATATTCAAAGCCAAGCACCGCCTCCTCGGACAACATGGAGTCGATCACGTCAAACTCTGATTGCCCATACTGGATATGGTTGAGCGGAAGATATCGATCGGCGGTTTCCTGATCGATAATCCCGGAATGGCGCTGTGAAAACGTACCGCGCATCGAGTCTTGACCTGCCAAGCGAACATGGTGTCCTTCAGTCAGAAGCGATCCGAACGCGAGGGCTTCGGCTGTGGCCCAGTCGATGCCATCCCCGCTTTCAAACATCTTCTTTTTCTGGTCGAACAGGCGCCGAATTGTTCGGTGCGGCGTGAAATCTTCCGGAATCGTCGTGAGGGCATCACCGATCTTTTTGAGATGCGCGATCGGAACGGGTGTCTGACCGCGTCGATCATCACCGGAGGCACGCTCGAATCCCGCCCATCGGCCATCGAGCCAATCGGCCCTGTTGGGGCGATACCCGTCCGCCGTATCGAACTCTTCTTCAAGATAGCCATGGAACTCTGTAACAGCACTCTTGGCGTCCTCATCCGTGAGGAGCCCTTCTTCTACCAGCCGTTTGCTATAGATATCGCGGGTAGTTGGATGCTCTTTGATGGTCTTGTACATGAGCGGCTGTGTGAACATAGGTTCATCGCCCTCATTGTGCCCGTGGCGGCGATAACAGAACATATCAATGACGACATCCTTGCCAAATTCCTGGCGGAATTCAGTTGCGACCTTTGCCGCATAAACGACCGCTTCGGGATCATCCCCGTTCACATGAAAAATTGGCGCTTGCACCATCAGAGCAACGTCGGATGGATAGGGTGACGTTCGTGAATTGTGCGGGCTCGTCGTGAAGCCGATTTGATTGTTGACGATCACATGAATGGTGCCGCCGACCCGGTGTCCCCGCAAGCCGGACAGCCCCAAACATTCCGCAACGATGCCTTGCCCTGCGAACGCCGCATCGCCGTGCATCAGCACTGGAAGAACAGACTTGCGATCTTTGTCCCCCCGCTGATGTTGCTTCGCGCGCGCTTTGCCCATAACGACCGGATTGACCGCTTCAAGGTGAGAAGGGTTAGCCGTCAGCGAAAGGTGAACCCGATTGCCGTCAAACTCCCGGTCAGAGGACGCCCCCAGATGATATTTCACGTCGCCGGATCCATCGATCGTGTCGGGATTAGACGATCCGCCTTTGAACTCGTGAAAGATCGCCCGGTAGGGCTTTCCCATCACGGCAGAGAGAACATTCAATCGGCCACGATGAGGCATCCCAAGAACGATTTCGCGAACACCCAAGGCCCCGCCCCGCTTAATGATTTGCTCAAGCGCAGGCAGTAGTGCCTCTGCTCCGTCAAGACCAAATCGCTTCGTGCCCGTATATTTCACATGGAGAAACTTCTCAAAGCCTTCAGCTTCCACGATCTTGTTTAAGATCGCCATTTTGCCTTCAGGAGTAAATTGAATCTCCTTACCCACACCTTCGATCCGGTGCTGGATCCAAGCTTTTTCGTCAGGGTCAGTCATATGCATGAACTCAACACCCAACGTCCCGCAATAGGTCCGCTTCAGGATTGAAAGAATTTCTCTTAACGAAGCCGTCTCAAGGCCCAAATAGTTGTCGATAAATATCGGCCGGTCTAAGTCCGCCTCGGTAAAACCATATGTCCGATAATCAAGCTCGGGGTGATCTTCAGGCGGATCAAGTTGGAGAGGGTCCAGATTCGCCATCAAGTGGCCGCGAATACGGTAAGCGCGGATGAGCATGATGGCACGAATGGAATCGAGCGTTGCATCGCGCGATTCGGCTCCGCCCGAGCGCCGATCGGAAATCTCTCTAAGCTTCGTCAGAGCCGATTGATAATTGGTGTCAAGGGCGCTCGTCAGGTCTCCATTGTCGACAAGCGGCCAGTCGGACCGCTCCCAGGTCGGTCCCTCCACTTCCTTCTTGACGTGGGCTTGCTTGTCGCCCAACCCGGCAAAGAAGACTTGCCACTCCGGATCTACGGAGTTGGGGTCATCCACATATTTCTTGTACAGCGTTTCGATGAAAGTAGCATTTGATCCGTATAGGAAGCTTGTCTGTTCGAACTCATCGTTGGGGACGACTTTGGTACTTTTACTTTGGCTCATTTTGGGAAGGCCCTGACTCTTTCGGGATTAACCACATCTTAATGTATGGGAGCATTTTGACACAATTCTAATTAACCAAACCCTTACGAGTCCTGACGGCTCTCTCAAGACAATTCCTGGAGCTCGGTAGGCGTCTGCCTAGAATGCGTATATGATCCAGGTCGCGTTGGATAACAAGCCCAGACGGGCGCTGAGGGAGAGCGAGGAACCACCGATGAAGAATGAGACCGATGCCCGGCTGAGGGCTCGAGCCGCGCGTGTCATTCCAGGGGGCATGTACGGCCATCAGTCCGTTACCAAGCTACCGGCCGGATTTCCGCAGTTTTTCGCAAAAGCAGAGGGAACCTATCTCTGGGATTCCGACGGCAACAAGTATCTAGATTTCATGTGCGGCTACGGCCCGAACCTTTTCGGCTATGGCCGCCCGGAGATAGACGCCGCGTTCACCCAGCAGGCCAAACGGATCGACACCGCAACAGGGCCGTCCGAAGTGATGGTGGAACTTGCCGAAAAGTTTACCAGGCAGATCATGCACGCCGATTGGGCAATGTTTTGTAAAAACGGTACCGATGCCACATCGATGGCGCTGATGATCGCAAGGGCGTACCGGGGCCGCAAAAAGATTCTCCTCGCAAAAGGTGCTTATCACGGCTCTGCGCCCTGGTGCACGCCCATGCCCGCCGGCACGGTTCCGGACGACCGCAATCACTTCATTTATTATTCGTACAATGACGTAAACAGCCTCGAATTGGCAATCGACGAAGCGGGCGACGATCTAGCAGGCGTCTTCGCCTCTCCGTTCAAACATGATGTGATTGTCGATCAGGAGATGCCAAGCCCCGACTATGCGCGCCGAGCTCGCGACCTTTGCGACAAAAACGATGCCTTGCTGATCATCGACGATGTGCGTGCGGGGTTCCGTCTGACGCGCGACTCCAGCTGGTCGTCTCTTAGCATCGCCCCCGATCTGTCCTGTTGGGGCAAGTCCATTGCAAACGGTCATCCGATTTCGGCGCTTCTGGGATCGGAAAAAGCAAAAGAGGCGGCCGGGCAGATCTATGCAACGGGCTCATTCTGGTTTTCCGCTGCACCCATGGCCGCCTCCATTGCCACTCTTAAATTGATCGAAGAGACCGACTATCTTGAACGAACGATTGAACTTGCCGAAGAGATGCGAAGCGGACTGACGGAGATCTCTCAACGTCATAACGTCCCTTTGAATCAGACCGGACCCGCGCAAATGCCGCTGATCACGATTCCCGATGCTGAGGGCAAAGCCGATCTGGAAAAAGGCTACGCCTTCTCATCCGAGATGATCCGGCGCGGCGTCTATTTCCACCCTTGGCACAACATGTTCATGAACGCCGCCATGACCAAGGACGATATCTCTCAAACCTTGGATGCCGCCGATGCATCATTGGCCGCGGTCAAAGACACGATCGTGGCCAAACCATAACCTTCAACACTTCGGGTACTGAAAAATTTATTTTGCTTAGCCCTTAAGAACGTCCACGAGCGTCGTACCGAGCGCCGCCGGCTGATCCGCAACGGTAATCCCAGCGGAGCGCATGGCCTCCATCTTGTCTTCCGCGCCGCCTTTGCCGCCGGAAATGATGGCCCCTGCGTGACCCATCCGGCGACCGGGAGGTGCCGTCACGCCGGCGATGAAACCGACCATCGGCTTTTTGACGGAATTGGACTTGATGAAATCTGCCGCGTCTTCCTCGGCGCTGCCACCAATCTCACCAATCATGATGATGGATTCGGTTTCATCATCTGCAAGGAACATGTCCAGGACGTCGATGAATTCGGTTCCTTTAACCGGATCGCCGCCAATCCCGACGCAGGTCGACTGCCCAAGACCAACCGCTGTGGTCTGTCCGACCGCTTCGTAGGTCAGCGTGCCCGAACGAGAAACAATACCAACAGATCCGCGCTTATGAATATGGCCGGGCATAATCCCGATTTTGCAGGCATCCGGCGTAATAACACCCGGACAATTGGGTCCCACCAATCGAGTGCCGGAGCCATCGAGAGCGCGCCTCACTTTGACCATGTCGAGAACCGGAATACCTTCCGTGATACACACCGCCAGCTCAACTCCAGCATCGATGGCTTCTAGGATCGCATCCGCCGCAAAAGGAGGCGGCACATAGATTGCGCTTGCCGTCGCTCCGGTAGCCTGCACGGCCTGAGACACCGTATCGAAGACCGGCAAATCAAGGTGCTTGGAACCACCCTTGCCTGGGCTCACGCCTCCTACGAGCTTCGTACCGTAAGCAATAGCTTGTTCAGAATGGAATGTACCCTGATTACCCGTAAAACCCTGGGTGATCACTTTGGTGTTTTTGTCGACAAGAATGGACATCTACGCGGCCTCCTTCACAGCCGACACAATTTTCTGCGCCGCATCCGCCAAATCGTCTGCGGGAATGATGGTGAGACCGGACTCCGCCAGGATCTTCTTACCTTTGTCCACATTCGTGCCCTCTAGCCGAACCACGAGCGGAACGGCGAGGCTGACTTCCTTGACCGCATCCACAACACCTTCAGCGATGATGTCGCAGCGCATGATACCGCCGAAAATATTGATCAGTATGCCCTTCACATTCGGATCGGACGTAATGATTTTAAAGGCCTCAACAATTTGGTCCTTTTGAGCGCCGCCCCCAACATCGAGAAAGTTTGCCGGCTCAGAACCGAACAGTTTGATGATATCCATGGTCGCCATGGCGAGACCAGCGCCGTTCACCATACAACCGATCTCACCGTCAAGCTTGATGTAGTTGAGCCCGGCTTCGGAGGCTTTAAGCTCAAGAGGATCTTCTTCCGTTTCGTCGCGCAGCTCCTCAATGTCTTTGTGGCGGTAAAGCGCGTTGCTGTCGAAATTCACCTTGGCATCGAGACAAACCAGATCACCTTTGTCATTGACAATCAGCGGATTGATTTCGAGCAGGCTCATGTCTTTCTCTGTGACGGCTTTGTAGAGCTTACCAATCAAAGCCACACATTGTTTAACCTGATCACCTTTGAGACCTAGCGCGAAGGCGATCGAACGGCCGTGATGTCCCATGACACCGGTCGCAGGATCGATCGTCAGTGTCAAAATCTTTTCCGGAGTCTTGGCCGCCACTTCCTCAATATCCATGCCGCCCTCGGTCGAGGCGATAAACGCGACCCTCGAGGTTGCGCGGTCGACAAGACACGAAAGATAAAACTCTTTCTCAATGCCGGAACCATCTTCGACGTAAACCCGGTGAACTTCTTTCCCTTCGGGTCCGGTCTGGTGCGTGACAAGTGTAGAGCCCAACATCCGCTCGGCTTCTGACTTGACCTCGTCGACAGACTTCACGACTTTCACGCCGCCGGCCTTACCGCGTCCGCCCGCGTGAATCTGAGCTTTCACAACCCAAACAGGCCCGCCCAATTTGTTTGCGGCTTCAACGGCCTCTTCAGCAGAAAAGGCCGGATGGCCGTCTGGCACCGGCACGCCAAACTCTTTCAATAGCAACTTTGCTTGATATTCATGGATGTTCATGGTGAACCCTGATCGATGACTGATAGATGGCGCGCCGCGCCAAACGGGGCCGGTTATAACACCGAGGCATGTCGGCGCAAGCCCGCCGTATGAAATCGGGCTTAACCGGTGAAGGTTACCCATTCCATAATTGATTTTGAATCGAAAGGTAGACCGCAAGGAAAGGATTTCCTGCAATGCTGAGCCAATCAAGCGACACGTTCACAATCCAGCTTGCCCGGGTCGGGTGGACTTCTCTTCGCCCCGCCGACTAAATCACCAGGCTGATCCGATCCGCCGTCGGCAACACCTCTGGACCCAGACGTTCGTTCTTCGTGCGTTTGAAGGCTTCGAAGTCCCCCTCTACGATCTGCCAAACAAATACGAAGTCTCCGCTTTCTCCCGGAACGGCAAATGGTCCGAACCCGAACGGAACCGACTGGAACGAGGCGGTGCTTGTGCCCTTCAAATACGCCTTCGTAAAGTCTTGATAGTCGTTCAATCGCTCGACCGGCACTTGGTCGATAAAAGCCACACAGTCTTTGCCTTCCAGACCGATCTCTTTGATCACTTGTGCCGGAAAGAGACCTCCGGTCCAACGCGCATTGATTTCAGTAATTATAATGTCATCGTCAGAAACAAAGTAATCAATGCCGAGGTTAAGGCCTTCGGGCGCCGAATAGCCGTGTGTACGGGCATACTCCCCCACTCTTAGAAGCGTGGCTTCATCTTCTGCGCGCAATTTCACGCTTTCACCAATAAGATTGCCCACCCAAAGTCCGTCTCCAAACAAAATGCGCCGCACATTCGCGACGCGGACTTCATCATGCGAGACGAACAGATCGACGGTCATTTCAGTATAGCGCTCCGTGTCAAGTTTTTCCTGCAAAATGACGGGCATATCGTCGCCGTATTCCGCCACATAGTCCTTCGCCTCTTGGACGCTGGAGACAGGTGTAACATTCCGAGCGCCCGCCAAACCAAGGGTTTTAAGGATGATTTTTGCATCATACTTGACAAAAAAATCTGCGACACCCGTTGAGTCCAAATCCTTCTTTGTACAAACAAGTGTATCGGGAACGGGAATCCCCGCTTCAGGCGCATGGGCTGCAAAATGCACTTTGGAGTTCACATTGCGGCTCATATTCAAGGCCTCTTGGCTTTTGTGCAGCACACTGTTTGAACCACTGACCATGTAAAGCGTGATGAGATCCGCTTGTGGATTAGAGTCCGCGACAGAGGCATAATAAGACTGCGACGGATGAAAGTGACAGTCATCGAGCCGAACGACCGATGCTCCCATCTGTTGAAAGGCGTGATGATAGAAGTCCAGCATCTCGCGCCACGGCTCAGCCTGAAACTCCTCGTAGAGGGCAACTTGATCTCCAGGCTTGCCAATACACAGGAGAGCCACCTCCAACATACCGGTTAGAACGATGTTGGACTGATGATCCTCTTGTTGCTTCGGCGTCAGATTCTCAAGGTCGAAATGCAAAGACACATCGTCGCCCGCCAACGCAAAGAGAACGCGGCCGTCTTGACCTGGAAAATAAGAGTGAACACGCATTGCAGGACGTTTGGAGGCAAATAATGTGCGCAGACGCGAAAAGAAAGAGCGCACTTCTGCCATGAACAGTGCGCTAAGCTAACGCGGGTTCCAAGTTCTTGCACGCATCAAGCAAGCCCTTTACCGCATCAACCGAATGATCGAACATGGCCTTTTCTTCAGGCGTGAACTCCACCTCAACCACCTTCTCGACCCCATTGGCGCCCAAAATGACCGGGACACCGACATACATATCACTCAGGCCGTACTCGCCGTTTAAATTAGCCGCACACGGAAGGAGACGTCTTTTGTCCTTGAGATACGCGTCCGCCATTTCGATCGCTGAGGTCGCTGGCGCGTAGTAGGCAGATCCAGTCTTCAGCAACCCAACAATTTCCGCTCCGCCGTCCCGTGTTCGCTGCACGATGGCATCGAGCTTGTCCTGGGTTGACCATCCCATTTTAACAAGATCGGGAACGGGAATGCCGGCGACCGCAGAATACCGCAACAGGGGAACCATGGTATCCCCATGCCCACCAAGCACGAAGGCCGTGACATCTTCGACGGAAACGTTGAACTCCTGGGCGAGGAACAACCGAAAGCGTGCTGAGTCGAGCACACCGGCCATGCCTACCACTTTATTGTGGGGCAGGCCTGAGAATTCTCGCAGTGCCCACACCATAGCGTCGAGGGGGTTGGTGATGCAGATAACGAACGCATCCGGCGCATAGGATTTAATGCCGTCGCCCACTGCTTTCATGACCTTCAGATTCGTCCCAATGAGATCGTCGCGGCTCATCCCCGGCTTGCGGGGCACGCCCGCAGTGACGATGACAACATCCGCGCCGGCGATGTCGGCGTAGTCCTGCGTACCGGTCATGTTGGCGTCGAATCTCTCAACTGGTGAAGACTGGGCCAGATCCAGCGACTTTCCTTGAGGAAGGCCCTCAACAATATCGAAAACGACGACATCGCCCAGCTCTTTGAGACCAGCCAGATGAGCAAGTGTTCCCCCAATCATTCCACCGCCAATCAACGCGATTTTGTTGCGAGCCATACCGATGTCTCCTCTCGTTCAGGTCAAATACGCGCGCAGTCGTATCGCCTTTGGAGAGGGGACGCAATCTCGCAAATGGAATGGGGTGTTACCGCCGGCGCGACAAAAACAAGCGCAGTTGTTGTAAAGAATCAGCCTCGGATTCCGGTTCACGATTGCCCCAAGGCCAATCCAAAAACAACGCAAAACTGGCACCAACGAGGCAAAGGACCAACAATTCCCACGGATTGCTGGCGGTCGAACTGGTCACGACTTTCATCGTGGTTGCGAGAGTCGGAACGTAGAAGATCCAGATCAGAGCAGGGATCAAATAGCGCGCCCAAAGATCGCCGTTTCGAAACGGAAAGGCGACCAGAACGATGATCGCCGCGCCGAGCGCCACCCAACCCGCTCCAGCAACATCAAGGAGCGCAAGGTATATCATCTGCGCGGCGGGATCGAATTCCGCCCAGTCTCGTTCAAGAGCTTGCTGATGATAGGGGATAAAGGAATCGCTTAGGAGATAGACAAAACCAACAGCAATGCTGCCCAGCGCACACGCCAGATAGATGATTGCCGCGATGGATCGGCCTAACGACATTTCTACTCCACTAACTCACTTTGCCAGGCTCGAGCCGACTGGCCTCTGCCGACAGACTCTTACATGACAGGAGTTAAGTCAAAAGAAATAGGTGTCAATCAGGTTTCCTGTTAACTGCCCTCACTTGAACGTGAAAAGTGTGAATTCCGGCCCTAATCGTGAAGTCCGTGGCCAGTTGCGAGATAATCCTCGGACTGCATCTCCACGAGCCGGGAAACCGTGCGCTGAAACTCGAACGACCCGTCTCCATCCGGATACAACTCTTGAGGAAGAGCGGCCGCGGAACAAATCAGCTTTACGTTGTTTTCGTACAGCGTGTCGATCAGCGTCACAAATCGCTTGGCCTCATTGAGTTGCTCGCGGGACATTTGAGGAATCCCGTCGACAAAAAGTGTGTGAAATTCCTGTGCCAAACAGAGATAGTCAGCCGCGCCAAGCGGTTGTCCGGCCAGGTCCAGAAAGGCGAATCGCGCCGCCCCTTTCGCGGCCTGGGGGACATGAAGACTGCGCGACTTAACTTTCAGGGTTTCGGGATGACCAAACTCGCAATCGGTCAGGCGCATCCATGCGGCATCCATCTGCGCTTTTGTTTCTTCATTGAGCGGATAATAATAGACAGGCGCTCCGGATATACGTTCAAGCCGGTAGTCCCGCGGTCCATTCAAATGCAAAACATCCATCTGTTGTTTCACCATTTCGACAAACGGCAGGAAGAGCTGTCGGTTAAGGCCGCCCTCATAAAGTTCATCGGGACTGCGGTTGGACGTTGCAACCACCACCACATTGTCTTCAAAGAACTGCTCAAAGAGCCGTCCCAGAATCATGGCATCGGCAATGTCGGTGACTTGAAACTCGTCAAAACACAAGAGCTGCGCGGCCTGCGCAACGCCTCGCGCCACGGGTGCGATGGGATCATCGCCAGCGCCGCGCACATAATTCGCGCGGCGTTTGCGCTGATTTTCAGTTAGGCCTCGCCATTCCGCAATCGCATCATGGATCTCGAGCATAAACGCATGAAAGTGGACGCGCCGCTTATTTGAAACAGGCGCAAGGTCGTAAAAGAGATCCATCAACATGGATTTGCCGCGGCCAACACCGCCGTAGAGATAAAGCCCGGTGGGTGTTGTCTGTGGCTTGCCAAGACCGAACAATCCACCTCTTCGGCCTGGCTTAAAGTTGCCGAGCGCCTCGTGGAGATCTTGTAAGTGAAGAGCGGCCTGCTCCTGACAGGGATCCTCGCTCAGCTCACCGCTATCCACCAGCGACCGATAGCTCTGATAGGGTCCCTTCTTCATGACCGCTCATTGCGCTCCCCAAACGACCCCTCATAAAGCGCGAAAGTAAAGGGACCGCAAACTAATTTTGAGCGTCGGCCAGTCTGCGAAACCGGTCCGGCACCCGCACCGTTTCGTGGCTCGCTTGATCGGTATAGACCCAGACCACCTCACCCGTGACACGCGGCTCGCTCTGCCCTTCTCCGAACACGCCGAGTTCGAACGTCAAGCTGGAATTCCCTACACGATCGATGCGCACGCCCACATCGACATTTTCGTCAAAACGAACAGGGGCAGCATATTCAACAAGCGTCTTGACCACATGAAAGTCGATGCCAGTTTTCTCCGCTTCCGCCCCATAGTCAAATCCATCCGCCCGTAAATACTCCGTAATCGCAGTATCAAAGTAGGTCAGATAGTGAGCGTTGAAGACAATGCCTTGGGCATCCACTTCCGCGTAGCGCACGCGGAAAGGAAACGTAAACGAGTATGCGTCTCGATTGTGAGTCACGAATTGCCGGCTAATTCATTGTCGGAATGACGAACGAAGCGCCTTCTTTCAATCCTTTCGGCCACCGCGCAGTCACCGTCTTAATCTTTGTATAGAAACGAACGCCTTCCGGGCCGTGCTGATTGACATCTCCGAAGGCGGAGCGTTTCCAACCACCGAACGTATGGTAGGCCAGCGGTACCGGAATGGGAACATTGATACCCACCATGCCGACATTTACCTGACTTGCAAACTCGCGCGCCGCGTCGCCGTCCCGTGTGAAGATCGCGACACCATTTCCATACTGATGTTTTGACGGCAATTGCATGGCTTCTTCGAACGATTCGCTGCGCACCACTTGCAAAACGGGGCCGAAGATTTCCTCGCGATAGGTTTCCATATCGGTGGTGACCTTATCGAAGAGACTGGCGCCCAAGAAGAAGCCGTTCTCATAACCCTGCAGCGAAAAGTCCCGGCCGTCGATGAGCAGATCCGCCCCTTCTTCAACACCCTTGTTGATATAGCCCACCACCTTGTCCCGATGATCTCTGGTCACAACCGGACCATAATGGGCCTCGGGATCTGTAGAGATGCCGACTTTGAGAGTCTCAACCCGCGGCTTAATGGCCTCGATAAAGCGATTGGCGGTGTCTTCTCCGACCGGGACCGCAACCGGGAGGGCCATACAGCGCTCGCCTGCCGATCCATAGGCGGATCCGACGAAGTCATCGACCACTTGATCCATATCCGCGTCGGGCAAGATAATGCCGTGGTTCTTCGCTCCGCCCATCGCCTGACAGCGCTTTCCGTGCGCCGTCGCGGTGGAGTAAATGTACTCCGCGATGGCGGACGATCCGACAAAACTGACGGCCTTAATCACCGGATGGGTCAAGATCGCATCAACGGCTTCCTTGTCACCATTCACCACATTCAACACGCCTTCCGGCGCACCGGCTTCCATCATCAGTTCGGCAAGCTTGAGCGGCACCGACGGATCCTTTTCCGAAGGTTTGCATACAAATGTATTGCCACAGGCAATAGCAACGCCGAACATCCACATGGGGATCATGGCCGGGAAGTTGAATGGCGTGATGCCAGCAACAACACCGAGGGGCTGGCGCATCGAATACACATCAATGCCGGTTCCGGCATTCTCCGTGTATTCCCCCTTCTGCAAGTGAGGAATGCCACAGGCAAATTCAATCACTTCAAGGCCTCGCTGAATATCGCCCTTGGAGTCGGCAATGACCTTTCCGTGCTCAGACGAGAGCATGTGTGCCAGCTCGTCCATATTAGCCTCAAGCAACTCCTTGAATTTGAACAAGACGCGGGCCCGACGCTGGGGATTCGTTCCGGACCACTCCGGAAACGCCTTTTCGGCAGCCGCCACCGCAGCACCCACTTCTTCTGTAGAACCAAGAGGGGTCTTGGAGGAAACCTCACCCGTATTCGGGTTAAAGACATCCCAGAAGCGGCCGCTCTTGCCCGCTACCTGTTGACCATTGATGAAATGGTGAAGTTCTTGGGCCATGGAAACCTCCTTAGAAAACCGGCATCAGTGACTGTGGGGGGTAAAAAGCCCGCATGCGCGCCCTTGTCAAGTCCGGCGAGCAAACGGCGATCAATTATGCGCCAAGCTCTACTGGGCTTTCCTCGATCATTCACGGCCGCCCGGATCTCGTCCCACAATCCACCCCAGCACCGCCCCCGCACATAACGCACCCACCAACTGTGCGGCAACAAAGGCCGGCATATGAGCGATCGAAATTCCGGCGAACGTATCCGTGAACGACCGCGCGATCGTCACCGCCGGATTTGCAAAGGACGTCGAAGCGGTAAACCAATAGGCGGCGGTAATGTAAAGCCCAACCCCCATGGCAACCGCCTCTGGCTTGAATCGAACGCAACCGATGATGGTCGCGACAAGACCGAAAGTGGCGATGAACTCGGAGAACCATTGATCGGGTCCCGTGCGCACCTTGGTCGACAATTGGAGGATCTCCTCACCGAACATGGCATGAGCGGCGAGCACACCGAGAAGCCCGCCAATGATCTGAACGGCGACAAAGAGAGCGCCCATCCGCGCGGAGATTTCTTTCTGAACAAAGAAGTACAGCGTAACGGCGGGATTGAAATGAGCACCCGAGACAGGCCCGAAAATGGTGATCAAAACCACAAGGATCGCGCCAGTAGGAATCGTATTGGCAAGGAGGGCAATCGCGATATTGCCGCCAGCCAAACTTTCCCCCATGATTCCCGAACCCACGACGGTGGCAAGCAGGAAAAACGTCCCTAGACCCTCGGCCGCGAGCTTTTGCGTATCAGAGAATGCCTTCATTGATGAGCCCTCGCGTGCGCCCTGTCGCTGACCAGGCGAATTGAGGTCGTCGCTTTCCGTGTTCGTTTTGAGCATCTTCTCCTCCTCGTTTTCTTGACCTACTCAACGACACTAAAGCGAACCTTTTTGACACCCGCATTACCGTTCTTTGGATCGTAAATGGAGATGATCGCCTCATACTCTCCGGTCTTGTTCAGCGTGAGGGGCGCACTGTAAAGGCTCGGCTGGCCGCCATAGGCGAGCTCAAACGAAGAGGAAGTCTTTCCGTTCCGCAGCAAATTGACGGTCACCTCATACCGCTCAGGCGGCCAGTGTCCGCCCGGCTTAATCGCGCACCCACACATAGGAGTAATATGTGTACGGAACGTATCTTTGAGCGGCAAGTTCTCGTCGATTTCCTTTTCGTCAGTCGGCCAAATCGGCTCAATGAGAAACCCCGGCACCTCCACAAGCCAGCCATTACCGGCGGTTAGGTGCTTGCCGGGCAATACCCAGTGGCTGGAGGTCACCTCAATTTGGTTCCCTTCCCGCTCAATCGGCCCAAAGGCCCGCAACCGCACGAGCGTCGGTTCCTCAATATCGAGAACGGCGGTAAAGACCGCTGATCCATCCGTATGAAGAACGTCGTCCCGGTGCCGGGCGGAACCCATGATACGGTTTCCATCGCCAGAGGTGCCCACTGTTGGTCCTTCAGCCAACACCTCGCCGCTGTCCGCATCGGTGAGCGTGATCTGCATCCCCCCCGTTCCACTTCCCACGAAGGTCGAGCCTTTGCCGAGAACACGGACACTGACATTTGTCGGCTCAGCAAACGCTTGAAACGGTGAAACGAAGAGCAACGCGGCGCCACCCAACACCCTGAGCCACTGACGTAACGCCAGCCTGCGAAAACAACCAACCATGGGAACTCCCGCTAAAAACGCCGCGGCGAACCTATGTCAACGGCTTCGATAAGCCAACCGGTTGTGAAGATGAGAAGATAAGGGAGCGCAGTTTAAATAAACGCCTGGTTCAGACGTCTTCCCGGTCTCGCGACGTAAGCTTGGATTCAAGCTGTGCAATGCGTTTTTCGAGCAGTTCGATTTGTTTTTTTAGATCGGCTTCCGTGACCGGGGCGGCGCGGGATGCTTCTTGTGTCGGCGTGCCATACGCATCAAACGAGTCATCGAATTCGGGATCCACCTTAACCACCCGGCCAGGGATGCCGATCACCGTTGCGCCGGCGGGTACCTCATTGAGAACAACGGAGTTCGATCCGATACGCGCATTCTTGCCGACGGTAAAGGGCCCGAGGACTTTTGCTCCAGCACCCACGATCACACCATCTTCCAAAGTAGGATGGCGCTTCCCGACTTCTAAGGTGGTCCCCCCGAGAGTGACGCCTTGATAGAGCGTGACATCATCTCCGAGCTCCGCTGTCTCTCCAATGACAACGCCAAGCCCGTGATCGATGAACAGCCGCCTACCGATTTTCGCCCCGGGATGGATCTCAATACCGGTGAACCAACGGCTCAAGCTGGAAACGAACCGCGCCATGAAATACCAGCGCCGATTGTAGAGGCTGTGTGCCAGTCGATGCCAAAGGACCGCATGCAAGCCGGAGTAAGTAAACAGAATTTCAGCGCGCGATCTCGCGGCTGGATCCCGGTCGATATAGGATTCAATTTCCGAAGAAATGTATTTGAGCATCAGACGGCGTTTCCCGTTTCTTCCCGGCGTGAGTATGCATATAAATTGAGAATTCGGGAGGTCAACTCAATGAATTGTTACGCGCAAATGCGCATGGCTGACATGTTGACCTTGGCATCCTGTAAAATAAGGGCTAGATCGGGCGAAAGGCACGGAGAAGACCATGAAAGTAACCGAAGGCTTTGTCGGAACGATCGGCAACACACCGTTAATTCGCCTAAAACGGGTTTCCGAGGAAACAGGCTGCGAAATCTACGCAAAAGCAGAGTTTCTCAATCCCGGCGGATCGGTCAAGGACAGAGCCGCCCTATCGATCATTGCCGATGCGGAACAGAACAACCTGCTTGAACCCGGCGGCACAATTGTAGAGGGAACAGCAGGCAACACGGGGATTGGCCTGGCGCTGGTCGGAAATGCGCGCGGCTATAAGACGGTGATCGTTATTCCGGAAACCCAGTCTCAGGAAAAAAAGGACATGCTCCGCCTGTGCGGCGCGGATGTGAGGGAGGTTCCAGCCGTTCCCTACCGCGACCCCAACAACTATGTCCATGTTTCAGAACGATTGGCCGAAGAGCTACGCAAGAACGAACAGCACGGCGCGATTTGGGCGAACCAGTTTGATAATACGGCCAATCGCTACGCCCATATCACCACCACCGGCCCCGAGATTTGGGAACAGACTGACGGTAAAGTCGACGGCTTCATTTGCGCCGCCGGTACAGGCGGCACACTGACCGGTGTCGGCATGTTTCTCAAAGAACAAAATGCCGACATCAAAATCGGCATTGCCGATCCTCTGGGCGCCGCCCTGTACAGTTACTACACGACGGGTGAGCTGAAGGCCGAAGGCGAATCCTTAAGCGAAGGCATCGGCCAAGGGCGCATCACCAAGAACTTGGAAGGGGCACCCATAGATTTCGCCTATCAGATTACGGACGAAGAAGGCTTGCCGTACGTCTTTGACCTTCTCGAGTATGAAGGCCTTTGCATGGGCCTTTCCACAGGCATCAACGTGGCCGGCGCCGTTCGGCTAGCAAAGGAACTCGGGCCTGGCCATACGATCGTGACGATCCTGTGCGATTGGGGCCACCGCTATATCAGCAAGATTTGGAACACGGCCTTCTTACAATCCAAGGGCCTGCCCTATCCCAAATGGCTGGAGGGCGTGAACTTCTTCGGCTCTGAAGTGAGTTTTAATCCGTAGAAGACGCATCTCGCTCCTGCAGCCTGAGAAACGGCGACACGAGGAGAAGAAGCAAGCGGCTTGTTTTGGGCTCACGCATTTCATCGAGCCCGAGCGTCATCGTTTCCTGCGGCTCCCGCGTTTTTGTGCGGAAGGTCCCAAAGACAATATCCCAGATCGGAAACACGGCCCCGTAATTGCTGTCGGTTTCCGGCTGCCATGTCGAGTGGTGCACCCGGTGCAGATCCGGCGTCACAATGATATAGCGCAAGACGAAATTAGCAGACCTCGGCAAACGGATATTGGAGTGTGAGAACAACGTGACCGCCGCGTCCAAAAGTTCGTACACCATGAGAACCCAAGGGGACATGCCAACAGCCACAATCATCGGCACCCCAATGATCAAATTCACAACGATCTCCATCGGGTGAAACCGCGTCGTCGTCGATACATCGAGATCCGTATCAAGATGATGCACCCGGTGCAATCGCCACAAAACTGGGACTTTGTGGTTGAGGAAATGGGTGAAGAACGACACGAAGGCGCGCGCCAGGAGAGTGATTGCAATAACTGCCATCCCGTCCAAAGCAACGGAATTCAACAATCCGACGCCGCGCTGTTCTGCCCACACCGCCGCGCTGAGAAACGACAGCGGAATGGCCGTAAACATGACGATCGAGACGGCCATCAGCACATAGTTGGTTACGTACCGCTTCGCCCCGCCTTCCGCCCATGGGCGCCGAGGAATCGCGCGCTCCAAGAGAATGAGAAAGCCCAACAGGCCGAAAAACAGTACCGCTTGAGCATCACCGCCATGAGCAAGAATCCACTCTGAAAAGGACATTGAAACGCCTCCAATAATATGACAACATATATTGTCATATTGACAACACTATTGTCAAATAGAAAGCGCATCTCGGTGGAAGAAGACTTGACCAACCTGTTCAATGAAATCCGGCTCACCTTTAACGCCATGACCTCGTTCATCGACGATCTCCATACCGATGAAGGCATCACGGCCGGCATGCGGGCGGTCATGGAGTTTGTGAGGCGCAACGGTCCCCATACGGTGCCACAGATCGCAAACGCACGCGGCGTGACGCGGCAGAGGATTCAGATTCTGGTCAATGAGTTATTGGAAGCTGGCTTGGTCGAGGCACAAGAAAATCCCGCACACAAGCGCTCTATGAATATTACGCTCACGGACGAAGGTACAAGGGCCATGACCCGCATGTGGGAGAAAGAAAACGCCTTGATTGCCGAACGCCCTTGGCCCTTTAGCCCCGCCAAAGTCAAAGAGGCCGCTCAGACGCTCAGACAAGTCAGAGAAAATCTGTGATCAGACGGTCGACTTCTCGTTGATGCATTTCGGCCTGTTCAGGCGAGAAGCAACAAAAGATGATGGTCCTGGGGTCCTCGTGCTTCGACGCATAGTCGACGACCGTTTGCACAGCGATGGCGGCCGCCCGCTCCGCCGGAAACCCATAAACACCTGTTGAGATAGAGGGGAATGCGATTGAGACTGCGCCAGCATCTTGGCAGACTTCAAGCGAGCGCCGGTAGCAGGACGCTAGCAAGTCGTCCTCGTTGGCTGCACCCCCTTGCCAGACGGGTCCAACCGTATGGATGACATGCTTTGCCGGCAGAAGATAGCCTCTGGTAAGCTTGGCATCTCCCGTGGAGCACCCTCCCAATGTCCGGCATTCTTCCAGCAAGTCCGGCCCAGCCGCCCGGTGAATGGCCCCGTCGACACCGCCGCCACCAAGGAGCGATTCCTTTGCTGCATTCACGATGACGTCAACCTTGAGCGTTGTAATATCCGCTTGCTGAACGCTGAGACGATCAAGCACAACCGGACCTTAATTCTTGCCGTCACCCTTGCCACGAAGGTTTTCAAGAGGGTCGAAGTTGCCGTCCCCTTCTGTGCTCTCATCATGGATGACGTAGCCACCGCCAGCGCCAACCGCGAGGGGTACACAAGCCGAAACGGATGAAAACACAAAGAAAAGTGCAAGAAATCGAATGAGCCCGATCATGAGTGTCTCCTTTGAGCTGAACAACTATTTGAGCGTCCAGCGAAAATGCTTGCTCGCATCCTCCATACCCTCACGCACATAGAATCTATGCGCGCCTTCCCGTCGCACACCGGAATCGAGGTGCAACTGATCACAACCATGTTGGCGCGCCTGCTCTTTGAGCCAAGATAAGAGTGCCGACCCAAATCCTTGGCCGCGCGACTCTTCATCCGTCACCAGATCATGTACATAGAGGTATTTACCCCACGCCAAGCTATCACCGTATGAATAGCCTGCACAGGCCACCACTTTGAGTTCTTGGAAGAGCATGGCCAACTGATAGCCGTCCTCCATCAACTCATCAATACGCTGAGGAAAGTGTTCCTCGTCGATGTCAGGCCGCAACTGCTCCATCACCGGAAACGCAAACTGAGCGTCTTGGCCGTCCTGAGCCAGGGTGATGATGAGTGCGTCCGGCATCTCGTCACTCGCTAGACATGACGTTCGACCATCATCTTTTTGATTTCGGCAATGGCCTTGGCAGGGTTAAGCCCTTTGGGGCAAGTGTTCGCGCAATTCATGATCGTATGACACCGATAAAGCCGGAAGGGATCTTGGAGGTCGTCCAACCTGTCGCCGGTCGCTTCGTCGCGGCTGTCGATGAGCCAACGGTAGGCTTGCAAAAGAACCGCGGGCCCCAGATAGCGGTCGCCGTTCCACCAATAGCTGGGGCAAGAGGTCGAGCAACAGGCGCATAGGATGCACTCGTAAAGCCCATCAAGCTCGTCCCGGTCTTCCCGGCTTTGCAGCCATTCCTTTTCCGGCTGAGGTGTGTCCGTATGAAGCCAAGGCTCGATGGAGGCATATTGGGTATAGAAGGTCGTCAGATCCGGCACCAAATCCTTCACCACTTCCATGTGCGGCAGAGGATATATAGTCACCTCACCGTCCACATCGTCGATGGCCTTGGTACAGGCGAGCGTGTTCCGTCCGTCAATGTTCATAGCGCAAGACCCGCACACGCCTTCCCGGCACGAACGGCGGAAGGTGAGAGTCGGATCAATCTCGTTTTTGATTTTGATGAGCGCATCCAGAACCATTGGTCCGCACGTGTCCATGTCCACCTCGTAAGTATCCATGGACGGGTTTTTGCCGTCATCCGGGCTCCAACGATAGACCTTGAACTTCTTCTTGTTTTTGGGCTTGGCCCCGGTCTTCCAAGTCTTGCCTTTACGAATCTTGCTGTTCTTCGGCAGCGTGAGTTCAACCATTTGATATCCTTGCGTTTTCGTCAGCCAGGGCGCGTGCCAGCTTGCTTCTTGAGTACCAATCTAGGCGCAAAGTTGCAAACAAACTCGCAACCTTGTGAAGGGTACAAACCCGTTGCCCTTCAAATCAAATACGCGGAATTGCACCCTCTTGGATCGGGTTGGGGCGAGGGGTCGCAACCCGATCAATTCACCACGCTTCCTACCTCTTCTCCGGCGTCCCTGGGCTCCAATCGAGCCGCAGCGTGGCGAACATGGTAATCGCCAGCACCGCAAAGACGGCCACGGAGCCGACCAACAAGGCATAATCCTCAAGCTTCAAGAGGAAGTAGAGCAACCCGTACGTCAAGAGCAGCACCGCAAACATCACGATGCCACGCCAAACGCTCCGCAGAATGAGGCCCGTGTAGATCGTAATGAGACTGACCGTCGCCACCGCCGCCACCTGGTAAGCAAACTCAAAGCCCCGATGCTCAGCCAAAGAGAGCAGCAACAGATAAAACACGATCTGCGACAGGCCCACAAAAAGATACTGCACCATATGCACCCGCTCGCCAGAGAGAGACTCCAGCACGAAGACAGCCGCAAAAACGATCACGATAAAGAGCACTGCGTATTTCAGCGACCGCTCCACCAGATGATAAAAGTCGATAGACTGATAGAACCGCACCCCGAACTGAGAATTGTCGAAGACGTTGAGATTGTACTGCCCCAGAATCCATTGCTGAGGCACGCTGCGCGCCAGATGGGGCACCTGCCACTCCGCTTCAAAACCGTCATCGGAGATTCGCGGCGTATCCGGAAGGAAGGAACCATAAAAGCTAGGGTCCGGCCAATTTGATGTGGCTTTCACCTGCGTATTGCGCCCCGCTGGCACAAAGGACAGCGTCTGGGAGCCTTTGAGGTTCACATCGACCTCGAAACGAAAACCGTTCTCCGCGTTTTTGAGAGGGGCGTGAATACCGTTGATGTAAGCGCCAGGCACGCCGACACTGGGCTCAAACGGAATCCGGTCGCCGCTCAGCGAGGTTTTAAGGAGCACGTTGTCCTGAAACGCCCGCACGTCCGAAACGCCGATCGCGAGAAGCGCCTCTTCCCAAAGCATCGTCGCGGTGTCATCCACCAACTCTTCCGATTTGGGGGCGGCGAACTCACCTGTGACCGTCAGGCTTGCTCTGTAGACAGAGACTTCAAATATGGAGCGTTTGCGGATTTCGCCTTCAACATTTGTTTCGATACTCAAATCATCAGGCAAAAACACCATATTCTGGCGCACGACCTTCTCCACAATCTCGTCTTCTTGCTTAACCCGCCGCACTTCTTTGTACGGCACAATCAAAAAGGGCCCGGCCACCCGCTGCGCGCCGCCCCAGCTTTGACTGACATCCGCTTCCACTTCGCTTGCCCGGCGCTCCCTGTCGCTAAGGAGAGCCCACACCATCATCAACGGGACAAGCAAAACAAAAATAATGATGCCGATAAGGAAGAGTTTGGCCGTTGGTGATTTGAGGAAGGGCCTCACACCGCCAGCACCTCTCGGCCGCTCAGCCGTTTCCGTCGTCGCCATGGCTCACTTGCGTCCCTGTTATTTGACCCAATCTGAATAAAGGAACAGACAACGGCACTTTCCCGGCCGGACCGTGACTCGTTTGTGCAAATTCTCCTTAGATGCGGCAGCCGCCTTAGGCGTTTCCCGGTGGGAGCTTGTCTTCAACTTGAACAAGCGGGTATCCGGTTCACCGTCCGGATAGACGAAAGCCCAAGATCTTAGAGCCAATTCATTGAAGAAGGGATCGCGGCTCTAAAACGTCCACTGAAAAAGCCAGTAGAACAGCCCCAGAATACCAAGAATGATCAGACCGAGAAAATAGTTCCAAGCCTGACTCTCTTTGACGCGAACCTTGTCGTCCTGATCGAGAGGCAACTCGGCCGGAAGCATGCGCCCTTCGCTGAGAGCAGCCAGAGCCGACGTGAAGGCCACAACAACGTCGCTGTCCTCATAGCATTTGAACGCGTGTTTCTTGTCGCCGTGCTCAATGATCATCTCGTGAATGCGGTCCCCGTCCGAGTCCACCTCCAAGTCGACAATGGCCTTGATATCTATGGGTATGGGGTCGTGCCGCAAGACGATGTCCGACCGGCCCCGTTGAACGCGGAAAAAGAGGAGCTGCTCGGCGGTAAGAACAAGTTGCCCCAACACCTTTTTGGACGAGGCGCCACCCCGGGTTGGTTCAACGAACTGGGCGGGCATCACCGACACAATCGGCTGCCCTTCCAGGTGCCCAACCGTTTTTAGGACTTTCGCCCAACGTTCGGTTCTTTCCACTTTTCCGCTCTAAACCAGTGCTCCCAACTCAGTTTAGCGGAGCCCCGGCCAGACTTGCAAGTTAATCGCGAACGCTCCAGTAAACCGATCCCAAGGTCAGCAAAAACACAGGTTTTGACAGTAGAGCCCTAAACAAACCCTAGGGAATTGCTAGTAAACCCGAGCCTTGGGCTCGATATACTGGACATCATTGGTCAGGGTGTAGGAGTGGACAGGTCTGTAATCGATAACGACCTCGCCTTTTTCATCGATCCAGGCAAGCGTGTGCTTCATCCAGTTTTCGTCGTCCCGGTCAGGATAGTCTTCCCTTGCGTGCGCCCCCCGGCTTTCCGTTCGGTTAACAGCCGAACTCACGGTCACCACAGCCTGACTAATCAAATTGTCAAACTCCAAGGTTTCCATAAGATCCGTGTTCCAGATCATGCTGCGGTCACTCACCTTAATGTCGGCCGCGCCCTGGAAGACTTCTGAGATGAGGACCTGACCTTCTTCAAGGACCTCTCCGGTCCTGAACACAGCGCAATTGTTTTGCATCACGCGCTGCATGCGGCCGCGCAGTTCCGCCGTCGACGTCGAACCATCCGCATGGCGCAAACGGTCCAATCGGGAGAGAGCCTTTTCAGCCGCATCTTTTTCCAAGTCAGGTTGCTTTGCACCGATGTCGAGCGTTTCTTCACACCGCAGCCCGGCAGCCCGGCCGAACACCACGAGGTCGATCAGCGAATTTGACCCTAGCCGATTTGCACCGTGCACAGACACACAGGCCGCCTCGCCGACCGCCATCAAGCCCGGAACGATCGTGTCGGGATCGCCGTCTTTCAAAGTATAGACTTCGCCGTGATAATTTGTCTGTATCCCGCCCATATTATAGTGAACCGTCGGAATCACTGGAATGGGTTGCTTGGTAACATCCACACCGGCAAAGATCTTCGCCGATTCCGAAATACCAGGCAGCCGTTCAGCAAGAACGTTCGGATCCAGATGATCCAAATGCAGGAAAATATGATCTTTTTCAGGACCGACACCGCGTCCTTCGCGGATCTCCATCGTCATAGATCGGCTCACAACATCACGAGAGGCGAGGTCTTTGGCCGAAGGCGCATATCGCTCCATAAAGCGTTCGCCTTCCGAGTTCACAAGATATCCGCCTTCGCCGCGTGCACCTTCCGTGATCAGAACACCCGCACCGTAGATACCCGTCGGATGAAACTGAACGAATTCCATATCTTGCAGCGGCAATCCCGCGCGCAAGACCATCGCATTACCGTCGCCGGTACACGTATGTGCAGATGTACAGGAAAAATAGGCCCGTCCATACCCGCCCGTGGCAAGGATAGTTCGCTGTGCCCGGATCCGGTGCAAGGTGCCGTCGTCCAATTTCCAAGCCAAGACCCCCCGGCAAGCGCCTTCCTCGTCCATCAACAAATCGAGGACAAAGTACTCAATGAAGAACTCCGCATCAAAACGAAGGGATTGCCCATAGAGCGTGTGAAGGATCGCATGTCCCGTTCTGTCGGCCGCTGCACATGTACGCTGAACGATCCCTTCGCCGAAGTTCGACGTCATCCCGCCGAACGCCCGCTGGTAGATTTTTCCGTCTTCGGTCCGGGAAAAGGGCACACCAAAATGCTCAAGCTCATAGACCGCTTGCGGAGCTTCTTTACACAGGTATTCGATCGCGTCTTGGTCACCCAGCCAGTCGGAGCCCTTAACCGTGTCGTACATATGCCAGCGCCAATCGTCCTCTCCCATATTTCCAAGGGACGCCGAAATGCCGCCTTGAGCGGCGACTGTGTGACTGCGGGTGGGAAACACTTTCGTGATGCATGCCGTCCGGAGCCCAGCTTGCGCCGCACCCATTGTTGCGCGCAACCCCGCGCCGCCGGCACCGACGACAACCACGTCAAATGTGTGATCGGTGATTGGATAGGCCTGGCCATTCGTAGCCGGAGCAGCCCCACCATTTGATTTAGACATAGGATTAGACCCCGAAACTCAGTTTCAAAACGGCATAAACACAGACTACACCGAGTCCGATTGCCACGAGATTGTTCAAAAGCAACAAAATGATCTTGGACGAGTCCTTTTGAACATAGTCTTCAACGACCACCTGCATCCCTAATTTCATGTGGTAGAAACCCGCGAGGATGAGAAACAAAAGCGGAATAGCGGTCGTCGGCTTTCCCAGCCATTCGACAACTTCCTGATAGGGATCGCCGATATGGTGATAGAGCGAGACAAGAAACCACAGGACCAAAGGAACAAGGGCGACTGCCGTGACCCGTTGGTGCCAAAAGTGGCCGACCCCTTCTTGGGCCGACCCTAAGCCCCGCACTTTGTTCAAAGGCGTCTGAATGCTCATTGGCCACCTCCCATTCCGGCAACCCCGACGACCCAAACAAACAATGTCAGCGCCAAAGAGATAATAATGACAAAAGCGCCCGTCGTTTCCGCCGTCGCATTTTTAAAGCCCGCGCCAACATCCCACGTCAGATGCCGAACACCGTTACAAAGGTGATAGATAAGAGACCAAGTATAGCCAAACAGCACAATCAGTCCGATCGGACTACCGGCCACGGCTTGAAAGGTCTCATAAGCCTTTTGCCCCATCGCAGCGGCCAGAAGCCACCACGCCAAAAAGAACGTGCCAATATAGTTTCCCACACCCGTTGCCCGATGGGTGATCGACGTGATCATGGTGACGGGCCAGCGATAAATCTGCAGATGGGGCGAAAGCGGCCGTGTAGCCTTTTGATTTGATTCGGACATGAAACGTTTGTCCTTTTTCCTCTTATTTCCGTGGCGCCTGAACCAGGAATCGGTCAGCACTTATGACATTACATCGGGCCTGGCTCAAGGCCACCAATTGTCTCAATCATGGGGACAAAACCGCACGCACCTTACCTCATCATTAAATTAAGTCAGAGGCTTTACGGAACGAAAACAAATCCCTCCGAAACGCACTAGTTCATTGCCCCTTCTGCGTAGTCTCTTAAACACCCCGTTTCTGCATCGCCGGCAACCCAAAGCTCGTATGTCCGCGGCCGCACACGCTTGTCCTCGTTGTAACGGACCGCAAGGCTTACGGGATCAGCAACGGAGCATCCGAGTTTACGCAGGTAATCGGCCATCTCATACGCTTCTTCCCGGTCGATCTCCTTGAAGTACCGCAACTGGGTTTCATCAGCAGTCTGATTAACAAGCTGTATGCCGGGAACGACAATGGAGCGGCCGTTGATGGAATATTGTTCAAGCGCCAACTCAAAACGCCGAACCATGTCCCTGTCGACTGTTGGAGGAATATGAACGTAAAGAAGAGGATCGAGCTGTTGCACAATCTTGGAGACCGGCTCGTGCATGAGAAGAGCCGTTTGCTCCGAGAATACGCGACCGGTGCCAGAAGCGTCTTCGCTGGGCCATGCCCCTGCGGCTTCGCCTGGTTCAGCCGGAGCCTCGGCAAACACGGGTTCGTCGTCCTCAACAGCATCTTCCGGCAACAGATCAAAAGGATTGTTTCCACTCAAGGCGCCAACAGCCTCGTTTTCAACATCGGCCACGACAACCATTTGCTGCCGCGCCGGCTGCTGTTCATAGTCTTTGAGATTGGCCAACCGCGCGTCTGCGACCAATCCTGTGATGATTTCGCGATATTCCTCTCCAAGACGGCATTGTAACGTCACCCTCTCGATAAGTTCATCGCACCGCAAGGAGTAGCGCACCCATAGGCTATCCCCGGCTTCCCGCCGTTGCGGCGCTTCATCTGTCAACAAGCTCACGAGAAGTTCAAACTCTTCCGCTTGTCTTTCCTGTACTGTGTACGCAAGTCCAAACGCACCCAATAAGATGGGGATGAGCGCCCGGGTGAGAAGTGAAAAAGGTCCGCTGTTCGGCATAAACATCACCTAATTGTTGTGTTCCAACACCGTCTTCGTACGCCACATCAGAAAAGGAAAAAAGAAACGATGAAATATCAAACAGTCACATTCGCGGCATTGGCCTTTGCCCTGATAGCGTTGGCCCCCGTCGCCAGCAGCGCCGCCTCAAGCTATATCTACGCAAAAAGAAACAATCTTGCCGTCGACGGCTACGACCCTGTCGCTTACTTTTCCGTCGGGAAAGCCACCAAGGGTTCCGCCGACCACGAACTAAATTGGAATGGCCGGATCTGGCGTTTTGCGAGTGCGGATAACAAAACGGCATTTGAATCGGCCCCGGAACAATACGCCCCTCAATATGGCGGATGGTGTGCCTGGGCGGCCTCCGGCGGTTATCTTGCGCGAGGAAACCCCAATCACTGGAAGATCGTCGATAACAAACTGTATCTGAATTACAGCGCCGGTGTGCAGCGGAAATGGGAAAAAGACGTCCCCGGCCACATCGAAAAAGCTGATGTCAACTGGCCGGATCTGAAAGCAAAAGCCGCAGCGAAGTAGTCGCAAAACCACCACGTGTTCCGGGACCGTCCAATGGCATGCGCAAGTATGCGGACGGTTCCGGAAACCCGCTTAGGTTCTTTTTCCGTTTAACCCAGACACAGCTCTAAGCCCCCTCGGCTGCAAATCATCCGGAATCCCTAGCCGGACGCACGATTCTCATAAGATATCCCCGACACTCAAATCGAAACGAGCAGATTGACCCGACTGGGCTTCTGTTCCCAATCCGCCACACTTTTGCAACAAAGACGCACAGATTGCGACCAAGTGCCCACCTCATCTCTAAAGACCTTGACTCTCTTGTTTGCAAATGCAATTGCGAACCCCTCGCGCTATTTTTGCGAATGATTATCAAAAACGCCTGGGGAATATTAGATGAGGGATTCTCGTAAAAGGCTGCTTCTGGCAGCTCTCTGCACCACTGCGCTCACCTCCGTGAGCGCCCATGCTCAAGACAGCGACATCGACAACATCATTGTGAAGGGAAAGGTTCTGTATCAGGATCAAGTCAACGCGGTCAAAACGCCAACCCCCATCATTGACGTTCCGCAAAGCCTCTCGATTGTCACGGCGGAGCAAATCCAACTTCGGGGCTTCTCTAGCGTGGGCGAGATCATCAACTACACGCCTGGCGTCAACATGTCCCAAGGTGAGGGCCACAGGGACGCAATCGTGTTCCGCGGTGTAAGGTCCACTGCGGATTTCTTCATTGATGGAGTCCGCGACGATGTCCAATACTACCGCCCTCTGTACAACTTAGAGCAAGTCGAAATCCTCCGTGGGCCAAACGCTCTTCTCTTTGGCCGCGGCGGCACCGGCGGCATCTTGAATCGCGTCACCAAAAAAGGCGAGATCGGTGAGTCCTTTGTGGGCTACCAGGCAGCGGTCGACACATTCGGCGAATTCGGGTTTCAGGTCGACGGCAACTATTCGGAAAACGAAAAAGCGGCATTCCGAGTGAATGCAATGTACGAGAACTTAAACAATCACCGAGATTTCTACGATGGAGATCGCTTTGGAGTGAACCCGACAGCTAAGTTTAAGTTAAGCCCGTCGACGACGCTCGATCTATCCTATGAGTATATCAATCACGAGCGCTTTATCGATCGTGGCATTCCAACGGGTTCCAACGGACGTCCTGTCGAAGCCTTCGAAGACATTGTCTTCGGTGATGAAGACTTGAACTTTCATGAGCTCAAAGCCCACCTATTTCGCGCAAATCTCCAACATGAATTCTTGGACAGCTTAAAGGGTGTGTTCAGCGCCTTTTACGGCGATTACGACAAGCTGTACTCAAACTTTTACGCATCATCTTACAATCAGGCGGTTTCGCCTGACGTGGTAGGCATTGATGGGTATGTGGACGCCACTGATCGTCAAAATCTGATTCTGTCGGCCAACTTGATTGGGGAATTTGAAACAGGCCCGATCGGCCACACCATTGTGGCAGGCGGCGAGTACATCAATACGGACTCACGGCAAGACCGCTTTAACGCTTTCTGGAGCGATTCGGCAGACGATGTCGAATTTTTCAGTGTTCAGCGTCCGCTGAATTTTAGAGGAGGTGTGGGCGTTACGAACCTAGGCGCTCCGACCACGAATGACTTTACGGCAGATCCCAATGACGACACCGATGTGGGAATTGACGTCTACTCGGTCTACATCCAGGACCAGATTGAGCTGGCCAGCTGGTTGGATGTGGTCGTCGGCGTACGGTATGACAGTTTCGACATCGAAGTGGACGACATTCTAAACGGTGGCTCAGAAAGCCGAAAGGACGAGGAGATTTCGCCGCGTGGCGGCATTATTGTCAAACCCCGAGAAAACATCTCGATATATGCGAGTTACAGCGAATCGTTTCTGCCGCGCAGCGGGGAGCAGTTTGCAAACATCAGCGACCAGTTGGACCCTGATGTCTTCGAAAATCTGGAATTTGGTGTGAAGTGGGACTTCACACCTGCATTGAGCTTTACGGCGGCATATTTCCAGAACGAACAAACGCGCGCCGAAAGAGACAATGTAACAGGCGAAACATTCGAAGTCAGAGGTCTTGAGGTTGACGGTTTTGAGTTCCAAGTTCAAGGACAGGTCACCGACCGTTTGTTCGTCTCCGGCGGCTACAGTTACCTTGACGGGGAAACTGCGACGGGCCTGGAGCCAAGAGAGTTACCGGAGCACATGGTCTCATTCTGGGGCGGCTATCAGTTTACAGAAAGGTTTGGCCTGGGATTGGGTGTCGTCTATCAGGATGAATCTTTGATCACGGACGGATCGACTGCCACGTTGCCGAGCTATACGCGTGTTGATGCGACCGGCTACTATGATGTGTCTGACAAAGTCCGTATTCAAGTCAATATCGAGAACCTGACGGACACGCTTTACTTCCCGTACTCACACAGTACCCATCAGGCGACTGTGGGCGCTCCGATCAACGCGCGGTTTTCCATCAGCGGCCGCTTCTAACGGCCCTTCTCGATTGGAGAGTACACAAGGGGCGGCCGGTTGGCGGCCCCTTTCTTTATAGCCTCGAGAGCAGACCGTGGTATGAGGAAGGCAGCTCACAATTCAAACAGGTAAGAGGATCCCGCCATGACAAAGTCCGATATCACTCCCAATCGCCGCGAGCTCCTTGGCGGCACGGCAGCGCTCGCCGCCGCGACACTGGCGACAAAAGCAACAGCCCAGACCGCGAGCGAAGTGGACTTAACCGGCAGATCGATCCTCATCACCGGATGCAGTTCAGGTTTCGGCAAGCTCTCCGCTCTCCATTTCGCCCGTTCCGGTGCCACGGTCATCGCCTCCATGCGTAATCTGGACGGTGGTAAACGTCCTGAGGCTGAAGAGCTCAAAGACGTTGCATCAAAGGAAGGCCTCAAACTCTCGATCGTTGAAATCGATGTCATGGACCCGGAACAAGTCACCAAAGGTGTCGCCGAAGCGGAAGAGATTGCCGGCGGCGCCTTGGACGTTTTGGTCAACAATGCCGGCATCGCCGTGGGCGGTCCTGGCGAATTGTCCGATGAAAAAGCCATGGAAATCATGTTTCAAACGAACGTGATGGGCTACCAGCGTGTCGCCCGGGCCGCCCTGCCTGCCATGCGCGCCCGCAATCAAGGCCTCATCTTTGCGGTATCGTCCCAACTCGGACGATTGATCATCCCGAACATCGGCCTCTATAGCTCCACCAAATTCGGTGTTGAAGCTATGTTTGAAAGCATGGCCTACGAACTGGCCCCCACAGGTGTTGAAATCACCATCATCCAGCCCGGCGGCTATCCCACCAAGATCTGGGAAAACGGCCAGCGCTATCTGGCTGAGCTCTTGGAACGCGAAGGCGAAGAAAGGGAAACAGCATATGCACAGCATATAGAAATGGCCAGCGGCATGGGCGGTGGCGGCACAACCGATCCCATGGATGTACCCCGGGCAATGGCGGAGATCATCGCCATGCCGGCGGGCGCGCGCCCCTTACGCCGGCCGGTTCATCCCAACACCCAGACCTCAACGGCAGCGAACGCGGCCATGGCCCAAATCCAAGCCGCCGCCCTCAGCAATGGTCCATATGCGCCATGGCTGAAAGCCGTGACGGAGGGGTAAAGGAATCAGCCGCGAGCAATCGCCAAGTGATTTCAACGTTAGGAGACACTTTGAATGTCTAAGGCGTGGATAAGGAATCTGCTCATCGCAGCTATGGCTTTGTTGCCTGCTGAATACGGCGCAATTGCGCAAGAGAGCGATGAGGCAGAGCGAGCCGAAGGCAGCTCGGAAGAGACTGAATTCACAGCATCGGTATGGGCAGACAATTGGTTTGCTCTTTACGTGAACGGACAATTGGTGGGCCAAGATTCCGTTCCCTTCGAAACGATAAGATCATTCAACTCCGACACAATCAGTTTTCGCGCGGCGTACCCGTTGACCATAGCGGTCGTGACGAAGGACTATGTCGAAAATGACAGCGGCCTTGAATATATCGGATCGTTGTTTGGCTTCGCCCGTCTGTGGGACGGCTTCACCCTTTTCCAACAGATGGGCGACGGCGGCTTCATCGCCCAAATATCCGAAACACAAAGCGGCGAGATCGTCGCAACGACATCTGAGGAGTGGCGAGGATTGGTCATTCATAAGGCGCCCCTCAATCCGGAATGCGAAAAATCGAGCCAACCCCTCAAAGAGTGCGAGGCCTCCATCGCCGAAGAACCCGCTGACTGGCAAGCAAAAGACTTTGACGACTCCAGCTGGGCAACGGCCACGGTGTACACAGAGGAGCAGATTGGCGCAAAGTTTGGATACAACGATATCGCCTGGGATGACTCAGCAAAACTGATCTGGGCAGACGATCTCAAAACCGACAACACAATTTTGTGGAGATACCAAGTCCCCTAATACGCATCAAAACCTCAAGAGAGATCCTATGACCAAAACCCCTGCGCGGCGCGTTGTTGAAGCCTTCGGCGACTGTGAGGCCCTTGCAGCCATGTATTCCGACGATGTGACTTGGCGACTGAATTATTCGCTGCCGGATAATATTGCCGGACCCCACGTGGGCAAAGACGCAGTCTGTGCATTCAACGATGCCGTCTTTAACAAAATCTATGACGGCAGCAAGATGAAGGTGGATATCCAGGACGAAATTGGCGATGAAGCCTCCAGCGTTGTGCGCTTCAACATTCACGCCGTCAGTCGGCGGGGCTATAGCTACGATGTGGAATACATTCTCTTCGCAAAAACGCGGGACGGCTTGGTTTGCGAGGTGGTCGAACTCTTAGACACCCTCGCCTCCACCGAACAGCATCAGGGAAATGCCGTGGGCGTGCCGCCGGGAACCTAGCGGCCGAGCGCTCAGAACCGAATGCGGATGCTGCCGCGAATTTGGCGAGGTTCCACCGGATGCAGATGAATATCTTCGACGGCCGATGGTTCACCAGCCAAGCGAGATTCATAGAAGTAGGTGATATCGGCATCCTCAGAGTCAAATACGTTTAGGACGTCGAGCCCAAAACGGACAGACTTGAAGCTATAGTAAGCCCCCAGATTGACCACAGTGGTTGGCTCCGAAGACACGGATCCGTCCTCGATCAGCGGCGCTTCCCCAAAGCGGCGCAGTCGAACTGTTGTGGTGAAGTTCTCAAACGGTTTCAACGAAACGCCTGCGCCGAAAACATTCTCCACAGCCTGAGGGATCCTGTTCATGTTCGCGGGGGCATTCTTAAATTCAGCGTCCGTAAACGCAGCACTTGCATCAAACGCGATCCATTCTGTTGGTTGCCAGAACGTGTTGAACTCGACGCCGAATCGCTGTGTGCCGTCGTTGGGTTCGGTGGTACCCGCATCGCCAACAAAGACCAACTCACTGTCCAGCGTGAGCCAAAATCCGACAAGCGAAGCGTTGAACGAGTCGCGTTCATAACGTGCACCCAGTTCTGCCCCTTCTGCGCGTACGAGCACATCAACGGGATCAACAGAAGCGAGGGTGACTGGGTCTACGGAGATCGCTGCACCGCGCACATCGTTGGAATGAAACCCCTGTCCATAGTTAGCATAAAACTCGATGTTATCCGACGCCCTCCAGGCGAGGGAAGCTGCTGGGGTAATAATACCTTCTGATCCGTCTCCTGAGTTCTGGGTCAAGTTGGCATCGACATCATAACTATAGAAATCACCGCGCAGTCCGACGGTCGCACGCAATCGATTTGTCAAATCGATCTCAACTTCGGAAAAGGCGCCCAGACTGAGCTCGTCGACGGTATCGTCTCGAACTGTACTCAGTCGTTGCCGGTCCCTGGTATTGAACAGACCAACCGAAAAGATTCTGTCATACCGGACGTCACCACCAATGCGGAAGGCGATGGGTTTACCTGCGAGCAACAGGTCCCGGTTGTATTGAGACGCACCGCCCATTGTGACCCGCTCGTCTTGTTGCTCAAATTCATCCCCGTTCACAGGATCATTGACGAAGTAAGTGAAGTTCGAGAACAGATTGAAATCATAGTAGAGAGCATAAGCGGAAAGATTGAGATTATCGATTTTCGATTGTCCGTTGACGGCGATGCGCGTGGTGTTTCCACCCAGATCGGGATCGATAAATCCAAGCCTCGAGATCACGCCGCCTCTAATGGCACGCAAAGGCACTTGGTCGGTCGACTTCCATTCGGAGTCGTATGCGCTGAGAGAAACACTCCAATCCGCCGCTCCTTCCTTGCGGCTGAACTTAGCAAAACCATTGAACTTTCTAAGGTCTTCATCAAGATCAAACGGGCTGTCGTAGAATGCCGTTTCGCCTGCAATCAGAAGGGTTCCGTTCCCGGTTTCCACCGAATGGGCGATCAGACCTCGGCGAAACCCGTTTTCGCCGATTGTGGCCTCCGCAATGCTAGCGGGGAGTGCATCGTAAGTTTTGAACATGGCGGTGCCCGCTGCCGAAAAGTCTCCTACGTCGGAGAAGTACGGCCCTTTACGGAACTCTATGCGTTCGGTCAGCTCGGGTATCATGAAGTTCAGATCCAGATATCCCTGTCCGTGTCCGTGGGTTCGGAAATTAATGGGCATTCCATCAATGAAGCCTGCAAAGTCCGTCCCGTGATCTAAGTTGAAGCCACGCAAGAAATATTGGTTGGCTTTGCCGGTACCGGAATGCTGGGTCGCAACCATGCCCGGAATGACTTCCAAGAGTTCGCCGACCCGCAACAGCGGACGGTTTTCGAAATCGGCATATCCGACAATGCCTTGGGAGCCTGATTTTGCTTCGCCGATCATATCGATCGCCCGGCCATAGACGACGATTTCATCTACGTCGGCGATCTCGTCTTGCGCGTGGACCGAAGCCAACCAGACGATTGATGTGAAACCGCAGATCGCAACGGTTTTGATTGTCCCCCACATGAATGCGGCACCCCTACTTTGAACGCATACCAGCAATTTCTATGTGTAGGGCGATTTGAGCACAAGTCTCAACAGATAACCCGATAGGATTTAACTCAACCCGTTGGGTATGAGGAAAAACGCACCGGCAATGCAACCGACGGAAGTTGACGCCAGCACGGGCGATGGCCGCCCGGAGGCGAAGTGTTTCCAAAGCGATAGAATGAGCGCGTCTTTCGCCATGCGGACCCAGAGGTTTTCTCTGCACAAACAAAGTGGTGCAAACAAAAGTATCGTCGCCGGGCCTGGTCACTGTGAACTTGAAATCATGTTTCAGGTTTCGGCCTACACGAGACGCCGGTGTCCCTACATTGAAACGTCCCAATCGAATGGAAACGAGACACCGACTTCTACTCATGCTTCCGCAGTACGACACAAA
Source organism: Alphaproteobacteria bacterium (assembly GCA_028285305.1). Classification (GTDB taxonomy): domain Bacteria; phylum Pseudomonadota; class Alphaproteobacteria; order SMXP01; family SMXP01; genus JANQPV01. The sequence goes on along the minus strand of JANQPV010000022.1, from coordinate 47,503 downwards.
GTTACATTATTGTGTCATTTTAAAGGTGACAAATCTAAGGGTTTGTGTCACTTGTAAAAGGGCGGAGTGGACCTCAAGCGGGTGAAAGCTCTCTATGCCCCCGAAAACAGCATCACTGGAGAGGAAAAATGGCGTCATTCGACACGATTATAGAAGGTGGGTTTGTCATCGATGGGACAGGCGTTTCCGGAAACTACGCGGATGTTGGGATCGTCAGCGATACCATTGAGCGGATCGGAGACCTAAGCGCTCACAGTTCCAAGCGCCGAATTGATGCTCGAGGTAAGATCGTCGCGCCGGGATTCGTTACTCAGCACTCGCATTATGATGCGGCGCTCTTTTGGGATCCATATTGTTTGGATGCGGGAAGGAACGGTGTGACAACCGTCGTCAACGCGAATTGCGGATTCGGTATGGCGCCGGTTCGCAAAAAGAACCAGGAACGCATCATGGGCATGTTGGAAACAACGGAACAGATTCCAGTTTCCCAACAAAGATCTGCTTTACCATGGGACTGGGAATCGTTTCCCGACTTCATGAACCGTATTCGCGGCCTCCCCAAAGGGGTCAACGTACTGACTTATCTGCCGCTGAACCCGCTCTTGGTGTACGTGATGGGAATTGAAGGCGCAAAGACACGAAGTCCAAGTGCGGAGGAGATGGCGGAGATTCACCGGCTCATCAACGAAGCGATGGATCAGGGCGCCATCGGCATTTCAATGTCGGTCATGGGCGCTGAAGGCAATTCCCATGTCGATACGGACGGTACGTGCATGCCCACAGACTCAATGGATCACGACGCCATTCTTGAGATCTGCAAGGCAGTGGTCGATCGCGGCGAAGGTGTCATTCAGATGATCTCTCAGATCATGTATTTCGGCGATCGTTCGATCACAGAGCGAGCGGCGGAGCTCGCCAAAGGCACGCGCGTGCGTGTCATCCACAATGCGTTTTTAACCCACGACTTGGTCCCGCAAAAGGTGGAAGAAGATCTCGCCTGGCTGGAGAAACTACGCGCGGACGGCTGCGATATCACCGTCGGGGCTCTCGTGAACCGAGGGTGGGTTGAACTGAGCATTCGGCAATTAGACGCAGTGGCGGGGATGTTGTCGGGGGTTCGCGAGATCATAGCGTGCAATACCGATGCAGAATCTGTTAAACTCCTGCAGGACACGGCGTTTGTGAAACGCTTCGCCGAAGAATATGCCACTGCGGCAACCGGTAATGCGGCGGCCTCTCTGGAGGGCCAAACCGTCATCGCAGTTGGAGATAATTCGGATTTGGAGCCTTGGCTGGGCAAGACACTGGCTCAGATCGCCGAAGAGACTGGCCGGAATGTTGTGGAAGTTCTCACCGACTTAGGTGTGAAGACGGAGATGGCGCTGCAATTGAAGACACCTCAGGTGTCGGCAACGGCGCCGGACCAAGCGCACCAGCTCATGGCGAATCCCGCCGTCATTTGTGGCGGGTCCGACGGCGGCGCGCACACAAAAGTCTTCGGCATGGGCCACTACGGCACAGACCTTATTATCTGGATGGTTCGTGAGCAGAAATTGCGCTCACTAGAGGACATGCACTTTCAACTCAGTTTGAAGCACGCAAGGTCCGTACAGATCAAAGACAGAGGTGCGTTGCTGCCTGGCTATAAGGCCGATATTCTCATCTACGAACTCGACAACCTTTATTTCGATATGGAGAAATACGAAATTGTTCACGACATGCCGGAAGGCGATTGGCGGCGTCAGGCGCGCGCGGGCGGCTATGACTTTATTCTAGTGAACGGCGAAATCACGCATGAACGAGGCAAAAGTACCGGTGCAACACCCGGCGCTTTTGTCCAGATCACACAAAATCTGAGCGGACAGCAACTTCAAGCAGCGGAGTAAATTCGTCCCAAGTTGCAGAGGAAAGCCTATGGCCCGCAGAATGGACACTCACACTGATAGTGTGGGTACTAGTCGCACCTCAAAGCACGAAATCGCCGAGGCGGCCTTAAATTGCTTTGAGCAATATGGACCCCACCGCACGTCCATGACGGATATCGCCGAAGCGGCCGGTATCTCTCGAAAGACGCTCTACCGCATTTTCGAAGATCGTCCAGCACTTATCGAACACATTTTGGATCGGCGCCTAATCAAAATGGGCAATAAGATCCGTAAGAAGATCGAAAGCTATGAGGATCTAGAAGAAGCATTGATCGAGGGGTCTGTCATCTCGATTGCAGCCGCTAGAGGGGATAAGTTGTTCAACGAGATTCTGCAAAAGGATACCAATCACCGCGTTGATCAATTTCTCTTCCAAGGCAACGACCGAATTCTTCGCGACATGACACAGACCTGGTCTCCGGTGATTGACAAGGCGCGCGCGAAGGGGCGCGTCCGCCGTGACCTTTCCAATGAACGCATCGTCGAACTTATCATCAGCATACATGCGCTCCTCCTCATGCGCGACGACTATGGCAAAGATGAACAGCGCGCCTTCTTGTCAGACTTACTAGTCCCGGCAATAATGGGATCGCTCGACAAGGCGTAGCAATAGACAACGCGAACGATCGGGGGCACCCCACTCTTTCTTGTCCAAAATCATTGGTGGGTAGACTATGAGTTTTTGGCTTCCATGGGATCAGCTCATTGATGTGGAGATCGAACAATAAGTACCAAGAATAAATTTGGACGAAGGGGCTGGACGCCGAAGCGACTTGGCGCTCTGAAAGGCAGAACATATGCCATCACCGGCGCCAGCGATGGCGTGGGATTTGAAGCGGCGCGGCTATTCTTGTCCAAAGGGGCGAGTGTGTTGATGATGAACCGCAACGCTCAAAAGTCAGCTGCCGCCATCGCGACCTTGGAAAACGAACTTGGCAACGACGCCGACGTGGCGTTCGTGCGAATGGACCTGGCGGCGTTGGATTCCGTGCGGGAAGCAGCGGTGGAAGTCATCGAGAAAGCGCCTCACATTGACGCCCTCATTTGTAATGCCGCAATCGCGCAGGTGGCCAAACAGGAGATCACCGTTGACGGATTTGAAAGCCAGCTTGGTGTGAACCACTTCGGTCATTTCCTACTGTGTGGATTGCTCTTTAATAGGATCGAAGAATCGCGCGGACGCATCGTGGTCGTCGGGAGCAATGCCTACAAGGTGGGACTGAAAAAAATTCAGTTCGAAGACCTCAACTTCGATCAAAAATACTCCGCCTGGAACGCCTACGCCCAGAGCAAGCTCGCACAGATGATGTTCGGATACGAATTGCAACGCCGGGTCGAGACGGCTCGCAAGAACGTTCTGGTCCAGGTCTGTCATCCGGGCGCGTCAAAGTCCAATTTATTGAATGACACGGCCAGCGTATTTAACAAGATTTTATGGTCCCTACTCGCGCCGATTGTCGCGCAATCGAGCGAGAAAGGCTCTTGGCCCGAAGTGATGTGCGCCGCGGAAAAGGAGGTGGAGTCTGAGAAACTCTATGGCCCCACAAAAAGAGCGCAGACAATCGGCCCTGTCGGCGAGTGTCCGCTAGATGAGTGCGCCCTGGATCAGGGAGCAGCAACGGAACTCTGGACAGTCTCTGAACAGAAAACATCCCTGAGCTGGTCTCCATAGTTGGCCTTCATAAACATGATTGGCGCGCGTGAACCTGTCAAGCTGTGACGTCTTGCAGTCAAATCAGACGGCTGAATGCAAGATCAGCACTATCACTTCTCGGCGATCAAAGGAGATCGCGCAGACTGCGTGGCGCTTCTCTCAAGTCTTCAAGGACTGTGAGATTTGCAGAAGTGACTTCGCAAAAGCACGTTTTCCACTTCGCTTAAGTCAATCTCATAAGCCATGATTACAAATGCAATCGCGTTGTGATTCTAAGGCAATCGCAACTGTTCAGTATCACTCCAATGTCTTCTTGAGCTCCTTCGGACGGGAGACCGAACGCAAAATCATCATACTCTGTGCAGTCATGGTGAACTTCATTGTCACCGCATCGGGTTCTTCTGCGTCGCGCACCGCGCAGGACCCGCCCGTACCGGCTGTGTTGAGCCGGCAATCCACTTCATCAGCCCCAATACCAAAATGCGATTGAACGGAGCTGATCTCCGCTCCCACATCGATACCGGGCCGATTAAGCGACTCGGAAATGAGCGCCAAGCGATCGTCCGCACGGCCAAGAGTGATCGAGGAGTATCCCTCCGGTCCGCCGTACGACCCCCGCACGAGATTGAGAGAGCCCTCCCCCCAGTCTTCATAGGACGTGATCGCGCCGGATGTATATCCGTTCGCGTGGAGCAAATCGAAGGCGTCTCTCGGCGACATGGCGAGACTTACTCCCTCCATAGACAGAGATTCAAAAAGCGCCGCACCGCGAATGAGCGGAGCGGCATGAACACTGGCAACAGCAGCAAACATGGCAGCGATGATCAATGTTAGGATTCTGGACATGGGCGTGGACCTGCTTTTGAGTAGGAATTCCGCAAGCCAGCTTACACGTCTTTCCGTCCGGTGCCAAAAGCCCCGTTCGCGGTGCGGTAAGCTTGAGGACAGATCGTCAGAGGGAACGCCCGAAAGCGAAAGTTCATTTAGGCACGCTGAAGACGACGTTTTTCCGAAGCCCGAGCCGCTCTCGCCCTTTCCAAATTTCTCAATGACGAGAAGCACTTATATGTATACTAAAATCGAGCCACGCGATTCTGAGAATTAGGTATGCAAGACCGATACGGAAACACTGTCAGTACACGTTCAGATAAAGCGCTCGAGCTTTATCAAGGAGGGATCGATCTGTTCCTCGCCGCACAGCCCGGCGGCATCGAAGCGCTTAAGGCCGCAACACAGGAAGACGAAGCCTTTGCCGTGGCCCACGCAGATCTTGCCCGGGCCCTGCAGATCGTGGCTAAGCCACAAGAGGCCAGTCTTTGCGCGAAGCGCGCCGTTGAAATGGTAGGCGGAACAAGTGCGAGAGAACAAGCCCATGTCGACATCATGGACGCGTTGGTAAACGGAAGGAGCGGTGAAGGATTCAAACGCATCAAAGATCATATTCGCACATATCCAAGAGACGTCATGACGGTGCTGCCTTGTTGCGGTGTGTTCGGACTGATCGGGTTTAGCGGAAAAGTGGGTCGCGAGGCCGAGAACCTTGCATTCATGGTCCCGCTCGTCGATCACTATAAGGATGATTGGTGGTTTGAAAGCCAGTATGCGTTTGCGTTAAGCGAAGTTGGTCAGCTCGATCGGGCCGAGGCGTTGAACGACAAAGCATTCGAGGCAAACCCGGCGAATGCCAACGCGGTGCACCACCGAGCGCACATCCACTATGAGCAAGGCAACAGCGACACGGGAAGAACCGCCCTCAACGACTGGCGCGCAAACTATAGCCGTGACGGGCTTCTCCATTGCCACCTCGCCTGGCACGATGCCCTTTGGGCGCTGGAAATGGGCGAAGTCGCGCGGGTATGGGAGATCGTTGCAGCGGATGTGCATCCAAGCAAAACAAGCGCACCGCCCATCAACGTGATGACGGATCTCGTCGCCATTCTACTGCGCACGGAGTTAGCCGGTCAGGACCGGCACCCCGATCTGTGGGACCTGGCACGAGAGTATGCCCACGAACACTTCGCGCGTCCCGGACTCTCGTTCGCAGACGCCCATTCTGTAATCGCCTTCGCCTTTACAAAGGCGCACGAAGAAATCGCGCCCTACCTGGACAATCCCAAAGGCTTGGCCGGAGATGTGGTTGCGGCCATAGCCCACGCGTTCCAAAACTTCATCGACGAGAACTGGCAATCGGCCATTGATCATCTCACGCCTGTAATGCCTTTCCATGAGCGTCTGGGCGGCAGCCGGGCGCAACGCGATCTCTTGGAGCTGACCGTCTCCTATTCACTTACACGGTTGGGACAAGAGCAAGAAGCGCGGCGGTATCTGCAAATGAGACGCCCACAAATTGTCGGGCAGCTCTTTTGAATGGAGCGCTTGGCCGAGTTATGGGAACACTCTGATTACTGAAGCTCCTGAGGTTCAAACTCCACCTTGGTCCACGTCAATCCAAAATCACCCGTATGAACGGGCACAGCCCAAGACGGTCTTGCCGCAACAATCGGCTCACTGATTTTCTCCGCTCCAAAAATCATGCTCATGAGGTAAAAGGACGGCGCAGGCTTCGAAGGGTCAAGAGTAAGCTCCAGATCTATACCTCGGCAAGAGCGGCCATGGCAAAAGATGTTGCGGCCGTTGGAAGCCCCAACTGTGACGGGCTCGCCGTTCAATCGGATAGCCCGTATCGCCGAAGCATCGAGGGTGCGAAGCCACACCCGGTCGGCGTTGGGCGCGCTGATGGCTATCTGTACAACCCGGTTTTCGCCTACCCGCGTGTCGCGAACGATGTCGAACGTCAGTGAATCCGCCCCTTCTGCCGCTGGCGCGGGCGCAACATACCGCACGCCTGGCAAAGGGTCTTGCATGGCTTTCTCCACAGAGACCGCCATATTCAATGACTCGGGCGGGCGCTCATCGGAACCCATGCTCCAATAGGCTTCGCCCGTCGAGACCTTCGTGACGTGCGCGATGGACAGGGGACGGGGCGCCGTATCGCTGTAAGCGGGAACGAGCAAGGCAAAAACAAGCGACGTTAGGAGCGCACCGCCCGCAAGACCCCCAAAGACGATCTTCGATTGTCCACCGAACACCTGAGGTGAGACAATCAAAGGCGTCGTCAGAACAAAGGCGATCAGTGGGAAGATGACAAAAGGCGCAGCGTTCTCAACGAACAAGGCGTTCTCCCCATGGGCCGAAAGGGGCAGCGCAAGGACGACAAACAAGAGCACACCCGCCAGCGAGAGGAGAGCCGCGTGTCTGATATTGACGAGGAACCCGGCTAAGGCAGCTACTAGAAACAAACCCATCGCAGGGGCAAAGAGAATGGAAGCCCCCGGCGTCACCGGGAACGCCAGCAAGCCGAGGACGGCAAACCAGATCCAGCCACTGGCCCAAAGCCGGATACCTGAGCTCACCTTGCCCACCCATCCGTATACAACACCTGCACTAACGAGCGCCGCGGACAGGAGTACCGCTCGCACTGCCCCAGGGTGCGCGGCGCCGAAACTCGTTTCGGAACGAAGGGCGGCTAGCAAAAGCCCAGCCCCAACCGCAAGACCGGCTCCCAGCATGAGAACCGCACCAGGCGCCAGGAAGGACCACCAAGGGGCGCCATCCGGGAAAGTCAAAAAGAGAATGAAGGCCGCAAGGCCCCCGGCAAGGATGAGTACAAAGCCCCAGGTTTGCGGCATAACGATCGCCCCGCGCCCAAGGACATCTGCGTAAATCATTTGGATTTCCGCTGTGTCCGCCTCTTGATCCAATAGGCTTTCCACGGACGCCAGCACGCTGGTTCCCATGTGGAAAACCGATGCCCTATCGAGATTGGCCAGCGTATCATTCGGCGTATGATAGTTCCGCGCGCCGTGGGCGAACGCGAAGTTGGCGCCATCCATCCCATATTGCAGGAACACAGTCATATCCGTGTCATTGGGAAGCAGCTCGTAAATATCCGCTGACAGAGAGTTTGCCGCTGGCTTTGATCCACTCCGAGTAAGGCCGGCAATATCGCGGCCGTTGGGCCGGCTGGTCTGGAAAAGAGTAACCGCGCCCGTTGTCCCGCGCGCTTCCATATTGACCACCGCCGTAACCTGACGCGCCAGCGGATCCCGTTCCACAAACGAGGCGGCACCGAGAAGTCCGGCCTCTTCCCCGTCTGTGATGAGAACTAGCAAAGCTCGATCTCTAAGGCGGTTCTTCAAAAGGGACGCAATCTCGAGACTGACGGCAACCCCCGCCCCATCGTCCGCCGCACCCGGACCGGCCGGCACGGAATCATAATGAGAGGCCATCATGACCGCATTGGGGCCAGGCGCCCCCACCCAGAACACAATATTCTGTACACGGGCACATGAAATAAAATGATCCGCGCGGCAGTGAAAGTCGTCGCGCACCAACGGCGCGAACCCTAGAGCGCGGATCTCTTGGACCAACCTCTCGCGCACTTGGTCGTTTGTAATTGAATCGACCGGATGCGGCTCTTCATCACCCAGGATCCGGGCGAGCCGCGCGATGGCGCGATCCACATCGAACACATGCGCTTCATCGATGGAAGGCGGCTCCGCAAACCGCTGCTGCGCCATGAAAACAGAGAAAAGGACGACAAACCAAAAGCCCAAAAGCAATTGGTCTCGTCCCAGTTCATCGCCCAGCTTCATGCCTTTTTGCCCGCCGCTTCCATGATGCTTACATCGGTTGAAAACCGACCTAACAATGTCGCATTGGGAAGTTCAAGCGATCAATTCAGCAACAACAATTCAAGCGCTCACAACGCTGCGGGAGAGAAAAAGCGCGATCACACATGCAACGGCTTCATATGCGAGCAGTGAGTACATGGACGGGTCCGGCGCGCCTGCCAGCAGGAGGCTGGCGATACGCCCCACCGCCAGTCCGCCCATGAACAAACTCACTAAGATCAAAGCATCGGCTCTGCGCGTTTTTTTTACCGCACCAAGAGCAAACAGCGGCGCGAGCGCAAAAAACAAACCGCCATAGGAACTGCGCAGCATATTATCCATACCCGGATTATCCACAGATAGCCCATAATTCGCTAGGAGAAGATTAGGGTCATAGAGGTACGCAGCACCGATCAATCCAATGACAGTCGAATTCAAAAGCAGAAATGCACTCGCCACTAGGGTCATGACGTCTTCTCCTATGAAACTCTCGCTCACCCAATTGGCGCTTTTTTTTCGCCAGCACGCGTCATGTTTGAGAATGGAAGAATCGCGACGAGCGATCCTTACGTGGTTCTGGCTTCCGCCACTTTCGCTTCATGAGCTTTCAGCCACTCGGCCTCTTCTCCAGGTTCGGGGAGCAAATCGCCGCCTTCCATGACCCAGTTTGCAGGCGTTTCGGCAATCAGGACCGAGATCTTTTCTTGAGGAACACCTGCTTGCAGCCTGATCGCCTCTTGCATTTCGTCTTTCATTTGCACTTTTTGCGCATCCGTTCGGCCACCGCGGATCGTCCCGAAGAGAACGGCGCCATGTCCGTCCAGCGGCATGTGCTCAGCCTCTTCAAAGAAAAAGACATGGACAAAGGTTGCCGGCGCTCCGGTGACCTCGCAGTGGATGCGAGTCACATCAGCGGCAATCTTGGATTTGGCCTCAGCGGATATGGCGCCTTTGGCGGCATTGCACATATAGAGTGGCATGATTTTTCTCCTAATCGCGGGGGTCGTTGATAACGGCGACAATCTCGTCGAGGGAGCAACCGGTTTCGTCCATCCACAGGTCGCACAAGTCGGTGAGCAACGAGGTTCGCACGCCTTGTTCGACGGCTTGAGGCGCGGTGAAGGAAACAATAGACGAAGTGGACGGCTGAGCAGCTGTAAAGCCGCTGCCTGCGGGCACCGTCACCCAATTGATGTCGGCTCCCTCTCCAAAGGCCCGCTCGGAATAAGTATTCAGCAGACCGCCTAAAATGGTTTTCCTCTCATCAGGAGTTTGGCCCTCTTGAACCAAACACACACAACGCGTCATCGCTTCAGCTCCTTCATCAATGGTTCCAGTCCAGGGAAGATGAAGGATTATGAGATAAAAATAAATTGAATAGATTTAAGAAGAGATATAAAAAAAATGAATAACGCAAATTGCCCATAGTGAGGGCCCAAGTCAAGAGACGACCGAGCCTGGAGAGACTATGGACACGACCGACATCGACCTCATTCGCGGCCTGGTCAGAGCCGGGAGCCTGTCGGAGGCGAGCGCCCTCCTAAATCAATCCCAGCCCACACTCAGCCGGAAACTCTCTCGCCTCGAGGACCGGCTGGGCGCGCAGCTCTTTCACCGCTCTCCAAAGGGCTTGTTGCCTACGGACATTGCCGCGTACATCCTCTCAAAGGCGAAACCCATTGACCACCAATTGCGCGAAATCGAGCGCCATGTGGAGCTCACCACCCAATTGGACACGGGCATCTTGAACTTGGGTGTTGGACCGATCATCGAACAAATTTTGCTGCCCAGCGTTCTCAGCAAGTTCATCGAGACAACCGGAAACGCAGCCCTCTCCATCGCGACGGAAGACCCCGAAACGCTGATGAAAATGTTCAAAGCCTCTGAACTGGATCTGGTGGTCGGCCCGTTCAGTGCTCAGGCTATCGACGACAATGAGGTAACGGCCCTCCCCATGGTGAGAGATAAATTGATCGCGGTCGCACGGCCCGAGCACCCCATTTTCGAACTCCAAGATCTGGATGAAACAACGCTGTCCCAATTCTGCGTCGCCGCTCCCAAATCAAGAGGGTCGGCAACCCGGGTAGGGAGCCGGCTTTTGCCCAGACCGAAGATCTACTCCGACAATTACGACCTGCTCAAGAAAACGACGCTGCGGAGCGATGTACTTTGCACAGCCCCTAGATCCGTTTTCAAGGACGAGATTGCCCGCGGCGAACTGAGAGAAGTGAATATCGCCATCCAGGTGACATGGGAAAGCGCGCTGATCATCCGCTCGGAAACCATGCTCGCACCTCTGGCACGCCACTTGGTCCAAATCTTCGAGGACGCATGCAGAGAGGCGGCAGCTTATCTGTAGGTTGACAAGAATTGCTTGAGCTTGCTTGTGTGGTGACACTCACAAAAGTGCAAAATCGCGGTGCACCGGATCTCTTCCGGATCAAAGGCATCGTTTGCGTGAATCGAGCGGTAGCCCCAAAACAGATAGAGATTTCCCGGGACCATCGGCACGCGTTTCAAACGATTGTTTTCATTTCTCCGTTTCAAAACAGTTTGAGACAGCGGCGAGTCGACGATCAGTTTGTCAAACACATTGACGAGATAAGAGCGGCGGACGGGGCGAGCGTTCGGAATAAGAATAAGCTGCGCTGTCTCCTCGCGCGAGGGCATAAGGATGGGGATGAGTGCGGTCAAAACATAGGAATCGTAGTGAAACAAGAGTGAGTTGGGCTCGCAATTTTCACCGGTCAGAATTCTAAGCGTATGCCGCCAGTTCGGCGAAGCTGGAATCTGTTCGTGCACGTAACAGCTTACACTACGGCAAAATTCCAGAAACGACGGGGCGCGTCGCCAGTTCTCAATAAAGGTGTTTTTGGCTGCCGCGTCATGATCGATAGGGTCGCCGTACATCTTGCTCTTTTCGGCTGATTCACGAATGGAGCGCTGAGCCTCTTTCAGGGCAGTCTTGGACACAAAGTTCTCGATCACATCGATGCCGTTCTCATTGATGCGGTGCGCCACCGCCTCCGGATCGTGCTCATTCAGCGACAACAGCACAAGACTCACACCACGCTTAAGAAACACCGAGACTGCAAGGCTTCTACCTCGGACCCGGTATTGGGCGCAACCCGAACGACGGGCACGCCCAATAAGAGTATTTGAAAGTGCGAGCACAAATCGGACTTGCGAAGACCGCCAAACCCGCACAAAACATGAGCAAGTCGGCCGCGGAAATAGAGCATTGCCTATGCTGCTATGTGTTTTGCCTTCAGCTTCGACGCACATCGGGGTATAGATCGTATGTCCATTCAGCATTAGAGCAGGACTGGGTTTCGTATGGGCGCGGAGCAAACTTGGGAACGGCTTGGGTCGAGCGATCCTTTCTACGGTGTTCTGAGCTTCGATCGCTTCCGAGGACAGCAACTGGACGAACAACAGCTACAACAGTTTCTTTCCACGGGCGAAGTTCACATGTCCCGTGTTTTCGAATTACTTGAGCAGCACTTTGAATTCACTCCGCACGGCCGAGCTCTGGATTTTGGCTGCGGAGTTGGCCGGCTGGTGTTTCCGATGACGGATCGGTTCGATCACGTCGTCGGACTGGATATCTCAGAGGGCATGCTCAGCACCGCTCAATCACTAGCCAGCAAACAGAACCGCTCAAACGTCGAGTTCGTGAACAGCAAAAACGGCTTCCCGACATTCAATGAGAAATTCGATTTTGTGCACAGCCATATCGTGCTCCAACACATGCCCAGAAGCCTTGGCGAGGCTGCAATTCAGTACATGATTGAAGGTCTTGCGCCAAATGGTGTCGGCGCAATTCACTTTACCTATGGTCACTCCAACGGCCCACTGCGCCATGGCTTGAGGGAATTCGTCAAAACTGTCCCCCCTCTGCGTATCATGGGAAATCTCGCGCTGGGACGAAAATGGAACGCACCCTCTATGTTAATGACCCGGTACAGCATAAACCGCATACTGAATTTAATGGGATCCTTCGGTATCGAGAAATTCTTCGTGCACCGGATCGATGATTGGGGCCATTATGGGCTTTATGTGTTTTTCCAGAAGAGCGCTAACGGAACATCCGAGTTCTCAAATCCGGTGTCGGACTGAGCCAATAACGATTGTGAATCACCTCCTCTACCCCGAATACTTGGCCTGCAGCGCAAGCTTTTTCTTGCCTGAAAGGTGGTGCTGGGGGCTGAGCGCGCCGCGCCCACGCCTGGGATCGGGCTCAATGTTCTCGATACCCAATCGTTTGCCGAGATCGTCGGCACCGCCGATGAACTCTCCGTCGATCCAGATCTGTGGCGTCGTGACCGGCGTCTTCTCTCCGATAATAGGTTTTACGCGCGCGAGCATCTCATACATGGCGCCCGGATTTTCTACAACATCATGATACTGATAGTCGACGCCCGCCTGTTCCATATAGGTCTTGGCCCGGTTGCAGTGAGAACACTTGGATTTACCGTAAAAGTGAGTGCCCTCAAGATCGAACCGTTTCACATGCTCCCGTACCACCGCTTCAGCAAGGACGCCCCGGTTGAGCGCATCCCCTTGCGAAATGATCTTGCCGTCCACCAGAACGATGGGCGCATGCCAACCGCCGCCGGCAAAAAAGGGCTCCCACCAATAGGTCAACCATTCTTTGGCAACAAATGAAACTTTCGCGTTTTTGAGCTCGTGCTCAATAGTCGCCTCAATCACGTCTTCGGTAAGGGCACACTCCCCACACGGAATTTTGACCTTAAACGGTCCCCATTGCCCTTCGAATTTGTACAAACGAATTTCGACCGGTTCACCGCGTTTCTTGGATTCGCGCGCCACGTCACCCACTCCATCCCTGTATCAATCCTAAGAGGAACCATAAAGCACAAGGGCAGCGATGGGCCAATCAAGACCGATCACGAATTCGCGGTCTCAGGTCCGAAAAGGCGTTAGAAAAGCGCTTCCCGTTGCCCGTGCCGCCAGTTGGCCGCTTCTATCGAACAGCTGACCTTCCATAAAGCCAATGTTTTGCCCCCGGCGGGTAACCTTGCCCTGTGTCCGAATGGGTCCGAGCGGCACGGGTCGCAAGAAGTGAGTGTGAAGATCAATCGTGGTCCCAAATTGTTTGCCCTCGGTCATGGCAAACAATGCCGGGCCCAGCGTATCGTCCAGCATCGCCGTGACCATACCTCCTTGAACATGGCCGGCCGGGTTTGCAAATTCCGGCTTCCCTTCAAAGCCGACTTCAATGGTGCCTTCGGTTGGATCGATGGAAAGGAGCGACCAACCCAAGAGGATCGCCACTGGTGGAAGGACAAGTTCATCAAATATGGATCTCGGCACGTTTGGCTCCCTATGTGTAGGAAGTCCAAACTAACCCAGCCCTCCTGACAACCTCCTGTCAGGAGGCCTCAAGACGCGCGCTTCATCAGCACCCAGTAATCGAGATCCAGAATGACGGCGGGATCGGCCTTGCCATCCTCGTCCTTATCCGGGAAGCCATCGCAAGGCTGGTCTTTGGTGGCCACCAACCGAAGACGCAAGGCCCCGCAATCGGACCGTCCAGGAACTGCGGCCTTATCCAAAACTTCAGTCCAGGCAAAAACAGTATTGCCCGCGAAGAGTGGCGCCACATGACGTCCTCCGTTGATACCAAGAATGGTTTGAGCGTTCGCGAGGCCGTTAAACGACAAAGCCCGCGCGACGCTCATGACGTGCCCACCATAAACGAGCCGCCGCCCAAAGCGTCCTTTGTCCGCCGAGAACTGATTGAAGTGCACCTTGGCTGTATTCTGATAGAGCCGCGCCGCCATCATATGCTCGGCTTCTTCGACCGTGATCCCGTCCACATGATCGATCTTCTCACCGATGGCATAGTCGTCCCAAAGGTATGAACTTCCCGCCTCTTGCCGGTCATAGCGTTCAAGGGCGAGTGTTTCCGGAACGCAAAGGTCATTCTCGGAGAGCGCCGTTTTAAGCTCCGGCACCTGCGCCTCCGGTGCCCTAGAGCCCTGATCTCTTTTGTGCACCATCACCCAACGGATATAATCGAGGACCGCATCGCCCCTCTGATCAAAGCCCGTTGACCGCACATACACCACGCCCGATTTCCCGTTCGAGTTTTCCTTGAGCCCAATCACTTCCGACGTTGCGGTGAGGGTGTCCTCGACATAAACGGGCCTCAAAAATCTGCACTCTGCGTATCCAAGATTTGCGACCGCGTTAAGTGACACATCTGGCACCGTTTTGCCGAAAACAACATGAAACACCAGAAGATCATCCACCGGCGCGTCCCGGTAGCCCAAGGACTGCGCGAACAGCGCCGACGATTGCAGCGCGAAACGGGGACCATACAAGGACGTATAGAGCGCCACATCCCCGCTTGTGATGGTGCGCGGCGTCGCATGGACGAGCTTTTGTCCGACTGTGAAATCTTCAAAGTAGTTGCCGGGATTTGTTTTGGTCATATTCTGCTTATCTTCTTGGTTCACCGAAATTATCGACTGGTGCAGAGGCATAAGAGCTGAGAAGCAGGCCCCAGAAAATCCGTCATCGCGAGCAGAACGAAATGATCCAGAAACTCTTGTTCATTGAGCTGGATTTCTTCGTCAGCTACGTCCGCGAAAGCAGGCGCTTCCTCGCAATGACGACAGGGAATACTCACCCATGCGCCGCATCAAGCTCGGAGATCGCATCCGCAATAGACACGGTCTTCTTAGCAATCTCAGCATGCAGAAGTTCGACCATCCTGCCGTCGACTTTAATTGCGCCCTTATTCTGGTTTTCCGGCTGCTCGAACGCCTCAATCACTTGCCGCGCGAAAGAGACTTCTTCTTCCGTGGGGGAAAAGATCCGATTGCAAGCCTCGACCTGAGACGGATGGATCAAGGTCTTCCCGTCGAACCCCATTTCCATGCCCTGCTGACAGATGGCCTCATAGCCCGATTCGTTTTTGATATCATTGTAGACGCCGTCAATGATGATCAAATTGTAAGCGCGGGCGGCCAGCAAACAGAGGGACAGCGACGTGATCAGTGCATATCGATCTGCCGTCTGAACAATACCTGTTTCCTTTACAAGATCATTCGTACCCATGACCCAGGCGGACAGGCGCGAGCCGGGCCGCTGAGAAGCCGCGGCAATTGTTTCCGCGTTGAGCATCGCTTTCGGCGTCTCCATCATCGCCCAAAGCGCCACGTCGCCGCTCGCATCACCTTCATCGATGAGTGCTTCATAACGTTCCACCGCTGCAGCATCGTCCACCTTGGGCACCAAGACCGCTGCAGGCTTGGCTGACACCGCCGCCCGTACATCCTCTTCGCCCCATTCCGTATCGAGGCCATTCACTCGAATAATAATTTCACGCAGCCCGTATCCTCCCTCTTTGACGGTATTCACAACCTGCGCCCTCGCGTCAGCCTTTGCATCCGGGGCCACAGCGTCCTCCAAATCGAGAATGAGCGCATCTGCAGGGATCGATTTGGCCTTCTCAAGCGCACGCGCATTTGAGCCTGGCATGTAAAGAACGCTGCGCCGGGGCCGATAAGCAGGTTTCGCCGATTGTGTCATCCATCTGGCCTTTCTGAGGATTAAGGGTCCGAAGTCGCCTTTATAGTGTCAAATGACATCCTGCCAAGCGGGCATTTCGCCTCAAAACTGGCCCGAAACGCGAAAAATCGGCACTTGGTAAACATCCAGTTAAGCGCAAACCAATATTTAAGGAATATTCAAAAGGCTTGATGAGTTAATTGAACAACTTATGGTCGTGATGAACCTCCCCGTCACCAGAAGGATTCTATCAATTCAATCCCACGTCGCTTACGGCCATGTGGGCAACGCAGCCGCCGCGTTCGCGCTCCAGCGCATCGGATTTGAGGTGATTTCTGTACCCACCGTGATCTACTCCAATCATCCGGGGCACAAGACCTACGGCGGACGGTCACTCACAGCCTACGAACTAAGTGAACTTCTGGACGGCCTCTACCAAAACGGATGGTTCGGCAAGATAGATGGGATCATTACGGGATACCTTGGCAACGCGGAGCAAGCCGCCATCATTGCGACCCACATTGCCGCCCTTAAGGAAGCCAATACGGCAATGCTCTATTGCTGCGATCCCGTGTGCGGAGACCAAGACTCAGGTCTCTATGTCAGCCGAGACATTCCCAAGGCGATCGTCAAGGATCTAATACCACTCGCGGACGTCATAACGCCCAACTGGTACGAACTCGGCGAACTCGCCCACACAACTTTGACCCATCATGCAGATGCGGAGAATGCCGCACGAAGCCTGACGAACAAGACCACGATCTGCACGTCCACCCCCGTCAGCGAAGAACAAATCGGGACATTGCTCATTAATCAGCACACGAGCCATTTAGAAGCAACACCCAAACTCCCTCATGTGCCCCACGGCGCCGGCGATCTGTTCACGGCTCTTTATCTCGGTCACTACTTGCGGATAGGAAAAAACCGAAACGCCCTGGCGCGCACGGTTGCCTCTCTTCATGAGATCCTAAAGGCAAGCTCAGACAAAAGCCGCAGAGAACTCGATCTGGTCGAGTCTCAAGCTCTTCTAGAGAACTGAAACGTGCACAGCACACCGGCGCATAAGCGCACCTTAGGCTGCCTCAAGCAAGCGCCGGTTCACCATGAGTTCGGCTATCTGCACTGCATTGAGCGCCGCCCCTTTGCGCAGATTGTCCGATACGACCCAGAGGTTGAGACCGTTCTCCACAGTCGGATCCTTCCGCACACGGCTGATAAAGGTTGCAAAATCTCCTACGCAATCCACCGGCGTGACGTAGCCCTCATCCTCGCGGTTATCAACGACAAGACAGCCTGGCGCTTCCCTCAAAATGTCACGCGCCTCTTCGTCGGTAAGGGGAGTTTCGAACTCAACATTAACGGCTTCAGAATGTCCGACGAACACAGGAACCCGGACACAAGTCGCTGTGAGGTCGATCGAAGGGTCGAGAATTTTCTTGGTTTCCACGACCATCTTCCACTCCTCCTTGGTCGATCCGTCATCCATAAACGCATCAATATGTGGAATGACATTAAACGCGATCTGCTTGGTGAAGGAATTCTTCTCGACGGGATCGTTTACATAAATGCCGCGCGTCTGGGTCCATAATTCGTCCATGGCATCCTTACCGGCGCCCGACACGGACTGATAGGTCGACACCACCACCCGCTTGATTGTCGCTGCGTCATGAAGCGGCTTCAACGCAACAACAAGCTGCGCGGTCGAACAGTTCGGATTGGCGATAATGCCTTTCTTTGTGTAGCCGGCGACCGCATCCGCATTCACCTCCGGAACGATCAGCGGCACATCCGGATCCATTCGAAAGGCGCTCGAATTGTCGATCACAACACAAACCTTGTCGGCGATCTTCTCCGCCCACTCCAGGGCCACTTTGCCGCCGGCGGAAAACAGAACAATGTCCGTGCCCGCAAAGTCGAAATGATCGAGAGCTTGGGTCTTGAGCGTATCGTCACCGAACGAGACCTCCGTTCCCTGACTACTGCGCGATGCGATCGGAACGACGTCCGAAACCGGAAACTGACGCTCCTCAAGGATGGCCAGCATTTCCCGGCCCACATTCCCGGTTGCTCCGACCACTGCAACTTTATAAGTCATTGTCTACCTTCTCAATCCCTTAAAATCTGACCTGCAACTGGGAGCCATAATACTAATGGCGTCATCCCGACGAAAGTCGGGATCCAAATCTGAAGATCCATGAAGAAAAAGTGGATCCCGGCTTTCGCCGCAATGACACAATGGGTAACACGCACTCGACGTTCAGCCCGCCATCGCCTCAACAATGGCCCGGCCCATTTCTTGAGTTGATACCGCCGTCTCGCCGTCTTTGGCAATATCCGCCGTACGCAGACCTTCGGCCAAAACCGTTTCAACAGCCTTATCCAATTGATCGGCTTCCTCCGGGCAATCAAACGAATATCGCAAGGCCATGCCGAAGCTGAGGAGTGTTGCAATAGGGTTGGCGATCCCTTGCCCCGCGATGTCAGGGGCAGACCCGTGCACAGGTTCATACAAGGCTTTGCTCTTACCCCCGGCGTCCGCAGCCCCCAGCGAAGCGGACGGCAACATGCCAAGCGACCCGGTTAACATGGCCGCCTCGTCCGAGAGCATATCGCCAAAGAGATTGTCCGTGACGATCACGTCGAACTGTTTGGGCCAACGGACGAGCTGCATCGCGCAATTGTCCGCCAGAATATGCTCAAGCTCCACATCGGCAAATTCGTTGTCGTGGACCCACTGCACTTCCTCCCGCCAAAGAAGGCCCGACTCCATAACATTGCATTTTTCCGAAGAGTGAACTTTGTTCCCGCGTTTTTTGGCGAGGTCGAACGCAACCCGTGCCACCCTTCGGATTTCCTCTGTGTCATAGACTTGGGTGTTTACGCCGCGCCGTTGCCCGTTGGGCAGGTCCGTGATTCCGCGTGGCTCCCCGAAATACACGCCGCCCGTCAGCTCCCGGACGATCATGATATCAAGGCCGCCGACCACCTCAGGCTTGAGCGAAGACGCATCCGTGAGCGCCTCAAAACAGATGGCGGGTCGCAGATTTGCAAACAGCTCCATATCTTTGCGAAGCCGAAGCAGTCCGGCCTCCGGGCGGATGGCAAATTCCACATCAGCCCACTTCGGTCCGCCGACAGCCCCGAGCAACACGGCATCCGCCGCCATCGCCTTTTCCATTGTTGCATCGGTCACGGGCACGCCGTCCGCATCAATGGAACAGCCGCCGACAAGAGCTTCATCTACGTCGAACGAAATCTCTCGATTGGACGACAGCCAGTCGATGAAGCGGGAGACCTCGGCCATGACTTCCGGCCCGATCCCATCGCCGGCCAACATCAGCAAGTTGAATTGTTTAGACACGTCCCTTTTCTCCCCACCTTATGCCCAAGGCATGGCCGCTTTGCGCTTTTCTTCAAACGCATCGATCTTGTCCGCCTTCTCTAGCGTCAGGCCCACATCATCAAGACCATTAAGCAGACAATGCTTTCGGAACGGATCAATATCGAACGTCACGACACCTCCGTCAGGACCACGCACTTCTTGCGCTTCCAGATCAACGGTTAAGGTGGCATTGGAGCCCCGTTCCGCATCGTCCATCAATTTGTCCCAATTCTCTTTGGACACTTTGATAGGCAGAATCCCGTTCTTGAAACAATTGTTGTAAAAGATATCGGCAAACTCGGGCGCAATAACACAGCGAATGCCAAAATCGAGAAGCGCCCAGGGCGCATGCTCCCGGCTCGAACCACATCCGAAATTGTCCCCGGCAATCAAAATCTGCGTGTCTTTGTAGGCCGGTTTGTTAAGCACAAAATCCGGTTTCTCCGACCCATCCTCTTCGTACCGCATATTGGAAAAGAGATGCTCGCCCAGTCCGGCCCGTTGGATGGTCTTGAGGAACCGCGCCGGAATGATCATGTCCGTGTCCACATTCACCAGAGGCAAAGGAGCCGCCACGGAGGTGAGCTTGTCAAACTTGTCCATCGATTGTTCTCCTAGTCCCGCACAAACTCAGCATGAATTTCCAGTTCGACTGCGTCGCCCACAGCGGGTAGAGCCGCATCCATTCCGAACTCGGAACGTTGAATGACAGTGCGCGCCTCGAACCCGACGGTATAGGACTGGCTGAGCGGATTGCGCGCGCCGCCCACAAAGGTCACCTCAAATGTTACAGGCTTTGTCACGCCCAACAATGTGAAGTCTCCAGTCACGCGCCCGGTGGCGTCGCCGGTCACCTCGATGCCGGTGCTCTCGAACGTAGCTTGCGGATGGGCCTCGGTATTGAACCACCGCCCGCCGCGCAAATCTTCTTCGAATTTGGGGAAATTCACGTCAATGCTGGCCGTATCGACGACCACAGAAAGGCGCGCGCTTTCCGGCGAGCTCTCTTCGAAATCGAGTGCGGCATCAAATGTATTGAACCGGCCCACATATTGCGAAAGCCCAAGATGGCTGACTTTCCAAAGCAACACGGCATGTTTGTCATCGAGCGTGTACTGACCGGCTTTGAGGGCAACCGGCTCGGACGAAACCTCTGGTGTAAGCAACGCTGCGCATGCTCCGAGGGAAAGAGCGATTAGCAACACCGAAAGCGACGAAGCCGCTCGACGAGAAAGCGTATGGAACATCACTCGAACTCTCGGATATCGGCGAAGCTACCTTTGATGGCCGCCGCCGCCGCCATAGATGGACTGACCAAATGGGTGCGCCCGCCGGGCCCTTGGCGACCCTCAAAATTCCGGTTTGACGTTGAGGCGCAGCGTTCCCCGGGTTGGAGCTTGTCGGGATTCATTGCCAAGCACATGGAGCAGCCCGCTTCCCGCCATTCAAAACCCGCTTCGAGAAAGATCTGATCGAGCCCTTCTTCTTCTGCCTGTGCCTTAACAAGGCCGGAACCGGGCACGATCATCGCGCTCACATGGCCCGCCACTTTGCGGCCTTTGACAACCTCAGCCACGGCGCGCATATCTTCAATGCGGCTGTTCGTACACGATCCAATAAAGACACGGTCAATCTTGATATCTTGCATCGGGGTGCCGGGCGTGAGGCCCATATAATCGAGCGAGCGTTCCACAGCCATCCGTTTGTTCTCATCGTCAAAATCGGCCGGCGCTGGTACGGAACCGGTGACAGGGATCACATCCTCTGGCGACGTGCCCCACGTCACCAGAGGCGGGATGTCTTCCGCCTTGAGAGTGATTTCTTCGTCAAAGACCGCGTCGGGATCGGACGTCAACGCCTTCCAGTAGGCGACCGCCATTTCCCAGGCCCCGCCCTTCGGCGCACGGGGACGGCCCTTGATATACTCTAACGTTTTTTCATCCGGCGCCACCAAACCAGCGCGAGCCCCGCCTTCGATCGTCAGATTGCAGAGGGTCATGCGCCCTTCCATACTCAAACCACGGATCGTATCACCGGCATATTCGATGACGTAGCCGGTTCCGCCCGCTGTGCCGATCTTGCCTATGATGGCAAGAGCCACATCTTTGGCCGTTATGCCCGGGCCGAGCCGGCCATTGACGTTCACCCGCATGTTCTTCATTTTCCGCTGCATGAGCGTTTGCGTCGCCAACACATGCTCCACTTCGGACGTTCCGATTCCGTGAGCCAGCGCCCCAAAAGCGCCGTGGGTGGAGGTATGGCTGTCTCCGCAGACCACAGTCATACCGGGCTGCGTGAGACCCTGTTCAGGCCCCACCACGTGAACGATGCCATTCCTAATATCGTGCATGTCGAAATACTCGACACCAAACTCCTTGGTGTTTTTGGCGAGCGTTTCCAACTGCAGCGCGGAGTCCGGATCTTCAATGGGCAAAGACCGGTCTGTGGTCGGAATGTTATGATCCGCAACGGCAAGGGTCAGATCAGGCCGGCGGACTTTGCGACCCGCCGTGCGCAGGCCTTCAAAGGCTTGCGGACTTGTCACTTCGTGAACCAGATGCAGATCGATATAGAGATGCGTCGTTCCGTCCTCAGACGTATCGACCACATGGGCGTCCCAGATTTTATCGTAGAGGGTCTTTCCAGCCATAGTTCAAGCTCTCTCAATCACACCTCCCCCTTGTGGGGAGGTCGAAAAATCGGAGGTTACGCAGGATTTTTCGGGTGGGGGTCGCACAACTGCTTTCTCAATTGATCTCGGATGGCATCAACGACGCCTTCTTCATTTGTCAAAACTTCGTTATTCCAGAAACGAAGAACATTATAGCCTTCGTTCTGCAAGGCTTTCGTCCGTATGTCATCGTAGTTCTTTTCAGACACCGCGCTATGTTGGCCGCCGTCCAGCTCTACAATTAGCTTATGAGAATGGCAGGCGAAATCGGCAATGTATGAAGAGATCGGGACTTGCCGCCGAAATTTCGCACCTTCTACTTGCTTCGACCTTAGATATTTCCAAAGTCTGCGCTCAGCTTCGGTTGCTTCGCTTCTGAGCTTTCTCGCTCGGTCTCTCTGCTGCCGTTCGATCATCTTGCGAGGCTGCCAATTTCCCCCCACCCGAAAAGATGTCGTATCTCCATCTTTTCGGCCTCCCCACCAGGGGGAGGCAGGCACTCAACTTCAAACCACCATTTCAATCTTTACATCCAGCTCCCGTTAGCTCTGCAATCCCAAATGAGGCAAAGCCAAATTGTCTAACTGGAAGCGGACACGTCCTCAGCCGCTTGAGCAGCCTCGGCTTTGTCCTTTTTGCGTCGGCCCCGCTTACGCTTTGGCTTTTCCTTTTCTTCGGCGGGGCGAAAGTCTTGCTTTTCTGCAATACGGGCAGCCTTACCGGTACGCCCTCTCAGATAGTACAGCTTCGCCCGGCGCACCCGGCCACGGCGCACCACTTCAATCTTTTCAATAAGCGGACTGAACAGTGGAAACACGCGCTCAAGCCCCTCACCATAGGAGATTTTGCGCATGGTGAAGTTCTCATTCAGCCCACCTCCAGAGCGGCCGATGCAGACGGCCTCAAAAACCTGAATGCGCTCGCGGGTGCCCTCGGTCACTTTCAGATGGACCTTGAGGGTGTCCCCGGGGCCGAACTCCGGAATCTGTTTGTTCTCGGCCAGTTCAGCCATGTGCTCTTTTTCGAGCTGTTCGATGAGATTAGTCATTCTTGTGTTCCTTATTTTCCAAGCTCTCTACCATCGCGCGCCACCGATGTGAATGGCCGCAATGTGTCCTTCTATGCTTCGTTCTCCGTCCGCGCCTGATAACGCTTCCACAAATCCGGCCGCCGCATTTTGGTCAAGACTTCTGACTGTTCGCGCCGCCAGGTCCGGATCCGCTGATGATTTCCTGAAATCAGGACGTCGGGAATTCTCGTCCCTTCCCATTCCTGAGGCCGAGTGTAGTGCGGATATTCGAGCAATCCCGTCTCAAAACTCTCTTCCTTTACCGAGTCCGCATCCCCAACAACGCCGGGAAGCACGCGGACAACCGCCTCGATCAACGCCATGGCGGCGACTTCCCCGCCTGCCAAGACAAAGTCCCCAAGACTTATTTCCTCAACCTCCCGGTGCTGCAGAACACGCTCATCCACACCTTCAAATCTCCCGCACAGCAAAATGGCACCCTGGTCTTCGGACAATTGCCGCACGCGGGACTGTGCAAGCGGCGCGCCCCGAGGCGACAGATAGATCAGTGGCCGTCCATCGCTGCCGAGCGAGTCGATTGCGGCTGCCACCACATCGGCCCGAAGAACCATGCCCGGCCCGCCACCGGCAGGAGGCCCATCGACCGTCCGGTGCCGATCATCCGCAAACTCCCGGATATCAACAGTCGTTAGCGACCAAATCCCGTCTTGCAGCGCTTTGCCGATCACCGATCCGCCCAGCGGGCCGGGAAACAGATCGGGAAACAATGTCAGCACACAAGCTGCCCACGGATCACTCGTCTGGGTCATAGCAAACCACTCGATCTAAAGCTTAGACTGCGCCTCCATTTAATCCATCCTTGTCTTCACTGTCCCGGTCCTCTTCATCGAGCAGACCGGCGGCGGGATCGATAACGACATAACCATCTTCGACATTGACCTCCGGCACCTGATCTAAAACGAAAGGAACAAAGACCGTCTGCTCGCTGTCCTCCATTGTAATCTCCAAGAGATCGCCAGCCCCAAAATCGGCCACATTGACGACGCGCCCGATCGGACGGCCATCCATTCCCCGTGCAATCAGTCCCTTCAGGTCTTCGTAAAAGAACTCGTCTTCTGCCGGTTTCGGCAGCGCTGACCGGGGCACGAACAACGATCTCCCCTTCAGCGCCTCCGCTTGCTCACGCGTTTCAACACCTTTGAACTGAACGACCGTAGACTTTCCAACTTGAGAGAACACGCCTCGAACCAACGCGCGACCATCTTCCAGAACAAACTCCGTCAAAGCACAAAGAGTTGAAATATCCTCCGTAAACGCCTTAAGTTTCACTTCGCCCTTCAGGCCCTTCGCTCCCATAACGACGGCAACCCGAATGAGATGATCACCCGGCATCGCTCACAACAACCTCTGACCTACTCCTCTGCGGCGTCTTCTGCTGCAGGCTCCTCGGCTTCTGCCTCTTCAGCCGGCGCATCTTCGGCAGGAGCCTCTTCCGGCGCAGCGGCGGCCTCTTCCGCCGCTTTCTTCTCTTCCAAACGGTCGAGCGCCTTCTGGCCAGGTTTCGCTTTATTCGGATTGTTGCCCGCCTTCCACTCGTAAAGCCCTTGCGTGTTAAGAAACCGCGCAACCCGGTCCGTCGGCTTCGCCCCAACGCCGATCCAATGCTTAATCCGTTCCGAGTCAAAACCAACCCGATCCGGACTGTCTTTCGGCAACATCGGGTTCCAGAAGCCGACTTTTTCAATAAACCGGCCATCCCGAGGCGCCCGAGAATCCGCAACCACGATTTGATAGTAGGGGCGCTTCTTGCTGCCTCCCCGAGCCAATCGAATTTTTAGAGCCATTGATATTCCCTTTTATAATCTCTTTGTCTTCTTACTTACTATTTCTTGTTTCCGGGGAAACCGGGCGGCAATCCCGGCAACTGGCCCGGCAATTGTCCTGGAGCCCCGCCTAGACCCGGTAACGATGGTCCAGGTCCGGGCATACCGCCACCGCTGCCCAAGCCGGGCAGAAGGTCCGGCGGCAATCCGCCCCCTTTGCCTTTTTTGTTCGCTTTGCCCATCTTCTTCATCATATCCGACATCTGACGATGCATTTTAATAAGACGGTTCACGTCTTGGACCGTCAAGCCGCACCCAGCGGCTATCCGTTTCTTTCGAGACGCGTTGAGAAGCTTCGGACTCGTACGCTCTTGCTCTGTCATCGAATTAATAATGGCTTCCTGATGGATAAGGACCTTGTCGTCCAGATCCGCCTCATTGAGCTGTTTCTTAATCTTGCCCACGCCCGGCAACAGATTGAGAACCCCGCCCATTCCGCCGATTTTGCGCATCTGTTGAAGCTGCGCCTTGAGGTCATTGAGATCAAATGTGCCCTTGACCATTTTCTTGGCCATTTTCTCGGCTTCTTTTTGATCAAGGGTTTCGGCTGCTTTTTCAACGAGCGAAACCACATCCCCCATTCCGAGGATACGGTTGGCGATGCGTTCCGCATGGAACGCTTCGAGCGCATCCATTTTCTCGCCGGTCCCCATGAACTTGATGGGGCAACCCGTAACGGCACGCATACTCAGCGCAGCACCACCTCTGCCATCGCCGTCAATCCGTGTCATGACAATGCCGGAAAGCGTTACCCGTTTCTGGAAATTCTCCGCCACATTGACCGCATCCTGACCGGTCAAGGCATCGACAACGAGGAGCGTTTCCGACGGGTTAGAGACTTGCTGAATCTCGGCGACTTCCGCCATCAGCGCTTCATCAATGGCAAGACGGCCCGCCGTATCAAGCAGGACCACATCAAAGCCGCCAAGCCGGCCTGCTTCTAAGGCACGCTTGGCAATGTCGACCGGCTGCTGACCTTCGATGATGGGCAAGGTGTTAATCTCACCCTGCTCGCCCAACACCTTCAGCTGCTCTTGCGCCGCCGGCCGCCGCGTGTCGAGGGACGCCATCAGCACTTTTTTCTTTTCAGCGGATTTGAGCTTAAGCGCGATTTTTGCGGTGGTCGTTGTCTTACCAGACCCCTGCAAACCCACCATCAAAATGGGCACCGGGGGGACCGCATTGAGATTCAGAGCAGGATCGTCCGCTCCTTCGCCGCCACCCAGCATTTCTACCAGGTGATCGTTGACGATCTTGATAACCATTTGGCCGGGTGTGACCGAGCGCAGGACTTCTTGGCCGATCGCCCGCTCTTTGACTTTTTTGACGAACTCTTTGACGACCGGCAGAGCCACGTCGGCTTCAAGAAGCGCAACGCGCACTTCCCGCATAGCGGCGGACACATCGTCTTCCGACAGGCTGGCGCTCCCGCGCAGCTTCTCGAAGACGTCGCCTAACCGTTCGCTCAGAGTTTCAAACATAGGACCTCTAAAGGGATTTGGGATTGGTGGAAGTCGATTGCAAATCGCCAAACACCAAAAGCACCAGTGGGCGATCCTCGCTGACTGGTGGTGATTCTCAAACCGGGACTTCTAACGACTTTGCCGGATGGCTTGTGGACTAATTCCAAATGCCTGCGATGTCAATTGAGGTCATACCAATTAGGTATCTTCGCATTCGTTTTCGGCGAGCAGCTCCTCAATGCGCTGATTTCGGGCGTAAATTGCTTCCGCCTCTTTCTTTTGCGTGTTGGACAAATCCATTAAAAAGGGATTGAGCAACAAGATACTCCCAATGTTTTGCGCGACTTTGTCTCGGCTCTCCCCGGTCAGCTCTTCCAAACGCTTGATATTGTTCTCCCGCTCCCCGTGGAGATGAGAGCAGCTCAGCCGCGCATCCAAAGGTTGGTCAGTCTCAACGGGCTTTGCCTCACGGCTTGCACAACCTCCAACTAATACCGAAAAGACGATGACAAATGTGAGAGCAAAGTCATTCATGTGTAACCCAAAGTCGTCATTAAATGCTGCAACTCTAGCGAGATCTTGATAGAGTTCAACACTCGGTCAATAATGTCTTTGGGGGATCCAATGAAGTATACTCTTGTACTCATGGTGGGCTTGGTGCTGAGCGGCTGCGCGACAGCATCCAAACCAGGTGCGATGGTGGCTCCAGTCACTGAAGAAACGCTAATCGAAGACGGATCGCCGCTTAATGCGGCCTTTTCGGTAGGAAGCGTGAGCGGAGGCCAAGAGACAAATCCCTTATGGACTTCGGAAGTTTCGAATGAGGATTTTGCCGAAGCCCTGCGTCAATCATTCGCCGCTCACGCTATGTTGGCGACGGACGCCGGACAATATCGGCTCGACGCAACCTTGGAAAAACTCAAACAACCTTTTGCGGGATTGAATCTTACAGTCGTTTCCGACGTGAACTACGTCCTCACGGATATCGCGACGGGCGATGCCGTGTTCGAACGAACCATAACCCAAGAATACACTGCGGGAGTCGGGGAGGCGTTCATGGCGGTCGAGCGATTGCGACTCGCCAATGAAGGCTCAATAAAAGGCAATATCTCGCAACTCATAGAAGCGTTGGTGAACCACTTCGAAGGAGAGGAAGCCCCTCCATCAGGCAACAAACCTTCTGAACCGCCGAGCGTTCCGTCCTCCTAGGTCAGATTGAGAACGGCAAAAGACCATTTCTGATATGAACGGAGCGTCCTGGGACGGTTACAGCGGATCCTTAGCCCGGAACACTTCTTCGTCGAGCTCGCCTTGGAACTTGGCAATGGCGGTGGCCACAGCCGTATCGCCTGTCACATTCGTCATGGTCCGCATCATGTCCAAGAGACGGTCAAATGGGAAAATGAAGGCGACGATCAGGACCGCCTGCTCCGGCGGCACGCCGATGACATCGAGAACGGTGACTGCCAAAAGAAGACCCGCCGAGGGAATGCCCGCCGCCCCGATAGACGCCAGAGAGGCCGTCAAAGCCACCATCACGTAATTCGTGGGCGTCATCTCAATGCCAATCGCTTGAGCCGCAAAGAGCGCCACAAGGCCGAGATAGATCGCCGTGCCATCCATATTGATGGTTGCACCCAGCGGCAGCACTGAAGAGGCCACGGATTTCTTGATGCCCAGATTATCTGAGGCCACCGCGATCGTTACCGGCAAAGTCGCCGAGCTAGAGGCGGTCGAAAACGCCACCGCTTGCGCATCGGCAATGCCTCGGAAGAACCGCGCAATTGGCAAGCGGAGAATGATTTTGATGATACTGCCGTAAACAAAGATGATGTGCAGGGCGCATGCTGCATAGAGCGCGAGCGCCAGCATCAAAAGGTTATCCAGAACGCCGAGCCCCTGGGTCGCCATCACCCAGGTCATCAGCGCAAAGACGCCATAAGGGGCAAACGACATCACCACGATTGTGACTTTGAGCATGGCGTCCGCCGCGGATTCGATTGCCTGACCAATGGGCTTGCCCTTCTCACCGGCCATTAAGATTCCGATACCAAAGAAGATCGCAAAAAAGATGATGGGCAACACATCCGTTGTGGCAAGGGCCTCAACGGGATTCGACGGAATGATATCCAAAAGCCGATCCACGATGCCCCCCGCTTCGGCGGCTCGGTCTAGGCGGCCTTCGATGGACTCCACACTTGATGCATCCACACCGGAATAGTCGACCCCTTCACCGGGCTTAATCACCGTTCCAATCGCCAAACCCAGGGAAACGGCAAACCATGTGGTGATGAAATACATGCCAATCGCCGTCCCACCCAGCGATCCCATCTTCTTTGGATCTCCCATAGCCGTGACACCAGCAACGAGCGTTGTGAAGATAAGAGGAACCACCAACATGCGGATCAGCCGGACAAACGCGTCTCCAAAGGGTTTGACCCAAGTCTCGACGATTTCGCTCGCCTGTTCAGGCCCAAGCCCATAGCGCAGCCCCAATCCAGCTGCTGCGCCCAAACCCAACCCGATAAGAACCTGCAGCCAAAGTTTCATGCGCCCCTCTCCGCCATTTTTGTCCGATCTGGGCCATTCATCCCATGGCCATTCTAGGGACAGACGCCCCGCTTGCGGCGAACCCTATACAATCTAACTCCCGACGAACACACTTTGCTTACGCAAACCACTCTAGATTTCAGGGCCCACATGATCATATAGAGGGCCATGACTTACCCCTTTAAAAAGATGAACGGACTGGGAAACGATTTCGTTGTGCTCGATGCCAGGGCAGAGCCCATTCCCATGACGCCGTCAATTGCCGCGAAAATAGCCGATCGCGACGCTGGGATCGGCTGCGATCAGCTGATCCTCATCGAAAGGGGCCGAGGCGGCGCCGACGCGTTCATGCGCATCTTCAACAATGAAGGCGGTGAAGTAGACGCCTGCGGCAATGCCACCCGCTGTGTTGCCAGGGAACTGGCCGAAGAGCTGAACCGCGACCGGGTCGCAATCGAAACGAATGCTGGTTTATTGAAGTGCGAAGTCGGCGACCACGTCACCGTAGATATGGGTGTTCCGAAATTCGATTGGGAGGATATTCCGCTCGCAGAGCGCATGGATACACGGATGGTCGATATCAAACTCGGCCCTATCGATAATCCGGTCTTGCATTCGCCGTCCGCTGTGAATGTCGGCAATCCTCATTGCATCTTTTTTGTTGAAGACGTGAGCGCACACGACCTGGAAAAGTTTGGTCCCCTCGTCGAAAACCATCCGCTCTTTCCGGAACGCACGAATGTCAGCATTGCAACCATCGAAAACCCAGTCGAAATTCGCCAACGGGTCTGGGAACGCGGTGTCGGCGTCACCAAAGCCTGCGGCACGGCCGCATGCGCTGTCGTTCCCGCAGCGGTCCGCAACGGCCTGTCGGAGCGCACCGCAACGGTTACATTGGACGGGGGGCCGCTGACCATCGAATGGCGCGACGCTGACGATCACATCCTCATGACCGGCCCAACGTCATTTGACTATGACGGTGTGCTCGACGCTTCCTTCTTCCAGACTTGATCAATGACGGCCCCCTCCGACACCAGCGTCAGAGTCGTTTCCTTTGGCTGCAGGCTGAATCACGCTGAGTCGGATGCGATCCGCGATCTAGCCGAGCAAGCCGGCCGATCGAACGCAATCGTCGTCAACACCTGCGCCGTTACACGCGAGGCCCAGAGACAAGCAAGGCAAACCATCCGACGGCTTCGCAGAGAGAATCCCGATGCGCACCTAACGGTAACCGGATGTGCGGCCCAGATCGATCCAAAGCTCTTTGCATCCATGCCTGAAGTGTCCGAAGTTTTAGGCAACCGAGAGAAACTGGATCTGCACGCCTACGCGGCGAAATCAAACCCGAGCCGCGTCAACGTGAGCGACATATTCTCTGAACGAGACAAAGCCGACGCACTCAAGGTCACCCTGTCCTCACGAACGCGCAGCTTCGTGCAAATCCAAACCGGCTGCGATCATCGCTGCACATTTTGCGTTATACCCTACGGCCGGGGCAACGCTCAAAGCGTTCCGACAAAAAACATTGTCGAACGCATCCGTCAGCTCATCGATCTGGGACACAAGGAAGTCGTTCTAACAGGTGTTGATCTCACCTCTTACGGTAACGAGCTTTCTGATGATACGAACCTAGGGCGGCTTGTAGAAACAATCCTGGACAGCTGCCCTAAGTTACCGCGGCTCCGGCTATCGTCGATCGACTCCATAGAAGTCGATGACCGGCTGTTCGACTTGATCACTGGCAACGAGCGGCTGATGCCTCACTTGCATCTCTC
This sequence comes from Alphaproteobacteria bacterium, assembly GCA_028285305.1. Taxonomy (GTDB): domain Bacteria; phylum Pseudomonadota; class Alphaproteobacteria; order SMXP01; family SMXP01; genus JANQPV01. The sequence continues at coordinate 16,955 of JANQPV010000022.1, read as the reverse complement.
TCTGCAATCAGGGGACCCGATCATCTTGAAAAGGATGAAACGCCGTCACACACCCGCCCAGGCCGTCGATTTCTGTCACCGCCTGCGCGACCGCAGACCCGAAATTGAGCTGGGAGCCGACTTCATTGCAGGGTTTCCCACCGAGACGGACGACATGTTCGACAACACGCTCCGCCATGCAGCCGAGTGCGGCATCACGTTCTTGCATGTTTTCCCATTTTCCGCGCACCCCCAAACGCCCGCAGCCAAGATGCCGCAAGTCCCCAACCATACAATCAAGGAGCGCTCCGCCCGTTTTAGGAGGTTCGGTGAGCAACAACTGAGTGCACACTTGGATCGCAAAATTGGGAATACCGATGAAGTTTTGATAGAACGGGGGGGACGGGGCCGCGGCCGTGACTACACACCGTTTCAAGTAAACAGGAGCGGGCGCGTCGGCGAAATCGTAGCCGTCAGAGCCCTTTCGGTGGCGAATGGACAAGTGGTTGCTGAGCAAACATAACATGGCAAATCAAGAAGAAGACAAAAAGCGCCGACTTATTCCGTGGGGCAACAAAAGCTCCAAGAACCCGGAATCCACTTTGGAGAAGCCATCGCCGCCTGCGGAAAGCCCCGACCCCACACAAACCACTGATCCTCCTGCAGAGCAAAAAAAGTCGGGACTTCTCTCAAGATTTGGTTTCAGCTCGAAGCAAGAGCAAACCGCTGTTTCAAGCGAGCCGGCCCCAACGATCCAGTCAACGCCGTCCGCAGCCCCTAACGACCAAGGCGCTAAAGATCTAAGTCCAACGGAGGCCATTACATCCGACCCCCCTGCTCCCACCGCAGAAAAAGAAGAAAAAAAGGGATTGCTATCCCGCTTCGGCGTCGGCCCCAAAGACAATGACAAGACCGGTGAAGATGCCCCTGCACCGATTGAGAGCGTCTCTCGTCAAACTGCAAATTTGGAGCGGAACGAGACAGCCCAGGTCGTAGCGCCGCAAGATCGGACCGCCACGGATCAAAGCCCACCGGGGACGGAGGATACAACGGATCACGTCGGCAGGGAGGGACCGGAGGAGAACAAGGGACTTCTGGCGCGTTTTGGCGCCCGCTCCAAAGAGGATAGCAAGCAAGCGGACGAAGGCCAGCAGGAAACACAAGAAAGTAAGGACAAAAAGCCAGGCTTCTTTTCCCGACTGAAATCAGGCCTGACCCGTTCCAGCAACAAGTTGAGCGAAGGTGTCACCGGCATCTTCACCAAGCGCAAGCTAGACGACGATACTCTCGAAGAACTTGAGGATCTGCTTATTTCGTCCGACCTTGGGGTCGTCACGGCGGCAAAAATCAGCTCCAGCCTCGCGGAAGGGCGATACGACAAAGAAATTGCTCCCGAGGAAGTCCGCAAAGTCCTGGCGGATGAAATCGTAAAAGTCCTTGGGCCAACGGAAACCCCGTTGGTTATTTCTCAGACATCCAAGCCGTTTGTCATCTTGATGGTAGGCGTGAACGGATCCGGCAAAACCACGACGATTGGAAAGATCGCCGCCAAACAAAAGGCTGAGGGCAAATCATGTGTCTTGGCTGCGGGCGACACATTTCGGGCCGCCGCCATCGAGCAACTGAAAATCTGGGGCGAACGGACGGATAATCCGGTGATTGCAAAGGATATCGGCGCCGATGCCGCAGGACTGGCTTACGAGGCCATAGAAGAAGCACGACAGAATAGCTCGGACATCGTGCTCATCGATACTGCTGGCCGCCTTCAAAACAAGGCGAATCTCATGGCCGAGCTCGAAAAGATCGTGCGCGTCATTAAAAAATTGGACCCGACGGCCCCCCATGCCGTCCTACTAACTCTTGATGCGACCACAGGTCAAAACGCCGTGAGTCAAGTTGAGGCCTTCAAGGACACGGCGGGCGTCACGGGCCTCGTTATGACGAAGCTGGACGGAACGGCGAGGGGAGGTATTCTCGTCGCAATCGCAGAAAAATTTGCCCTGCCTGTCCATTTCATCGGTGTCGGCGAAGGCATAGATGACTTACAAGAATTCAAGGCTGAAGCGTTTGCGCAGGCTTTGGTTGGCGCGGCAACGCCTGAAACGCAGGAATCCGGACGTCAATCGCATGAAGAGAGCCAGCTCTTTCCCCAAGCTTGATCTCTGGCGATGAGAGAAACGTATTAAACTTAGGAAAAAACAGCACAGTGCGGAGTTCATGCCATGACTGAATCGACCTCACCGCAGCCCGAAACCGCTGAATCCACGGACACGAAAGAAGCACTAATCCGCACATTGGTCGATTTAGGCCCTCTGTTTGTTTTCTTTGGTCTGTATTTTCTCATCGGCGAAGAGCGGGCAAATGCCGTAGTGGGCGCAGGAGATGTCTCAGAGCTGATCATCGCAACTGTCGCTTATATGATCGCAACGGCTGCAGCCCTCACATTCGCCTACACCCAACAAGGCCGCATTGCCCCCATGCCGTTGATTACGGGTGTTGTCGTCCTTGTTTTCGGCGGCCTGACGGTGGTGCTTCAGAACGATACATTCATCAAGATGAAGCCAACCATTGTGAATATGCTGTTTGCATCCATCCTCATTGCAGGCCTTATGTCTGGCCGCACATTCATGAAGTACTTGTTCGGAGAAATCTTCGCCCTGAATGATCAAGGGTGGCGGGTTCTGACAATTCGCTGGTCGTGTTTTTTCATTTTTTTGGCAGTCCTCAACGAAGTCATATGGCGCAATTTCTCAGAAGAATTCTGGGTCTCGTTCAAAGTGTGGGGTGTGTTGCCTCTGACAATGATCTTTGGAATGTTCCAAATGCCGTTGCTGACCAAATACGCACCATCCGTGTCCAAATCCGACTAACTTGAGGTCGAAACAAGGCCCGCGAACGGATCTTCTCCCTCAAAGTCCGATGTATCTTCAGGATTGACAAAAGGTGCGAAAATTTCTGTGTCAGCAACCAGTTTGTGCTGGTTCAGAGCCCAATAAACACTAGGAAAGGCGAGGTCCGACCACGGTATTTCGTGCCAGGAGAATAGGCCCACTTCCAGGCTTTCCGGACCAATCGCTATATCCGGTGAAACCAACTTCGCCTTATACATAATTTGGACCTGACTGATGCGGGCAATATTGTAGATCGCCAGAAGAGCCTGTGGCTGAATATCTGCACACGCTTCCTCCTGGGCCTCTCTCTTGGCCCCTTCTTCAGTTGTTTCGTTTTGCTCCAAAAAGCCTGCCGGAAGGGTCCAAAATCCCTGACGCGGCTCGATGGCACGCCGACAGAGAAGAATCTTGTCGGCCCATGTGCACACGGATCCAACGACGATTTTGGGATTATCGTAGTGGATCCAGCCACATCGGTCGCATACGTCCCGAATCCTGTCTTCGCCATCCGGAATCCGTTGACTGAAAGTGGGTTTCGGCAATTTGGTCATGAGCTTCAGCTTCACTTAATTTGTCAGTGTGTCCGTTTCGCAACACCCCGGGACACGCTTCTTCAAGTAATCAAAAAAACCATGAAAAATCAAGAGGATAAGGGGTTACATATGCACACGAATTACAGCATTTCGTTTGAACTGACGTGCCAAGACAATCCGCTCAGGACGAATGGCTAAGTATTATTTGTATGGAGATGAGATCAAAAAGTCACCATTAAACAAAAATTAATGTGTAGTGACGATAGCCTGTTGTACGTGTTTTGATTATTTCTATGCACACATTTGCAGGTGCTGACCGAATGTATCCAAACACGCACTCGAAACCTCCAATTGAATAGGGGAAACAAATGGCTAAATTTGATTTGAACAAGTCTGTCGGGCACCTGCTGCGCAGGGCTCAGCAATACTCTTTTGACAAATATTCCGACCAAATGGGAAACAATGATCTGACACCTCGTCAATTCGCTGTTTTGCATGCGGTATCTAAGAACGAAGGCTTGAGCCAAACGGACCTCGTCAAGGCTACGGGTATCGACCGCAGCACCTTGGCCGACATGATCAGCCGGATGATCAAGAAAGGCCTGCTTACAAGAAAGCGGACAAAGGCCGATGCCCGCGCAAACGCCGTGAGCATTACCGCGTCCGGACGTAAGTCGATGAACTCGGCCGAGCCCAAAGTCACAAAGGCAGACGATGATGTCCTGAAGGTTCTGGCCAAGTCGAAACAAGGCGACTTTGTAAGGCTCCTTCAGTCAATCTCAGAAGAAATCGATAAGGAAATGGAAGCCGCAGCTGCAAAAACGGCTCGCCGTCCTGCGGCCAAGCGCAAAACGGCTGCAAAAAAGCGTCCCGCGGCTAAGAAAAAGACCGCAGCCAAGAAGCGGCCCGCAGCCAAGAAGCGCAAGACCGCTCGCAAGAAGTAATTCAATCTGACGTATTACTGAAGTTCAGCGCCCCGATCGGCAAACGGTCGGGGCGTTGTTTTTGTCGCAAAGATTACACGATCAAATCCACTGTGGAACCGAGGGGAATGTTGCGTGAAGGGATTGGCTGCTCTCGCCGGCCGACACCAGTTAGATCCTCTTCCGTTGCCGGGATGGGATCATTCTTTGCCCCAGATCCCTCAAGCTGACCCAATGAATCAATATTGGAAGCGGTGACTTCGACCTTGTCGACGGGCAAAGAGCGCTCATCGCTGAATTCAACGGCTCGGCTCTCAGTGTCGGCCTGATTCAGGTTACGAACAAACCGCGAAGACTCCGCTGACGAGTTTGTAGCACGCGCATATTGCGCCGTGAGCAAAGAAGCATTTACGGAAATATCAACCATCAGAACTCGTACGTACTCTCACATCGGGACTGCGGTCCCGTTTCTGACGTTACCAAACGGATGTAAGCGAATCGTTAAATCATTCGTTAACGCCTACGTGCGAGCGCAATGATGCGATCGTAATCATCTTCCGTAAGTGGGCCGCCGACGTGATCCAACACACGGCCCTCAGGTGAGATCACAAAAGTTTCGGGAACCCCGGTAATCCCCCAATCAATTCCGGCGCGCCCATCTTCGTCCACTCCCACCAAACTAAAGGGGTTTCCATGGCGCCGAAGGAACTGCAGCGCGTCCTCTTGAGTGTCCTTATAGTTAATCCCGTGGAGATCGAGACTTTCCTGTGCGGCCAAATTCATTAAATGGGGATGCTCGGCCAGACAGGGAGTGCACCACGAAGCCCAGAAATTGATCACCACGGTCCGGTCCGACTGCGCAATGATCCGGCTAACGAGCCTTTGAGTCGCGAGCTGGGTTGGGTCCTCCTCGAACGCTAAGATAGGCAAATCGAGCTCGGGTGCGGCCTTTCCTACATTGGGTGAGACAAGACGTTGCGGATTGTCGCGCATCAACGCCGCAACAAAGATAATCGACAACACAAAGAAGATTCCGATTGGAATCAGATAGAACAATCGCGGCGCGGTATTCATAGGCTGTACTGTTCCACCTTCAGATCTCTTCGCCGCTTGCGGACAGTTTCTTCTTCACACGCGCATACTGATGAACCGAGTAGATGCCGATGAGACCGAGCACAGCGACGGAGATCAAGTAGGCAGGCACCACATATTCAGCGTAGGAGTCCATGGTCTAAGCAACACTCTCTTCAAAGGCAGCTGATGCGTATCGGGCGGACGACAAACGTCGGCGCATAATCTCGGTCCGCATGCGAATAACCACCATCAGCGCAAAAAAGATGGTGTAGGTGACGAGCATGAACAATAGAGGGGCCAAAAAGACTGAATCAATTGAGGGACCATCTGAACGAATCACGCTCGCCGGCTGGTGGAGTGTGTTCCACCAGTCGACCGAAAACCGGATAATCGGAATATTGATAAATCCGACCAGAGCCAAAATAGCGGCGTTTCGGGCCGCCACCTGCTGATTCTCGATCGTGTGCCAAAGCGCGATATAGCCCAAATAAAGAAAGAAAAGAATGAGGGCGGACGTTAACCGGGCATCCCATTCCCACCATGTTCCCCACATAGGCTTTCCCCATATGGATCCGGTGACCAGCATAAGCAATGTAAAGGCGGCCCCCAAAGGAGCCGCCGACTTGGCAAACACATCCGCCAAGGCGTGGCGCCAGATCAGCGAAACAAGACTGGCGGCGGCGATCGAAGCATAGACAAATTGAGAGAGCCACGCTGCCGGAACATGAACAAACATGATCCGCACCGAACCCCCTTGCTGATAATCGGGCGGTACCAGATAAAAGCTCCAGACGAAACCCACGACCAGCATGATAGTGCAGAGCCCCCCCACCCAAGGAAGCAGTGGCTTGGAATATTTCATGAAGAGGTGGGGGTTTGCGTATTTACTCATCAAGCAACTCGTACATCTTCAATGAATGGATCACCACAGTGACCGCTTTTTTGAGAGCTTCGCCGACCTTCTGATCCGGACAATTTAGACCTCCGTCTTGCCAAATCCGTTACCGGCAAAGAAATCTTGCCGGACCTGAGCATACGATCTCAACTTGTCTTCAACCCTGCGATTAATCGTCCCTTCGGGATAGAAACCCTCTGAGTTCCGCTCACCTGCCGAAACGCCCGTTAGAATCTCAATGCCTTGGTCGATATGACTCACACCGAAGACGCGAAAGTGCCCCTCAGCACAGGCACGAACCACATCTTCCCGCAACATCAAGTGCTTCACATTTGAATGAGGGACTAGAACGCCCTGCTTGCCGTCGAGCCCTTTTGCAGAGCAAATATCAAAGAATCCCTCGATCTTTTCATTGACCCCGCCGATCGCTTGAACATCTCCATACTGATTGACGGACCCGGTCACGGCAAGGCCTTGGGAAATCGGAACCCCTGACAGGGCAGACAAGAGAGCGTACAATTCGGTGGAAGAGGCGGAATCGCCGTCGACACCTCCATAGCTTTGTTCGAAGACCAAACTCGCCGCCAACGAAATGGGCATGTCTTGCGCATACCTGGAGGCCAAGAAACCAGACAGGATCAGAACCCCCTTCGAATGCAGGGGTCCCCCAAGTTCAACTTCCCGCTCAATGTCGATCAGCCGTCCGTCTCCCACGCTTGTCCGCGCAGAAATCCGGGTGGGCTTCCCAAATGCGAAGGCACCGATCTGCAGGACCGACAGCCCATTGATTTGGCCGACCGCAGCCCCTTCGACGTCGATGAGAACAGTATCCCGGGTGATCTGTTCATGCGACTGATCTCGAACCCGATCCAAACGCCGGACTTGGGCATCGATCGCGCGCTTGATATCCTCGTCTTCGACAACCTCGCGCCCGGCACGACCAGCCAAATAGTCCGCCTCTCGAACAATATCCGCCAATATTGAAACACGCAGCGTGAGGCGTTCCCCGTCTGAAGCGAGACGCGACGCATGTTCGACCATCGCAGCACAGCCCCCCGCCGTGAGCGCCTTCATACCTTCCTTGTCTGCGATCCCGGCAATAAGGCGGCAAAATTCCTGCGTACTCTGAGAATCTCGTTCGATGATTTCGTCGAAATCTACGGCAACCTTGAAAAGATCGCGAAAGTCGGGGTCCAATTGAGACAGCAGGTAGAATGTTTGACGTTCCCCAATCAGGATGATTTTCGCATCGAGCGGGATCGGTTCCGGTTCCAGAGTAACGGCGGTGACCGTTTGCGATCCCGTCATCGGAGGCTCGATCGCCACGGCGCGCGAACGGATACTGCGCTTTAGGGCATGCCACGCATACGGCATTGAGATGAGCCGCTCCGCATCCATGACGAGATAACCACCATTGGCACGGTGCAAAGCCCCTGCCTTGATGAGGGTGAAATCCGTTAACATGGCACCCATATGGGGCACGTGCTCGATCCGGCCCACCAAATGCCCAAGCCCTGGATAATCTTCATAAACCACCGGCGCATTGGGAAGGCATTTTTCATCGCTTTCATCAGCCTTCTGATGACAAACGATGACATTCACCCGGTAGCGGTTGAACCGCAGGTCAAGCGGCAATTCGGGCGTGAGCTCCGCTTGAGGGGTATCGAGTTGGTCCGCCGATTGGACGAACAAATGCGCATTCTCAATGAGATCCGACCGCACCTCCTTTAAATGAGCGAAGATTTCCTCTCGGTCCTCGGACGCGATGGACTCATCCCGGCGGAAAGTATTGACGAGATCCATCATTGCGCGGCCAACGGCGACTTCCGCAAGATCGCGATTCAGCTTCCTGATTTTTTCTCTTCGGTCTTTATCCAGAACGGGGACTTGTTCCATCGCTTCGCGCAATTCACTCTGCAACGACGAAATTCGATCTTGTGTTTCCTTGCGCTCTTCCTCGGGAAGCTTTTCGAACGCTGCCGGATCAATCACCTCACCGTCACGCAGCGGAGCAATGGCAAGTCCCTGGGGCGTACGCAGCAAACGAAGGTCCTGTTGTTCCGCTTTGTTGGACACTTCGGTAAATGCGAGCTCTTGAGCTCCCCGAAAGGCCTCTTCAATCGATTTCCGGCGCGTTTGGTAGTCTTCACTCTCGAAGACGGCGGGCATGGAGGTTTTCAGAGAGTCAATGAGCGTATCCATGTCTGCGGCGAACCGGCGCGCGGATCCCGAAGGCAGGCGTAGGGCGCGGGGCCGGTGAGCTTCTTCGAAATTATAGACATAGACCCAATCATCCGTGGGATGGCGCTCGTCAGCGCACCGGTCCAGAAACTGGAACACGGCGTTATGCCGTCCTGTACCCGGCGTCCCCAGAACGAATATGTTGTAGCCGCCCGCGTTCAATTCTGTTCCAAAACGCAAGGCTTCAAGTGCTCTCGACTGACCGATCAGCCCATCGGAGGGCTCAAGGTCCTTTGTGGTCGCAAATCCGAGAAGGTTCGGATCGCAACGGCGGCGCAAGAGGGGCGTTTCGAGCGGAGTGGGCAATTCCATAGACGTACATTCCAAACATATTATCAAACTGAGAGGATGGTATGTCCGTCACGTTGATCAATTCAACCTCAACCGATCAGGATCTGACTGAGCGCAGTGCGGCCGCGCCCGCTATGGGCCCCAACACGACGGAAAAGAGAGAAAGAGCGGAGAGAAAAAGAAGGCTCGCTTGAGGCCCTTCTGCACCTGCAAAAAAAACATTGGTCCCCGCCTGGGCGGCCCCAACACCGAATATGATGACGGGAACATAAAGGGGCAGCACCAGGAGTCCAATTATTATTCCCCCTCTTTTGATCGCCACCGAAAGCGCCGCACCGATCGCGCCGATAAACACCAGTGTCGGTGATCCAAGCGTCAGACTTGTCATGGTCGCCAAGGTCCGATCAATCGACATGTTCAAAAAGAGGCTCAAAACAGGAGTGACAAGAAGGAGAGGGACAAGCGCAATCAACCAATGGGCCAGAGATTTCGCCAAAACAATCAACTCCAGCTCGGCGGGCGAGTGGAAAAGCAAATCTAAGCTGCCATCCTCAAGGTCGATTTGAAACAGACGATCGAGAGTGAGCAGCAACGCCAAGCTCAGGGCGATCCACAAGATCCCCGGGGCGACATTGGAAAGCAGATCTCCATCCGGTCCCAAACCGAATGGAACAAGGACAACGATAAGCCCGTATAATCCGATCGCCGTCGCCACACCGGCGCCGCTGCGCCAACCCAGCAGAACGTCCCGGCGAACAATCGCAATACAGATAGAGAGCGTCCGCACGAAGATTAGGCCTCGCGCGGAGACAGGAACATATCAACGCCGTCACATAACGGCACAGGCTCGTGCGAAGAGATAACCGCGAACCCACCGTCGCTCAAATGGTGCGCGACAACATCCCACAAACGCTGAGTGCTGTCCCTGTCCAAACCCACGCTCGGCTCATCCAGCAACCAGAGTTGTTTTGGGATGACGGAAAGTCTTGCGAGAGCAACGCGGCGTTTCTGGCCCGCCGACAAGAACCGAACCGCTGTGTCCGCAAGCGGCTTAAGATTAAACGCTTCCAATCCCACGTCCAATTTGTCGGAACCAAGTCCTTGCAGAGCGGCATCGAAGACAAGCGACTCGCGCACCGTCAGGCCCGACTTCAATCCATTTAAGTGCCCAAGGTAGTGGACCTCGCAGGGGTCCACTTCTTGAGAAGAGGGGTCCCCCGGCCCCCCATCCCAGCGAACACCCCCCTCAAACGGATCAAGCAACCCTGCGATAATGCGCAACAAACTGGTTTTGCCCGACCCGTTGTCGCCTCTCACAATTAAGGGGACGCCCGCCGAGCACGTGAAGTCTAAATTGTGAAAGACGGTCCGCACACCCCGCCGGCAAGTAATCTGCTCACCAACAAGGTTCTTTTTTTGAGCCTCAGCTCTGCCCACCGCACTCATGCTCATATTTCGTCGAAACGTCCCCCGCGCCCCTTGCCGCTCGCAAAGCGTTTGGCCCCTTCTTGGGTTTCGCCGGAGCGAATTGTTTCCCGGCCCAGCTCAAATTCTCGAAGCAGAGCCTCATCAAGCGGCAAGCTCCATTGCTCGTAGGCGGACGTTCGATCAGACCGCAAGCATCTTTGTGGGAAGCGAGAGATATCGTCGGCTAATTTCTCCGCTTCCTCTCGCGCCGCGCCTTTTGGCACAACGCGGTTGACCAAGCCAATCGCCAATGCCTCTTCCGCTCCGACCGGTCGTCCCGTCAAAATTAAATCCATAGCCCGAGACTGCCCGATTAAGCGCGGCAATCGAATGGTCCCACCATCGACAAGCGGCACCCCCCAGCGCCGGCAAAAGATTCCGAACACCGCATCTTCTTCCATGACGCGCAGATCGCACCACAGCGCTAGCTCCATACCGCCCGCCACGGCATGCCCGGCAATAGCGGCAATGACAGGCTTCGACAACAACATCCGTGAGGGCCCCATGGGTCCATCATCGGCAAGCGGGTCCCAATCCTCGCCCACTCCAGGCGCCACCACCCGGTTGCCCTCGCCGGCAGACACGGCCTTTAAATCCGCACCGGCACAAAAGGCACCGTGCTCTCCATAAAGAACGCCCACGGAAGAAGTTGGATCATTCTCGAAATCCAGAAAGGCGGCCGCCAAGGCTTGCGCCGTCGCCCCATCAACTGCATTGCGTACATCTGGACGATTAAGAATGACTGTCGTCACGTTACCTTTTTGTTCTGTCAGAACCGTGTTTGCGCGCGTCATAAACTTCTCCCAATCATCGCCAATCCCGCAAATATTGCGCGATTGTTGTTCGCCTACCCCTTTTCATTTCGGCGGTCTGTGAGTAAAGAACAGGTCACATTGTGATCTCAAACCACTCTTCACGATTCTCCGGCGCAAAGACGCATACTGCGAGCTGATCCAAAGACAACGAACGAGGTCACCATTCAAGAATACGAACAAGAGGAGTTCCCTTGTGACCACCATCGGACAGGACACACTCAACACGCGCCGCAAGCTCAAAGTCGGCAACACCACGTACCACTATTTCAGCCTGAAGGCTCTCGAACAACAAAAAGGTTTCGAGGACATCGGCCAACTGCCGTTTTCTCTCAAAGTCCTGCTCGAAAACTTGCTTCGCCACGAAGACGGCCGCAGCGTAACAGTGGACGACATTAAAGCTGTCGCCGGATGGCTGAAGACAAAAAAAAGCACGAGAGAGATCGCGTACCGGCCGGCACGTGTCCTCATGCAGGATTTCACCGGCGTGCCGGCGGTCGTCGACTTGGCTGCGATGCGTGATGCCATGACAGCCCTTGGCGGCGATCCCAAAAAAATCAATCCCCTGGCCCCCGTTGACCTCGTCATCGACCATTCCGTGATGGTCGATTACTTCGGCACCGCTCAATCTTTCAAAAAGAATGTTGAAATGGAATATCAGCGCAATGGAGAGCGCTACGAGTTCTTGCGCTGGGGATCCGAAGCCTTTGACCAGTTTCGCGTCGTACCTCCCGGAACAGGCATCTGCCATCAGGTGAATTTGGAATACCTGGCCAAGACCGTTTGGACCGCAAAAACCAAAGAGAAAGGCAAGTCAATCTCTCTGGCATATCCCGACACATTGGTGGGGACCGATAGTCATACCACGATGGTAAACGGTATGGCCGTGCTCGGTTGGGGCGTGGGCGGAATAGAAGCCGAAGCGGCCATGCTGGGCCAGCCCATTTCCATGCTGATACCTGAAGTCATCGGCTTCAAAATGACGGGAAAACTGAAACGCGGCGTGACCGCAACCGACCTTGTACTGACGGTGGTGGAGATGCTGCGCAAAAAAGGAGTGGTCGGCAAGTTTGTTGAGTTCTTCGGCAGCGGCCTTAACGCTCTCTCCCTTGAAGATCAGGCAACCATCGCCAATATGGCACCCGAATACGGCGCAACTTGCGGCTTCTTCCCGGTCGACAGCGACACGCTGGAGTATTTGACAGCAACCGGACGACGACCGGCCGAGGTTGAGTTGGTTGCAAAATACGCCAAAGCCCAAGGACTTTATCGGACCTCCCGCACGCCCGATCCCGTTTTTACGAGTACGCTCCACCTCGATCTCGGCACAGTCGAACCCAGCATTGCGGGGCCAAAGCGCCCCCAAGACCGAATTGTGTTGGACGACGCGGCAGCTGCATTTGCAGGCGTGATGGACACGGAATTCAAGAAGAAATCGGAAGCGGGCAAGCGCGTTTCCGTGAAAGGCAAAAACTTCGATCTGGGCCACGGCGACGTGGTCATCGCAGCGATCACAAGCTGCACCAACACATCCAATCCGGACGTCATGATCGGTGCTGGGCTTCTAGCGCGGAATGCCCGGGCCTTGGGCCTAAAGGTGAAACCCTGGGTCAAGACATCCTTTGCACCCGGATCACAAGTGGTGACCGACTATATCGAAAAGGCCGGCCTGCAAGACGATTTAGATGCATTGGGATTTGATTTGGTCGGTTACGGCTGCACGACATGCATTGGAAACTCCGGCCCCCTGCCCCCTGAAATCTCTGAGGCCATCAAAAAAGGTGATCTCGTCGCGACGTCCGTCCTGTCCGGCAACCGGAATTTCGAGGGCCGGGTGAATCCGGACGTTCGGGCAAACTACTTGGCGTCCCCGCCCCTCGTGATCGCGTACGCGTTAGCGGGCACAATGACCATCGACATCGATTCGGAGCCCCTTGGAGAAAGCAAAGACGGCAAGCCGGTGTACCTCAAGGACATCTGGCCAAATTCGAAAGAGATTGCCGACATGGTTCGAAAGTCGATCACACCAAAGATGTTCCGGACCCGCTACGGGGACGTGTTTTTGGGCGACAAGAGGTGGCAAAAGATCAAAGTCGAAGGCGGCCAAACATATGGCTGGAGCAAAACCTCGACTTATGTTCAGCACCCCCCTTATTTCGAAGACATGGATATAGAACCCTCGTCTATTCAAGACATTGAGAGCGCCCGTGTCTTAGGACTGTTCGGGGATTCGATAACCACCGACCATATCAGCCCGGCTGGCGCCATCAAAAAGGACAGCCCGGCCGGAGACTACCTCACCAAAAAGAAAGTGAAGTTCGTAGACTTCAATTCCTTCGGCTCACGGCGCGGAAATCATGAAGTCATGATGCGCGGCACGTTCGCAAACATCCGCATAAAGAACGAAATGGTTCCAGGAGTAGAAGGGGGCGTCACTGTCCACCACCCAAGCGGTAAGGAAATGTGGATCTATGACGCCGCCATGCAATACCAAAAGGAGGGTGTGCCTCTCGTGGTCGTTGCTGGAAAGGAATATGGAACCGGATCCTCGAGGGACTGGGCCGCCAAAGGAACGCGTCTATTGGGCGTTCGGGCCGTTATCGCAGAATCCTTTGAACGCATCCATCGCTCCAATCTGATCGGCATGGGCGTTCTTCCTCTGGAGTTTCCCAAAGGCACGGACCGCAAAACGCTCAAGCTCGACGGCTCCGAAACCGTTTCACTCACCGGTTTGGCAAAAGGACTAAAGCCCCGCGCCAAAATCGAAGCATCGTTTCGGAAAGGCAAAGGCAAGCCCCAAACGGTCGCGCTCCGCTGCAGGATCGACACGGAAGACGAGCTAAACTACATCAAAAACGGCGGAATTCTGCACTACGTACTCAGAAACCTAGCCGCTTGAGCAGGGTGAGGCGTCACACATGAGTGAACATCTGTGACTCGCGAAAGCGGGCTGTCCAGGTATGATACTCTCATGAAGAAAAATATTGTATTGGCTCAGCCAAACGCCCGACACGTTACGCTTGCGGTGGGAGCAGGACTATTGGTCCTCGCGCTCGTTGCTATCCTTTTGCCCTCCCAGCACGGATTTGCGACGACGCCGACAACGACCATAACCAAGGCCGGCAAACAGATTCAGATCACGAACCCAAGTGTCGTCGTGGAACTGTTCACCAGTCAGGGATGTTCATCCTGTCCGCCTGCAGACAAACTCATGAACGAGCTTGCGCTGGAGAGGGATCTCGTGGCTTTAACTCTCCCTATTCAGTATTGGGATTACTTGGGGTGGAAGGACACATTTGCCACCAGAGCGAACACCTCCAGGCAACAATCCTATGCCGACTTTTTTGGCGACCACAAATACACGCCTCAAATCGTAATCAACGGCGAAGTCGATGTTATCGGGAGCAAACGAACAAAGGTTTTGGAAGAAATCGCGTCCAGGTCGGCCCAAAACCAGTTTCCCGTTCAGTTGGATTCAAAGCTGGAAGGCGAAAAAGTGGTCGTGACCGTGTCTGAGGCGCCTCAAGAACTGCAATCGATAGACGCAGAACTGATCGCTATCACGTATCGGGCGGGGGCCCATGCGGTCGCCATCAAAAAGGGAGAGAACAGAGGACGCACGGTCGCCTATTCGAACGTCGTCGACGATCTCACGAAGCTGAAGACGTATAATGGTGAGCCCCTCTCACACGCCATCCCCTTGGCCAATCTCATTAAAGAAGACGCGGATTCCTGCGCGATTGTCCTCCAAGATCAATCGAACGGCAGAATTGTGGGCGCCCTGAAAATCGCGGCAATAAACTAAAGCCCTTACGAGGCGAGAGCGCGTTCGACAAATGCGCTCATTTTTTGAGTGAATTCGGCCGGATCGACAACGGCTTCCCCTTCAATAATCCGCGCTTGGTCGAGCAAGAGGCGCGCCGCATCTTCTATATCTTTGGAAACGCCGTCCGAGGCAGCTTTGTCCGCCAGAACGCGAACAAGAGGATGCGAACCATTGATTTCTAAGATGCGCGTCGACATGAGATCAAGGGCGGCACCATCCTCGCCGCGGGACTGAGCCATGATGCGTTCCATATAGGGATCCATCGCAGCCCCATCCGTCACTAAGCAAACAGGACTTGTGGTCAGCCGATTTGACTTGCGCACATCAGCAACCCGGCCTTCAAGAACCTGCTTGAATGCCGCAACCAGCGTACCCAGAGACGCATCGGATGGTTCGTCTTCGGAGGTGCTCCCCGATTCCGTGGGAAACTTATCCAGATCCGCTTCCCCCCGGGACACGGACGTAAAGGACTTCTCATTGAATTGGGGTACCGACGAGGTCCAAAACGCGTCGACTGGGTCGGACAGCAACAGAACCTCCAAACCCCGGGCCTTATAGCCCTCGAGCTGGGGACTATTGGCAAGCGCATCCGGATCGTCTCCCTGAATGAAGTAGATTTCGGATTGGTTCTCCGACATGTCTTCCACATAGTCATTCAGCGAACGATAGCCATCGCCCGACGAAGTGGTTCGGAACAACGAAAGCTCCAGAAGAGCATCCCGCTGTTCGAAGTCTTCATACAAACCTTCCTTAATGACCGCACCGAAGGCCTTCCAAATGGACAAGAACGTTTCCTTGTCCTTCTCTGCCGCCTTCTTCAGTTCCGTCAAAACACGCCGCTTCACTGCCCCCCGGATATTGGCCACTAAGGGATTGTTTTGCAGCATTTCCCGGCTGATATTGAGGGGCATATCTTCTGAATCGATCACGCCTCGGATAAACCTTAGATAGCCCGGCATCAGCTCCGCATCATCGGTGATGAAAACCCGTTTGACATAAAGCCGGACACGAGCATTGCGGTTTGGGTCAAAGAGATCCAAGGGCCGCTGCGAAGGGATAAACAGCAGCACAGAATATTCGTGACGGCCTTCGGCCCGGTAATGGATCGTGAGCGCAGGATCGTCAAACTGACCACCCACATGATGGTAGAACTCTTTGTACTGGTCTTCGGAAACTTCAGATTTCGGCCGTCCCCAAAGCGCTCCCGAAGAGTTCACTTGTTCCCCATCCCCGTCTGAATCTTCCGCAAAGAAGATGGGGAAAGAGATGTGATCCGAGTAATCTTTGATGATACGCTTTAAAGTGCTCGGCTCAAGAAATTCCTTGCTCTCTTCTGACAGGTGCAAGCGGATAAGCGTTCCGCGCCCATCAAGCAAGTTTACCTCTTCCTTGGCTTCAGAAATCTCAAACGCACCCTCGCCATTGGAAGACCAGCACCATATGTCTTCGCTCCCTGCCTTTCGGCTGAAGACGTCCACGCGCGAAGCCACCATAAACGCAGAATAAAATCCAACACCGAACTGCCCGATCAGTTGCGTGTCCTTCGCCGCATCTCCCGAGAGGCTCTCAACGAACTGGCTAGTCCCTGACCGGGCAATGGTTCCCAAGTTCTCGATGAGCTCGGATCGGTCCATACCAATTCCATTATCCGCGATCTCCAACACGGACGCCTCTTTATCGGCGCGGACGACAATGCGAAAAACCGCGTCCGAACCGGCCAGCTCCGGAGAGGTGAGAGCGGCATAGCGCAGCTTGTCGCAGGCATCCGAAGCATTTGAAATCAGCTCACGAAGAAAAACTTCTCTTTCGGAATAGACCGAATGCACCATGAGGTGCAGCAACTTCGCCACCTCGGCTTGAAATTGATGGTTCTCGGTTTGGTCGCTGTGAGCACCGTCGTCAGACGACGTCATTTTCCTACTCCTGCTCTAGAGCCGTTTTGGTTTTGACGGAAACACAAAACGGCTCCAGATTCCTTGTTTTGCGCGTTTCCTGACGGTGAACCGGATTCCACTTCACCTGG
>JANQPV010000055.1 GCA_028285305.1 Alphaproteobacteria bacterium | reverse complement strand
GATTTCTTCAAACTTTCCGTCCCCTAGCGGACGATTTGATATGGAACTCGATTGAGAGGCTAGAAGGCTGATATGTCGATAGGCGCCCGCGAACACATGAACCGCAATGTGAATGAGTTGCCGGAAGCAAAGGACATCATTCAGGCTAACCTGGTTAAGGCCGTTAAGCACGCGCCCCGAAACAACCGGAACCCGAAGACGCACGATTGGGCGATATACTTTTTCTTCCGCAAGTTAGAAGCATCGGAAGTCTCAGAAACAATCAGCACCCTCACCGAGGTTGCAAGAGAATGGAGCCAATATCAAGCGCTCAAGCAGTCCCTTACCGAAAAGGGCGAGGCGCTCTCTGATGAGGAGAAAAAGGAGCTTAAACGACACAAAGACAAGCTCGTAAGCAGCCAGCAAGAAGAGCTGGTACGCTTGGACTTTGAGAATCCCGCTTTTTCCGAGGCTACCCGCAGCCTTGTCAGTGTTGTCAAATCGATGACAGAGAACATAGGAGATTTTTCCGATCAGTCTGCCTTCCAGCCGCCAGGACCTCAATCAAATGAACAGGATATTGATCGGTTTAAAGATCAATCAAAAACCAATGTGGATCCTTTTCTTGCGTGGTTGAAATTAATCACAGGTTCGCCCGAGCAGGCTGCTGGCTTGTTGTCTGAATTCATCGGTAAACTGGGAATTCAAAAGGACACACTCTCGTTGGATTGGGCAATTGGAACTGTGTCCCAGCCTCGGACAACACAATTGTTTAGCGCCAGCGTCGAAGAGGGCGCCCAATCTGAAAGTTCGGGTCACGACGAAGAAAACGAGCTCACTGAAATAGAGTTTGCAATTCATATTATTAAGCTCCTCGACAGTGCACTTTCGAGTAGAGAAACGGTAAGTGCTTTTTTCCGGGCTCTCGCAGAGAATGACGCTGACATTGGGAAACATTACATAACGGGCGGGTTGACCGCGGTTGCATTTCATGAGTGGTTCCGACAGATTGGCGCGTCTCACAACGTGGCTTTGGGCGGTTTGCTCAGAAGCGAAGGCAAAGAGTTCAAGCTTCGGAGATTGGGCAGCCATTCGACGCTTGCACCGTTTGATACCGCCGCCATGAATCTTGCTTTCACATGGAACGGGTTGAAGGCGCTCAATCTTGACGCCACTACACTGAATTCATTCCCAGAAGCATTTCGTGAAGGCATGGCATCCCGTGCGGAGCAATTGGGAGACACTGGACTAAATGCGCCGGAAAACTGGTACGGTGAGCTCGGTCAAAAGTCGGTACACGGGTATTTTACTGGAACCTTCTCGGTCTCTGGTGTGTTGGAACGTCAATGGGCACAACTGCGAAAGCAAGTTCGTGATTTCAATGATCGGACTCCCGACGGGCTGGAAGGTCGGCGTGCTGTGAATCGTTTTTTCAGGTTCTTCGGAATGGAGATCGTTCATATCGAGCTTGGACAAGATCCATATCACGTTGATCCGCATAGTGATGAGGTAAAACCGACGAAGGTCAGGCGCGAGCATTTTGGATTCCGCGACGGTATCAGCCAGCCGAGAATTGATCTCGGTCTCGGTCATACGCAACCTGGTGCAGGCAATCCGAGTCGCAACCGGACCTGGGAGCCTGTCGCGCCCGGGGAGATCTTTCTAGGACTGCCCGACGAAGACGGAAACGTTTCAAACACGCCCGTCAATCAAGATTTGGCACGAGGGGGAACTTACCTGGTATTCAGAAAGCTGGCTCAAGATGTCATTGGGTTTAAGAATTATCTTGCTCGTCAACGACCGGGTAGTCCCAAAGAGCAAGAAAAACTTGCTGCACAAATGGTTGGACGCTGGCCGGATGGGACATCATTGATCCACTCTCCGTTTGAAGACCGGAGGGTAACCGAGTCGGCGATCAATGATTTTCTTTATGCAGCGGATGATCCAGACGGGATCAAGTGCCCGCTTGGATCGCACACCAGACGATCCAATCCACGAGACATTGGCGGACGTGACAATGTAAAGCGTCATCGTCTCTTGCGCCGATCGAAGGGGTACGGGGGCCGATTGTTGACGGACGATGCTCAAGACGATTTGGAAGAGCGCGGCCTCTTGTTTATTGCGGCAAATTCCCGCATCGAAACGCAATTCGAAGTTATCCAGAAGCAATGGCTGAACACAGGGGAATTCTTAGGGCAGACCGGTCTCGATAAGTGTCCCCTCACTGGCAACAATGACGGCACAATCGAGGACCGCTTCTTTGCTTCAGGGCGGGTTGCTCCCGAAACGCACATACCAAAATTTGTCGAGAACCGAGGAGGGGATTACTTCTTCGCGCCGAGCGTCAAAGCAATAAAACGAATTGCCGGTCGGCACAAGTTTCCGCCTGCGGATAGCGGTAATGTCTTAGCTCTTCCCTATGGCGGATTTACATTTGGTGAAGTCGAAACACCCGCCTTGTTTAGCGAGAAACGACTCAAGCAGTTCTTCCATGCGTTCGAGAGCAATCCGACCCTTCGTTCCATTAAGGTCAGACCTCCGAAACACGAGGATATGAACCCGTTCAATACATACGTTGAAGTTGACGATCCTGAGATTGCCGCTTCGGTGGTTTTCGTCGGTCGACATAAGGATGTGGCGTACATACTAAGCGAAAACGAGCACTTCTCTGTTCGCCATTATCGGAATGCCGCACGGAAAATCACACGTGGTCAGGACACATTGCTCGGTACGGATTGTATACTGACACCAGGCAGCCGGACAGAGATGACCAAGATTCTAAATGATGCCTGGCTTCGCCTTGCGAACGACCGTGCAGGCAATCCATCGAATTACAGCGTATTTGCAGAGAAAATTGTGCGACTTGCGTTGGAGAAACAACTCAAAAGAGTTTGGCCGTCAGGCCGGACAGATCTTGCCCAAGATCTGGCAACGGCGAGTGGTTACGCACTCTGCAAATATGTCGTTGGGGTTCCCGGACCGAATTGGTTGACCGAACTTGCGGTTGCGCTCCCCTTCTACAGGCGTCACATAGGGGAAATTCCTCCGGATTGGCTTCTTTCGGCAAAAGGCGAAAAAATAGATGATCCGGGCGTAGTAACAATGACCGTTTGGTCAATAACGCAGTTTCTTGTGATGCTTGGGAACGTTCAAAATCAACAGGAGATTTTGGATATTGCCGCACAAGCCACATCGGAACTGGTTGCGCACATTGACGAACTACTCGATCAAACTAGGAGATACCGCCCCATTAGGGCCCGAACACTTCTGGAAGCGTTCGTTTTGGAAGATGATCACGCTGCAAAGAAGGGCGAAGACGAGCTGAATAAGTACTATCAGCATACCAGGAACCTTCTTGCCGAGATCGCCGCGTCCGTGATGGTCACGTTGCCGGGCCGCTTCGCGGATATGATGTCTTTGTTGCTTGATATTCGAATCCATTTGCCCCGTTTGGTTTCAATGCTGAAGGCCAACCCAATATATGGGAAACCCCCGCCGTACTGCTCAAGACCAGAAATCAATCCACACGGCAAAGCAACGCCCGAGCGTCCCCTATCTGGATTACAATTGTTAGTATACGAATGCGACAGATTACGGTCGATGAAAGTGCCTATTATGAGGTACTGCGAAAGAGATTATCTGCTGGAGGACGGTCAAACGATTGCAGCGGGTGAATGGGTTGCTGCGATGACCAATGTTGCGAAGCTGGATCCGCTGAAGTACGGAAAAACGAGCTATGTCCTTTCGCTTTATCCCTGGACGAACACTCCGCCTCGAGATCCGGCCGACTATTTGATGTTCGGTTCATTGGCCGATACCACAAGGGGCAGATCGTGTTGGGGGAGGGACCGGCTAGCTCTAATGGCGCTGACAAATTGCATTGAAGCTGCGGCCACTCTACCCGGACTTCACCGCATTGCCGGCCCAAAAGGGGACTTCGACACTTTTGCAAAAGTGACCGTCGGTTTTAAGGCACGGTTTTCACCTCGGCCCTGGGACACCATCGATTGGTCTAAGTCTTAAAGTGTGCCTTCGACATGGGGTTGGCCCTGTTCGAACGCCAGATCCCACGCAGCAATTCCAAAAGTCCTACATATAGTATCGCGTTCGGTTATGTCGGGATGCTCTCGGAAATGACCGCCCGTGTTTTGAGTTTCGATGTGTGCCCTAAGGCCCAGGACTTGAACGAGGGTGCACGGATTATTGTGCGCTCGGGCTATTTCCAACGCTTCGTTCACAATCCGTAAAGACTCAGGTATTCGGTCTAAGGTGAGCAAACATTCCGCATGGCCCATTTTCAAATAGACAATCTCCAACAAACCACCTGTTTTGAGATGATTGCCTGAACGAATACAGTTTTCAACGGCTAGCACTCCTTGTTGCGGTTTACCTGTGCGTGCACAAGCCATCGCAAGCAAGCCGGTGGCGTTCGGATCCGCCGCGCTATACCCGTCCTTATCGATCAGCGACTTAGCGCTTTCCAGAACCTTTCTGGCGTGGTTATTTCGACTTAGCATGAGAAGGTTCCGACCGAGGGCGATGAGCGCAATGGTCAGGGAATAGGGTTCGTTCGCCCGCGACGCAATCGCGACGGCTTCCTCCGCGTACGTCAAACCCTCTTCATATCCCCCTACTTCCATCAGATAGTAGCTAGTGAACCCGCGTGCGAACACGCCAGGAATACCTGCAGCCCCCAACTGCTTTTGGGCCAGGTCGCCCCCGGTTAACGCACATTGTCGCTTAGCTAGCTCTATGGCGACTTCTATGTTCCCGATGCCATGATGCAAGTTGGCAAGCACCGACAACGCATGAAACTCCAGAGGTACAACGTTCATAGATTTCGCCATTGCCAGGGCTTCGTCCATGAACGAGATTCCCTCAGCGTACTTTGCTTCGTACCAATGAGTCATTCCGGAGTGACAAAGCGCCAGGCAAAGTCGGTCAGGCCGGTTTTGCTTTCGGGCCAACTCGATCGCGCGGGGCAAGAATTCTCCCATTTTTGGCAGATCACCAACATGTTGGTAAGAGTCGAAAGCTGCCAACACGAAATCGACAAATCTTTCATCAGAGTCTTCTGCTCCTGAATCAAAACAATTCATTGCCCGTTCAAAAAGTTGAATCAAAGACCTGGGAGCGAAGGCCCGGCGCGCCTCCCGTACAGCTTCATAAAGATAATCAAGTGCTTCGTGATAGGCACCGGCCTCTTCGGCATGATAAGCGAGCGAGGCGTAACGACCACTAAGATTTTTATACTGATCTTTAATCGAAAGAATCGCTTTCCTGTGGATGTCTGCTCGACGCTTTTTGGGCACACTTCTAGCGCACGCGTCGGCTATAATCGCGTGTTTGAAACGAAACTCGTTTCGTTCGAGTGGGTGCAGAAAGCCGTATTCGACCAACGTGTGCAGACTTTCGCTCAAGCGACTTTTATCTCCTGCCACGACAACAGCCAATTCCATCTCGGAAGATTCGCCCAAAAGGCTCAATGCCTGAACGCAATGCCTGGCGTCGGTTTCCAGATTGAGTAGACGTGCATGAATCAGAGATTCTACAGGCTCAGGCAACAAACCATCCGACTGAGCACCGATTCTATCGATGGATCGCACCATTTCTTCTAACACGAAGGGATTGCCGTCGGACCGATCTATAACAGTGCCGAACAGATCCGCTTCAATCTTTGAACCCTCCAACAAGTTGTTGGCCAGCACATGCATATCCAAAGGTGGAATCGGTTGAAGTGATAACGTTTCGGACGAAAAAGCCGAAATCATTTCCCGTCCCTCCGGACGGGAAGTAATCAGGATTCCGCCAACGAATTCTTGGGTTTTGCTAACAAATTCGGACAGACATTCTTTGCTCTCATCATCAATTACATGCCCGTCTTCGATGATGAGCAGCACTTTCCTTTTGTTCAGTGAGGCCTGTAGAAGGATGCTTACGGAGTTGATGACTGCTCCGCGTTTTAGCGTGGCTGCCACCTCTCTCTTGACTTTGGTCGGCTCCAAAACACTGAATACTTCGGCAATCTGCTTCGCAGGAAGTCCGAGCATAACAAGTGTCTGCTCTGATATTGCTTCATTCTCGCCCAGCAGGGTTCTGATAGCTTCGCGGATCACTCCGTAAGGTGTCGATTTCTGCTGTACACTGCAAAAAACGGTGTAACTCTCGAACCCATCGGACATTAGTCTTTTGCTTAGTTCGAACGCCAGCCGGCTTTTTCCGACACCAGGTTCGCCGAGAAGCCCGATAGTTGGGCCGGGATATTCGGAACTTCCGAATCTAGCAGAAAGGTCCATGAGCTCAGTTTTCCGCCCAACAAAGGGATGGGCATATCGTTGTCTTCTGTTCCGATTGGGGTAATCCGGTGCGTCTGTTAGCCTGTGTGCGACCCCGTCCAATAAATCTGCTCCTTCACCGAGAAGCAGTTCTTCGGATGCGATATCTCCGATCGATATTCTTAATGTATGCTGGCTGATCAAAACATCACCGGGCGAAGCTTTTTTTTGCAGTGTTGCTGCGTGGTGCACAGCATTGCCTATTACATCGTCTCTCGATGAGAAGGTTGTATGAACCTGTCTGAAACCTACGATGCCCGAGTGAATTCCAACTCGAAACTTGACAGGCGCACCGTTGGGCCCCACAAGACTAAAATCCGTAAGGGGATGTTGTACCAACCATCCACATGCGCAAGCCCGATCGGCGTGATCTTCCTGCCCTGTGGGCCACCCAAAAACTGCGATCAGACCATCACCAGTAAAGCTGATCTCTGTCCCGCCAGTCATTGCGACCGCACCTCGTACGTGTTCATGGCAGAGATCCAGAAACTCTTGTACGTCATCAGGATCGACCGCACGCACATGTTGAGTGGAACCCACAATGTCGGCGAACAATATGGTCGCAACGCACTTTTCGGATAGAGCGGAATCCAACTTCGTGTCTCCCAAGCTCATTCGTTTCTGCGCTAAATTCTAACGTATAGCCGGTACAGATTTCAATAATAAGTCATGGACCTTTAGTTCAAATCGGAATTGCGGTCAGTGGCCCTAAGGCTCGCATCATTGTTTGCATTCAGTTCCGGCTGCAGCTTCGCGATCGCACAAGTGACGTGGAACCTGTGATGTCGGTCACACACAATTCTTCCGATAGTGATAGGATTTAGGTGGGGTAATGAAAGAACGATCTGGTGAATACATGTACAAGCTAGCGGTAAGCGACTGTTCGTCTAGGTTTAGCGTTAAAGATCAGGCTCTGAGAATCCTTTCGCAACATCCGCTATTCGAATCAGTGTCCGGAACAGCCCTTGAGGAGCTGGTTTCTCTTTCTACGACAAGCTGTCTCGAGCGGGGTGAAGTTCTGTTTGTTCGAAAGGATCCCGCAGATTCAGTATACGTAGTAATAGAAGGACAGGTTGCGCTCGAAATCATCTCGGATGAGGGGCGACAAGTCCGGTTAGACACACTTCATTCCGGAGATGTATTCGGAGAATTTGCGGTTCTCGATGAGGGCGGCAGGACTGCAGATGCAAGGGCTTTATGTGAGGTTCGCCTCCTACGGATTGGTAAGAGTAATTTTCTTGAAATGATAGTCTGCGAGTCTCGATTTGCGCTGGCTATTATCAAAGATTTGGTGAACAAAATTCGGCAAACGGACGATAAAATGGAAGACATGATGTTTCGTCCGTTAAGGCAGAGACTGGCGATGCTACTGCTTGAATTGGCCTATGAAAGTGGAAGGGGTCAGCAGGCTGTAACAATTACTCAAGCTGAAATCGCTGAAAGGCTCTCGGCAACCCGCGAAAAGGTGAATACTCATCTTCAAACTCTCAGGCGGTCGGGCGCCATAGGACTGCATCGGGGAAAGATAGAGTTTTTGGATTGCGCTCTACTGGGACATGCAGATTTGTCGAAACTTCGGCCATAGCGTTTCGGACTTCTCACGGGCGACAAAGCTGGCTGGGTTTTCTGGCGAAAGTCCTTCTCACTCCACGTTTGAGACGTTCACGACGGCCTCTCCCAAATTCCGTTTTGGGCCATTCATTGCCCAACTAAGATAGGCTTCCCCGGGATTCAAGTGACCGTTATCCGACGGTAAACAGTAGTTTAGCGCGTTTAATTCCTAACGGTAGGAGTAAACGTCATGGATGATTGCAATCACCAGGAAACTTCAAGCAATGCGAAGATCGCCAATCTTCGCGGCCAAAAGCGACCGCTATTGCCGAAAGAAGTCTGGTCTATTCGAGCACGACTGGAAATGAACGACGCAGCATGAGACTTGGCTTTGTTCAATCTGGCGATCGACAGCAAATTGAGAGCGTGCGATCTCGTTGCAGTCAAAGTGTCTGATGTAACCTCATTCGGGGAAGTGAAGGACAGAACTATCATTGTCCAGAGGAAGACCGGACGGCCGGTTCAATTCGAGATCACTCCGAACACTGCGACTTCTCTGGAACGCTGGATCGAAATCAGTAGTTTGATGCCTACGGATTATCTCTTCCCCAGTCGTGCAAAATCCCGACCGCACCTTTCAACACGCCAATATGCCAGACTTGTTGATGGTTGGGTCACGCATGCAGGGTCGAATGCAAAGAAATACGGCACTCATTCGTTGAGACGAACCAAAGCAGCGCAGATCTACAAGAAGACAGGCAACCTGAGAGCCGTTCAGATTCTCTTGGGTCACACAAAGATCGAAAGCACGGTGAGATACTTGGGTGTCGATGTTGAAGATGCTTTGGAAATCTCTTCGGGACTTGAGTTGTAGGGCTAAAGACCTCTTTCACCTCGGAAACAGTCGTGGGTTCAAGCGATTCTGACTGCAAGCCTTCGCCAACAAGCGACATTGGAGCCAGCTTCTACAGACGTCCGTATTTCTCTATTTTGGACATTGATGACGGGCTTGTTTTTGCGGGCTGCGGACAAAGTTCACGCCGCTAGCAGGTCTCTCACTTGCTCACTCGCGGCCTCAAACAGGCCAACCGCGTGTTTGGGTAGCGCCGTCGCCAATGTTTCTGCGCGGATGATAAGGGCGCTCTCCCAGGTCACCTTGAGGTCAACATTCAGCTCTCGAAGAAGCCCCCGTTCCATCTCCTCTTTGAAGACCGCCCTTGGAGCGGCGCAGAGCACATCGCTGTTCACTGTGACTTTCTTGAGCAGATCGTAATTGTCGGAGAGTATTTTAGGGTCTTGGAGAGACGGGCCCCCTTTGGCTTGCCGTGTTGTGCCAGGTGTCTTTGGCGCTGCCCAAGGAAACTGGTTGAGGACTTTCTCGTCGATCGTCTTATACTCAAAAATGGGATGACCGACCCGGGCTGCTGCAACAACTTCATCCGTTATCATTGGTATCGCCATAAAGCCCTCCCGTTGCCAATCATCTGCACGGAAAGGACCGACGACTAAGTCCAATGAGGATGCCTCGAACAACTCCAGTAAAGTTTCGTCGTCTTCCGTCACAATCGAGAGCGCCACGTCTCCCGTTGTTGCAATGAACTCGCTCAGAACACTCGGAAGAAGGATCTGCTCGATGATCGGGCCCACGCCAAGATTGACGGTCCCCGTTTCGAGCTGGGTCATCAACTCAACGTGCCGCTCGATTTCGGTCAGCTGACCTCTCAGCGGCTCTGACTTCGATACGATGTAGTTTGCCACCTCGGTGGGAACGAGGCCCGTGGTCGACCGGTGAAAAAGCTGCGCGTTAAGTTGGTCTTCGAGACGCGCGAGCTTCTTGCTCAGTGTGGGCTGGGATGTGTTCAAAATCGAACTTGAATGGGTCAAGCTCCCTGATTTGCTCACGGTCCGAATAAGATCGATATCTGAGATATCCATAGGTTTCCTCTCGTTCGCGGCGCAGTCGACCGCCTATTTGATATTCCATTTCTTTTCTATACCTGAAAAATCAATTCATTTCCTTTTTAAACTGCCAAGACGTAAGTTTCTTTCCGAATAGGAGCGAACGATGGACAAGATAAAGATCTGGGGCGCCGGCACCGCGCGAAGCTTGAGACCCATTTGGGTCGCTGAGGAATTGGGGATCGACTACGAGCTTGATCCCATCGGCCCGCGCACTGGAGAAACGAAGACCGCCGCATACACGGCTCTCAATCGAAAACAGAAAATTCCGTTCCTTGTCGATGGTGACGTCCACTTGTCCGAAAGCGTCGCTATCTGCCGGTATCTGCTGAACGCGTATCCCAACGGTTCTCTCCGTGCACCCGCATGTCTCAAGAGCCAGGCCAAAGAAGACGAATGGATTTGCTACATCTATGGTGAGATCGATGAAACCAGCCTCTACGTCATGCGGCGCCATCGTGATTTGGCGGAGGTTTACGGGCCTTCGGAGTCGGTCGTAGCGTCCGCGGGCAAGTATGCCGAACGACACTTCCAGGTGCTGGCCGAGTATCTAGAAGATCGTGAGTATCTTATGGATGGAGGCTTCGGCTTGCCGGATCTTCTGCTCACATCGTGTCTGGATTGGGCGCTGTTCTATGGCGTGGACGTGCCAGACGCTCTACAGGGATATCGCGGCCGCATCGCGGAGCGACCTGCCTATCAAAGGGCGATGAAGATCAACTATGGCGACATGTTAGGAGGATGAAATGGGACCGTTAGAAGGTATCAAAGTGCTGGACTTGACAACCATGGTCTCAGGGCCCGTTGCAGCAATGATGCTTGCTGATCAAGGCGCGGAGGTGATCAAAGTCGAACCTCTCCACGGCGAGCAAATGCGCCATATTGGTCCGCCCCACAATGATGTCGCCGCGGGCTTCTTTTCCTGTAATCGAGGCAAGAAATCGCTCGCGCTTGATCTCAAATCGGACGAAGGCAAGGAAATCCTTCTAAAGCTGGCCGCGTCGGCGGACGTCTTCATCCAGAACTTTCGCCCTGGGGCGATAGAGAGAATGGGCTTTTCCGAAGAAGAACTTAGAAAGATCAACGAAAAGCTGATTTATGTATCTATTAGCGGGTTCGGGGAAAATGGTCCGTATGCCCATAAGCGTGTTTACGATCCGGTTATTCAGGCTCTTTCAGCAGCAACGGATATTCAGGCTGATCGCGCCACCGGCCGCCCTCAGATGTTCCGCATCATCATTGCCGACAAGGTGACGTCGCTCACCGCCGCCCAAGCTATTTCGTCGGCACTGTTTGCGCGCGAACGCAGAGGTGAAGGACAGCACATCCGCCTTTCCATGCTGGACACCATGTTGGCCTTCTTCTGGCCGGAGGGCATGGCGGGGCTCACCTATGGGGAACGCGAGATCGATGTCAGAAAGTTTCAAGGGGTGATGGATCTGATCTACGAAACCAAAGACCGCTTCATTACGGCCGGCGCTGTTTCCGATAAGGAATGGGCGGGCATGTGCCGCGCCCTCGGCCGGGAAGAATTGATCGAGGACGAACGGTTCAAAACATCCACCAGTCGTTTCGAGAATGCGGAGGAACGCAAACAGATTACGGCTGATGAGATACTAGGGTGGGACAGCGCCGAACTGCTCAAAAGACTGGATGAAGAAGGCGTTCCGTGCGCCCCGCTTCTCGATCGGATGGAACTGATGGAGCACGAGCAGATTGTCTCCAACAATTCTATTCAGAAGATCGACTATCCAGGCTTCGGCGAAGTGCGCCAGGCTCGTCCGGCTGCACAGTTCGACAAAACACCCAGCGAGATCGCGGGGCCAGGCCCGAAACTCGGTGAACACAGCAGGGAGATCTTGACGGATCTTGGGTACAGCGCCGCCGAGCAAGACGCTCTGATCACCGCCAACAAAATTCTCACCGTAGACTGAGAAATCCGAAAACAGGAGACGTGACATGACAAAGGTGTGTCTTGTAATTGGCGCGGGCGCCGGTATCGGCGGAAACGTGGGAAAGCGCTTCGCGCTCGAAGGCTATCACACGGTGCTCTGCCGTCGCAGCGATGAAGAGGGCCTACAAAAACTCGTCGCTGACATCGAAGAAAGCGGCGGTAAGGCAACAGGCTATCTCCTCGACGCCACCAAAGAAAACGCCATTGAGGAGCGCGTCGCTCAGGTGGAGGCGGAGATTGGTCCCATTGAGGTTGTCCTCTTCAATCTTGGAGCGCAAGTCGGTAACCGTGCGCTCGGTGACACCAGCTACAAGGTATTCGAGCTCGGATGGCGGATGGCCACGTTCGCTCTCTTTCGTCTCGCTTCGGCAGTCTGCCCGCTTATGGAAGAACGCGGACACGGAACAATTCTGGTAACCTCTGCAACTGCAGCAGTGCGCGGCAATGCCGGTCAACACTCTCACGCAGCCGCGATGGGTGGACGCCGGATGCTCTGCCAATCGCTTAATGCGGAATTTGCACCCAAGGGCATTCATATCGCCCACATCCTGATTGACGGCGCGGTAGATGCCCCCGACACACTCGGCAAGATGCTCGGAGAAGAAGCCTTTCAGCAGCTGCGGGAGGCGCGCGGACAGGAGCATGATGGGCTGATGCTGCCGGAGAAGATGGCGGAGACATACTTCCACGTTTCACAACAGCACCGATCCGCTTGGACGCATGAGCTGGACTTGCGGGCCTTTTCCGATCTCGCCTGGTGGAACCATGCGCCCTGAGACCGCTGTATTCAACACAATTCGGCTTACCCCGGAAATCAAAGAGGACGTCTATCCGTGCAAAACGTAAGTGAGCCATCAAATGATCATTTGGTTCTTACCCGGAGGAGATTCCTGGACTCTCTAGGGAAGACGTCTGTCGCGGGAGCACTCAGCTTGTATTCCGGTAGCACGCTCGCCCTGGTAACAAGTTCGGGTGGCGCCTACGCCGAAGCTTCCCCTTACAAGGTGTTGAGGCCGGTTGACGCCAAATACTTTGGCTCGGTGCTTCCGGCAGTCATCTCTCAAGCTCAGACGGATGAAGACGTTCATAGGCATCTTCAGTCGTTCGATATGATGCTCTCGCCCGTCAGCTCGGATACGCTCAAACGCATTCAGCGCCTTGTGAATTTCGTTACTGGGGTTCTCACCCGGGTTCCAATGACAGGGACGCTTACGGATTGGCCCGACCTTTCCATTGAAAGCATCGACCGGATCTTTGGGTCGTGGCGAAAGAGCTCCTTCGAATTGCCTGTCCTTGCCTACTCCGTAACAACGCAATTGATCTCGACTGCCTGGTACATGGCGCCCGAAAACCAAGAAGCGATTGGATACCCGGGTCCTCCGAAGAAAATCGTTTACTGAAGGCCGATTGGTCTTAATGAAAGGTCGTCTTAATGCTGAATGAATTGGAAGTATCAGGTGTTGAAGACCCCTATCGCGACGCCACCGAAAAAGGTTGGGACATCGTCGATGGCAGTGCGCTCACGGACGACCTGACACTGGAAGCCGACGTTGTGATCGTGGGCTCTGGCGCAGGAGGTGGAACGAGCGCGGAAATATTGAGCGCCGCCGGTCTTAAAGTCGTCATTCTCGAAGAAGGAATGCTCAAGTCTTCCGATAAGTTTGATATGGTCGAGCGATACGGCTTCACCGACCTTTATCAGGAGGGCGGTCTTCAAACAACGGGCGACGCAGCCATTGCAGTGGTGCAAGGACGAAATGTTGGGGGTGGCACGACTATTAACTGGTGCTCCACATTCAGAACGCCGCCCCAGACGCTCGCCCATTGGCAAGCCGAATTTGGGGCCGAGGGATGCTCGCCAGATGAAATGGCGCCGTACTTTGAAGAGATGGAAAAGCGTCTGAAAGTAACTAAGTGGCCGGTCCCGCCCAATCCCAACAACGCAATTCTTCAAAAGGGCGCCGAGCAACTGGGATATTCCTGGGACGTCATTCCGCGCAACGTCGAAGGGTGCTGGGACTTGGGTTATTGCGGGGTGGGATGCCCAATCGACGCCAAAAAATCAATGCTTGTCACCACAATTCCGGCCGCTCTCGATAATGGCAGCAAACTGATCTACCATGTCGGCGTGGACAGCGTGACGATGACAGGCGACCAGGTGACCGGCGTTGTTGGATATGCCCGCGTCCTAAATGATGCCCAGCGCGCACCTCACAAAGTCACTGTAACGGCGAGACATGTGGTGTTGGCGGCCGGCGGCATTCACACACCTGGAATCTTGCTTCGATCCAAGGTGCCTGATCCTTATCGCCGCATTGGAAAGCGAACCTTCCTGCATCCTGTGGTGGTCTCATACGCGCAGTTCAATGAGCGAATTGACCCTTATTATGGTGCTCCTCAGTCCATCTATTCAGATCACTTCACGTGGAGCGAAGGCGTGACCGGACCCATGGGCTACAAGATAGAAGTCATTCCTCTTCTTCCAGGCACGTATGCGACCCTCGCGGGGGGCTCAGGGAAACTCCTCGAAGAAACAATGAAAAAACTACCCCACACGCACGGCATGATGTCCTTTCTGCGCGATGGCTTCCACGAAGAAAGTCCTGGAGGCTCGATCAATCTGGCGGACGATGGCCGGCCCGTTCTCGATTATCAGCTCTCCGATTATATTCGAGATGGAATACGGCGCGCACTCTCCAGCATGACGGAGATACAGTTCGCCGCTGGCGCGAAAGCAACGCGGCCCGGTCATACGAAAGCTTCCTGGCAGACGACACTCGACGGCGCCAATGCGGCGATCAATCAGCTACCGATGGACAGCGGCAAGATCGGACTTTCCAGTGCGCACGTCATGGGGGGCTGCGCGATGGGTGAAGACGAGAGAACGTGTGTAACTGACAGCCAAGGCCGATTCCGGCTGCTTGAAAATCTATCGATCTTTGATGGATCCCTATTCCCGACAAGCCTGGGCGCAAATCCTCAGATGTCCATCTTCGGGTTTGCGGCGAAGTTCTCTGAATCTCTAGCGGCAGATCTCGGTGCTAAGTAAGGTCTAGCCTTCACATCACCTTCTGCCGGGAAACGCCCATGACACAGCAACGCACCATTCTCGTAAACAAATCTGATTTGACGGCCACGCAAGCGAAGTCCGGTTCGCCCGGTTCGCTGGATGAGGGTCAGATCCTCTTAGAAGTTGAACAATTTGCGCTCACGACGAACAACATCACCTATGCGGTGTTCGGAGATGCGCTTGCGTATTGGTCCTATTTTCCGGCGGAAGACGGATGGGGCAATGTGCCCGTCTGGGGGTTTGCAAAGGTCATCTCAAGCGCAAATTCTAACATTGTCGAAGGCGAGCGACTGTTTGGCTTTCTGCCGATGTCCTCCCATCTGGTCATTACACCTTCGGCGGTTAGCGACTTGTGTTTTTCGGATGGGGCTCCGCACCGGTCCCAGCTCCACCCTTGGTACAACCGCTACTATCGGTGCGCTTCAGACCCTCTGTATTCAGACGAAACCGCAGATTCACAGCCGGTCCTTTGGGCCCTCTTCATGACGGGCTGGATGTTGGCGGAACAAGTGGCAGACACGGTCGATACTGTTTACGTCACCAGCGCATCGAGCAAGACGTCCCTTTCATTTGCTTGGTCCATGAAACACTTAAAGGCCGAAACAAAAGTGATCGGGATAACGTCACCCGGAAACCGGAGATTCGTTGAGACACTCGAGCAATATGACGAAATTCAATCTTACGAAGACATCCAGGCTCACTCTGACACAAAGAAAGCCGCCTTTATCGACGTGGCCGGAAACGCCGCCGTGCGGTCGGCCGTTCACGTTATATTGGGCGAGCGGTTAACGGACTCCATCACTCTTGGTGCAACACATCGTGCGCCTGCCGACGACTCATTACCGACGCCGGGGCCCGAGCCCTATCTTTTCTTTATTCCTTCTGTTGCAGAAGAACGTTCCGCCCGTGATGGGTTCGAGGTAAGCCATCAACGCTTTTCTGAAGCTTGGGCTGCGTTTGCTCCGTGGGCGGCAAAATGGTTGACGATCAAAAAGGGCGTTGGTGCGGACGCTATTGAGGCAGGGTATCGTAAAGCTCTAGCCGGCGGTATGCCGCCCGAGCAGGCTCTGGTTTTTTCGTGGTAACGCGAGCCGTCACAAAGCCGCTCAGGTCGGTTGAACACCCGTCATCATATGGGAGATTCTCGATGGGAAAAACACTAGACTTCGTTTTCGACTTCGGTAGTCCGAATGCCTATCTGTCATATAAGGCGCTTCCCCCAATTCTGGAGCGGACAGGCGCGACGCTTAATCTCATTCCGTGTCTATTGGGCGGCATTTTCAAGACCACCGGCAATCAATCCCCCATGATGGCTTTCTCTGAAATAAGGGGGAAATTGGAATACGAACAATTGGAAACCCGGCGCTTCATCGCAAAACATGGGCTCACCGAGTTTAGTCCCAACCCCCACTTCCCCGTCAATACGCTTATCCTTATGCGGGGAGCCATCGCCGCAGAACAGGAAGGAAAGCTCTCCGATTATGTCGAAGCCGGACTGAAATATATGTGGGAAGACGGCCTCAAGATGGACGACCCGGAGGTCTATGGGAAGGCGATGACCGATGCGGGCTTCGACGGTCAGCACCTGCTTGAGCGCACCCAAGACCCCGAAGTTAAAGCGAAGCTTTTGTCCAATACAGATGCTGCAGTTGAGCGCGGGTGTTTCGGCATACCAACGTTCTATGTAGGAGACGAAATGTTCTTTGGCAAAGACCGCTTGGGACAAGTTGAAGAACAACTGATTGCCTAGCAGGCAACGATTGGAATTCGTACCGAGAACGAAATCGAGGACACAGTGAGCGCGAGCACAACGATAGACATGATTCCCCGATCGGGCTTAGGGGTCGCCCCCCTGCTTGCCGCGTTTATCGAAAAAGATGTTTTACCGGGCACAGATGTTTTGGCGGAGGACTTTTGGTCCGGGCTGGCAGAGGCCGTCGAGACACTTGGGCCCCGGAACGCAGCGCTCTTGGAGCGTCGGCAGAAGCTGCAGGCTCAGATCGACGAGTGGTACCGCAAAACGCCAGTGGAAGATATCCGGCCAGAGGCGCAAAGAAAGTTTCTCCAAGACATAGGTTACCTTCTGCCGCAACCTGATGATTTCAAAGTGGGTGTTGAAGGCATTGATCCGGAACTGAGTGCGATCTCCGGGCCGCAACTCGTCGTGCCCGCCTCAAACGCACGATATGCGCTTAATGCAGCGAACGCACGTTGGGGCTCATTGTACGACGCATTGTATGGTACCGATGTCATCGATGAGTCGGATGGCTGTGCGCCGGGATCGGGGTACAATCCAGTACGCGGAGCACGAGTGATCGCCTATGCGCGAGACTTTTTGGATCGCGCCGCGCCTCTGGTCACTGGATCTCACACAGATGCCTCCCGATACCGGATCGAGGATCGACAACTCATTGTTGATCTGAATGGAACGACGACCCCTCTTCAGGAGGCTGATCAGTTTGCAGGCTATCGTGGTTCGTCGAATGACCCGGAGGCGATCCTGCTTAGGAACAACGGTCTGCACATAGAGATCAAGATCGACCGAAAAGCTCCCGTGGGCAAAGATGACCTGGCCGGCGTCGCGGACGTTGTTCTTGAGGCGGCGGTTAGCACGATCGTCGACTTGGAGGACAGTGTCGCCGCGGTCGATGCGGAGGACAAGGTACTCGTCTACCAAAATTGGTTGGGACTGATAAAGGGAGACTTGACCTCAGAATTGGAAAAGGGTGGCGAGACAATCGTGCGCGCCCTAGCCAGCGACCGTTCTTATGTCGATCCAAAGGGAGCCAGAATAGATCTATCGGGACGATCGCTCTTGCTCGTCCGCAATGTCGGACTCCACATGTTCACCGACATCGTTACGGACAAGAATGGAAATGAGATTCCTGAAGGTATTCTCGATGCATTCGTCACCAGTCTGATTGCAAAGCACGATGTTCTTGGGAACGGCGTGTATCGCAACAGTCGTGAAGGCTCCGTCTACATTGTAAAACCGAAACTTCACGGACCGGATGAAGTGAAGTTCACTGTAAACCTTTTTGCCGACGTGGAACGCTGTCTAGGGTTTACGCCCAACACCCTCAAAATCGGGATCATGGACGAAGAACGCCGTACGTCCGTCAACTTGTCTGCTTGTATCGAAGCGGCAAGAGATCGGGTCTTCTTTGTCAATACAGGTTTCTTAGATCGCACCGGAGACGAGATTCACACGTCGATGGAAGCGGGTCCCATGCTGCGCAAGGATGAGATCAAGTCCTGTCCCTGGCTCACTTCCTACGAAGACCGTAACGTCCGCCTCGGCGTTCAACATGGTCTGCAGGGCAAATCGCAGATCGGCAAAGGCATGTGGGCCATGCCGGACGAAATGTCGAAAATGATGGAGCAGAAGATTTCCCACCCCAAAAGCGGCGCGACAACAGCTTGGGTCCCATCGCCAACGGCTGCTACGCTTCACGCGGTGCACTATCATGATGTGAATCCCTTTGAGGTCCAGGCTCAACTCGCTCAGCAACAAAGCGACGGCTTGAACGAACTTTTAAGTCCTCCATTATCGGTGCACAGAGACTACTCCCCTGAAGAAATCACGGAAGAGCTGGAGAACAGCTGCCAGAGCATATTGGGCTACGTTGTGCGCTGGGTCGATCAGGGCGTCGGTTGTTCCAAAGTACCGGACATTCGAAATATGGGATTGATGGAAGACCGGGCCACCTTGCGCATTTCCTCACAGCATGTTGCGAACTGGCTGCGCCATGGCCTCGTTTCGGAAGATCAAGTCCTGGAAGTGCTTAAGAAAATGGCGAAAGTCGTTGATGAGCAGAACGCGGATGATGCGGCGTATCGCCCTATGTCGGGAAACTTCGGCGGAGAGGCCTTCAACGCCGCACGCGAATTGATCCTCCACGGTAGAGATCAGCCTAATGGGTATACGGAGTTTACTCTTCACAAATGGAGAAGAAAGGCAAAGTCATCTTGCAGCATAGCGTGACGGCGTCAATCTGATGGTTTCTTCAACACATAAATGAAACAAGATCTTCAATATTGGGAGCACATGTCATGAGCACATCGATCACTGTTAATCCGAGCGGCCAGGCGTGCGGCGCCGAAGTCACCGGCGTCGACCTGTCAGAACCCTTGTCGCCGGAGGTGGTGAAAGAAATTCGGGACGCCTGGTTGGAGCATCACGTTCTGGCCTTTCCCGATCAACACTTGGATCACGACCAGTTCGAGCAATTCGCCCAACAGTTCGGCGATTTCGGCGAAGACCCGTTTTTCAATCCCCTCCCAGGACGCAAGTACATTGCAGCGGTGCGGCGCGAAGCGGAGGAAACCAATCCAATCTTTGCGGAATTTTGGCACTCCGATTGGAGTTTTTTGCCGGACCCTCCGTCTGCGACGCTTCTCTATAGCATCGACATTCCCCCACACGGAGGCGACACACATTTTTCCAATCAGCATCTGTCATTTGAAAGAATGCCGCCCGACATGAAGGAAAAGTTCGAAGGGCTGACCGCCGTTCACTCCGCCGTTCGTGGATATTCGCCGGATGGGCTTTATGGCGACGTCTCCAACAACGGAGCCATGGACATCACCCCCTCCGAGGAAGCCTACAAGAAAGAGAGCCATCCCCTCGTTCCCACCCACCCCGAGACCGGTAAGCGCGGATTCCTAAGCGGCATTTCGTACATTATCGGCTTTGAAGGAATGAGCGATGAAGAAGCCGGTCCCCTCATCATGGAACTGCACGAATGGCAGTCCAAAGAAGAATTCGTCTACTGCCACAAATGGAAGAAAGACATGCTGGTGATGTGGGATAATCGCAGCGTGATCCACAAAGCGACCGGCGGCTACGAGGGCTACCGAAGAGAGCTGCACCGAATCACAATCTACTAAAGGCAAAGGTTGTCTAAATGGCGAACGAACCAACGATACT
This sequence comes from Alphaproteobacteria bacterium, assembly GCA_028285305.1. Classification (GTDB taxonomy): domain Bacteria; phylum Pseudomonadota; class Alphaproteobacteria; order SMXP01; family SMXP01; genus JANQPV01. The sequence continues at coordinate 77,907 of JANQPV010000055.1, read as the reverse complement.
TCGATCGGAGCTGGTGCGGCATCTTGCCAAATCAATTTCGGAGCATGCCCCGCTCCCTGAGATTGAGGAGTCGTTCACTTTGGCTGACGCCTATGAGCTACAGCATCAGGTGACAGCTGTACGTTCACCGGGAAAGACCGGCGGGATCAAGGCAGGCGTGACGGCAAAACCGATCCAAGAGTTCTTTGGCATCGATCACGCTTTGCTCGGCAGTCTGTACCACGACGGCCGGCTCAATTCTGGTTGTGAGTTGGCTCATCTCGAAGGAAGAAACATTGAATGCGAGATCGCGGTACTCGTTGATGAGAAAGGTACGCCGACGGCCCTCGCGCCTGCTCTCGAGATAGTCTACGTGAACTTTTCACGGCCTTCCGATATGACCGCCCCAAACCTGGTGGCCTGTAATCTGGGGGCAGATCTTTTTGTGGTCGGAGACTTTAGGCCGTGGACGTCCGTACGCGAAGACATGACCGCCACATTAAGCCACAATGGCGAGACAGTGAATCGCGCCGATATGACCGACGCTTTGGGCGGCCCCAAAGAGGCGGTTCCGTGGATCTGGGCGGAGGCTCAAAAGAGGGGATTTCAGTTCAGCGGGGAAACGCTGTTGCTTACGGGTTCATGCGGTCAGGTCGTTCCGGCCGGTAGGGGCGACTACGTGGCAGACTATGGTGAGCTCGGCGCGGTGGAGCTTTCAATTTCTTAACGCTCGGAAAGGATGACCGTATTCAGATTGTTTTCGATGTCGCAAATACTCCTCATAAGTCGCTCCTTTTCCCCGCCTCCAGACGACTTGATCAAGCTCTTCCCCCTCCAAAAGACGCCCATCTTCTGTCCAGACATTCCCTTCCATATCTCTGAACACAGATGCTCCGCCTGGTAACTTGCTTGCTTGATTCAGAGTTGCAGTGAATTCAAGCTCTGTCTCTTTCAATTCTTCTTGAGCTGATTCAAGCGCATGTTCCGTTTGCCTCTCCATCTCAACCAATCTACCCAACAATTTGTCATACAGCGCAGCATAGACAGGATCCTGCAAAGCAAGATCCAAAGCAGTGAGAAACTCCGCCAAGTCTTCCTTGTTCTTGCTGGCTCGGACCTCTTCGCGAACTGATTCGGGGATAAATCGGGCAATCTTCGTGGACCGGCCTGCTAACTCATTGGAATAGTCCGGATAGTCTCGTTCTCTGCGTTTTAGCGCTTCGTCATCGTCATCACTGTCTTGTTCAGTCAATCCACACCTCTCATGTTGACCTGTATTATACAGTAGGCGGATTTAATATGCAAACTTGGAATAATTGGGTGGAGCTGAAGCGGAAGCAGGAGTTAGCTAGACGCGCGAACTCGCGCGGCGCATAGTTTAAGAGCCAACCCGAAGTGCAGAAAAAGGGTCTACGAACTTTAGATGACGACTTCTGAAACCGGTCGCCGGAGCGACATTGGCAATGCCGGGGCTCGACCGAACCGCACAATGAGATCGGGACGCATATCAGGTATGCCGAGCCAACGGGCAAATTCCGGCCGGAGCGACGGAACTTCTATTGGCATATTGAGGTGAGCGTTGCGAATACCAAGTACTGTGGCTTGCAATGCGAAGAGTTGAAAACTCCTTCCTACCTTAATCCAGTGCTCAGGATCTTCGCGGTCGCCAATGAACACGGCGATTCCGGCTGAAGAGCGAATATGCTTGCTATACTTATCGTTTTCTCCATCTTTGGTGAAAAAGACATCGAACATCGCGTCTCCCATCCATCCTGGTACAACGGGATTTCCCGTGCAAGCTGAGAACAAACCGTCTTTGGTCGCTAGCGCCTGACGGGGGTTAAACCGCAGCCATTGGCGCAGTTCGGCAACAAAGGCAGGATCATCCATCTGTGCGCTGTTGCCTTCAACGACGAATTCCAGGATGGCCTCGCGCTGAGTTGTGTCTGTGAAAATGAGAACAGAAACGCCGTCTTCTCTCGCGGCCGCTGTCAATAGATCGATTTCGGCTGCTGTGACCGACTTTCCATCGAAGTCGGATCGCGTCGATTGCCGAAGGGGAATGGCTTTGTACAAAGACGTTTCTTGTGTTGCTCCTGGTTGAAGTGCGATGTTGACTGCTGTCTCAGGGCCACCACCAAAGACACGAACATCGGCTGTCTGACCATGTGCTGCAGCCGCGATTGTGAAGTTCTCCGCGGCGCAGCCCAGACTGACGAAAAGGTGATGATCATCAGGATCAACGACCTGTGTACGGCGCGAAAAGTCGGGCAGTATGCTGACGTCTGTTGGGTTGATACGGAACTTCCATGGCTGTGAATTGTGGCCATTCGCGGCCAAAGTGGCCATGCGAACGAAGCCTTCAAGCTCAGGATTGGACGACAGAAGCTGTCTTTGCCGCTCAACTTCATCCCAATATTTTCCAAGTCTTGGCCAAAGCCCATACACCGCTCCGCCAAGTGCGGCGACTGATAATCCAGAAAAAATGAGCGTGCGGCGCGAAAGCATATCGAACCTCCGTCTGGCAAAGAGGATTGCAGCCAAATTGTTAGATTAGTATGGAACGTCTTTGATTGATTGAGATCAACGTCCCGTCCAAACGCTCACGCAGGCAACAGATAAGAATGTCCTGTGGAGATCACTCAGAGTTCATTCGTCCGATCGCTCGTCAAGGTCCGATTCTGGCGATATTAAGAACTCGCTAAAACGTCTTGCTCTCATCGAAAATCTGCCTTCGAATTTGCATCCCAAGGGGAACCGGAACAGAAGTGGACGGAGGAAAATGGGCTTCAGTGACACGTACTACCCCTCATAAGGTTCCCTTTAGTGCTCTCCGTACATATTAAACCTTGAAATCGCGGCGGCGTTCCTGACAGCTCATTTTCTCTCTGAAGAGAGAAAATTAATGAGAGAGCTGAACATAACCTCACAACTAAGCTAACCGCCCGATCGGTCGGCGCGCGGACAGCATGCCCTCTTGGAAGCTGGAGTAAAGCGAACTGCCGTGAAAACTAAAAGTGGCGCAGCTGCATGAGGAGACATCGAACTCGCATGGCTCTCGGCGCTTCTGCGAAATGCCTGCCGCTCCCGACCACCCTGATAGGGCGGTCGGCACTTCGCTAAGCGAACTGCCTGTGGCGGTGTGGAGAGGTCTGAGCGAATCTGTATTGCCAGACATCTCAATTTTTCAGGGAAAGTACAGGGAGTTTTGGCATAAGATGGCAGCAGTGGACCGAAATCGACTGGCGCAGCCACGAAGACCTGCGCCCCAACTGGGTAGTTCCCTGGCATCGATAACTGGCAGGTCTTCTTGTCTTGCTGGGCGGTTCAGAGGCTGATCAGGGAATTGAGTCAAGACAAACGCCTACTCAAATGAGTGGAGTGAGAATCTACTCAGACCACAGTGTCAAAGCGCCCAATCAAGCAACTGATTGTAAGGCATTGCTCCTTCCTAAATGCCGAACCCCAGCTTAATTCGCAAGACGATTAGTTCATGAGGACATACGTACCGGGGGCGGGAAATCTGCAAACTTCGCCATCCGAGGCAACTGTTCCGTCCTGATTGACCCATTTGGTGCCCGGGGGATCAACGCGTTCTGTCGACCTCTGAGAAAGCCAGTTCGACCATTCGGGCCACCAAGATCCCTCTCTCTCCTTTGCTTCTGTTATCCATAAGTCGGCGCCGATGAGATAGTCGTCCTGCTTTGCTGTGCTGATTCTGAAGGATCGACCTTCGTGACCCGGTTCGCTGACGACGCCCGCATTATGCCCGCCTGAAGTCAATAAGAACGTTACTTCGGTGTCAGCGAGCATATGCACCTTGAAGACAGAGCGCCACGGCGCCACATGATCTTTAGTCGTTGCGAGCGAAAAGATCGGTAAGCGGATGTTCGAAATGGAAACCACTCTTCCATCCACACGATATCGGCCTTCGGCAAGGTCGTTGTTCAAAAAGAAATGACGCAAGTACTCAGAATGCATCCTATAGGGCATTCGTGTGGTATCTGCGTTCCAAGCCATCATATCGTTCATCGGCCGGCGCTCCCCCATCAGATAGTCGTGTTCTATGCGAGACCAGATTAAGTCGTTGGATCTGATCATCTGAAAAGCGCCCGTCATTTGACTGGTATCTAAGAAACCCTGCTCCCACATCACGTCTTCCAAAAAGCTGACCTGACTTTCGGTAATGAACAACATCAGCTCCCCCGCTTCAGTAAAATCAAACTGAGAGGCGAAGAAACTCAGACTGGCGAATGGGTCCTCTGTATTGGTTGCCAGGGAAGCTGCGGTCACGCCTAGCAACGTTCCACCGAGGCAATATCCAACACCGTGAATCCCCCGATTTGGAGCGATTTTTTGGATTACATCGACAGCTGACAAAACGCCCAAACGACGGTAATCATCGAACCCCAATTCCCGATCCTCTGGCCCGGGGTTCTTCCAAGAGATCATGAATACCGTATAACCTTCATCAACAAGATACCGGACCAGGGAATTCTCCGGAGAGAGATCGAGTACGTAATACTTCATGATCCAAGCCGGGACGATTAAGATGGGTTCAGCGCGGACTTTCTCTGTACTGGGACTGTACTGAATAAGTTCCATGAGACAGTTTCGGTAGATCACATGACCAGGAGTCGTTGCCACATCATCGCCAACGATGAATTCTTCGGAGTCGACAGGCCCTTTCCCACTCGCTAACCGATCAAGATCTTCCGTGAAATTTTGCCACCCTCGAACGAGGTTCATCCCTCCTTCTAGAATCGTCTTTTGCAGAACTTCTGGATTGGTCAGAACAAAATTGGAGGGAGACAGAATATCCAGAGCCTGCCGGGCGCAGAACTCTACGATCCGTTCATGTTCGGGCATTACGCCGGGTATATCGGAAGTGGCATTGTGCCACCATTGCTGGGTCAGCAAGAAACTCTGTGAAATATAATTGAAAGGCCAAGTATTCCAAAGGGCGTGGTCGAATCGATCGTCCTGAGGTAACGGGTCGATGCAGCGCTCGCTGGTATCAGGTTTCCAAAAACTGCGCCGCATATAGTCTTGAAACCGAGCAATCTTCTTGAGCGCCTTTTGGTTCAACTGCAACTTTTTTCCGGGAGAAGCCGACAAGTGCAACAACCAATCCAGATAAGCTGTCGCAAGAGCGCTGGGTGAAAGTCCCCCTGTGTATCGACCCATCGCTGCATTCGTGGACCGATCTAGGAATTCAATGACAGCTTTAGATGAATGGGAGTCGGGCTCCCAAGGTTGTTGGCGATTAAATCGAAAGTCAGAGGGCAATCCGGATTTAGCATGGCTGGAGTCGTCTTCCACCCATGTCTCGCTGACATTCGCGCGTCTACTTGAAGTGGAAACAAGTTCACCGCGACGCAATTTGCTTTGACTAGGTTCAGACATTGCCGCCATTCAACTGAGCGAATTCAAAGATGATCGCAAACCAGGAAATCGGTATGCGGTACTGTAAGATTGGCATGCGCCTTGAGGTGCTTTCAACTGGTCAGTATCCACTTACAAATCGAAAAAAATTCGCAAGCAAATCTCCAACCTATGGCATATCCGAACCCAACACCGAACATCTCAAGCAAATGACGAAATTGGTTGGGAAGCGGCGGCCAGCTAGCTTTGTTCGTAAGGCAAGCCTCTCTTCCCTGCAGGCAATCTATTGAGTCTTAGACGAACCGCTGGATCTGGCCGGTGCCTTTTGTTTTTGCGGCGCGGTATTTGTGCCGAACATCGGTATTGCCATCGTCAAACTGTTAGGTGCCATTGTGGAAACAAATTTTTGCGTTAATTTCAACTGAGCTTGCGCGTCCTCGTTGAATCGCGTCATGGCACTTGTCCACAGGTCTGACCATGCCTTAACGATTTCCCCGTTCTCGGCGCCACTCTCAAGCGTTTTGCCAAATTCAATCGCTAGGTGAGCCGCATCTTTGCGACGATTGCACCAGCCGTCGAAGTACTGCTGTAGTTCGTCTACGAATTCTTCCTCAGCGTGCCAAAAGCGCTCTGTCTGCTCTCCGATAGCCTTTTGGCCTTCAGTATTGTGGAGCACCTGCTCAGTAAACTTCTGCATTCCCTCGTTAATTGTTGGTTCGTTTGCCACCTGATTTACCTCTCACTCTTCGATAATAACCATAGTCAATATGCTTCAAACTCGCGAGGCATTGCTTGATCGAAATCAAGAGTTCGATCGTTTGTATTAAGAGATCTGGGCAACTCGTCTCCAAGGGGACTACTGTGACTCTCGGTTTGGATTGGGTCTTTGATGTGCGAGCCCAAGGCGTTTGATTTCAACGAAACACGATCGCTGGACAGGCGCAGAAAATCCGCTCGTGAACAGATCCAACAGAGTTTCAGGGGTGTCGAGGGGCGCGCAAACGACGTGACAAGTAATGGAACAGAGGCCGTTTCATCGTGAGCCAGCTGGATCGGATACATCAGATGGCCCGACTACGCAATTATTCTCCCCAGCTCTCAAGCTCTTGTCTCGACAGAGTCTTGCTTCCATCGATATCTGCGGAGAAAAACAGTTTGTACCGATGGGCTAGATATTCGTCTAAAGACAAACGACCATCTCGATTCTTGTCCGCCAATTTCCGCTCGTCGTTTGACAGCATAGGCACTTCGTCTTTCGAAAGCGTCCCGTTTCGGTTTCCGTCAATAAAGAAGAAGCGGTCTGTCATGCGCACCTGGTACTCTGAAATTGATACCTGCCCATCGCCATCACTATCTGATTTCTGAAAATCAGAATCGTCGTCAGCGACGGAAGGGGACGCACAGATCAATATAACTGATAATGCGATTAGTTGACCGTATAAGGATCTTTTGCTATTGATCATTCTGGTGCTTACCTCAATTGCTTATTCGCCAGGAACCGTCGGGCTGACGGCACGCCGTTCCAAAGGCGTCTTCTTCCCGGCCGCCAACCGTGATCGTTTGCCGGTACTCTCGGCAATACATGCCACCTGGTTGTTGATACGTGCGTGTGGGTGAGAAGGAACCTTGGTTCCGGGTGTCCGGATTGCGCCACGTTGAGACCGATCCGGTTGGGCGGTATTCCAGAGACGTGTATGCGGTTTGCGCCGCAATCTTTCGATCCTGCGCGTCGAGCGCACTTCCAATTGCACCACCAATCAGTCCGCCCAAAAGGACACCGCCGGCGATTCCAGCTTCGTGCCCTCCAGAGGCAACCGCGAGTAAGCCGCCCGCCGCCGCGCCTGCGGCGGCGCCCATTTGAGCCTTCGGACCTACTTCATAGATTGAACAGCCCGCCAGGCACAGAACAATGAAAGATGCCATGAGCCGCTTAACTGAAATGCTTCCGCTTTTCGTCGTTGATACATTCATGTGTTTGATCTTCAATTTTCGCCGCATCCCTTTCGAGCTGCGTTTTACGGTAATCCGTTACACTGATCTGGTCCATGACTCCCCCTGCCGATCCAACTGGCCTTCGATAGGGTTCGTATGGGGACCTTTTTCCAGTTTAGCGGTCCGATCAGGCGAGCTGATTGACATCGATCAAACGCGCATTTTGCCTGTGCAGTCGTTTCCTGCCGAATTGATCGTCAAAATTCCTGGACAAGAAACTCGCTGAATGTGACTGCGCGACCAGCTTGACTTGTATCAATATGTCTCGTTTTCAGGCTGTTAGGCTTCAAGTTTCGCCGAGAGAGGCAAGCTATGGGCTATGAAAGACTCTTCGTTCCATTCATGTCAGAGGAAATAGGCGAGCGCAGTCTACGGCCTGCGCTTGAGCTCGCGTCTATTTTCGATTCGGACATTGAGGCCGTCTATGTCCAGCCCGACTCCAGCCCAGCACACTATTATGCGCTGCAGACTCAAGTTGTCCAAACCCGCAAACTCGTTCGAGAATGGGAGGAAGAGCGGGAGAGATATGCCGCCGAACTCAAGGATAGATTTGATGAATTGTGTACTGAGTCCCTCAGCACATCCGAAGACGCGTCAGGAGAAAACGGAATCGATTGCGCGTGGAAGAAGTTGGTTGGACGTCCACAAACGATATTGGGCCACGCAGCAAGATGTTGTGATCTTGCTGTGATCGGACGACCCGATACTGACAACGCCGCGCTGGAGCGCGATTACGTCCATTCGATCCTATTTGAGTCCGGCCACCCCGTTTTCCTTTGTTCACGCGACTCTCCGCATGATTTGCAAGCACCTGCCCTTGTAGCTTGGAACGGCAGCATGGAGGCCGCGCGAGCGCTGTCTGCATCGCTTCCGTTTCTCCAATTGGCGACCAACGCTATTGTTCTGACCATCGGCCATGTACCCGCGGGCGCTCCCAGCTCAGAGGTCGCCTGTGGTTATTTGAAGTCCCATGGAGTCAGAGCGGATCATCACACCGTTTCGCAGGAACTGGGACATCCTGAACAGACGATAGAAGAATTCGCCAAAAGAGAGGGGACTGAATTGCTCGTTATGGGCGCTTACTCCCACAGCAGATTAAAGGAATTCCTGTTAGGGGGAGTGACGAAATACATCATCGAGAGCTCGGATCTTACGGTGTTCATGGCCCACTAACGAAAATCGAAATTTCGGACTTGCGCCACCGCGCTTTGGCTCGTTTGCGTGGGTCTATTGCATTTTCCAGCGGTCGCCTGGGGAACGTGAACATCAACGCGCAATGGACATTCGAACGAAGACGGAAATGCGCCCTGGAATTTACTTCAGCTTTGTCAGCCAGTTTGTATACAGATTTAGTGTATCCTTTCAAAGGACTATGCAGCTGTTAGGACTCGGACTGGACTTTCTGTGGGTCACCCGCATTCTGCCAAGACTGGGCAATCGAGAGCCGATCGAGTTTACACGGGAACTTCTTGGTTCAAAGGCCCTCCACCTATCGCCTCCACAAGCCTCAATCCAAGGGGAGGACAAACTTTCAACACGGTGGACCAACGGATTCGCAGGCGTAAACGAGGCTTTGTTCTTGAACTTGCGCAATCCAAACAAGCTTTCTAGAAGGCGGCATGTCCACCCCGCCCCCCACTTTCGCGCCATTTACCTCTGGGACTCAGCCTTTATTGCACAAATCTGGAAATGGTGGGACCCGGAAGTGGCAGGCGACATCCTCCGGTCGGTGGTAGAATTGCGTGAAGGCGACCGCTTACAGCATTTCGTTGCTGAATTCACAAAGTCAAGACTCACACAACCCCCGTTGCTCGCCTGGTCGTTGGTTCGGCTCCAACCGGTGCTGGAAGAAGAGCACTACCGCGAGTTGGTCGAGGCATTGTACGAACCGTTGCGTGACTATCATCTTTGGCTCTATTCCAATCGCCGCCTGGACAACGGATTGTTTGCGTGGGAACACCCCTACGAATCCGGAGTGGAAAACGCTCCCCGTTTCGGCTCGCGCGACGAAAGAGAACTGATCGATACGAGAGCCGTGGCGGCGCCGGACTTCTCCTCTTATATGGTCCTTAAATGCGAAGCGCTTGCGCACTTGGCGCGCCTTATTGGCCGCAAAAGCGACGCGGAAAGACGCGATCGAGAGGCGGCATTGCTCAGAAAGGCTATAAACCTCTACCTTTGGGATCCCGATGAGGGGCTATACTTCGATCGGAATGTGGAAACCGGATCTTTCATTCGCACTCGCACTATATCTTCGTTGATGCCGCTTTGGGCCGGGGTACCGGATCTGGATCAAGCGTCACGGCTGCGCGATCACATTGTCGCCCCCAAATCATTCAATACCGTCATTCCTTTGCCGTCTGTGGCCCTCGACGACGAAAACTTCGAAAAGGATATGTGGCGCGGGCCGGTTTGGATTAATACGGCCTATGCTGTCATTCAAGGTCTTCAACGCTACGGATTTCTTGAAGAGGCAGCGGACTTTTCGTTTCGACTGTGTGATGGAGTCTATCGCTCGTTTGAACATAGCGGACGATTTTACGAATTCTATGATCCCCATGGACATGGGGTCGACCGCCTTCATCGAAAGCGGGGCAACTGGTGGAAACGCTTGACGCTTGGTGCTGGGCCCGTTGCAGGGTTCGTCGGCTGGTCGGGATTGGTGAATTCACTTCTGATTGAACATTTAGTTGGTATAAATACTATTTCTGATGGAATCTGCATTCGGCCACAGTTTCCCGATCAAGCCGCAGGATTGACCGTTGCCCTTTCTCTGCCGATAGCTGAAGCTACAATTCGTCTGGCTGTTTTGGAAGATAGGCAAGTTAGAATACAGTTTCACCGCCGAGGGGGGGCGCCTGTGACTATGATTACGCAATTCGGGAAAGAAGTCAGAATTCCCATCTCCCCCAAAGAACGACACGTGGAACCGACGTCATGAAGATTTGCGATATCTCAATTGCTTACAACGAAAGCAGCGGCGGCATTCGTACGTACATTGATGAAAAGCGCCGATATCTACTGGAAAATACAACTTACGAGCATCTGCTTATCGTTCCAGGCGACACATCGCGAGAAGACCGTCATGGTCGGATCACGACCGTGCAAATAGAGAGTCCGTTGTTGCCAAATCAAGATGCCTACCGTTTTTTTCTGCAGCCCGCCAAAATCCGGAAAGCGCTGTTAGAGAATGCTCCTGACATCATCGAGCTGGGGAGCTACTATCTTTCGCCGTGGGCCGCGTTTGCTTATCGACACCGGCTCCAGAAGCGAGGGAAAAACTGTCTTATCGGGTGCTATTTTCACACGGACGTTGCAGAAGCTTATGTGGCGGCTCCTTTAAAGGCAATCGCCCATGACCTATTGGACGAGCGGAGCGAAACGCTGTCCGCGCTGGCTGAAGGCTTAGCCGATATCGCGGCCACAGGCGTTGAACACTATGTCCGCTCAATTTTCCGCCACTGTGATCTCGCGCTTGCATCATCGCCCGAGCAGGCGGAGCGGCTTCATGAGTATGGGGTTGGCGAAGTTCAAATCGTTCCGATGGGCGTTGATCTCGAATTGTTCCGTCCGGAACTTCGCGGCAGTGACGTACGAAGAAGATATGGTGCTTGTGCGGATGATTTGGTACTAATCTATGCTGGCAGGCTGTCGAGCGAAAAGCATGTGCTCACCCTATTGCAGGCGCTGGATCTGCTTCCCAAAACGTTAAACGCCAAACTCTGGTTGGTAGGGGAAGGGCCTTTGAAGGATGAACTTTCTACCGAAGCGGATTCTCGAGCCGCCGTCACGCTTCTTCCTTATGAAAACGACAGGCTAGAATTTGGGCGCCTTCTGGCTTCAGCCGACATCTATGTGACTGCCGGCCCGCACGAGACATTTGGCTTGTCGGTTATTGAAGCCCAAGCCGTGGGTCTTCCCGTCGTAGGGGTCGATGCCGGCGCCCTGCATGAACGCGTACCCCCTGAACTGGGCTTTCTCGGGCCGGTTGATGATGCCAAAACCATGGCTCAAAATATTTGCACTCTCGCCCACATGGACCGTAAAGCGATCGGCCAAAAGGCCCGAACGTTTGTGGAGGAAAATTTTAGTTGGGACGCAACATTTCGCCGATGGCTCCAATGCTACACCACGGCACTCAAGCCGATTCAACATCTCCTGCCGAGCGCTCTCATTGGCGCGGCTTAGCATATTTGTCTCAGCGCCCGAACTGACGCCCATCAATAATTCGTGCAAAGTGTTTCCAGAAAGATGGTCGCACTATTTCAGCTATTTGCGACTTTCAATTTCGCCGACCAGCGAAGTAAATCCTGTCACTGCAAAGAACGACTGGAGCTTTCGGACGGTGCTGTCTCCTAACTGGTTAGATCAAGATTCGTCCGCCTGCTCTATGACGTCGATCATTGGAACATCGGCGACGCCCGTGTAGTCGATGAGCGCTGCTGCTCCGACAACGGCCAGGGCTAATACAATGATCATCAATAAAGCTCTCATGCTGAACTCCTGTGTTCGTTGATCCGCTAGGGGTAGTGAAATATACTCCTCGGCGCCTACTCTGCCGTCTCACATGTCATTCAGACACGTTCCTTTGGGCCTTTCGACCGTCCGGTTTTAGTTTCAATGCAATTTGAGGTGATTGACACTCGTCAAATTTCCTTGGATTCACCGACCGGACGGTTGCAAAAGCGGACGGTTACTCTGCGGCTTGCAGCACTCCGGTTTCGAGGGGACGTTCGAGGGCCGCCCAATCGATCTCGGCGTCAGACGCTGCGTTTTCATAATGAAGAACGCCCAGTTCCTCAAATTTCGGCCGCACGCTTTCTGTCAGTAGTCCAACGCGCTTCAAATTCGGGATCATTCTCTCAAAGAGAAAATTTCGGAACGCCTTGCCGCCTTCCGAGTCGATGGCAATCTTGCGCGCCTCATCGCGGTCAAATCCAAATTCTTCCTCCACGACAGTCGAAAACAAACGTTCGCGCATGATTGCACATGCTTCGTAGGCGAATTGAGCACGCTCTTCGATTTGTTCCTCCGGCAACGCTTTGATCCAGTCTTCCAGATAGTTTACACCGAACGCTACGTGGCGGCCTTCATCGCGCATAACTAGCGTGACGATTTGTTTCAATAACGGATCGCGGGTGGTCTGTGCCATCGTTTGAAAGGCGGCCAAAGCCAAACCTTCGATTAATACTTGCATGCCAATGAACTTGAGATCCCACCGTTCATCGGTCAGGATCTTGTCCAGCAGTATCTTCAAGTTGGGGTTGACTGGATACTCGATATTGCACCGGTGTCTCAGATATTTGTTGAAGACTTCAACATGGCGCGCCTCGTCGAACGTTTGGGAAGCTGCGTAAAGCTTCGCGTCATATGTTGGTGCACATGTGACCAGTTGTGATGCGACCATCAAAGCGCCTTGTTCTCCGTGTAGGAATTGGGAAAGTACTTGTGCCAATGAACGCCAGGCGAACTCGTTTCTCTGCTCTTCACTAAATGTGAGGTAGTGCGGATGATCGACAAAAGAATTGTAACCGTCTTGCGAGGGACCAAGAGACTTGTCAAATGAAACGCCCCAGTCGATGTCCAATTCGGCGTTCCAATTGAATTTCTTGCCGAGTTCATAAAGGCGACGGATTTTCTCGTTGGCGGCCTCGTAATCCCAATTGTACGAACCGGTGAGAGGGGTTCTGAAAATTTCCCGAATGACTTCGACGTCGTCTGCGGAAAGTTGGCTTGCAAGCTCACCGGGATCGTCAAATGTGCGCGATTGGGTTGGCGGGTGGTTCACGATCTTCATTTTCATCAGTCAGCTCCTTTCGGTCAATTGGAGCCAGCATAGAACCTGACGAGGGCGTCAAGTTTGATTTAGCGCAAAACCCACTGAGATATGCAGGCCGGAAACATTGCATTTGACCCGTGAATTGAGTCTCTGCTCATTCCTCTCCGGCGAATATCAGACCGTTCGAACCACCAGGGGGCCCAATCGCACGTCCGGCATCTCTTGCTTACTTCGTCACAAATCGGTCCATAGAGAGCACTTCTCCGGCGTCACGTGTCGCTAAGCAAGCCTCTATGTCCTTTCGATCGAGAGTCTCATGCTGTTCCAACTGTTCGACCAAGCGTTCGATCCGCACCTTGTTCTCCACGATGATTGTCGCTGCTGTTTCATGTGCCTCTCCTAAGAGCGCTCGCACAGCTTCGTCCACTTTGGACGCAGCGTCCTCGCTGAAGTGCCGCGGCTGCGCAAACTCTCGGCCTAGAAACGGATTTTCTTCTGTTTGACCAAGGTCGACGGGACCGACCTCTTTTGACATGCCCCAGCGAGCGACCATCGACCGAGCGAGCCGAGTGGCTTGGCGAATATCGTCGTCCGCACCCGAACTGACCGATCCAAGCAGCTCTTTCTCAGCCGCCCTGCCCGCCAGCATCATTGCCAACCTTGTTTTTAAGTATGCCTCGGGCAGCGTATGACGATCCTCTTCCGGCAGCATATGTGTACTTCCCAAACTTCGGCCGCGAGGGATTATCGTCACCTTGTAGAGCGGATCTGCGTTCGGCAAATAGTAGCCAACAGCGGTGTGCCCGGCTTCATGTACCGCCAGTCTGTGCCTTTCTTCGGGCTGAATTGCCAGAGTGCGAACCGTCCCCATCATGATCTTGTCCCGCATGGCATCCATATGAGCCATGCTGATTTTCGAACATCCGTCTTGAACTGCCGCGATCGCAGACTCGTTGACCAAGTTCTTCAGATCCGCTCCGGAAAAACCCGGCGTCCCGGAAGCGACAGCGTTTAAGTCAACGTCCTTGGCGAGCGGTACCTTCCTGGTGTGCACTTCGAGAATCGCGACGCGGGCTTCTTTGTCGGGAAGTTCGAGCGTGACATGCCGGTCGAAGCGGCCGGGCCGCAATAGAGCGGGATCGAGAACGTCGGGGCGATTGGTCGCGGCAAGGACCACAACCGCTTCGTGTCCGGAGAATCCATCCATTTCCGATAGGATCTGATTGAGTGTTTGTTCCCGTTCGTCATTTCCACCACCAAGTCCAGATCCCCGCACGCGTCCAATACTGTCAAGCTCATCAATGAAAATAATGCAGGGGGCCCGTTTTTTCGCCTCTTCGAACATTCGGCGTACTCGGGATGCACCGACACCGACGAAGACCTCTACAAACTCAGAACCGGATATATTGAAAAACGGAACGCCAGCTTCCCCCGCCAGCGCGCGCGCCAACAGTGTCTTGCCGGTGCCGGGCGGGCCCATGAGCAGAACGCCGCGTGGCGCCTCCGCCCCAAGCCGCTTGAAACGCTCAGGTTGCTGTAGAAACTGAACCACTTCAGCGATCTCTCGCTTTGCATTGTCTTGGCCAGCGACGTCATCAAATGAGATCTTGGGTCTTTCGGCTTCGGTCTTTTGGGAGGAGCCACTCAGAAATTCATCTACTCCGCCGGCAAAGGGGCCGGAACTTGCCTGACTGAGACGGCTAAAGATCCAGACATAGAGCATGACGATCAACAAAATCGGCAAGAACGCCCAGAGCCAGCTTGAATCCGCATCATCGTCCGGTGGCGCTATTTTGATCAGTATGCTTCTCTCTTCGAGTTGCGGAAGCAATGTAGGATCACCAAAGGCCGGCACGTAGGTGCGCAGTCTTGTTGCTTGCTTTACGTCTTCGTCCTCGGACTGCTTGTGACTGTCCACTGGAACAGCGTCAATGCGCGATCCTTTCAGGGCGACTTCCGCGATTTGGCCTGCGGCCAAGTAGTCTTTGAATTCGCTGTAAGCTATTTCCTCTACTGACGGCTGCGGCGAATAGAGTAACAATGACAGAAACCATATCCCCGCCATGGTAGCTATAACGGAAGCAACCCAACGATATCCTATGTCTGGTTTTGGTTTCTCTTCTTTCTCGCTCACTGCAATCTCCGTTGGCGAAACGGCAACGCCGAGGGACAAGACGGGAAGTGTTCATCCCTTTGTTGCGGCTCGCATTGACCAAATCCTAATAGTCTTGCGGGTCGGTGCGCTTGACCTAACGCAACGAATGTTCGCCGTTTCTGAGATTTCCAGCAGATCCTAGCGCAATCCGGTTTGGGCGACAACTTGAGGGCGCATTCGCCACCAAATATGGGCCTGATAAGATGGTCTTACCGGGCAGCATTCATATAGCGCGCAACGCGCGGCCTAACGACAATCGCCGGCACAAGTCCAGAGTCTGGGAGCCACAAAGCTTCGGCCGCTCCCAGGGCAAACGATAAGACCATACTTGTCGCCGACAATATCCAGGCCGCTGGAAACTGTTCATTCGGCGAGTGAGCATTGCTCTCCAAGCCAAGGCGGAAAAGCAAGGCGAAAAAGCCCTCCTCGGCCGTCATGCCCATTCTCTGCTTCACCTCATCGCTCAGAGGCATGAGCGTTTTGCCAAGCAGTGCGTAGGCAAATCCCGTAGCGACCAACCAATCAGAATTGGTGGGCGCATGAATTCGCTGACGCGCTTGAGCAGGATGCCAAATGCGCTCACTCTGCCAATCAGAACCGGAACAATCGCGAGTCCAATTCCAGAAGGCATCTCTCGAGCCTCCTGTCAGATCGGCTGAGAGCCGGTGCTGCTGTCTACATTCCGGCAGACCGGAAACTTATCCGGCAACACTATTTGATTGGGATCAATGAGAGTGGGGGTCCTCAGATCCATGATTAGAATTGGTGCAATTTAGAAATGGAGTTACTCATGACTGAAGAAACAGCCGTCACGAAATCCCGGAGACAAAGATTGCGGCGCCGCGCGAGAGATCCTCTTGAATTCATGAGAAGGAACATGCGGGACGTATTCGCAGATCGCCTTGAAGATTTCGGTCCACTGTGGTTCTCCGATGACTCTGATAATCAGTTTAGAGCAGAATTGGACGTTGGTGAAACCAAAGACGATATTACCGTCACCGTTGACGTGCCGGGCATGGATCAAAAGGACATTGATGTTTCGCTCTCTGACAACGCCTTGTTGATCAAGGGTGAACGGGAAGAACAAGACGAAGAAAAACGAGACAACTACTACCGCGCAGAACGAAGATATGGTGCATTCGAGCGGCGCGTTCCTCTTCCTTGCGAAGTGGAAGCCCAAGACGTGAAGGCGGACCTTCACAATGGCGTGTTGACCATCACGCTTCCAAAATCGGCCCAATCGAAAGAAAGTGAGCTCAAGGTCGAAATTACCGCCCACTGAGTAATGGGAGACGATGTCCATTCGACTCTCCCATCTTTTGCTAACTGCGCTATTTGTCTTGCTTCCCTATGGCGGAGTCGCAGATGAGGAACTGGGACGCGGATCGGAACCTGATGTGGTCCGCGTCCACCTCTTTTCGGAAACTTCTTTCCGTCATTGCGCCAAAGCCAAAGCAGTACAAGGCGAGAGAACCAACTTCTCTAGATATGGCATAACGAAGCGATTGGGCTGTCGTGATAGATTTTGGTTACAGCCCCGTCGTAGAGAGAAACGTTGCTATTTCCGCTCTGGTGACTGACTTTATCCGGCTATCTCGAAGCATTGTGGATAATCGACTCATAATCTCTAGACACCCTCAAGGCAGAAAGCAGCTTGTAGATTTGGCCTATAAGCAACGGAGTAAAGCTCACGCCGATGATGAGCACCCACGTGTCGACGCTCGGAGACGTGAGGTTCAGCACGGCGGCAACCGGTGGAGTATACACAGCACCTATAATTAAAATCGTACAAAGAACAAGTGCACCCCAGACGTAAGGATTTAGGGTCACTTGATTGGTGAGAAGCGTCGATCTTTTGGCGCGCATATTGAAGACGTGCCACAATTGAGCGAACGCTAGGGTTAGAAACGCAACAGTGACGGCAAACTCAGGCGGCATGTCGGTTTGAAGGACAGCCCAATAGAAGACACCGAGCACCGAGAATGAAATGAGCGCTCCATAGAGTCCAACCGCTGTCCATTGCTGCTGCCCCATGAGAGGTTCTGCGGGGTCCCTGGGCGGACGATCGAGGACATTGGCTTCTCCCTCACACAAGCCCAAGGCGAGGGCTGGAAAAACATCAGTGACGAGATTTAAGAAAAGGATTTGTAGCGGCATCAGCGGAAGAGGCAGCCCGCTCGCCGTTCCGATTGCCACAACGCAAACCTCGGCGACGTTGCATGACATGAGGTAGACAATAAACTTGCGAATATTCGAGAAAATGACGCGGCCTTGCCGAATTGCAGCTATGATCGAGCCGAAAGCATCGTCTTTCAGCACCACGTCTGCCGCCTCTCTCGCAACTTCCGTCCCGCGCAGGCCCATCGCCACGCCAATGTCCGCTTTCTTCAAAGCAGGAGCATCATTCACCCCGTCTCCTGTCATCGCAACGATTTCGCCTGCTTGTTGGTACAAAGCGATAAGATCAAGCTTCTGTTTCGGATCCACTCGGGCAAATACGTTTGCATCGAGAATTCGCTTTTTTTCGAGATCAGAGTTGATCTCCTCGATGGAGAATTCCTTTCCCTCCAAAACTTGGATGTCGGCAGCATTTGCCAATCCGACTGATTGCGCAATGCTCGCAGCGGTATCAGCGTTATCCCCTGTTGCCATTATGACTTTGATGCCTGCGTGCCGGGCAAGCTCCATCACCGGTCTTGCATCATCCCGTGGAGGATCCCAGAGCGCAACGAGTCCGATAAAAACGAGACCTTGATAGGGCTGTTCGTCTGCGGAAGAAGCCCGCCTCTCGGCGAGCGCGATAATCCGCTTACCCGTGGACGCAAGAGAATGCACTCTTGCTTCCCAACTCTGTCTCACTTCCTTCGTGAATGGTTTTTCTTCGTTTCCGATGCGTATTTTTTCAGCCTTGAGCAGTACAGCTTCCGGCGCACCCTTGACGCTTACTTGCATTTGATCTTTGTGTTGATGGAATGTCGCCATCATCCGTGTGCGGGGATCAAATGCCTCTTCCCGGATACGAGCGGATTGCGGCGCTTCCATATGCAACCGCCTGGCTGCATGCAGAAGAGCCACTTCCATCGGGTCACCGATACCAGCGCCCGTCTCTTGATCCGTTAGTTCGGCATTGGTGCATAGATTGAGAATTCGCGCAGCGCTATCGAGTTCAGCCGCTTCGGAATATTGAACGGTCTCCTTCTTTTCTCCAGGCTCCAATTGGATAGACGGCAGGACCAGATCCGTAACCGTCATGCGATTCTCAGTTAACGTGCCTGTCTTGTCCGCAAAAATGACCGTGACTGAGCCAAGCGTTTCTACGGCGGAAAGTCGGCGGACAAGCGCATGGCGGCGCGCCAGTCGCCACATCCCCTGGGCCAGCGCCAGCGTGGCGACGATTGGCAGGCCTTCCGGAATTGCAGCAATGGCGAGGGCTATTCCGGTTTTCAACATCAAGAAAACATCTTTGCCCCCAAAAACACCGATACCGAAAATCACTGGCATAATCACCAGGGCAACCCAAAGCAGCTGTCCAGACATTTGGGAAAGACGCTGCTCAAGCGGCGTACGCTCTGCGTCTGCACGCTCCACCAGTTCCGCAATCGACCCGAGTTCCGTCTCTGTCCCCGTGGCAACGACAATCGCCTCAGCAACGCCTCCGGTTACCGAAGTTCCCTTAAACGCAAGGCAAGACCGGTCAGAGATCTGAGCATCTGGACTAGTCGCTTCAATCGACTTCGTCACGGGAACGGACTCTCCCGTCAGCAGGGATTCATCACATTCAAGACCCGATGTGGTCACGAGGCGCAGATCTGCGCTGACGACGTCACCCGCTTCAAGCATGACGAGATCGCCCGGCACCAGCTGTTCGGCGGGGAGCAGCCGTGTCGCACCGCCCCTTCGAACTCTCGCCGTCACCGCGCCTAACCGCCTGAGCGCTTCAATCGAATCGATGGCCTTGCGTTCCGCGACAAAACCGATGGTGGCATTGACCAGAATAACGGCAAGTATGGCGGTTCCTTCCGCAATGTCACCCAGACCATATGATAGAGCGGTGGCGGCCACCAAAAGCAGCGTTAACGTATTTCTGAACTGGCCGAGAAATATCGCCCAATCCGGGCGCCGCCGCTGTGCCTCCAGCACGTTAGGGCCGAATGCCCTGAGGCGCTGTTCCGCTTCGGCTTCTGAGAGGCCAGATGAAGGTTGGACTCGAAATTCGCTTAAGACTTCCGGCAGATCCGTTGCGTGAAAGGGAATACGCTCGAACTCATTTGTACCCTGCTGAAGTCTCCTCCCATCCATTTAGTTTCTCCACGACTTTGCTCTGAGCCCCCGACATCGTTCTGTCCATTGAGCGCACAAACGATCGCGTGTTGAAACGTTTACGGACTGCAGAATGTTCGTAAAATTCGCGGGTACATTATTCATTCGTCGAGCTCCTTTGCTCGTCAGCAGGCAACATTCAACAAGACGCAGAATTCCATCGACGGACTTGATCTATCTCAAGCTTTACATCCATGCACCCGCCCATGTTATTGTTTGGTATGTGGGGCAAAGATCGAATTCGTCCCTGTCGGTGGATATCAAGCCGCCTTATTCTCTAGATGCCTCGCCACTTCAGCGAATACGTTGTTCCTGAATTCCGCGCCAGGCGTGGATTTGACGGAGATCAAAGCTCATTCGTCATAGATCTGAGCAAACTGAAACGTCTGATCCCATCAACTGGGCTGTGTTCATATCGTTATCGATAAACCGACTCTATAGGTCGTCTTCCGGTCCACTGGTTAGTCTAGGGAGAACTAACATGAAAAAAGTAAAAGACGCGATGCATGTCTCTGCGGAGTGGCGCGATCCGGGCGCCTCTCTTACCGAAATCGCTCAGCTCATGAAGGCAAAGGACATCGGAGCGGTTCCGATCGGCGAAGATGACCGACTGGTGGGCATCGTGACGGACCGCGATATCGCCTTAAGAGCAGTTGCCAACGAAATTGATCTCGGCACCGCGATCGCAAGGGACGTTATGTCGAGAGAAGTCCACTATTGCATGGAAGATGAAGAGATCGACGAGGCCATTGAACTCATGGAAGAGAAACAAATTCGACGCCTTCCCGTCGTCAACAGAGAAAAACGTCTCGTCGGCATGCTGAGTTTAGGCGATATTTCCCAGGCGACAAGTCAGAACGCCGCCGGTGAGTTGCTGCGATCGGTTTCGGCGCATCACGCTTGAAGAGAAATGCGGTCCGACGGGCTGCAAACTTGACCAAGCAAATCTCGAAACACGAAACGATCCACTTCCACGAACGCCATAAATCATGCCGCATAAGCAGATACACTACCGCTCTGAAGCTCGCGAGAAAGTTATGCGCGGGGCAGCTGCTTTGGCGGACGCTATTCGCGTGACGTTGGGCCCGAAGTCAAAGTCCGTTCTTATAGAAAAAAAGTGGGGAGCGCCGATTGTCTGCAATGACGGCGTTACGATCGCCAAGGAAGTTGATCTGGAAGACCCACAAGAAAATCTGGGCGCCCGCATGCTCCGACAAGCAGCAGAGAAGACGGGCGAAGCTGTTGGAGACGGTACCAGCACGTCCACCATATTGGCATACGCGATACTTGCCGACGGCGTGCGAAATGTGGTTGCCGGGGCGAGCGCTATAGACATTAAGCGCGGCCTCGACCACGGACTGAGCGTAGCTGTCGACGCATTGCAAGCCATGTCTCGTCCTGTAAAAGAGCGAAAAGAAAAGGCGCAGGTCGCAACCATATCGGCGCACAATGATCCGGCGATTGGCGAGCTCGTTGCTGATGCGATGGAGCAGGTCGGCGACGAAGGCGTCATCTCTCTTGAAGAATCCAAAACGACGGAAACACAGTTGGAAGTCGTCGAAGGAATGCAGTTCGACCGGGGGTTTATCTCTCCCTATTTTGTGACGGATGCGGAGAAGATGGAAGCCGTCTTAGAAGAGCCCTATGTCTTCGTCTGTGACCGGAAGCTGACGAATATGGCGGATCTTATCCCTTTATTGGAACAGGTGGCAAAGAGCGGCAAACCCATCGTGATGATCGCCGAAGACATAGAAGGCGAAGCGCTGGCAACTTTGATACTCAACCACATAAGGGGAATGTTTAAGTGCATGGCGGTCAAAGCCCCTGGATTTGGCGACCGGCGGCGCGCGATGTTGGAAGACATTGCCATATTGACGGGCGCCCAATTGATCTCAGAGCAACTGGGCATAAAGCTTGAGAACGTCACAATGGAGCAATTGGGACGCGCGGCGCGCGTTGTTTCTGCTAAGGATTCGACCACAATCGTTGGCGGCGGCGGGGACAGTGCGGAAATCGATGGCCGGATAAGCCAAATCAGAGCACAGATTACCGAAACGACAAGTGACTATGATCGTGAGAAACTCGAAGAGCGGTTGGCCAAGCTTTCCGGCGGTGTCGCTGTTATCCGGGTTGGAGCGCCGACCGAGTCGGAAATGAAGAGCAAAAAGGAAGCGCTGGACGACGCAATTAATGCGACCAAAGCAGCGGTTGAAGAAGGCATTGTCCCGGGTGGCGGCCTCGCGTTGCTCAGATGCACCAAGGCGCTTGAAGCTGCTGCGGCCAATACCACAGGTGATGAGCACACGGGCATCGAAATATTGAAGAAAGCGCTCAGTACACCGGCACGGCAAATTGCGGAGAACTCGAACGTTGACCCGGGCGTGGTCGTTGCCCGGATGCTGGAGAAAGACGATACGGTCGGATTTGATGCTGCGATCGGCGAATATGTGGATTTGATCGAGTCTGGAATTATAGACCCAACCAAAGTCGTCCGTTTGGCTCTTGAGAACGCGGTTTCTGTCGCAAGCGTTTTGTTGCTAACGGAAGCAACGATTACTGAAGTCCCAGAAGAACCCAAAGCGGTCGCGGCGCCGGAGCCTCAGTACGCGATGTAATCGAAGCTTGGAGTGCGGGCTGCGTGCTTGGTCTGGTTTCTGGCGCGGCTCGTCTGGCGCTTCAATCGCGCATGCATCGCTCAGGATTGGCATTCCAAGCGCAAGGTTTAGGAAGAGTGGCAGACTAGAGATGTCGGAAAACACATTCTCTCAACAAAGAACGCTTATGGTCGAGGAACAAATCCGTGGACGCGGTGTACGTGACGCCCTGGTCCTCGAGGCCATGGGGCGGGTACCGCGTGAGGCATTCGTGCCGCTGGACCATCGCGATCAAGCCTATCACGATCGTCCCCTTCCGATTGGCGAGGCGCAAACGATTTCCCAACCTTACATTGTCGGCTTTATGATCGAGGCCCTCAATCTGCGCGGCGGCGAAAAAGCCTTAGAAATCGGTTTCGGTTCGGGCTATGCCTCCGCGGTCTTGGGCGAGATATGCAGCGAAGTCTTTGCCTTAGAGCGCATTGGACAACTGGCAGTCCAAGGCGCAGAGACACTGGCTCAAATCGGTGTCGGCAACATTCACGTCCGCCATGGGGAAAGCATGGAAGATTGGGCGGAAGAAGCACCGTTCGATGTCATCCTTGTCTCAGCTGGGGCGCCCCACATTCCCGACGCTCTGCAAAGGCAATTGAAAGTGGGGGGGCGGATGGTTATCCCCGTTGGGGATGATGTTCGCGCCCAAGAACTTGTGCGGATTACCCGCGTCAGCGACAGTGACTTTGACCGCGAAGAAATTGCAGATGTGCGCTTTGTACCCTTGGTCGGCAAAGAAGGCTGGGAGCAAGAAGAACCGGAGTTCGAGACCGACCGTCTCGCTGGAAAGCCTCGTGTCTTCCAGAGAATGCCGCGCACGAGTGCGACGGCCCCAGGACTTATCTCTCAATGTACGGAGGACTTTTCATCGATTGAGGATGCGGACTTAAGCGGTATGCTGGAGCGGATCGGTGACGCGCGGGTTGTCCTGATTGGAGAGGCGTCCCACGGCACGTCAGAGTTCTACCGAATGCGCCAGAAGATCACACAAGAATTGATCGAGAAAAAGGGATTTCGTTTTGTTGCCGCAGAAGCGGACTGGCCGGATGCAGCTAGGATCGACCACTATACCCGCCAGAAAGATACTCCGCCCTCAGAGTGGACGGCCTTTGCCCGATTTCCAACTTGGATGTGGCGCAACGAGGATGTCCGCGACTTTGTCCATTGGCTACGCGAGCACAACGCCCCCTTGCCTTTGGGGTCACGCGTCGGCTTCCACGGTCTCGATGTCTATAGTCTTTATACCTCTATTCGTGCGGTGTTGAACCACCTTAATGAGGTGGATACAGAGACGGCGGCCCTGGCGCGCGCCCGTTATGCCTGTCTCACGCCCTGGGAGACGAACCCCTCGGCATACGGTCACGCCGCTATCGCAGGAACCTATCGTAAGTGTGAAAGCGATGTTTTGAACGTCTTGATCGACCTCTTGCATGCGCGCCAGCGCGGCCAATTTGAGTCGGCAGAAGCCTATTTCGACGCGGTGAGGAATGCGAACTTGGTCGCGAGTGCTGAAAAATACTACCGCTTCATGTATTACGGTTCACGTCAGTCTTGGAACCTGCGCGATCAGCATATGTTCGATACGCTTCAAGCCCTGTTCGACCATTATGGAGAAAAGACCAAGGGAATTGTGTGGGCGCACAATTCACATGTTGGGAATGCTGACGCAACAGAGATGTCCGCACGAGGAGAATTTAATCTCGGCAAGCTCGTCCGTGACTTCTATGGAGACGATGGCTATTTGATCGGATTTGGAACGGATCACGGTACGGTCGCTGCCGCATCGCAGTGGGACGGACCAATGGAGGTCAAGGAAGTCCGGCCTTCTTTAACCCAAAGTTATGAGCGCCTTTTTCATTTAACCAACAAGCCACGCTTTTTCCTGCCGCTCCGGGACAATGAAAACCGGGCAGCTGTGCAGGAGCTGGCGAGACCGCTCCTGGAACGCGCGATCGGCGTCATTTATCGGCCGGAGACTGAACGCTTCAATCACTACTTTGAAGCGGATCTTATTCGGCAATTCGATGAATACATCTGGTTCGATGAGACAAATGCGGTTGAGCCATTTTCCGTCCAGACGCTGGAAGGTTTGCCGGATACGTACCCCTTCGGCGTCTAGAACTAGCACAACACGGTATACTGACAATGTTTGGGAAGTCACTCACACTCTTCAGACTCTTCGGATTCGACGTTAGACTCAATCTAACGTGGTTCTTTCTGGCTTTGCTTATCGCTTGGTCGTTGGCGGAAGGCGTCTTTCCGGAATTGCACGAAGGATGGCCGCGCCAGACCTACTGGTGGACGGCCATTCTTGGAGTGATCGGTCTCTTCTTCTCCATCATTGTCCATGAACTCAGCCATTCGCTCGTTGCACGGACTTATGGGCTACCCATGGGCGGGATTACGTTATTCCTGTTCGGTGGAATGGCCCATATGGAACAGGAACCGCCGTCCCCCAAAGTAGAGTTCGTGATGGCCATCGCGGGACCCATTTCGAGTTTAGTCCTTGCGGGGATATTCTTCCTTGTTGTGCCCCTGTCCATCGCTCTAAATTGGCCTGAGCAAGCTCAGGCGCTTGCCGAATATCTTTCAGTCTTGAATCTCATATTGGCCGTATTCAACCTGTTGCCCGCATTTCCATTGGACGGCGGACGGGTGCTGAGAGCTACGATGTGGTGGCTCACCGGCGACATGATGCGCGCGACAAAAATGGCCTCGCGGGTCGGCTCCTTGTTTGGGCTCATTCTTATGGCGTTTGGATTTGTTTGGTTGCTGGAGGGACAATTCATTACCGGCGTGTGGTGGTTCCTTATCGGTGTTTTCTTGCGCGGCGCCGCACAGGGTTCATACAACCAGCTTGAAATGCGCCAAGCCCTGACCGGCGAAACGGTGCGTGACTTCTTAACGGGGCAGGCTTCAGCGGTCTCTCCCCATCTGTCTATTGATGCGCTTGTCGAAAGAAAAGTATACGAATTTTACCAAGATCTCTTTGCCGTTGTCGAGAACGATCGCCTGGTGGGGTGCATCAGTATCGAAGAGATCAAGTCCATACCGCGGCAGCGATGGACCGAAGCGACAGTGGGCGAGGTCATGAAACCTTGCGATACAAATAAATTGGTGGCCCCAGGCGACGCTGTTTTCGATGTGCTGCGCCGCTTTAACGAAACTCACTCGAATTGGTTGATAGTAGCAGAAGGCGACACATTTGTCGGCATGCTGTCCGGGCGGGAGATTCTTCGCTATATTGGTCTAAAGATGGTTTTGGGGCGGTCGTGATTGAATTTATGCCAGTTCTGATTTCAAGAACTCTACCGCGCCCCGCAATGTCACAAACTCGCCCGCGTTCGCTTCGGGGATATCGACCCCCAACCGTTCGTGTAAAGCGGTAATAATATTCAGCATATCCATTGAATCCAGATCTAAGGCATCCCGCAGATCTTCTTGTGGATCGAGGCCATCCAGCTCAGCTTCCGGTGCGATATTCAGGATCTCCTCACATACGATTATTCTCAAGTCGTCTGCGTCCATGGCTTTTTTCACTCTACAGTTGGCTTGGTTGTTGGAGCTGTTTTTCGATCTCCGTGAGAAAAAGGGCTCCTCGATGGCCATCGCTGACGCGGTGGTCCGCCGATAAGGTGATCGTCAGTTCAGAGCGGATGAGGATCTCACCCTCGATAACAGCGGGACGCTCCAAAACTTTCCCAAACCCGACCAAAGCGACTTGTGGTGGGTAGATCACTCCGAACAGACTTTCCACGCCGCGCTCGCCTAAGCTTGATACCGTTATGGTAGGATCGGAAAACTCTGAGCTGCGCAGCCGCCCGCGGCGCGCCCGCGCAACCATGTCTTTCAGTTTCTCCATGAGCTCGTCGACCGTTAGGTTGGGCGTATCATGGATGCCCGGCGCCACCAAGCCGCCTCCGCGCAGGGATACGGCAAAACCAATATGAATGCCCTGGCTCGCTTCAAACTCATCCCGTACATAGTGACCATTGAATTCGGTGTACTTGGATAGCGCGTTCGATACAGCCTTGATGTAGAGGACCGCGGCCAACAATCGTGCGCTTGGACTTCTCCCGGTATTTGTCTCTTCAAGCCAAACGTTGGCTTCAGTCACATCAATCGTATGCTGAAGGTAGTAATGGGGGATTTCGCGTTTTGATCGCGCCATCGCCGCCGCAATCGCTTTGCGCATGTCGCCAAGGTCGAGGCCGCCCCTTTTGGTCTCGGGTCCCACACTTGTGACGGGAATGTCGTCCGCCACAATAGTGGCCTGTGGACCGGACCCTTTGAGCGTTGCGATATCAATACCGCGCTGCGAAGCCAGCCGGCGAGCGGCAGGGGAAATGCGCGGACGCGTGCTTGATGCGGCCGGCGGTGTCCAAGCCGTTGTCTGCGACGCTGGCGCAGTCGGCTCAGTGCGTGAAGGCAATTCCTTTGTCGACGCGTCAGAAACAGCCGACTCTTCGTCCCCGGACCTCAGGATCTCGGCCATTGGCGCTCCGACCGGGACGGTTACGCCTGGCGAGATCAAGAACTCTTTGATCTCACCCTCATCGAAGATCTCAATTTCGATCGCGCCTTTTTCCGTTTCGACAACGGCCACGATGTCGCCTCGCGAGACCCGGTCTCCCTTCGCGACCAGCCACTCCACCAAAGTCCCCTCCTCCATATCGGACCCCAGAGAGGGCATGGTGAAGATCGTCATGGGGCCGCTCCCAAAGTTGCGCGCGCTGCTGCAACAATAGCCGGCACTTGAGGAATAGCTGCGTCTTCCAGATGCTTCGGGTAAGGAATAGGCACTTCGGCGCTACAAACGCGCTCCACAGGCGCATCCAAGTCCCAGAATGCATTTTCCATGATACGTGAGCTGATTTCCGCAGCCAAACTCACTGACTTCCAGCCTTCATCAACGATGACCGCGCGCCGCGTCTTGCGTACAGAAGCCAAAAACGTCTCTTCATCCAAAGGGCGAAGGCTCCGCAAATCAATGACTTCGGCTTCAACCCCTTCTCGGCTCAGTTCATCGGCCGCGCCCAACGTCTTCCACAACGAACCGCCATAGGTGATGAGACTGAGATGACTACCCTCGCGGCGGATCGCGGCCCTGGTGATATCGACCGCCCCTGCGTCCTCCGCTATTTTGCCCGCACGATTATAAAGCATCACGTT
Organism: Alphaproteobacteria bacterium; assembly: GCA_028285305.1. Taxonomy (GTDB): domain Bacteria; phylum Pseudomonadota; class Alphaproteobacteria; order SMXP01; family SMXP01; genus JANQPV01. Next base: position 50,477 of record JANQPV010000055.1, on the reverse strand, counting down.
CTCGAAAATCAGAACCGGATCAGGATCCTGGAGCGCCGTCCAAAGCATACCGCGGGCATCTTCCAATGTCGCCGGCGCCAGCACGCGGATACCTGGAATGTGAGCATACCAACCTTCTAGACTGTGCGAATGCTGCGCCGCCAACTGACGGCCGGCGCCCGTCGCCATGCGGATTACAAGCGGCACGTTGAATTGCTCTCCCGACATATGCCGCAACGTCGCAGCCCCGTTGAGGATCTGATCTAGAGCGAGGAGACTGAAATTCACCGTCATGAGCTCAACAATCGGACGCATTCCGCCAAGCGCCGCCCCAATACCCGCGCCGGTAAATCCGGACTCGGAGAGGGGCGTGTCTATGATCCGTTCCGGCCCAAATTGCTCGAGTAGCCCCTTGCTGACGGCATAGCATCCCCCGTAACGACCGACATCTTCACCCATCAAAAAAACACGATCATCTTTGGTCATCGCTTCGGCTATGGCGGCTCTTACGGCTTCGCGGTAGGTCATCTCGTTGGTCATGTGGCTTCGGCTCCGACGCCGCGGGTCAAATCGCTCAGCGGCTCCCACGTCCCTGCTTCGGCGAACGCAACCGCAGCGTCAACTTCCGCCGCCACTTCGTTTTCGATCTCTTCAATGTCTGCTTGGTGAACAAATCCTGTTTCCAATGCCCAACTGCGAAATTCTTTGATCGGTCCGTGGGCCTTGTGTTCTTCGACCTCGGATTTTTCCCGGTAGAGCTGAGCGTCAAACATCGAGTGAGCGCGAAAGCGATAGGTTCTAAATTCGATGAAGACGGGACCGTTGCCTGCACGAATGTGCGCCATAGCCTCTCGCGCGGCTCGCTCCACGTCCACTACATTCATGCCGTCGACGGAGTGAGCTGTCATGCCATAGGCTTCGGCCTTTCGTTTGAGATCCGTTTCGGACTCCGAGTACTGAAGAGCTGTCCCCATGGCGTAATAGTTGTTCTCACAGGCAAATAGGACCGGCAAATTCCAAAGCGCCGCCAGATTCATGCTCTCGTGAAATTCGCCTTCCGCCACGGCCCCTTCCCCAAAGAAGCAAGTCGTCACCCGGCTGTGGCCCTGCATCTTGTCGGCAAGCCCAAGCCCGACCGCAAGGGGAAGACCACCGCCAACGATCGCGTTGCCGCCGTAGAAGCGCGTGGCCGCATCGAATATGTGCATTGAGCCCCCGCGCCCCCGGCTGCAGCCTTCTTGTTTGCCATACATTTCCGCCATCACGGCGGCCATCGAAATGCCGCGTGCCAGCGCATGGCCATGTTCGCGATATGTTGCTACAACAGCATCCTCAGGGGACAGCGCTTCCATGACGCCGACCGCGATTGCCTCTTCTCCTATGTAAAGGTGGAGAAAACCTCTTATCTTTTCCAACGTGTAGAGTTCGGCGCACTTTTCCTCGAAACGTCTGATACGGATCATTTCACGCAATAGGTTTAGTACGTGCTCGCGCGAGAGTACCAGCTTTCCGTTAGATTGCGCTTCCGTCACGATTCGTCACTTTCCAATGTCGAGATGTCCCCCTCAGGCAAACCCAATTCGCGCGCTTTCAGGAGACGGCGCATGATCTTACCGCTCCGCGTTTTGGGCAGTGTATTGCGAACTTCAATCTCCCGCGGTGCCACAGCCGGACCGAGCCTTTTGCGCGCGAACCCGATGAGCTCTTTGCGCAACTCCTCTGACCACTGAAACCCAGAATTAAGTGTTACGTACGCTTTTACGACTTCGCCCATCCGTTCATCCGGAATTCCGATAACGCCGGCCTCGGCCACGCCGGGATGCTCTATGAGCGAACTCTCAACTTCGAACGGCCCGATCAAATGGCCCGCCGATTTGATGACATCATCTGCGCGGCCAACGAACCAAAAATAGCCATCTTCGTCTTGGACCGCGAGGTCTCCCGTCAAATACCATTCGCCCACAAAGCACTTCTCAAACTTTTCCGGATTGTTGAGATACGCCCGCATGATCGACGGCCACCCGGTCCGCAGCGCCAGCTCACCAATCTCGTTTGGCTCCTCGAGGACGGTTACGTTCCCGTTTCGATTATCGACAATGGCCGCCTCTATTCCCGGAAGCGGCTTGCCCATGGATCCAGGTTTGACATCCATGGACGCATAGTTTGCGATCATGATGCCGCCGGTTTCCGTCTGCCACCAATTATCGTGAAATGGCATGCCAAACGCCTCATCGCTCCAGACCACGGCTTCCGGATTTAGAGGTTCGCCGACGCTCGACATAAAGCGAAGGTGGGAGAGATCGCGGCCTTCTAGCCTTTCTTTGCCTGCTTTCATGAGCATGCGAATGGCCGTAGGCGCCGTGTACCACACGGAAACTCGTTCCTTCTCCAAGACATCGTACCATTGGTCAACGTCGAATTCGGCCTCATTCACGATCATCGTCGTAGCGTTGGTCAACGGCGCGATGATGCCATAGGACATGCCTGTCACCCATCCCGGGTCAGCCGTGCACCAATAGATATCATCTTCATGGAGATCTAAGGCGTATTGACCGGTCACATGGTGCGCGATGACGGCCGCGTGAACATGCACAGCTCCTTTTGGCGTCCCTGTTGTGCCGCTCGTGAAATGCAACAAAGCCATGTCTTCTGGGTCGGTCGCAACTGTCTGGAAGTCAGCTTCGGTCTGACTAAGAAGAGCGGGCAAGCCGTGTAAGCCTTCAGGCAATTCATCTTCCCCTGGATCAATAATCAATACGTGCTCTAGTTTCGGTAGCTCATTCCTTATGCTTGCTATCTTTCGCCGGTAAAGGGGCGCGCTCGTGATCAGACATGCCGCTTCGCCAATGATCAGACGCGTCTTGACAGGTTCCGGCCCAAACGCGGAAAAGAGCGGAGAGAACACCATTCCTGCTTTTAGCGTCCCAAGTGCCGCGATGTACAACTCAGGCACGCGCCCCAACATGGAAAAAACCCGGTCGCCGGGATTCAAGCCCAGATTGGTCAGCAGGCGGGCAAATCGATCCGTGTCTTCTGCGAGCTGACCATACGTAATATCCTTCCGACTACCAGACTTGGAGAGCCAACGAATGGCAACTTTGTCTGCGCGTCCCTTCAGCAAATGCCGGTCGACTGCTTCATAGGCGATGTTCAAAGACCCATCAGGCAACCCGTCTAACTGACCGCGGGCGCCTTCCCACGAAAAGGCCCGGGATTCCTTATCGTAGTCTTTCAAGTTCGGTGACAGGCTGTGCGGGGCGATCTTCTTAGCAATTCTCTCCATAGCGCCGACCGCTCCCTCTTGGGCATTCATCTTTGGTATCTAACTCCATCTGCCAGCGGGATGAGGACCCCTACGCAATTTGGGTCGATCTTGAAGAATCTGGCCCATGAGACATTGATCGACGTCAACGTTCCCAACGACTTAATCGTCACTAATGAGAAAGGACGCGAATTTTCCCCTTCGAACCCGAAAGGACGCAAGGATGACAACAACGCCAGTCAAAGACGGGCGGGACAGCGAGATGAGAGAACACGCGCTCGCCCAGCATGCGCGGTATCGCGGGAAAGTCCAGATGATGCCCAAGTGTCCGATCACGAGACAAGAGGATTTGTCGATCTGGTACACTCCCGGCGTGGCAGAGCCTAGCCGCTCAATTGCCTCTGATCGCGATCAAGTTTATCGGTACACAAATAAGAGTAACAGCGTCGCCATTGTTTCCGACGGTTCGCGGGTGCTGGGCTTGGGAGATATCGGACCCGAAGCTGCTCTGCCTGTTATGGAAGGAAAAGCGCTGCTATTCAAGCATCTAGGCGGCGTCGATGCCATTCCGATATGTATCCGTGCCCAAACGGTAGATGAGATCGTCAGTACGGTAAAAGCCCTCGAGCCCAGCTTCGGCGGCATAAATCTGGAAGATATCGCCCAGCCCAAATGTTTTGACGTTCTCGACCGACTTCGCGAAGAGCTGACAGTTCCGGTTTGGCACGACGACCAACAAGGCACGGCCGTCGTCGTTCTTGCAGCTTTGATAAATGCACTGAAACTCGTTGGCAAGAAGATCAGCGAAATTAGAATCGCGATGATCGGCATGGGCGCAGCAAACGTCGCGACGTACCGCCTCTTGAAAGCGTCAGGTATCAAACCAGCGTGCGTTGTGGCTTGCGATACCGGGGGCGTTCTCGGGCGCCACCGCAGAGATATCGAGGAACGCTCGAACGAGTTTCGCGATAAATGGCTGATCTGCAAAGAGACGAATGCGGAAAGGTTGATGGGTGGCATAGACGCGGCCCTTGAAGGGGCCGATGTCTGCATTGCATTTTCGGCGCCGAATCCGAAGACCATCAAACCAGAATGGGTGTCGCACATGAATGCCAAAGCCATCGTCTTCGCCTGCGCCAATCCCGTCCCGGAGATCTGGCCGCAAGCCGCGTTGGATGCCGGCGCCTACATTGCCGCCACGGGGCGAGGCGATCTTCCCAACCAGGTCAACAACGCGCTGGCGTTTCCAGGTGTCTTTCGGGGCGTGCTTGATGTACGAGCAAGCACAATTACAGATGATATCGCGATCGCAGCGGCTACTGCGCTGGCCGACTGCACTGGGGCCTTTGGTTCGATTCGCCCAGATAGTCTTCTCCCTCCGCTCTCGGAATGGCGCGTTGCTCCAAAAATTGCCGAGGCAACCGCCGCAAAAGCACAACTTCTGGGCCTAGCAAGGCTGACTTCCGTTAACCTGAATATATACGAAGGCGCCGTACAAAGAATAAGCGCTGCTCAGCACCTAGCGTCCGGTATCGACTATGATTCCCTTGATCCCAATTGTAGCGAGGCCGACCACGCTGCAGACTGAGTGATCAGGTTAGATCTGAAAGATTATGGGCAAACGGTTCCCAAAACACCCTTTCCCATATGAGGAGAAAGACCGCGGATAAGATCGCCAACCCAACACCAATGCCGAGGTAACTCCAACCCAGGATTTGTAGAAGCGCCATGATCGACATCACCAGACCAGCCAATAGGGCAAGAACCGCGGCGATCAATAGCGTATCGCAAAATACGTAAACCCCGAACCGCGCCGGATTTGACTCGCGGCGCGGGTGATCACCCTTTAGACGGCGGGCAGCTCTTCCGACAGCTCGCTTTACCATGTTCATTTCCTCCATATGCCGATTATTATTGTCATCCAGCCATCGAAAAAGCTCTCCCAACTGGGTTAGTCATTATTCAAGAAGTGGCAAACGGGCAGATCAAACGTCATTGATGCAGATCATCTGGCGCATCGCTAAGTTCCTGAATAGGCAGTAAGAAGAACGCCCCCAAAGCAAAGAAGACGATGATCGTCGCCATTCCGGCCCGCTGGCTGTCCAGCGCTTGGGTCACGGATGCGAGCACCAGAGGCCCAAGAAACGCCGTCGCTTTGCCGGACATTGCAAAGAGACCAAACATTTCAGTTCTCATGTCGGGCGGCGCCAATCGCGCCATAAAAGTCCGGCTCGCTGCTTGAGCGGGACCAAGAAAGAAACCAACGGCAAACCCCAGGAACCAAAGCGCCGCTTGTGATTCAATCAGCACCAAAACTAATCCGAAGATGATAAGACCGGACAAGGCCATGAGGATTGTTCTCTTAGAGCCTATACGATCGTCGATCCAGCCGAAACCGAACGCTCCCAGACCCGCGGCGATGTTGAGTAGCACACCAAACAGTATTAATTCATCTGCATCCATCTCGAATGTGCCGGCCGCATAAATACCCCCAAACGCGTACAACGTCGCAAAGCCGTTCGAATAGAACAAAAACGCGAGCAAAAACCGGACAATCTGTGCGTAGTCCCGAAATCGCCGAAATGTATCTCCGAGCGTTTTCAATCCCGCAATGACAGCCTGTCCCACGGCCACTGGGGCAGTTTTCTTTTCGGGAGTGAAGAAAAACAAAGGGAGAGCAAATGCAACATACCAGGCTGCCGCGAGGATGGTCGTTGCACGAATGGGTTCAAATTCTCCTGTGTCCAGGACCTGCAATGGCGCGTTTTCATCTGCGAACAGTGCAAATGCCAGCAAGAGACAAAAGATACCGCCGAAATACCCCAAACTCCATCCCCAGCCGGAGACGCGACCGAGTATTTGGTGGGGCACCAAATCGGGTAGCATCGAATTGTAGAACACAAGCGAAAGATCCGAAGCGATTGCACCGCAGGCAAACATAAAGAGCGCATAGTACAAGAAACTGGAATCGGGCTGCACCAGGTAAAGCGCGCACGCAAATAGAGCGCACAGAGCTGTGAAAGCCATCAGCCATCGTTTTCGATGACCGATCTTGTCAGCGACGGCGCCCAGCACCGGGCTCGTCAACGCGACCGTGAGCGCAACTACACTTGCGGTATGACCCCATACAACGGTCCCTTCGGTTCGGCTTTCAGCCACTTGCGTCACAAAATAGGGGGCAAATATGAACGTCGTAATCAGTGTGCCGAAAGAGGTGTTGGCCCAATCGTACAAACACCAAGACCCAACGCTTGTTTTGTGGGACGTGTTCCAACGGGCAATGTCGGGCGGAACCAAAACAGAGTCTGCGTCCTCAAATTCGGGTTCTTCGCCTCGGGTCGGAACTACCGCTTTCGGTTTCGACATCTCAATATCGCGGCTTTTCAGCGGCTAGATCCGGCTCCCCGCAATGCTCCAAAATGAATTCACGCGCGGATTGTTTTAGTTTGAGCGCGGCTTGGAAGTCATTTCCCTCAGGATGGATGGACGATCCAACGCGTACAGTGATTGCACCCTTTTTTGGGAACCACTTATAATCGTGCCTCAAGATGGACCGGGTTCCCTGAATAGCTATTGGAACGATCGGAATTCCCGCCTTCGCCGCCACCATGAAGGCGCCCATTCGGAAGTCTAATAGTCCCGGCATGCGCGTTGCCGTGGCTTCCGGATAAAAGACCAGAGCGTGTCCCGCGTTGCTTAGGCCAAGTGCCCTCTTGGTATCTTCAACTCCAGCCGCAGCCTCAAATCGTGCGACAAACAAGGTATCGAGCCGCTTTAATAAGGCGAACTGAAGTGGCCGCGACTCGAGCTCTTTATGCGCTGCAAATGATAGCTTCCCCCGAAGGATTGCCGCCAACGCCACGTGATCGAGATAGCTCGCGTGATTGGCAACAAATACGACGTCGCGTCGCGGTGGTTGATGCTCGATCTGTGTTGTCAACGAATGGCCAAGTACGCCTAAGCCCAACCGGGCAGTACGCTGAAGAAATGCCCATCTCCAACTTGATTTTGGCAATGCCATCGCGATGGGCGCACAGAGAAGTATCAGCGCAAACATCGCCGTCCACCAATAGACAGCATACGCTCTTTCGGTGAATGCTTGGACTTGCCCACGTACGTTCGCAAGCAAGGATGATAGAGTCAAACTGGCGACCTGCCAGCGCACAGTACGCCTTTTGCGGCCCAGACCGCCGCGTTCATATTGTTGAGCCAACGCTAAGCGACGGATCTTTCCACTCGACGTGCGGGGAATGGTGTGTGGCGGAACCAGAACGATTTCATCGGGGGGCAGACCGAGTAAGTCATCTGTGAGTTGGTCCGCACTAGCGATGAGAGAATTCTTGGCCTCCTCATCCGAGACCAAGGTCTCAATCAAAAGGACTAATCGTTCGGTTCCTTTTGACTCGTCGCCTACACCAAATAAGACGGCTCCAGCGGGTCCCACTTCTCCTAAGGCCGCAACCGCGCTTTCCACCTCGGCCGGATGTATGTTTCGGCCGGCTCGGAAAATGATGTCTTTCGTCCGCCCCGTGATGAACACGTCGCCCTCGGAGATGTAGGCTAGATCGCCGGTTTCAAGCCAGTCCCCGTCGAACAAGGCGCGCGTCTTTTCATCGTCTCGAAAGTAACCCGGCGTTGCAGAGGGTCCCCGGAACTGCAGACGACCTTCTTGTCGTTCACCGGCTTCATGTCCTGACGCGTCGAGGACGCGGACCTCGTGCCCAATCAACGGCACCCCGCAGGAGACCAACTCTATTACGTCTTTGTTCTGATCTGTCGCAGCCGCTGCATAGCCGGTGGAGGAAAAGTGCGATTTCTTCACCCGGTCAATTCTTGCAGGGCGGTCGGGGGGCGGCAGTGTTAGACCGACCGCGCATTCCGCCAAACCGTAGCCGGGGTGAATCGCTTCTTCCCTTAGACCATAGGGTGCAAATTTCTTGTTGAACTCTCTAATCGTTCGGGCCGGTACCGGCTCTGATCCATCGACCAAGACTCTCAATGAAGTGAGGTCCAGTCCTTGGAGTCGTTCGTCGGGGATTTTCGCGAGACACTGTTCGAAGGCGAAGTTGGGGCCGACGGAAATCGTGGCACTGGTGCGGTGAATAGTCCAAAGCCAGCGTTCCGGCCGTGCCAAGAAATTCAGGGGACTCATAATGACAACCGGCGCCGCAAAGTACAGGCATGTCAGCCACGTGCCAATCAAGCCCATATCATGGTAAAGCGGTAGCCAAGTGACGAGCCGGTCTTGCGGACTTGCCCGCATTGCTTCGCCCATAGCGCGGATATTGGCCAATATGTTCGTATGCGTTAGTATAACACCTTTGGGATCTCCGGTGCTTCCGGACGTGTATTGTAATAGCGCCATATCTCCCGGCATTGCGGGCGGCAAAGGCCACTCGTTTGCATGCTCTTCGGCCACCAATTCTTGGGCTGAGTAAACCACTTTGATGGTGGGCACCATTGACTTGAGCACTTGGGCGGGGCCGCTCACCTCATCCGAGGTAACGAGCATGACCGCCTCTGCATTTGATAAGACCCTTGATTGGCGCCTGATATGCTCTTCCAGGAGAGAGGCGCGATGTGGCGGATATATCGGCACCGGAGTTCCGCCGGCATAGACTATTCCCATGAAGACAGGAAAGAACTCTGCGCAGGTGGGAAGCATGAGAGCGATGTTGTCGCCAGGCTGCAATCCCTTCTCGCGCAGAACGTGGGCCATCTTTCTAGAACGGTTTCGGAGTTCACCATAGGTGATGGAGGGGCCATCGGCTTCCCCGTCAGACAAGAGAATATGTTCACGATCTCCGTGACGCTCCGCGTGCCACTCCAGCAAGCTGACTAAATCCGAAATCTGCGCGGGCGTTGCCTCTATTTCATCGGACAGGGGACGGATCTTTTCCGTCCTCAGGTCTTGTCGTTGCCGAGGTTTGGCTCGGACGATGTTTTCGATAAGGTCTTCGGGCGTGCGTGCCTGCGTGAGAAGCTCATCAGGCAGATCAACATTGAATGCTGTTTCCAGGCGAACCATCAATTCCGCCCTTCCAAGACTATCTAGTCCAAGATCTTCGTCCAAGTCTTGGATCAGAGACGGCTGAAAGCGTCCCAACCGATGCGGATGCAGCTCCAAACTCAATTCCGTAACCAAGTCAAGAACTTCTTGGGCAATTTGATCTTCCGCCAAGACACTCTCAGGGTTGGCGACTTCACTTTCCGCGCGGACGCGACCATCATGGTCTGGGTCAAGAGCAAGTGAGTTTTTTGGCATATGGGCTCAAAAGTTTCGCTCTCACGATCCTTTCCTCGTGGATTGCCCCTGCGTCTCGAAGGATGATAGATGCCACGGCACGGCCCGCGTTGATGAAGATCAAATGGCGCACCTTGTGCGAATGGATCGCCTTTCCACGGCGAGACTTGATTCCCATCAAGGCGCGTTTTGAGCGTACCCGCGATATTTTGAATTGGCTTCGCCCAAACTGCACCTTCGCTCAGCCATTTTCGCGTCGAACACCAACATCTGCAGGCCGAAGGAATAGGAAGTGTTACATTCAACACCATCTAAGAATCGTAAGCTCCGGTATCGCGTCGGGGAACGATTCCCGGTGGCCGGCGGCGCCGGGACTCAAAAGAGTTTCAGCGAGTTACAGATCAACTGGCTCGGGCCGTTTGAGTCCTTGCATTCGGCCCGCCACGCTGTACGCGAATTGGGTATAGACCGTGGCTTCTTTGACGCGATCGGCCGTCCCCCGTGGTTTGGAGGGCGTGTGCGCCGAATGTTTGGTGTGACCGAGAATTTGCACAGCTGCTTAGTAGATTCAAACCGTTCCTTCCGAGACCTTTCCAATCGGGATCTCCAATTGTGGGTGGGCGGACCGTCAACAGAACAAGAGACAGAAATTGATGTCTCCGAAATGAAGCGCGCGCGATGGCTGCTCGCTCACGCGTTGGCCCCTAGACCGCACCATCATCGCTTACCGTCGGCCTTGGATCGCCGGCTTGTCATCCAGAATTCGTATCAAGATCCACACGGAAAGCGCCTCAATGCACATTCGAGGCTTCACCCCCATATTGTCGACTTTGCCTACAATCCTGAAAAACCTGGCCAACCCACGGCGGTCCACTTGTATTGGTTGGACCACCGGAACCGTATAATCGGCGAACGGCAAGCTCAGAAGATAACGCCACACATGCGCTTTTCGGCAAACGAACGGCACTCCGCGAGGCACAAATCTAGCGGCCTGTTGAACGATATAACGACTGGTTTAGCCGCTTTGGCGCTCTTTGCAATCGCGTCTTACTACGGCTATCAGTCGACGGCGGTGGCTCCGGATGCGGAGGACTCCGAACCGGTGGCAGCGGACCGGACAAACGAACTGGAAGACGCACTCGCCAAATTCGAGGACCTTGCGCGTGAACAGGCAGGTGAGATTGAACGGCTGAACGAAAAGACTGCGTCACTCGCCACTGAAAACTCCGATTTGCGTGCTCAGAACAAAACAATGGAGGACGCGATCGACGCTGCTCGGCAAGAGTACACAAGGGCGGGCCTTGATGATCCTCCTTGCTGGTATCGGACCGAAACAGATCAACCGGATTATCTCTTCAACGCAATGATTTCACGCGATGGGATTTTTCTCGAAAAGGGATTTCTAGACCATTCGAATCTTGATTACGATAATTTGCCAACGGATGGTGTGACGCTAAACAAGGCACTTTCCGTTGATGAGTTCCGAAGCAATGTCGCACCGATTTATGGCGTATCCGCAGATGAGCGGTGCCGTCACTTTGTCCGTATGTATGAGGGTGAACACGATAGTGTTTCAGTCTATAAGGCACAGCGCCAAGCGATTGAAGACAACTTTTATATTCTTCGCCGACTTCAGATTCGTGATTGATTGCGCATGACGGCCCGGTCAATGGAACGACCAACGATAAGACATCGCCTTGTGGACCCGTTCGAGCGCGATCTGATTTGCAGCTTCACGCGGTAAACTCCCTGTGGTTTGGGACGAGCGCAAGACTGCTTTCGTGTTTGTTGAAACTTTCTCTTCGATGAGATCTAGGGCTTGTGTTTGACTGCCGCCCGCATATTCCACAGCAGCGCAAATCACACCTCCCGCATTGGCGATAAAATCCGGCACCGACACGACACTCTTTTCGTGCAAGTACTTCTCCGCATCGAGAGTGATAGGGATGTTCGCACCTTGTAATATGAGCCTTGTCTTGAGTTCGTCAACATTGTCCATGGTAATGACGTCGGGGCGCGCAGCCGGAATCCAAATGTCGCATGGAACACTGATTATGGCGTCTTGTTCGCGTTTCTCGCCGACTTCCGCGTCTAACACGGAGCCGCCTGAAGATTTTGCAGCTTCCAGAGCGTCTATGTTCAACCCGTCGGAGTCGATGACGGTGCCTTTTGAGTCTGAAGCAGCGACAAGTATGGCCCCTTCGTTCGCGAGAAAACGGGCGGCATGCCTTCCTACAGCGCCATATCCCTGAACGGCAACGCGAGCGCCCGTTAGTTCTAGATCGCAAAAGTCCTTAGCAACACGGGCCGCCGCGGCGACACCCCACCCTGTCGCACCGATTTCGTCAAGCGGAATGCCGCCAATTTCCGGCGGCAGGCCGACGGCTCGTCCGATTTCGTCTTGCACCCAGGCCATCGCCAATTCATTCGTGCCCATGTCGGGCCCAACGATGTAGTCAGTGATTTGCTCGACGGCGCGAGCAAACGATCGGACGATTTTTTCTTTCTCGGGCAGAGGCATGGCGGGATCCGCGAAGATCACCGACTTTCCACCACCGTGAGGGAGACCAGCTGCTGCATTCTTCAGCGTCATTGCGCGCGCCAAGCGGAAACACTCCTCCACACCGACGTCAGGAGCCATTCGTGTACCTCCAATTGAGGGCCCGCAGGCCACGTTGTCAACGACAACAATCGCACGCATATTGGTCGCCGGATCATATAAGGTGACGATTTTCTCCGGACCGAGATCATCACAGAACTGAAAACTATCCATCCTCTTCTCCCTCAAGGAAATCATCCACTAATCCGCCAAACTCAGGTCTTGGGCGACGGTTGATAGAAAACGCGCCGCCTCGCCTCCCGTCACCGCGCGGTGATCGAAACTCAATGACAGGGGTAATACCCTGCGGGTTTGATAGCCGCCATCTTGACACTTAGCCCTTTCTTGGACCCGTCCCACTCCGACGATCGCAACTTGGGGAGGGGTCACGACCAATGAAGCGAATATTCCTCCGATGGCGCCGAAATTCGACAAAGTGATGGTCGCTCCCGACATTTCGTCCTTCCGAAGCGAGCGCAAGCGCGCCCGCTGGACAAGCTCATTCAGTTCCGCGTGCAGAGCCTGCTCCGATTTCATTTCGACGCCGCGAATGACTGGGACCAACAATGCGTCGGGAAGATCAACCGCCACGCCGACATCGACATGTTCGTTCAAACGCCGAGCTAACCGTCCGCCGTCAAATGATGCATTTAGGGAGGGTTCGCTCTTGCATGCGGAACCGAGAGCACGCAGGAGGCGGACCAGAACGTCAGCGTCGGGCGTCCACCAGTGCGTGACGTCAGACTCGAGCGTTACGGTTGCCGGCACAACTTGACGGCCGGCATCCGCCATTCGCTGTGCCATCGCTCGGCGGGCACCATGCATTCTCTCAAATCCCTCGGGCAGTTGAGATTCGTGCGTGCGCCGAATATCCTCAACGGTGATCGAGCCTTTGGGTCCGGAGCCCTCAACTTTGGTCAGATCAACGGCAAGCTTCCCTGCCAAAGCCCGGGCAGCAGGAACAGCCAGTACTCGGGACGCTTTTCGCATGGGCTGCGCTATAGGAGGTTCTGACTTTGTCTTGGCGGTTTTCTCGTGGCTTGTCTCAAGTCGCCCAACTACGGCACCGGTATCCGCATACTCATGTTTCGCGCCGCGTGGCTGTATTTCTGCCAAAGGCTCCCCCACATGAACGATGTCGCCGGGATTCCCGTGGGTCGCTACCACAACACCCGAATGCGGCGCCGGAATCTCAACGACGGCTTTGTCGGTTTCCACGGAAACTAATGGCTGATCCGCAACCACTCGGTCCCCCACCGAGACGTGCCATGCAACGATTTCCGCTTCAATGAGGCCCTCGCCCAAATCTGGCAAGCTGAAGGTGCTCATGCATACTCCATACTTTCAAGAGCCGCCTGGACGATTTTCTCCGTCGTCGGCATGAATTGGTGTTCAAGCTTCGGTAGCGGCATGACCGTGTCGTACCCGGTCACACGGCGAATGGGCGCAAGCAGGCTCAGAAGCTCCTTCTCTGCCACCCGGGCCGCAATCTCCGCGCCGAATCCAGCCGTGCGCGCAGCCTCATGAACGATCAGGCACCTCCCCGTCTTGCGAACGGATTCTAGCACGGTTTCTTCATCCAACGGGCTAAGAGTCGCGAGGTCAATCAGATCAACAGATACTCCTTGCTCAGATAATAGACTCACCGCTTGACTACATTCGTGGATCATCGCGCCCCAAGATATGATCGACACATGATCGCCCTCGTTCAACCGGAAAGCTGTGTCCAGGGGGAGCGCTTCTCCTCCACTGTCAACGGGTTCGCGCTCTATCCGGTAGAGGCGCTTCGGCTCCAAAAACACCACCGGATCCGGGCTCCTGATCGCGGCCAACAGCAAACCATAAGCGCGGGCGGGTGACGACGGGATGACCACTCGAAGTCCGGGAATGTGCGTAAGCATCGCTTCGGCACTTTCGGAGTGATGTTCCGGTGCATGGATGCCCCCGCCAAACGGCACTCTAAGCACCATCGGACACGTTAGCCTCCCTCGTGTCCGCGTGCGCATCCGGGAAGCATGGTTTACCAATTGGTCGATCGCCGGGTATAGGAATCCCATAAATTGGATCTCCGCCACCGGCCGCATCCCTTCTACGGCCGCACCAACAGCCATTCCCGCTATCAGTGTTTCGGACAACGGCGTATCGCGAACGCGCGAAGAACCGAAACGTTGTACAAGTCCGTCTGTCGCGCGAAAGACTCCGCCGTTAATCCCGACGTCTTCGCCGAAGACGATGACGTTATCATCTTCCAACATCGCGTATTCAAGGGCTTGACGAACGGCTTCCACCAAAGTGAGCTCAGGCATGTTCCGCGCTCCTTGCACTCACTATATTCGTATACTGTTCATCTAATTCGGCCGGTCTCCGCTCAAACAGATAATCGAACATGGCCCGGGGCAATTCTGGTTCCAGAGCAAGATAGGTTTGCGCCGCATCGTCCACAGCGGTCCGGCAGTCTTTTAACAACTGTTCTTCATCTTCTTTCGTCCAGACGCCAGTTGCTGCCAAGTATGTCCGCAGGCGCTCATTTGGCTCATGCTTCCAATTCTCTGTGACCTCGGTATCTTCGCGGTACCGGCTTGCATCGTCTGCTGTGGTATGATCACTGAGCCGGTAGGTAACGGCCTCGATCAAGGTTGGACCTTCACCGCCCAAAGCCCGCTTACGCGCACGCCCAACACATTCGTGTACGGCGATCACGTCATTGCCGTCTACCTGTTCGCCCGGCATACCCGCAGAAATAGCTTTGTGCGCCAGGGTATCCGCCGCCGTTTGCTCGTTGCGGGGAACCGAGATGGCCCATTGGTTGTTTGTAACGACAAAAACGACGGGCAAGGACCATAGAGCAGAGACGTTCAGCGCCTCGTAGAAATCACCCTTGGACGTCGAACCGTCCCCGCCAACCACAACGGCGACTCTGTGTTCACTTCGCAGTCTCATGGCCAGTCCCACACCTGCCGCATGCGGAAATTGACTTGCGACCGGTATACAGACGGGAAAGTCTTTGGCGGGACCTTTGAAGTCACTGCCGCGTTCATCGCCTCCCCAGAATTGGAGAATCTCCACCATGGATACGCCGCGCCACAATTGTCCGCCTTGTTCGCGGAACGAAGGAAGAAAGACGTCCTCTTCCGCCATGGCGCTCGCAATTCCAATCGATACGGCTTCTTGTCCCAGCGAAGAGGCATACGTACCCATCCGGCCCGTGCGTTGGAGAGCCACGACTTTTTCATCGAACACCCGCGTACGGACCATAGCTTTGTAGAACGGGATCAGGTTCCTCGAATCCTTCGCGAACGAGGGTAAGCTGCCAACAGGTGATCCGGTCCTATCAAGAAATTGCACAAACGGAATGTCTTGGACGGTCACCATTGATGCTACCTCTTCCAAATGGAGCGAACCGCGCTCACATCAGATCTTCAGGATGTCGCTCGGATGGACCTTGATCCATCTCAACTGAGACCGAAGCGGGCTAGCAAATCCGGGGCAATTGTTCCCCGCTCAAAAGGTCGAGCGCACGCACGCTGCCTATCTGAGTTTGAAGGCTCACAATTCCCGTTCCCTCTTTCACGCTTCCGATGATCTTCGCCCGGGGAGAGCCATAGATCGCATTCAGAAGGCGAACCGCGCGGCTTGCTTGTGCTTCAGGCAAGAACGCAACAAAGCGCCCCTCGCACGGAATGTACAGGGGATCTAGCCCAAGTATCTCCGCCGCGCCTCGCACGGCATCATGAACGGGAACGGACATTTCATCCATTTGGATGTCAAAGCCTCCATCTCGGGCGATCTCGACCAATATCGATGCCAATCCGCCCCGGGTCGGATCTCTCAGACAATGGAGATCGATGCCGTTCCTGATCAATTCAAGCGTTTCTTTCGCGACACCCGCGCAATCACTTTCCAGATCGGTTTGGAAATCGAGCCCTTCGCGTTTTGCCATAACCGCAATTCCGTGGCGCCCGACGTCTCCGCTCAGGAGTATAACGTCACCGGCTTCAACAGATCGAGGAGTCAGCTCCGTTTCGACCTCCACAGACCCAACCCCAGCTGTATTGATCATTAGTCCTGCCCCGCCATGTTGTTCAATGACCTTGGTATCGCCGGTGACGATCTTGACCCGAGCCGCCGCCGCTGCATTAGCCATGGACTGCGCAATACGGATAAGGTCGTTTAGGGGAAGTCCTTCCTGGATGATAAACGAAGCGCTCAGATAGAGAGGTTGTGCCCCGCACATTGCCAAGTCGTTTACCGTTCCGTTGACGGATAATGATCCTATATCGCCGCCAGGAAAGAACAGGGGTTCGACGACATAGCTGTCTGTTGTAAAGGCGCTTTGGTTCCGTGTTGGAACAACCGCGCCGTCATGGCTCTGATTCAGATAATCGTTGCTGAATAGCGGACGGAATACGTTGTCTAAGAGAGACTGTGTTTTGGAGCCTCCGCCTCCGTGCGCGAGCGTGATCAGTTCATTTCTGGAATTTGGTATCGGGCAGGAAGGCGTAAAACTAGGTGTATCCGACACTTGGCACTTCCCTATTGATAGCTGTAATAGGCTGCACACGCACCTTCTGAGGACACCATGGGTGCACCCAACGGGTGGTCGGGCGTGCACTCACCTTTGAAGTAAGGGCAGTCCGAAGGCCGGATCGCCCCTCTCAATACGTCGCCCGCCAGGCATTTGTGAGGCGAAATGGAATGACCTGCCGACCCCGCCGATTGATCAAAACGAGCGTCCGCGTCATGTTCTCTATACTTGTCCTTCAAGCGCAGTCCGCTTTGCGGTAGGCATCCTAGGCCGCGCCATCTTTGGTCATCAGCCTGGAAAACCTCCGAGACAAGACGCTGAGCCGCTGTGTTGCCGTGCGCGGTCACCGCCCGCGTATACTGATTTTCAACTTTTGCCAGCCCTTGTTCGAGCTGTTGAATGCACATCAAGATGCCCTGCAATATGTCTACGGGCTCAAACCCCGTCGCAATAATCGGCACTTCATATTTGGCCGAAATGGGCTCATACGCCGTTAGCCCCATGACAGTACAAACGTGCCCCGCCGCTAGAAAACCATCCACTTGATTGTCCGACGACATCAGAATCGCTTCAAGCGCCGGCGGGACCAACACGTGAGAAACTAAGAGAGAGAAATTGCAAATGCCTCGGCGCTTTGCCTCACGGGCCGCCGCCGCCGTGGTCGGCGCCGTGGTCTCAAAGCCCACCGCAAAGAAAACGATCTCCCGGCCGGGCTCCCGTTCCGCTAACGCCAGCGCATCGAGCGGTGAGTAGACAATACGGACATCCCCGCCTCTTGCCTTGGCCTCCATCAAACTGGATTGCGAACCCGGCACGCGGATCATATCGCCGAACGTGCAGAGTATTACGCCGGGCTGGGCGGCGAGCGCGATCGCCTTATCGATCCTTTGCTCATCCGTCACGCAAACGGGGCAGCCGGGCCCATGCAGCAAGGTGATCGACGGGGGCAAGAGCTGGCCCAAGCCGTACTTCATGATCGTATGTGTTTGACCGCCACATACCTCCATAATCGACCACTCCCGAGTTGCGGCCGTCTTTATTTTCTGTGCAAGCAGCTGGACAGTCTCAGGCGTTCTGAATTCGTCGACATACTTCATTGTGCGCCACTCTCACTTTGGATTTCCAATTCGGAGAGCGTCTCCAAGCAGCGAAGTGCCTCTAGGGGACAAATTGTGGAAATCGCGAACCCTGCGTGCACAAGTACGTAGTCACCAATATTCGCATCGGGCGTGCAGGCTAGACATACTTCCTTCCGCACACCCCCAAACGCCACAATACCCATAGGAAGTCCATCTACAGGTTCAGCCTTAGCAACTACTTCACCCGGAAAGGCAAGACACATTTAGACCTCCTTTTGGCACCAGCCCCGCTTGGACAGAAGGGCGTATGCAATTTGCCCTAGAGCCAGCCCCCCATCGTTGGGTGGGACCAAATGATGCCATATCGGCTGGTGCCCTGCCCGACGTAACAGATCCACTGTCGTTTGTGTCAGTACGCTATTTTGAAAGCACCCGCCTGATAAAACAACTCTGCGTTCGCTGCGATGTTTCGCCAGTTCCGTGATCGCCATCGCGAGCCCGTTGTGGAACTTCCGTGCAATGATGCCCGGTGACAGATCGCGCGTGAGATCGGCCAGAAGCGCCATCACAGGGTCTGCCCAATCAAGTTCGCTAAGATCTTCTTCGAAACGCCAGACGAATTCGTATCGCTCTCCGCTGTCTGCTTTTTCGGCACTGGTCTCCAATCGTGTTGCCGCCTCGCCCTCGAACGTAGAGACATGGCAAAGGTTCAGGAGACACGCCACGGCGTCGAACATACGCCCGGCGCTTGAGGTTTGCGGACTGTTGATCTGCTGACGTATCATCTGACGGAGGAGTCGGATCTCTTTGACTTGCAAACCCGACGGCCTTAGAAAACTCAAGCACTCTCGATCGGTCATGTCTAGTTCGTGCAACAACCCGAGAGCGCTCCGTCTCGGCTCTCGAACAGACGTTTCGCCGCCGGGCAAGCAAAAAGATCTTAGCCTTCCAACACGTTTCCAGCCATCAGAGCAGATCTCAAAGAACTCTCCACCCCAAACCGTCCCATCGAGACCGTAACCGCCGCCATCCCAGGCAACGCCGATCGCTGGCATCGGCGTCTCATTCTCGGTCATGCAAGAAAGCACATGTGCGAGGTGATGAGGGGCTTGGATGACGTCACATCCGAGCTGATCCGCTTTCAGGGAAGAGTAATAATCCGGATGCGTATCTCTCACTACCACCTGAAAATTGGTCCGTGCCCGCTGCACCATGTCTTCGACCGATCGGTCATAGGCGCGTCTAGCCGCCACGGTGCTGAGATCGCCTTGATGGGCCCCTACCCTGATTTTCCCGTTCGCAGAGGCGGCGATCGTGTTCTTAAGATGCCCGCCCACGGCGAGGACTGCTGGGCCTCCGGAGTCTTTGGGCAAAACGGTTGGTGCATAGCCGCGCCCAAGTCTCAAAACGGTCGGCTGGCCCGCGATCAAACGAATGACTGTGTCTTCCAGCGGATGTTCAATCTGGCGATTGTGGAAAAGAAAGAAGTCGGCGATGTGCCCCAGCTTTTGAAGCGCCTCGTCGTTCTTCGTAACAATTGGTTCGTCGGCAACGTTCGCGCTGGTTGCTACAACGGGGCGCCCGACCAAACGAAGCAAAATGTGATGAAGTGGGGTATAAGGAAGGAATGCTCCATTATTCGCATTGTCCGGACCAATCGCTGCGGCTAGCTCGTGGTCATCTGCTATCGTATCACATTTCCGAACCAGAACGATGGGCGCTTCTTTGGATTGTAACAGCGCCGTCTCGTAGGCTGACACGACACAGTGGCGCTGCACGTCAGCAAGCGATGGGAACATGACCGCGAACGGTTTCTGTGGACGAGACTTTCGTCGGCGCAGTTCTGCTACGGCTTCGTTGCTCCGCGCATCGCAGACAATATGAAAGCCGCCTAAACCCTTCACTGCGATGATCTTTCCCGCCGTGATCTTCTGAGCCGCAATGCTCAAGGCGACGAATTCAGATCCCAGCTCGCGGCCTGCAGGGTCGCATAGGGTGACCGTTGGACCGCAAGTCGGACATGCGATCGGTTCCGCGTGAAAACGTCGGTTGAGTGGATCCTCATATTCCTGCTGGCATCCGGAACACATAGGAAAATCCGCCATCGTGGTGTTATGGCGATCGTAAGGGACATCTCGCACGATGGTGTATCTCGGTCCACAATTCGTGCAGTTTGTAAACGGATAAAGGTATCTTCGGTTGTTGGGGTCCCAAATGTCCTCTAAGCACGCTGGACACGTTGCAATGTCAGATGGAACTTCGACCCCGGCGTCGTTTCCCGCATCACTGTGTTCGACAACAAACGTTTTTCGTTTCTGTTCTGGTAGCCGTTGGGCTTCCATTGACCGTATCGCAGCAAGAGGCGGCGCCTCATCTCCGAGACGATTCTTGAACTCGAAAAGTCTGGACTGCGGCCCGTCAACATCGATCTCAACGCCACCTCCCGTATTGCAAACGTATCCTGTCAGATCGAGTTGTCGGGCCAATCTGTAGACAAATGGCCTGAACCCAACACCCTGGACAATCCCTGCCACACGGATCAGCCAACGTTCTTCGCGATCCGCACCTGGTTGGTCACACGTTTGGTATCCAGGCGTAGAAAGTGTCATCGTTTAATCGCTCACTTCGATGGAACGCAAGATTATCGATTGTGCGTTTGGGTCTGATACATCACTAGACACTTCGATATTCAGTTTTGCTCCTTCTGCTAATGTTCCCGCCGAGACTTCTGCATAGTGATCTTGGAAGTGATCTGTGGACATATGACTTAGTGCACCAAGCCACAGACTTACCGACGCGACGCTCTTGGCATTCTCCTTTCGAGCCAAGTCCAATACCTGGCCCATCAAGTCCCTCATCAAACCAGCTTCATGCACTTTCGGACTCCCGAACGCTCTTTGACTCCGCTAGCTCTTTCGCGACCATCTCAAAGACCTTGGGGAGCGCCGATTTCACTTTGTTTGACAGTCCATCTCCATGTTCGAACGTGGCTGCTTCGATACCAACCAAGATCAGCTCCCGCGGAACATCACCAAGTGCCAAAGCCATGTTGACTGCCTCTTGAAGGCCAAGGCCATGGCTCGAGATCTCACGACCATTCCCATTGATGTCTTCAGACAACAAATCAACCCGCCTGACGTCTCCCGGTTTCCCCAATCCCTGGCACGCGTCGATCAGAACGACTTTCCCGGCATTCTTCCATGCGTCAATCAATTCACTCGCCTCGCCCAACATATCCAGCACGGTCGTACCAGAGTTCAGGGTCCTTCTTAGTTCGAGCGCCGCCTTTCTTCCTACGCCGTCGTCGCCACGCGAGGGGTTTCCCAAACCAATCACCAAGACGTCAGGTCTGTTCATGTTCTGCTCACCTTCAAATCAAGGAAATGAGCTGCACATGAGATGCAGGGATCGTAGTTGCGAATAGCCTGTTCACAACGCCACTGCATTTCGTCTTCGGTCAGATGCAGTGTCTTCTCCGCAACCCGCCTGAGATCATCTTCCATGATTGTTTGATTTTGAGACGTTGGCGGAACGATTTTTGCCTCCGAAATTAAGCCCTCTTTGTCGATATTGTATCGATGGTAAAGAAGCCCTCTGGGCGCTTCGGTCGCGGCCATCGCGACGCTGTCTTTGGGATCAACGTCCACCCACGCCGGCTCGGCAGGTGTGTAGTCCTTGATCAATCGCAGGGCCTCTTCGCAGGCAAGCAGCATCTCTAAACACCGGAGGATGATGCTCTTGAAAGGATTTAAGCACCGATCCCCCAATCCCACTTCTTTCGCCGCTTCTGCGGCCCGTGGCGTGAGTAAATCCCTATTCAAATTGAAGCGTGCCAGTGGCCCAGTGAGATAAGGATCAGCGTCTTTGAGAACGGAATACAATGCGGTGGAATGCTCTTTGTGCATCTCGCGAAAGTCTGCTTCATAAGCATCGACCGAAATATCAAGCCCCGTATTGGACGCAATACGCCCGAAATTCATGGGATATTCCGTATCGTGTCTTAAACTCACAAATGTATATGGGACTTCCAAAGCAGGAAAAGTCAGTGATGCTGCCCAACGGACTGACTCATGAGCCCAATCGCAGGCCCACTTCAACTCTTCCGTGAGCTCTTCCAATTCGTTGAGAGCCGGCATTGCGTAAAAGCCGCCCACACGGACGTTGATCGGATGAATGTCACGCCCCCCCACAACCGACATAATCTGATTGCCAATCTTCTTTAGCCGCAATCCATTCCTCACTAAGTCCGAATGGTCACGCGCCATGGAGACCGCATCATCGTACCCGAGAAAGTCGGGCGCGTGGAGCATGAACACATGAAGCGCATGGCTTGCGATCCACTCCCCACAATAGAGAAGCCGGCGCAGATCGCGGACGGGCTTAGGAACCTCAACCTCGGCAGCGCGTTCCATCGCATGGACAGCGCTCATTTGGTATGCAACCGGACAAATGCCGCAGATTCTTGCCGTAATATCTGGCGCCTCGGAAAAGTGGCGCCCCCTCAGCAGAGCCTCGAAATAGCGCGGAGGTTCAAAAATGCTCAGACGGACATCTTCGACTCTGTTGTTGTTGACTTCGACCAACAAAGACCCTTCACCCTCCACTCTGGCCAGATAGTCTACTTTAATCGTCCGTGTCGACATATTCTGCTGCCTCATGAAAAGGGGGCGCGTTTGTGTTAAACGTTCGAAGGGAACGCCGTATCTGCTCTTCGGTTTCGCCGAGACTGGCCAACTGGGCGGTCAGAGCTTGCATGTTTGGCGTTTCCATCGGCCCAAAACACCCATAACATCCACGGCCATAGGCGGGACAGATGGCGCCGCAGCCTGCCTGCGTAACCGGGCCCAAACACGGGGTCTGCCGCGACACCATAATGCAGGGTGTCCCGCGTCGCTTGCACTCCATGCATACACTATAGGTCGCAATCTGGGGCTTTCGGTCAAACAGATAGGCGTTTATCACCTCGAGCAATTGAGAGCGGTTGATGGGACAGCCTCTGAGTTCAAAATCGACAGCGACGTGGCTAGCGATTGGATCTGAAGTTGCGAGCGTGTCGATATAATCTGGATGCGCATAAACCGCCGAAACAAATTCATCGGCTGCTTGAATGTTCCTCAGAGCCTGGATGCCTCCCGAAGTCGCGCATGCGCCGATCGTAAGAAGGTATTGTGAGTTCTCCCTCACGCGTCGTATACGGTGGACATCCTCCGGGACCGATACTGACCCTTCAACGATCGATAGATCAAAGGGACCTTCCACGCTCGCACGACTCACTTCCCGAAACTCGGCAATTTGGATTCGATCCCCAAGAGCCATCAATTCTTCTAGGCAATCGATCAAAGTCAGTTGGCATCCATCACAGGACGCAAATTTCCAGACTGCGATTTTTTTTGGCATGACCATCGCGCCGACTAGAGCTCCGCAATTTTGAGCAGTTTGTCCACTTGTCCAAAGGACGCCACAGGTCCGTCCCGGCACACAAAATATGGCCCGAATTGACACCTGCCGCACTGTTTAACCGCACATTTCATGTTTCTCTCCAAAGACACGTATATGCGATCTTCGCGCATGCCCAAATCTATGAGTGCGTTAGCAGAGAACCGCATCATCACTTCGGGACCACAAATGAGAGCAACCGCGTTTTCTGTGTCGAGCGTATCGGCACTGATCAGGTCGGTTACTACTCCGACGTTTCCTTGCCAGTCTAGGTTCGCGCTGTCGACGGTTACTTGGCCAAACTCTGCCCAAGGTCCACCCTCAAATTGGCTTTGGTACAAAATGGACGACGGATCGCGTGTTCCATAAATCAACCGCATAGAGCGATAAGCATCTTTGGCTGACGAAACCTCATACAGTACCGGACGCAATGGCGCGAGACCGAGCCCGCCCGCGACAACGATCAGATTTTGTCCCTTTGCATGATCGATAGGCCAAGGTGTTCCGTACGGCCCCCTAATTCCAAGCCAGTCGCCTGGTTTTAGTAGGATCAGCGCTCGAGACACCTTACCCACCGCCCGTATCGTATGGACAATACGATCTTGATGGAACGGATGGCCGCTGTGGCTTACCGCTATTTCGCCCACGCCAAAAACGTAGAGCATGTTAAACTGTCCAGGCAGAAACTCTTTTGTCAACGTAGCAGGTCGTTCTACTTCTAAAGTGACCACCTCATCGTACTCGACTTGTCGGCGAAGGACTCGCGCCGCGGCCGGTACCATGGCGGAAATTAAGCCGCGGTCGTCTTTCATCATCCGTCCCCATCGGGTCCGTAAACGTCAAGAATCTGCAGTCTGGCCGACCTCATTCGATCCAAAATGACGGGTACAAATTTCATTAAGAGCGCATACCCCAGGTCGTGGTCTGCCTCGCAATGCTGCCGCAAGCAGTTTGCATCAAACTCGATCGCGCGGCACTCCTCAAGCGCCCGCGCGTCAAAACTAGACCGGTACGGTGGGACCAGCCATGATACACCCACAAGGTCGCCCTCGGACAGTGTTTTGAAGATGACATTGCCTCGACCGGGAATAAATGTCTCTAAGGACGCCTTTCCTGCACGCACAAGATAGAAGTGATCCGCCGGATCGCCCTCCTTCTGGATATACGCGCCGGCTTCAAAGACAGCATTTTTTCCGCATCCGGAAATTGTCTCTATCTTTGACGGATCAAGTTCTTTCAGAAGCCCTTGTTCAACGATTAAGTCCGTGAGAGTCCTCATGCGCGTGCCTGCGGCTCACCGATCCGGGCCGCTTCCTCTGTTATGTCAATTCCTACGGGACACCAAGCGATACAGCGTCCACACCCCACGCATCCCGATACGCCAAACTGATCGACCCAGGTGCTGAGCTTGTGAGTTAACCATTGCCGATATCTTGACTTGGAAGATTGGCGCAGCGCGCCTCCCGAAACGAAGGTGAAATCAAGACTGAAGCAACTGTCCCATGTGTTCCACCGTTCATACTTTTGGTCGTGCGAACTCGCTCTATCTTCTACAGTCGTGCAAAAGCAGGTCGGGCAGACCATGGTGCAGTTGCCGCACGTCAAGCATCGCTCTGCTACATCAGCCCATGCGGGGTCGTCTGCGTTTTCCTGAAGTCGCTCGCGAAGGCCCCAGGTATGAAGGGTGCGGCCCATCGACCGGGCGACCCCGTCCGACTGTTCTCGTGCGAGCGATAGATCATTTTCATGCGCCTCGGATGTATCAATTTGATTTACGATACTCCGCCCACGGTCGGTCTCTATCTCTATCAGAACGCGATAGGCGTCGCTTGATCTAAGCTCAGTCAGTGAAATATCGAAACCTGAGCGAGCGGTCGGACCAGTTTCCATGGACGCACAGAAACACAGATCGCCTGCTGACGAACAGTTTACGGCAACGTACAGAGAGTTTTGCCGGCACGACTCATAGTATCGATTGGTCTCTACGCCGTTCAAGAATACCTGATCTAAGATGTCCAAAGAGGCAAGATCACACGGCCGTATTCCCAAGAACGCATACTTTGGAACTTGAACCCGCGCTTCTTCAAACTGCAGTTGGCCGCCGCTCGCGTCCACCGTCCACAGGTGACGTTCAGTAGGGTGAAAGTATCGCTTCAGCGAGGTAGGTCCATTTGAAAATTCGAATGCGCGGTCACCGCCTTTTGACACTGAGTAGGAACCGGGCTTCTGCTCGTCTCGCAGCCCCCAAGGAAGTTCGCTCGCGTCGCCTAATTCGGCAAATTCGATCACGCCGTTGCTTTCAGTCGGACCGATTACTCTATAATCAAGCACGCGCAAGACCTTTATCAGGTCATCAAGTCCTGAACGCTTCATGAGCCGATATTGTTCACCAATCTGCCGGTTTCCGCTCATCCCACTCCAATTGATAAACTCTTCGTTCGCTCAGATACCAAAGTGTGTGCTCGTCGAATCTAATGGGGTGTCGTTTCGAGCCCTTCCAGTCAGCTTATTTCGAAATCCGCGTTTAGGTCATTTCGCCGAGATATGAATCTCGTCATGCACTTCGGTTACTCCAGGAGCCGTCCACGCGGCCTTCTCGATAAGATCCCGTTCGTATAGTGCGTTGACGTCGCCTTTGAGTGTTACTTTCCCCCCTTCGACTTCAATATTGATCCGGGAAGCTTCCAAATTCGCGCTTCGATGAAGGGCTGCTGTGATTTTCCTTTTCACATTGGTCGCAGACGCGTGGGGTTTGATGCGAATCTGATTGTTCACTCCTGTGACGCCTTCGATCCCAACAACCTGGTCGTAGGCGGTTTCTCTTTGATAGTTCCAGAGCACTTCGCCGAAGAGTGTCACATGCCCTTCGTGCACATCTGCCGTAATCTCAAAGTCTTTCAAAACTTGATTCCACTCCCACAGCGTCGCTATGCGGGCCGCAATGTCTGTGTCTGTAACAGTTGGTTCTAACTCATGCTTGACGGCAATTTCGTCTGTAATCGCCCGGACACCCTTTACTTGTCTGGCTGCTTTATCAGCCGCCACACGCTCTGTATACGATTGAACTGACCCGTACAGTCTGACAACGCCTTCCCTGACCGTGACTCCAATGTCTGAAGATTTTATCTGTGGGTCCCAGTCCAGCTCTTCGAGTATATCATCCTTGATCTCGTGATCTGTACGCATGACCTTTTTCTCTCTTCTAGTTCCACTTAGTATTTTCTTATTCAGATAGCGGATTGGCGATCCTTGACACAAATCAAGATGCGCGCGGATTCGTAGATCATACTGGCGTTCCAGGCACGGAGGCAAAATTGATCGCCGGCCGTTCTGCTGTCCCTTTTGGGCTCTTAAGGAGCAGCTGCGGATTGATCCCTATCAAACAGAACAACGCAAAAAAATCGGATCATTCGTGTTTTTGAAGCTCAAACGGACAACCTGATAACGATGCAAGTAGAACCGCACATAGCATTTCACGGGATGGGACCATCCGATGCCATTCGCGCGAGAGTCGAAAAGGAGATTGACAAGCTCGAAAAGTTTTTCGGCCACATCACATCATGCCGTGTGGTGGTGAGCAAACCTCAAAAGAGACACCACCATGGAGATCTCTACGCCGTAAATGTGCACCTCGTCTTGCCGGACGGAAGAGAAGTCTTGGCCAATCGGAATCCGGCAAAGGATCACGCTCACGAAGACACATACGTCGCCATCCGAGACGCTTTTGCAGCGGCCCGGCGCCAACTTCAGGATCAGGCGCGTAAGATCAGAGGTGACGTAAAACGCCACGCTGAACCAGCGACGGGGATCGTTGAAACCTTGCTCGCCGAGAAGAACTACGGATTTCTGCGGTCACATGATGGCAGGGAGATTTATTTTCATCGGAACAGTGTACTGAACGATGGCTTCGACAAGCTCCGTATAGGTGATCCGGTGACGTATTCTGAATCCGACGGGGACGAAGGTCCCCAGGCAAGCATGGTACGGCCGACACATTGATCTCGAGATTTTGAAATCTGAGATTTATTATCGGGTTGGGCGGAAAGTCGCGTCTCGACATCTGTTTCGGATGCTACCGTTTCGTGACCGATCGAAAGAAAGGCAGCGCTCGATTGGAAACCCGTTCGACAAGTTCGATTTCGAGCGCTTCTAGAACGCTGATACATTTGATTCGCATCAATTGTAAGTTCCGGGCCTGCCTTTAGAGTTGGCATCATACCAAGCGAAACTAAACACATGACGCAGTGACTCAAAGGCGTGCGTGTTGTTCAGCACTAAACACATTCCCAGAGAGCTGGGGATGGAACGTGGCTGGTTGCGGCGTTCAAAAGAAAAAAAGGTCATTCGCTTACGGACTCTATATCCAACTAAACATCGGATTGCCAAGCAATAGGAGGAAACGATGAGCGCATTAGGACTAACAGTATTTGACGATACGGTGCACACAACGAATGTCTGGCTCAAAGACCTAATGGAACGGCTGCACTACGAGAATCGCGAAGATGCATACAGAGCGCTGCGAGAGACACTTCATGCGCTCCGTGACCGATTGCCAGTCAATACTGCCGTAGCCTTGTCCGCCCAGCTCCCTATGCTGGTCCGCGGGTTCTACTTTGAAGGCTGGCGGCCTAGCACTAATCCCAGCGATGATAAGACCGCGGAAGATTTCGCAGACCATGTGGCCAAAGCCTTTCAACGCATGAGCGAGCAGCGCGATCCGAAAGAAATCGTCGGTGCGGTTTTCGGTTTGTTGAACGAAAAGCTTTCCGCAGGCGAAGTCGATAATGTGAAAAGTTGTTTGCCTCCAAAGATCAGAAGCCTCTGGCCAGATTGAGGACGGGCTCTCGTTTGCCGCTTACGGACTTTGCGGCGGTTCACGTGAGTTGAGACCTTGAACGACTTCCTTGAGACTTTCATCGCCCCACTTTGAGATCCCGCAATCAGGACCTGTTCGAAGGAGAAACGCGTGTGACTTCCATAAACTGGCATCGTTTGAACCGGCTGCTCTCATTGGTTCTGGTCACTGCCATCATTTATTTCGCAACCGTCAGCTTACTTGCTCAAGTGCGAACGGAGTCGGCGGACGAGCATAAGGCCAGCGGCGAGCTGACGGACTTGGCCTTTTTTGCCGCTGGCGATCTGAGTGTAACCGCAACCTCGACGGACGACATATTTGCGATCGGCGGCGATGTTATCTTAGACGGCGCCGTCGCAGATGCGATGTTTGTCACCGGCGGGGACGTGGTGGTCACAAACTCTGAGTTCCATGACCTTTTCGCAGCTGGTGGCGATTTGATGCTCATCAGTGGCTACATCACCGACGATCTCTTACTCGTCGGAGGAGACGTGAATGTTCAATCCGGCCTGTCTGTCGCCGGATCGGCTGTTCTTGCCGCGGGGTCGTTGGTTTTGGATTCGAACGTGGGCGGCGAATTGCGAGCGACAGCCAATCGCCTATCCGTCAACGGAACGGTCGGCGGCGACGCTCAGCTTGTCGCGGAAACGGCTATTCTTGGACCAAAAACGGTTATCTCAGGTGATCTGCGACATCGGACCCAAACGCTTACTGTCGAACCCGGCGCCATCATCGAAGGTGAGATTATCGAATTAGAACCGGGCGAAGCCTATGCGGAGCGTTGGGGCGTCAGAGCCGTCGCAGCTGCCGCCGCCTTTGCCATTGCGTTTGTTATCGGTGTCACGATTTTGGTTATCGTTGTTGCGCTGGCGCTGCCCGGACTGATGAACAACGCCCGTATGATGATCCACGAAAAGCCCTTCACGACACTTGGGATCGGTGTACTGATCGTCGTTGCCGCGCCAGCCGTGATCGGCCTACTGTTTGCCACTATATTGGGAATCCCTTTGGCTCTGATGATCGGCGCTATCTATGTGGCCTCAATCCCCATTGCTCTTGCGGCGGTTGTCTATTCTTTGGGGATGGGGGGACGGAACTTGCTCACAAAAAATAAACACGCCCCGGGTCCTCTGGCAAGGCTGGGTTGGTCACTTATCGCCGTCGTCGTCTTCCTTTTGGCCGGCTTCATTCCGTTTGTCGGAGGCGGACTTTGGTTTTTGGCCTATCTGATCGGCATGGGCGCGATTATGACTCAAGGGGGCAAAGCTCTGTCGGATGCCTCGTAACCGTGACACTAATTCGTCATTTGATCAGTAATCAGTGCCAACTAGCCGTCCAGTGCTGCCAGTTCCCGATTGGAAAGAGGCGACTTGCTTTTAAGAGCCACTTTCCGCTCCAGCGCGGCCACGACTTCGCTGTGAAAATCCACGTCCCAGAGACGGCTCGCGCCTACAAGACCTCCGGGACTGAAGACGTTCAGCTCAATCAGCCTATCGCCAATGATATCAGCACCTACGAAGAACAAACCGTCTTCCAAGATAAAGGGCCTAATCTCGTCCACGACCGTCTGAATGCTGTCCGACAGATCACTGCGATGAGCAGTGCCCCCCACGGTTAGATTGGCGCGTACGTCATCCTGCGGCCTTCGGCGATTGATGATCGCGGGTTTGTCGTCGACATGGAGAATGTCGCCGTTCAGAATGAATACGCGAAGATCCCCCTTATCGGCAGCGGGCAGATATTCTTGTGTAATCGCATATCCATCCGTCAAAACAGAATCGATCATTTGATTGACGTTGAGAGCCTCGTCGGGCTTTAACAGAAAGACATTGTGCCCCCCTGAACCGATCAGTGGTTTGAGGATGCAGGGCCCGTTTTGTTCCTTAACAAAGGCTTTGATTTCGCTCCGATCCCTTGTGATGATGGACAATGGCGTAACGCTGTTTGGCAAGTACTCCGTATAAATTTTATTGATCGCATGATTGAGACCGTCGGGGTCATTCAACACAATCACGCCTCTTCTCGATGCGAGACGACCGAAATTGATCCCGGCCAGCCGCGCCCATGGCCTTGTAACAAAGTCTCGGGCCGGGTCATTGCGCAGGAACAAGATGTCAAGATCATCGACACAAATTCGTTCCTCATGCAGATCGTGAGATTGCAGTGTAAGGAGGAGTTCGCGGTCCGACTCGTTCTTCTGCAAGTTGACCTCACGCGCAAGTGCGTGGACTTTCTGATCTGTTCCGTAGCTGAAGTCTTCGATCTCGATGTAGCAAACGTCGTGCCCACGTTTGAGTGCTGCGAGAGCCAGATGGGTTGTGGTATATGCAGCCAGTTCGCTGCTTACTTCGTTTACGACGAACCCAATTTTCACGATCATCACCCTTCGATTAGTTGGTCAATACCGTTCCCCGTCCTTATTTGATTTAGCCGACGGCGGGCGGCGTCGGTTTGTAGAAACCGCGGCCAGAGTGCGGGCGAACGCGTAATGTTCCTCCAATTCAATTCCTCAATCAGCGGCAAGTCCTTCCATCCGATTTTGCCGAGATACAAAGATTGAATATTCAAGCCATCCCGGATTCGATCCAGCAATTCTATGAAACCGCGCAGATAAACAACATCCTTTGCAAAGCCACCCCCTCGGAACAAGCGCATTGTCATTATGAAAGCCGTGCGATCCGCCAGGTTGTACGTTCCCCGCAATTCGTCAAACGTCTCTATAAAGTCGGCTCCCCGGCGCGCGCAATCGATCGCGATTACTCGGCACGCCAATTGGTGGATGCGGCCAGCCGTCAGCCCGCCGACCATGAACTCGGCAAAAACGGCGAGCCCCTCCTGAAGATCCTCATACCCAGCCGACCCCGAATGGAGCAGTTGGAACGGTTGCTGCAGACCGTTTAGAAACGTGAGAATGTGCGTTCCTACCTCATGTTGTACTGCTGCTTCACTGCGGGCTTGGTCAACGGCAACGGATCGACCGATGAGCAAGTTGCCGTCGACAACTATTAGACCGGTCACATCGTCCCGCACTTCGACCGTAGACGGCATGTCCGGAAGTCTCTTGCGATAGTGACCCAGTTCTCGTCCAGCGAGCGATGCAAGCTCGTCTGCGCCAATGGAACGGCCCTCAAGAACACTCGGATCTGACTCTTTGGTGCGTTGGGCCAGTTCCTTTGCTTGCGCCAAGAGGTCTTCTCTGGGCGCACCATACAAACTCAAGCTATCGTAAAACGTCGGTTTGTTACCACGGGCCAACATGAGTGTGAGCTGCTTGTCGATCTCATCCCGCTTGTCGGCAAACAATTGGTGCATGGCGGGGTCTTCGACGAGTTCATAGGGTATACTGAAGAGTACTTTTTTAAGCTCTACTGGGTTTATCCCTAATGGACGATAATGAAACTCGGGTGTTCTCTTGAAGTCACATTCTTGGAACGCGATCCACTCCTGCTCAACATTAACCGGCGTCATATGAAGCAAGAGATCAAACTTATCGTCAATCTCCGCCAGACGACGGTCAACTGCAAAGGCGATAGGTTCAATGTTCTGCCGACCCAGTTCGTGGAAATGGCGGGGGCGGAATTTCGTATGACTGTGGGCGAATTCGTAGGCCATTTTTCGTATCGCATTGGTCATGTTCCTACGGATACGTCGCAAAAGATCCGGATAGAAGTCAGCTCCCCCTGGGATTTGATAGTTTGGATCAATTTCCATGCCCAACCAGGTCACCGCCTCCGTCGCGCTTGTCAGAAGAGGTTCCAAGTCTTTGGGCGCTATTTGTTCCTTGTAGTGAATTATTATTTCTGGTGTGCCGCCCGGCCAATCTACCTCCAACAGCGAGCGTTCGAGCGCTTCAAGTGTAGCCTCCGGCACACAATCCATCGGTGCGTAGAGTGTAAATGAGAGCCGTTGCACGCGCCGCGACTCCTGAGCCGGTTCTTGTCGCTCTTCTGTCGTCCAGAGTTCAAACAGCAAAAAGGCTCCAAACGCTTTGACGAGCGAAGCCGAAATCTGGTCAATATACCGTATTGGATCGTATGTCGGAGACTCCCCCGCTGACAATACAAACGACGCCTGAGCCGTCACGAGCTCCCCGGTTCCTGCATCCTGACGAGCGGGGGGCTTACGATAGATGCACAAGAAGGGCTGTTGATGATCGATGTGGAGCCGTCCGCCCTCAGGAAAATGCTCATCAACCACGAGATTGTTTTCTATCCGGTCTATGACCGACGGTAAAAGCAAGTCATCGTGGGTCATGCGTTTCTTTCAGATGCGAGAGCTCTTCCAAAACGGCCGGTATTGTAGAACGAAAGGCGTCTAGCAAAGATCGGATGGCATTTGCGTCGATCTCGCCAGTCCATTCATCCATGAAGAACTTTTTGACCTCGATTGCGAGGGCACACCCATTGCGCGGAAAGTGTTCGTGCACGAAAGCCGCTACTTGCCGACCTCTGAAGTTCACATTCTCCCTCACGTCCAGAGTTCGTCCTTGGAAATCGAACTCGGAGAGTTCACCCATAAGTCGATCAATCAAGGGTGTCCAATGTGCGCGGTCCATAGATCCCGTCCCAATATTGATTTCCGGATTTGTTTCGGGCTGTGCGGGAAGGGAGTTTGGGCCGCCGCGCCTGTGGTTGTAAGTATGAAAATCAAATACAACGAAGGCGCCATACTTCCTTTCCAGCGAGTTTAGGAACGCAAGCAGGCTCCGATAAAAGAACTGGTGTTCTCGCAGGGAACGTTCGCGTAATTCCCTTGGAAGCGTCCCATGCCACACATTCAGATTCCAACAGTCCTCCGGCTGGACGCAGATTGCATGATCCAGCGTTCGGTTCAAATCCGCTTCGAATCTTGAACGCCGGGTAAGGAACCTATTGGGACAGGCCAACGTCCAGTAATCGCTATACGGATCTTCTTCCCGGATGCGCGTTACTTCATCTATGCGAAGATAGGGAATAAGCTCCGGCCGCATGTCATGGCCTGCATGAACGGCAAGGCCCAGTATCGGGCCCTCCCCCTCATGGACATGCCACAAGATGGCAGGTTCAAGCGTTCGGTCGGATTGTGCGTCATCCACCTGATGCGCCCCACTGCTCTGATTGTGCGGTTCGCTCATTCGAATGTCATCGTCAACTCATTTCTTTCCCTCACTTTCGCTCCTTTTTCCACTCCGTCGATTGATCCACGTCAAGGCAAACCAAGGGGCGAAGATCCACTCTAACATCTTCTCATCAATACCGCATAGACGCTTAGTCCGTGTAAGCACGAGGCTGAACCGTGCTGTCTTCCAATGGAGATGACCTGGTTCTTTGTGACGGCTGCTTTCAGCGCGTGCAAGCATCTGTGTCCTTAATCAAGTGAAAAATGGCCTTGAAGGCAAGGTTCTTGAGTCTGTTACGGACGCGTAGGTTGCCAGCATCGATCCTCTGCGATGAGAGTGTTGGCGAGAATGATGAGTTTGCGCGTGATGGCGGTGAGTGCGACCTTGGGATGCTTTCCCTGTTTGATGAGGCGTTGATAGTAACCCCCGAACGTCCCGGCTCTTCGGGCTGTACCGACCGCGCACATATGCAGCGCATTGCGTACACATTTACGCCCCCCACGGATCATGCGCTTGCCATGCTTGGCTCCGCTGTCCCAACTCATGGGTGCCACTCCAGCTAAGGCTGCAATTTGCTTGCAGTTCACTTGTCCCAACCCCATCAATTGTGAAATCAGAATGGTGACCGTGATCTTACCGATAAAGGGAATGCTGGTGAGAATGGCGAACTTACGCTTAAACTCCGTGTCATTTTGGATGAGTGTCTGAATTTCTTTTTCCAGAACGTCTTTGTGGCGTTCTGCCATTCTCAGGTGGGTACGGATACTGAGGTGCTCCACCTGCGGCGGATGAATCTCAAATCCTGCATAGGTTGCTTCTCCTGTTGGCTTCGAACGCCAGGTAAGT
Organism: Alphaproteobacteria bacterium; assembly: GCA_028285305.1. Taxonomy (GTDB): domain Bacteria; phylum Pseudomonadota; class Alphaproteobacteria; order SMXP01; family SMXP01; genus JANQPV01. Next base: position 16,554 of record JANQPV010000055.1, on the reverse strand, counting down.
GCATTCACGACGATGCGATGAATAGCATCTTGGAAAGTACGTTTTGCGCAGCCGATCTCGTCGTGTTCGGCACACCTCTCTAACATTTCAGCATGTCTGGTCTCATGAAGACATTCATTGATCGAACTTTGCCGAAAGTAGAACCATGGTTAGAATCAGATCCGGATTATTCCCACCTATCGACACACCCTATAAGTTGGCATGGTCCGAAGAAGATCTTCTTGGCCGCGGGTGGCGGGTTTCCCGAGTTCGAACATTATGACTCCCTCGTCCGGACGTTCAGACACTACGCGCGCGCCGAGAAGATGGAATATCTGGGTGAGATACTGCGTCCGTAGGCTGAGCTTCTGTCAATTGCGGGGTTTGAAGACCAACTGCAAGACTGCTATCAGAAGCTGACTGAGGCAGGCACCGCCCTTGTTGCCGATGGTGAAATCCCCGCTGAACTGCAGCGGGAACTCCGAAAGCCTCTCTTTTCGACAACGCCCAAGCAATTTCGTGATTTTGCCAACGCGTATTAGCGATCGGGAATGGACAAATACGAAATCTCCGAAGAAGACCGTCATGTGACGCCGTTGGCGGCCATGATCCAAATGGCGCTTGATCTGGATCAAGTCTTGGTTTTTCCGCACCGTTAGTGTGAAAGCGAAAATCGGCCCAAGCACCAATCGCGCTGATGGTTCCGTGCGGGAAGCTGATCCAATACCATTTCTTCCAGATGCAGTTGCCCAGAGATGTCTCTGGTCGCGGTTCCCCGGAGATACCCAGAAACAGAGCGTATCAAAATGGTAAATTCCGTGAGGGGACGAAATGAAGCCCCAGAGAAGTACTTTCGTCATAGGTCATCATGAAACTCGGCTCACGAATATTCAGAACGTTGGCTTCGATGGCGCCCCGATTGCGGGGATTTACGCAGCGTTTTTACTTCGGTCACCCGTTTCTTGATGCTTGGTTCGCATGGTTTCCGTTAAACCAGATTCAGTATGAAGGCGCCGCTGTCGGCGAGATCTACAATGTCGCAGCGCGAATTGATGAGCGCTCGAACGAGAGTTGGACAGACGAATGGATGACTGAAGGAAACCGTGTTCGGCAGCAAGCAGAGGATCTTCTTGCAGCTGGTCATGAGCGTAGTGGCGCACTGACGAGTCTGAGGGCCTACACGTACTATCGTACTTCTCACCTCGCTACAGATCCGGATCTGTCAGGCTCAGCGATGCGGGAAACCTATTCTGCTCTTAAACAGTGCTATGCGCTTTATGTTGAGCACGGCCCCAGGAACATTGTTCCGATTGTCGTTCCTTTCGAGGACCAGGACATGTCTGGTTACTTCATAAGTCCGGGGGAAGAAAATGATGTACAACGTCCTACCGTTCTTTGGCTGAATGGTGCAGAGTCCATTTCCGAGGACATGCTTTGGTGGTGCGGCGCGGAAGGCGCGGAACGAGGCTTCAATGTGGCTGCCGTCGATATGCCTGGTGACACAGCAACCCGAATCGACCGGCCATCCTTACGTCTCTCGGATCCCGGCGACGCCGCACTGAAGGCTCAGATCGACTATCTTCTGAGCCGTCCGGATGTCCATCCCGATCAGCTCTTTGTGTACGGTATCAGTATGGGTGGATACAAAGCTGCACGCCTCGCCGGATTTGACGAGAGGCCAAGAGCCATTGCCGCGAATGCGCCGATGCTGAATGCAGCAAGTGTATTGGCCGACGTCCGGAACGTCTACAAGATGAATCGGAACGCCCACGGATGGGCCTATCGCATGTGTTGGCAATACGGAATCGATGACCGCTCGAGCCTTAAGCAGTCCGTCGGGAAACTGCTCGACGAGGTTTGGGGAACGTTCACGACCTCTCCGGAGGCGGTCCGCGTGCCCTTCTTAACTCTGGTTGGGGAAAACGAACTTGGAGGGGAAGGATTAAAACAGGCTCGCGAATTCCACGCGCGCATTCAGGTCGATTCCAAGGTCGAGAGAGTTACGACACTCGCTGAAGGCGCTGAGGCGCACTGTCAACTGAACAATTTTCCACTTGCTCGGCAAATCGTCTTTGATTGGTTTGAAGATCATTTGGCGGGCTCGATGCATGGAGAGAACTGATGTCCGGATGGAAAATGGGGCTCGCGCGGTCCTGGAATAGTCTTGGTACGTTCAAAGACCATGAGATGGATTGGCTCTTCAAGCGAACTTTGCAATATGCCAATTCAGATGGGGCCGACATCGGCGATTGTCTCAGTGCCGCCACAAAAATCGACGAACGCAACGTCGAGACTTGGATTGATGCATGGGAGACGCTGGGAGCCCGTCTGGAGGCGGATGCAGAACAGTCATTGAAAGAGGGCCGGGAGATCAGTGCCCGCGACGCCTATCTCAGGGCGTCAAACTACTATCGGACTGCGGAATATGGTGCTCTCCCCACTCACCCAAAATTTCATGCCCTGTGGGAAAAGAGCCGGGACTGTTTTCATAAGGCCTGTCCTCTGTTTAGCCCGGCTATTCAGATTTTGGAAGTGCCCTTCGAAGGCAAAAAGCTCCCAGCATATTTCTGGCCCCCGGATGATACTGGAAAGTTTCGTCCAACGCTGTTCTCCGTTGGCGGAAATGATTCCAGCGGAGAAGAGGTTTGGTATTGGAGCGCAAAGGCCGCGATCGATCGCGGGTACAATTTCTTCACCTTCGAATTCCCCGGGCACCGCGGCACGGTTCATTTGTATCCGGATTGCGTCAAGCGCCATGACATGGAAGTACCGTTTGCGGCTGCGTTTGATCTTTTAGAGCGCCTCGACGGCGTCGATGACCGCATCGCTTTGGCCGGGTACAGTTTCGGAGGATACGTCGTTTCTCGAGCCGCGATTTTCGAGAAACGGATCAAGGCGCTTATTCCCAGCTCACCGTTGATCGATGCGACGGCGGCCCAGAAGGTGACGCTTCAACAGACCAGAATTCCATTGTGGTTTTGGGCATGGCTGACGGAATTGAGGATGAGGAGATCCCCATTTGCAAAGTCCATGATGTATTTGGCCATGTGGAACAGCGGGCATGCAGAGAAGTATTCTGCACGCGAGATGCTGGATGCTATGCTTGCGGAAGATCCCGAGAAGTGGTGCTTGAGAGACATGCTTCATCGCATCACGTGCCCGGTTCTTGCCCTCGCCGGAGAGCGCGAAGGTGATCTGTTGGTTGAACAAACACGTGAGTTTTTCGACAAAGTTTCTTCCGACAGAAAGGACATCTACATATTTACGGCCGAAAAGGACGGCTCTGACGATCATTGCCAATTTGGCAACAGAACAAATGCCAATCGCATCATGTTTGATTGGCTTGATGACGTGTTTGGCCGTACGGCGCACGAACTCACGCCAAAAGTCATCAATGCCGCGCTGCCCGAATTCGGGCGCGGGCTTCAGCAGGCGTCTAAAACGTAAGCGGGCGTCATCTTTTTAAATGGGCAATAGACCGGAGATACCGAGATCAAAAATGATCCGTATTCCGAAGGCTTTCTAGTGAAGACTCACACGACAAAAAGCAGACAAAGCATGATGGGACAGCAGCTACACTGGATCGTCGGTTCGGTCCGAGTTTTGGCGACCTTCGTTGCACTCGTTGGTGTTTTATCGTTTTCGACCGGTCTTGCACAGACCGCGCTTGATCCAATCACACCGGCTATGATTGAGGAGATGATTGAAGCTGTCGTGAGTGACATCACGATTGACGAAGACTCGCAAAGGAGCGCGATCGATCTTCTCAATCGGGCGAAAGATGCCTTGGTGGTCCGGTCACGGCGTACTGAACAGATTGCAGACTTTCAAGCGACGGCGCGGAACTTGAATTCGCTGCTGGCTGAGATCGAATCTCGGCATTCCGAGCTGGAAACCGAAACAGGCGGATGGGGCGATGATGCGTCCGTGGCTGAACTTGAATCGGGCCTGTCGGTGCTGACCGCGGAGCGCCAATCCCTCTCTGAGCAACTCTCAGCGCTCCGTGCTCAGAGTCTCGGCTTGAGTGGCCGCGAAGCTGTCATCGCTGATGAAGTCATTGCTGCGCGCAATGAGGTGACTCAGCTTTCAGATGCTGCCGAAATCAATGAAGCGAGACCTGACGAAGCCTTGGAAGAGGCGAGGTGGCTGTTTGCTCAAGCCGCCTTGATGGAAAGACAGTCGGCCGTCACCGACCTGCAGATCGAACTCGAAACGTTGCCGGCTCGCCAGTCTCTTGTGGCGGCGAGGCTCTCGCTCTTGGAGTCGGAGATCGCGCGCAATGGGCAAACTATTGAGCTGCTTCGCAGTCGTCTAAGCGAGTCAGCACTGGGTCGCGCCGAAATGGCGATCCGCAAAGCCGAAGCCGATCTAGCTGAGCTTGGGTCAATCGATCCGACGCGGCTGGAGTTTGCGGAAGGCAATCTTCGACTCGCAGAAGAGGTGAGGGACGGCATCCTCCGGCGTACAGAGTTGGAACGTCAAATTGCAGACTCCCAACGCGAAGCCAACGCGCTTGATCAGTCGGCTGAAACTGTTCGGCTTGTTCTCAGAGCTGGCAGGCTGTCGGACGAAACCGCGATACTCTTGAAGACAGTTCGTACGACATTGCCAGATCGCACTGAGATCAACTCCGTTCTCTTTCAAACCGAACGCAAGAGGGGTGACATCCAGCTTCGAATGATCGTTTGGTTGGAGGAGCTTCGCGCGTTGGAAGATGCCCACTGGGCAGTCAGTGAGTTGCAGGTGAACGCTCCAATTGGTGGCGAAGCGAACCGTCTGTCAAATCTGCGCCGGTCGCAGCTTGAATTGCTTGTCGATGGTGCGCGGCTGGAATCGGAGTTGATTTCTGAGCACGAATTGGCGCTTGCTGAACTCAATCAGAAATCGGAAGACCTCTCCAAACTCGTGGATCGCCGTCTGCTTTGGCTTCGCACAAGCGAGCGCATGAATTTGTCCTGGCTCGAACAGTTTCCCCGCGGGGTAGCATGGATCCTTTCACCATCCGCATGGGCCGATGCGATCAGATCCCTGTTTGCCGGAGCCATAGCGAATGCCGGGGCATCGAGCCTGTTCGCTCTGGTCCTACTGGCGCTCATGGGACTGCGGCATCGGCTCGTGGATTGCCTAGACCACTTGGCGAAGAAAGTTGGGAATGTGGGCCGGGACAGTTACTGGACAACGCCATCGGCCATGGGTGTGACAGTTTTGCTGGCGCTGCCGCTACCGCTTGCCGTCAGCATGGCGGGGTGGCTTCTTTCCAATACGGGCGCCGCAACTCAAGACTTTACCCAAGGCTTGGCGGAGACATTCATCCTTCTTGGGCCGGTCCTGCTCGTGCTTTTCGTTTTCCTTGAAATGTGCCGGCCTAATGGACTGTTCGATAAGCACTTCAATTGGACGCAAAAGGCGCGCATCCGTTTGCAGGCCAACCTTCGCTGGTTCACTAGGTTACAAGCCGGAGCCATATCCCTGTTTGGGCTGACAGTCTTTTCAAGTCCACCCGGTATCCAATATGGTGTGGGCGTAGCCGCGTTCGTGATCGGATCAATCGGCCTTTCAGCCCTCACGTTCCAATTCCTGAGACCCAGGGGCGGAATTGTATCGGAACTTAAAACCGGTCCGACCACGTCGTTGCTTCTCAAGCTACTCGTGCCAATCGCTGTCTTGGAGCCTCTCTTAGTTGGTGTAATGCCATTTTTCGGCTACTTCGACACAGCAACCGAATTGCAGCTCAAAGTGCTTCAGTCAGGTGGGCTCGTTCTGGGGGGGTCGGTGCTTTATGGGCTGGCTACGCGCATATTCATGGTGGGAGAGCGCCGACTCGCCCTTGTAAGAGCGAAGGAAAAAAGAGCTCGGATGGAAGCGGCACGGGCATCCCGGGCCGAGGCAGATGCGAGCGGCGAGACGATGGGAATTGCTGCAGACGACGCTATCGTCGATGCTGAGGTCGTCAGCACACAAGTTCGCTCTTTGCTTAGAATGGTGGCGGTCGTAACCGTTTCGTTGCTGCTCTGGGTTCTTTGGGATCCTTGGTTACCGGCCCTGGGCATCGCCGGTGACGTTTCTCTTTGGACACGAATGGTGACCACGGATGGAACCGAGCTTCGAGAAGCGGTGACGCTGCTCGATTTGCTGACAGCCTTATTCTTCCTGGCCATCGGTGTGTTTGCCGTAAGGAATGTGGGCGGATTGCTCGAAATTGGCGTATTCGAGCCCTTCGATCTGGACCCGGGTTCACGTTACGCCGTTGTCTCCATTACACGTTACGTGATGATCGCAGTGGCCATAGTCGTTAGTTTCTCTCTTCTGGGCGCCAACTGGTCCGAGCTGCAATGGATCATCGCGGCCCTTGGTGTGGGCCTTGGTTTCGGCCTGCAGGAAATTGTCGCGAACTTCGTCTCCGGACTCGTCATTCTGTTTGAGCGTCCCATCCGTATCGGCGATGTGGTCACAATCGGCGAACTCCGTGGGACCGTCAGAAGTATCAGAATCCGATCGACAACGATCACGGACTTTGACAACCGACAAGTCATCCTGCCCAACAAGAAGATCGTTACCGAGAACGTCACCAACTGGACGTTAGAAGACGACGTTACGCGGCTTTTGCTTCGGGTGGGCGTCGCCTACGGATCGGATATCGAAACCGTCCGAGCCTTGATCCTGGATGTTGTCTCACGCCATCCCGATGTGCTCGACACGCCTCCACCCACAGTGTTTTTCATGGCCCATGGAGACAGCGCGTTGCTGTTTGAAATCCGCTCGTTTGTGTCGAAGCCAGTGAAGCGCCTTCCGACAACACATGAGCTCAATACTCAGATAAATAAAGTGCTCGGGGACAACGGCATTCATATTCCATTCCCTCAAACGGATGTCCACGTCTCCATGTCAAAAGTCTCTTCGTCGATGGAGACGCCAGGATCTGCCACCCCCACCGATTTTGATGCTGATCAAGATACGACCGAACGCGGCCGACAACGTCGATTGACGGGAGGATGAGTATACGGTCGATTCCGCAGTATTTGATGGTCGGCAATTGAATGAGTTCGTCATGTGACCGACAGAAGCCCAACATCGACATTGCGCGTATACGCCAGCACCAATCTTCAAGACTGATCCATGCGCGAATATGATTGAGATCGACTGGCCCTATTAGGACGCTCATGGAGCGAGGTTTGCCGATCTCTTTCCGACGATTCAGCGCCCACTTTTATTCATTATACGGATTTAGTTGGCCAGGAAACATGAGGGTTTAGAAATGGAATCGTATGACCTGTCAGTCAAGTTCGCCCAACTATGGGGCGGCTTTTACACAGTATTTGGCGCACTATTCTTGATAACTGGTCAGTTGGGTCGAACGATCGAGATGACGGAAGATAGATCTTTTGTCATATCCACCGGATATACAAGCTTTTTTCTGGGTCTTGCAACAATTGTCTGGCACAACATTTGGGTAGCTGACTGGCGTGTGCTGATCACTATTCTGGGATGGTCCACTTTTATCAAGGGTATCCAGAAGATTGGATTTCCAGACCATATTCGAAGGCAGGCCCAACGGTTCAAGTCAGAGCAAATATATTCCGGAGTCTTCCTTTTCGCGATGGGAGGCTACTTGCTCTGGATGAGCTTGTTTGGCTCAAGCCAGTGGATTTAACCCATTGGCAACGACCGGACTTGCACGTAGATTTAGATGCCGTCTGAATTAAGAGTGAAAACGGACGAGTGCTACAAGTCGGCATTGTTAGTCGCTCCCTCGTACCAAAACGATTGTGAATTCTTGACGGGAGTAGACTTTTGATATGTATCCAATAAACTTCGTCTACTGGCGAAAGCATGCTGAAATTGAACGGGCCGATGCACGTCCCGAATCTGGTGAGATGCTGACATAGGCGATCGCAACTTCTCTTGACACACACATCTTCGCCGTTGATTCTGATGCCGCTTTGGACCTCACTCGGCCCAAAAGAGACTTTGGACTTCTGACCTCACAGCGTCCGAACAGGTCCGCATACGCGACACTTATGAGTGCAAGAGACGTCCCATCGCCAAACTTTCCTACATCAGCTGCTCTTCCTTCGCGCCGACATAGCGCGACAACATCTTGATCGTGTGTTTGATGAGTACATCTTTGGGTATTCCGTCGGGCGGCGCCAGCGCGATACGGCTGCCGATGGCGGCGACGACACTGGTTGACAAGAAGACAGCGACGTCTAAGTCGTCAATATCCAATTCATTCGCATACCTAAACAAGTACAGTTTGGCAGCTTCGTGGGTCTGCCTTGAATTGAGGAGCGTCTGAGACGAGCCTCCAAACGGAGACAAGCGGTCGATCAACACCCGCATGAGATGAGGTTCGGCGGAAACGAAATCTACGTAGATCCGTAAGATGGCTTCCGATGCCTCCGTGTAGGGACGATCCATCATAGACATCAGCCGATCAAAGATCATTTCCCTTAGCATTTCCACGCGCTTTTCCACGATTGCTTCGATGAGAGCTTCTTTGTCGGGAAAGTATTGATATATGGAGCCAACGCTGACGCCCGCACGCTTGGCGATCTTGTTAGTACTGGCCCGATCAAATCCTTCTTCGGCAAAAACATGAGCGGCCGCTTCTAGGATGTCGCTTACAAGCTGAACGGACCTTGTCTGTTTGGGCTTGCGACGCGTTGGAACGGTTGGAACTCCTTTGGTTTTAGCGGTCTTCTTTGATTTTTCGGGCATGGGATCAAACGCGAGTTTAATGTGAGCTCTGTTCATGATAATATGAAGAGATACTCATACTTGCAAGAGCAAACCGAGCCTTCGGTGTCTGTTGATTTCGTTACCATACGGACAATCTTAGAGAAGACAAATGAGCGAACTGAAGATAAGGAAGATCCCCTTTGAATTTGAAGGTGTGGACTTCCTCTGGAATCCGACCAATCCGGCCTTTTCGCTCTTTATCAATCGCATCTCTTTCTGGGTAATCGGATTAGAGCGATATTTCTGCAAGGCGATGGCGGATGCGGATCCTCTCATCAAGGATGCGAGCGTCCGCAACGAGGCGCGTCTTTTCAAGGTGCAGGAGATGCAGCACTCGCTTCGTCATCGCCACCACGTAGGAGCACTAATTGTACGTTATCCAGGGCTCCAAAGGGCGCTCGACAAAACCATCGCCTATTATGACGAAATCTATGACGAACGAGACCTCAAGTTTCATCTCGCCTACGCAGCCTCGTTAGAGGGAACTTTTTCGCCCTTTTTTGGAACGATCATTGAGCAGAGAGACCTCTTGTTCGCTGGCGGCGATCCACGCGTGTCATCGCTCTGTCTTTGGCATTTCTGTGAGGAGATCGAACACCGAAGCTCAGCTGTTCTGGTCTATGACGATGTTGTCGGCGACTATCTTTACAAGATGCGCGTCTTCTTCGAGATGCAAAAACACGTTCGCGCGTGCATGGATATGCTGACGGAAGAGTTTAAGCACGAAGCACCGCGGCTTTCTGATGAGGTGTACGAAGAGATTCCGCTTCGCCGGGTGTCCCGCGGCCGTCGCTTGCAAATGCATCTTGGCGTCTTGCAATCGCAAATGCCTTGGCATGATCCCGCTACGGAAACGCCGCCGGCATGGACGGAGACGTGGTTCGACGCCTACGAGCGCGGAGAAGATATGAGAGAATTTTACGGAAGAACCGAGCAGAGCGCGAATGCGGCGTAAATCACAAGAGGTAACTTAGGTACAAAGAGCGATCCTGTTCTGCGCATAAGGGATACGCAGTGACGAATGTCATATTTCGAGAGTCGCCATATGGTCCATCACAGTCAAAGATTCATGGAACTCAGCGAAAAGCTGGATGGCCTGAAACCTGACGCGCTGCAGACTTTCTTCTATTGGAACAATCCATTCGCATTGAAGGATTGGACCATGAATGTGGTCGAACTCCTTCTCATCGGTGCGGCAACATTGGCGTTCTTGTACGGACTCGAGTTTCTCACCGTACAGAATGATCCGTCCATCCTCTGCATTTGGGTTGCGTCAGTTGTTTATATTCTTGCCATAGAGGTTCCCATCTATTTTCCGGAGCGGTTTGGCGGAAATCCGAATTCAGTGATCTTCATTCACAACGAATTTTCAACGGGCGTTCTCTATAACCGTACGCCCTTGTATATCCTTGCTCTGTACCCGGCGATTCTCGTTCCCGCCTATGTATTGGTGAAACAAGCCGGTATCTTTGAGGGGCCCTGGGGTCTCCTCCAAGGAGCCATTTGCGCTGCGTTCATCCATCACATTTTTTACCAGATCTTCGACCATTTGGGACCGCAACTGAAATGGTGGCTTTGGGACTATGAAAAAAGCCCCGGAGGAAACATCGCTCTGCGGTCAGTGCCCTTTTACACCTTGTTTAGCTTCAGCTTTGTCGGGCCGTTTGCCTTTTACCTCTTGTCTCACGGTATCTTTGCAGAATATGTCGAGAATGGAGTTGGCATACCAAGCCACACTTGGAATATTCTCGCGCTCATTGGGCTGACTTTTGCCGTTGGTTTTTTGACCACCCCCCTTTCCAGATTCATTGGGGGCGTTATTACTTTCGCGGCGAGCCTGGGCGGACCCAATATCGGACGGATCAAGGCCTCCAACTATGCCGTCCTTGCCGGCGCTGGCGTTTTGACCTTTATCGCATTTCAGACGGCCTCTTTCGACAGTCCGAATACGATGGAAAGCTCATTCTTTATAGACACATATGCGCTCATCTTTGGGGTGATTTATTTGGCGACTTTTGCGTGGTTGTGGGCTGCATCCCTGAAAGAGTATCGCAGCGCCGCCAACGGCGTCACAGAACGCGGAACACCGATCGGTTCGTTTCCGTACGTTGTTGGTTGTTTTGCGGCTTGTGGTTACATTCTCGCCGTGAGCATATTCTCCGGATGACCGGCTTCTTTAAGACAGTTGTGCTGAACCGGTGTTGTTAGGCCGTGGTACTTGGGCGGCTCCAAAGATTTCCGAGATGAGGATCCGATAAGCGGACCAGAGAAAAGGGAGAGAGACGATGCATGATTTGATAATCCGGAACGCGACCATCGTTGATGGGACGGGCGCGCCCAAAAAATCAGGCGATGTGGCCGTACAGGGGGGCAAGATCGCGGAAGTCTCGGACAAGGTTAGCGGCGCCGGAAAGCGGGAGATCGATGCAAACGGCGATCTCCTGACACCCGGCTTTGTGGACATCCATACGCACTATGACGGCCAAGTGTGCTGGGACAAGACCGTCACCCCCAGCAGCTGGCATGGGGTGACCTCTATCGTTATGGGCAATTGCGGTGTGGGCTTTGCCCCAGTCAAAAAGGGGACTGAGGATGAGCTCGTCTCTTTGATGGAGAGCGTGGAGGATATTCCGGGGACGGCGCTGCACGAAGGTATTCCGTGGACGTGGGAAACGTTCCCCGAATATTTGGATGCTATCGATACGCCCTATGCGATCGATGTGGGCGCACAAGTTCCCCACGTCGCTATCCGTCATTACGTAATGGGCGAGAGATGCTACGACGATGCAACGCCGGAAGACATGGAGGCGATGCAGAAAATCACCAGGGAAGCCTTGGAAGCGGGTGCCCTCGGTTTCTCCACGTCACGCTTTTACGGTCACTTGGATCGGCACGGAAATACCGTGCCCGGCACGGACGCCAGCGCCGAAGAGATGTGCAAAATTGGTGACGCGTTCAAGGGGCTCAATCACGGCGCCATTGAAGTCATCAGTGATCATATTAACAATGATGATGAGTTGAAATGGATTGAGCACATCGCGCGGACGACAGGAAGACCCTTAACCGCGCTGACCATTATGGGCGATGAAAAGGTTTGGGGCTTGGCCGAACGCCTCAAAGACGAAGGCGTGACGATACGGCCTCAAGTCGGAGCGCGGCCGGCTTCGATCTTGATGGCGCTCGATGGAACAATCAATCCGATGCGGCAATACCCGAGCTACCAAGAGATCCATGACCTTCCGCTTGCGGACCGCCAGAAGGCTCTCCGCGACCCCACGTTCCGTCAGAAAATTCTGTCCGAAGAACCTGTCCTTCCGAAGAGCAAGGATGGGGTGCGCCTGATGAACACATACGAAGAGATCTACGTCATGGACGAGGATCTCACCTATGAGCCCAGCGAAGCGGATACGATCGCCGCCAAAGCCGCTGCACAGAACGTGAAACCCGTTGAAGTCATCATGGACACGTTTGCGGCCGGCCGGCCACTGCTCGTTTTCTTCCGAGGGTACAACAATTATTGTTTGGAAACGCAGCGGAAGAACATCGAGAACCCGGTCTCCGTGTTCGGTCTCTCGGACGGCGGCGCCCATTGCGGGGTCTTGGTGGATGCCTCGGTGCCGACCTACATGATCGCCTACTTCACCCGCGACCGGAAAAGAGGTCCCCTGATGAGTTTGGAGGGCGTGGTGCACAAACTCACGCAGGACGGCGCGGCGCTTTATGGACTCCACGATCGCGGGGTCGTTGCACCGGGCTACAAGGCCGACCTCAACTTGATCGACTATAACGCCATCAAACTTCATCAGCCGGAAATGATTTATGACCTGCCGGCAGGCGGGAAGCGTCTGGTCCAGCGGGCCGACGGATATCGGGCGACGATCTGCGCCGGGCAAGTCACCTTCGAAAACGGAGAGCATACAGGCGCTCTGCCCGGCCGGCTCATCAGAGGGGGGTGAAACGGGGCGGAATGTCCGATTGGGCGCCGATCCAACTATACCGCTCTGGGAAATTGAGCGCGCCTTCGAACCAACAGATCGTCATTTATTTAGTCTTTATGGTGATCTTTTAACCTCTAATGCCCAACGAAGAGCGAGGAACCACCAATGAGTGGTGTAAAGACTTTTATTGCGGGCGGCGCGCAGCGCTCGCACCGGGACACGAGCAAAGTTGATCATCCTGCTATGATGATGGTTCGTGCGGTGCGGGAAGCTCTTGCGGATGCAGGCATCAAAGACATCAGCCTCGTTGACGGTCTCGCTTGCGTTGAGCCTTTCTCATGGACCTACAAGGATCTCGGACTATACATTGCCGAAGAGTTGGGTCTCAATCGTTCTGTAGAGCATGTGTGGGTCCCCGCCGGCGGGACCTCTCCTCAAGACCTCTTGCACAAGATTGGCACCAAGATCGATGCTGGTGAAATCGACTGCGCGGTTATCTGTGGGGCCGAGTCCATGCGGACACGGCGCCGAGCCGCAAAGACCGATCACAGCCTTGATTGGCCGGACCAGACCCACGGCGCCGACCCCATGCGCGGCCAGCGTCCCTTTAGCTCGGAGCTGGAACGCATTCACGGCTTGGCTCGGCCAATCCAATTGTTTCCCCTGATCGAAAATGCTCTACGGTCCGCTTACGGCCGCTCTCAAGGTGAGCAAATCCAGGTTGCCTCAAATCTGTTAGCGAAGAACGCGCAGATCGCAAAGGACAATCCCCATGCGTGGTTCAGGGACGCACCGTCAGCAGAGGACATCGCTAAGGTTACGCCGCAAAACCGCATGATTGTCTATCCGTACACAAAGCGCATGAACGCCATAATGGATGTGGATCAGAGCGCTGCTGTCGTTGTTGTTTCACGAGGGTTCATGGGCCAGCACGGCTTAGCAGAGCGTTCGGCAGCGGTCCTAGGAGGGGCAGGCGCTGAAGAGGTGTGGAATCCAATTGAGCGTGCAAACCTGGCGTCCTGTCCGGCCATGGACCTGGCGATTCACAAGGTGCTGGAGCGGGCGGGCCTTTCGTCAGACCAGTTGGACGCCATGGATCTCTATAGCTGTTTTCCAAGCGCCATTCAGTTGGGCCTTCAGGCACTCCATATGGGGGTCGATGATCCAAGACCCTTCAGCTTAACGGGCGGCCTCGCCTTCGCTGGCGGACCGGGTAATGCCTACGTGCTGCACTCGCTTGTGGCCGGACTCGATAAGGTTCGTGAGCAAAGTGATGCTAGATTGCTGGTGACCGGCATCGGAATGGCGAACACAAAACATTCGGCGACGGTTCTCACGGGCGCCAACCATATCCCGCCTGAGGCAACAGGCATCCTACGGTATCGCGAGGAGATGGAAGAGCAATCGGTCAAGATCAACCATACGCCAAGCGGATGGGCGCACATACACACATACACTATCGAATATGACCGCGAAGGCCGGCCTACTCACATAATTCTGCTCCTGGACTTAGAAGATGGTGTCCGGACGATTGCCAACATGCGGGCCCCAGACGCAGCGGAAACGGCATTGCTCAGTGAGGACCCGATCGGACGTCGGGGGCATGTCGAACACGACGGCGACACGAACCGTAACTTTTTTTCCTTCGAGTGACTGCTCAGACTTTGCACAAAGGAGAAACCCATGGTGATCAACTACGAGAAGCGGGATCGGCTGGCGATCATTACACTAAACCGACCCGAGGCCCGGAATGCGGTGAACGGCGCCGTTGCCGCTCAGATGGAACAGATCCTGGACGATTATGAGGCGGATGCCGATTTGTGGGCTGCTATCCTGGCGGCCGAGGGCCCCGTATTTTGCGCAGGCGCTGATCTCAAGGAAATCGCCGCCGGCCGGGGCGCTGACCTCAGCACAAAACGCGGCGGCTTCGCCGGTCTTGTCAGACGCGAGCGGACGAAACCGCTCATTGCTGCAATCGGAGGCAGCGCGCTGGCTGGAGGCACGGAAATCGCACTTTCATGTGACATGATCGTCTGCTCCAATGAAACCAGCTTCGGATTACCGGAAGTCAAGCGGTCCCTCGTTGCCGCAGCAGGAGGTTTGTTCCGCCTCCCCCGCGCCATCGGCATGGCGCCTGCTCTCGAGGTTATCATGACCGGTGACCCTCTGCCTGCTGAACGAGCCTACCAACTCGGAATGGTGAATCAAGTGGTTGCGCGTGATCAAGTCATGCAGGCCGCGGAGGACCTCGCCGCACGCGTTGTCTCGGCAGCGCCCATCGCTGTTCAACACAGCCGCGGTGTTGCTGTGAGAGCGTTTTTTGAGGACGACGAGGCCCTTTGGCGCGCCAGTGGCAAGGCGTTCCAAGCAAATGCGGAAACCGAGGACTACAAGGAAGGTCCGCGCGCTTTTATCGAGAAGCGGGCGCCAAAATGGAAAGGCCGCTAGCGGAGCAGTTCTCTATGAAGATATTCGATGGCATACGGGTTCTCGATGTGGCGTCTTTTGTGGCGGCGCCGGCGGCGGCGACGTTGCTTGGCGATTGGGGAGCTGACGTCATCAAGGTGGAACCACCCCAAGGCGACACTTGGCGCAATGTAACGCCCAGGGATCAACCCAATGCCGTATGGCTCCTAACGTCCCACAACAAACGCGGCCTAGTCATCGACATCAAGGTAGAAGAAGGCCGCACCCTACTCCGCCAGCTTATCAAACAGTCCGACGTCGTACTCTTCAATTTTCGCGCGGGTCAGATCAAACAGTTCGGCCTTGAGTATAAGGAGCTGTCGAGAGAAAATCCGCGATTGATCTATGCGAATATCAGCGGATACGGAGAAAAAGGGCCCGAAGCGGACCGACGCGCGTTCGACACAACCGCTTGGTTCGCTCGAACCGGTATTTTGGACATGCTGCGCGACAAAGATCAGGCTCCACCATGGCCGATTATAGGACTGGGGGATCATATGACGGCCATGACGCTCTTCGCCGGTGTCTGTTCCGCCCTCTACTCACGAGAGCAAACGGGGGTGGGGTGTGAGGTGACAACCTCCCTGATTGCGACGGGCGCCTGGGCAAACGGCGTTCCCCTTCAAAATGCACTGTATGGGAATGATGTTTCAGCTGTGCGAAACGAAGTCGGATGGACCAACCCATTTGGCTCCATCTACACCACGTGCGACCAGCGCCATCTCTTGTTCATCATGTCTAATCCGATGAGCGAATGGCCCAAACTGCTGGACGTGATCGACCGGCAAGAGTGGGCTGAAGATGCGAGGTTTGCGACACGTGAGAAGCAGCTGGAAAACGCCGCCCTCCTCAGAAGCATGATCACCGAGGTTATCCGATCGACTTCATTTTCCGAACTCGCGCCTCGTTTGGATCAGTCCGGAATCGCTTGGAGCGAGATCCAAAACCTGAGACAAGTGACGGAGGACGCGCAGCTGCGCGCGAACGACGTTGTTGTGCCTCTCACTACGGAAGACGAGAGAGTCACCGGCGCCATTACCGGTCCGCTTCGCTTCAACGGCATCGCACAAAACCAAATAACAGCTCCGCCCGATTTGGGCGAACATACCGACCAGGTGCTTTCGGAGTTTGGTTTTTCGACCGAAGACATCGAGGCGCTCCGCGACGCCGGCGCCCTAGGAAAACAAGTGGCTCCCGGAATTTCAGAGTGATGTGCGGGGCATGCAAGGGCAATAATCTCATCTTAAGGAGAAGACCTTGGATACATTTGAGACCTTGAATATCCATGATGACGGCGGGGTCCGGATTGTCGAAATGAACCGTCCCGACGCTCTGAATGCCTTCAGCCGCCAATTGATAGACGATCTTGCGGATGCGTTCTTGGTTTCGGCGGAGAATCACTCAACCAAAGTTCTTGTTCTTACCGGCGCAG
>JANQPV010000047.1 GCA_028285305.1 Alphaproteobacteria bacterium | reverse complement strand
TTGAACTCCCCTGTATATCGACCGCATACAGACTCTCCGTTTCGCCGAAAGGCCTCGATGGCAGCGTTCACGCCGCACTTCGTCTATCCTACGCGTGTTGCCCCCAAGGATCAACAACCTATGGATGAGGTACAAGCTTGATCCGACGCAACGGAAACTGGGTTCATTTTATCTGTGTGGTCGGGGAGGCTGATTCTGCAACTCAGGATCCTCGAAATTCACATTTTGTCTTCTTCCTTCTACAATCTTAAGTCGGCAATCCTCTTCCCGTCCAGGCTTGCACGCGCCCTGGGTGATTGTGATGTCATCGGGTTTTTCGCCGAAGCTCGAAACGATCGGAACGCCGAACGCGGCGCTGAAGACAGCGTCGGAACTCGATTCCTCGTTTCCGTGGGGGTGCGGATGCCAAACGAACATGAGCTGTTTGTCCGGTATCTCAGGATACTCCCACATACGTGTTGCGTTGGTTTTATCCGGCGTAGCCAAATCATAGAGCTGAATCTCGTTATTGTCCCTGTCGAGATAGACGGCGAATCCGCCGACCTCTTGTTTGGGCTTCGCCTCGGTTGATGCTTCGAAGAGGGACTGTCTAAGGTCACTCACCTGAGGCATCTGAAGGACCCGTTGGATTTCGGCTTGCTTGCAGGCGCCGATGCTAACCTTTGTATACGGACCCTCTTCCCACTCTCGTTCCAACTCTTGTGCTTGGGCTTCCGTCACACTCTTAATCTTTCGGCGTCGTGATGGCTCATGACCGATCCGCTCCATCGTTCGAACAACCGGTTCTATCTGCTGTTGCGTCCAAAAATCCAGAGTTTCAAAAATGTCCGCTTCGCGTTTTTCAATATCAGGTAGGCTATAGGGCTTCGCTTGCGGGTTCGGAACAGCGGGATTCACGGGCACTGGAACGGGATCAGCCGGAGGCGGTACAAAGGGCTTTGGCACCGGTTTGGGGACGATCCCTGAGGGCGTTCCTCCCCTATCTTCAGCAGGCGTACTGGATTGTTCCGCTTGCGCGAACCTCCATCCGTGGCCGGCGTTTGCTCCCGGTTTCGATGATCCGAGGTAACGCTGCGCTAAGCTGGGTTCGGTCAAGGCTTTGTACCGTCTCCTGTTCTCGTCACTTGCAAAAGAATTCGAAGCTGAGGGCGTTCCGTTCCCACTCGAAGAGTTCGCAAAGATTTGTCCTTGCGTATCAGTTGAAAGACTGTTCCGGGGTGGCCATTCAGTTCCCTGAGGAGGCTCTTCCGTCAAGCTAGATAGCCCATCGCCTTCTAGTGAGTTTATGGGTGTTGGAGACGTCTCATTGCGGCTGCCAAAAGCGGTCGATAGACCGAAGTGAGGCAGTCCGAGCTGACTGACATTTGGAAGTTCCCACGGCCTCAAGTTCGCTTGGAGAGACTCCCATATTCTGCCTGGGGACTCATCCATTAAGAGCCTGCTGAGAATTTTCGTTCGTGAATTGGGGTTCATTTCTATCCTTCCCTGCACCGTCGTATATTACCAACCAAGGTGGCTGTCTGACGGCTCTTCTGCGGCCAAGCGGGCCTAAAATACGTCATTCACAATGGCTTCCAAGCGTTTGCGCGGATCTTTGATGTGATCGTACCCTTTGCGCGTCTCGCGGACGGGAGCGTCTGTGTTCAGAGCTTCCGCTCTTTTGGCCCGTTCGGCGCGGCCGGTTTGGGTCCGCGATGTTTTTTTCGTTTGAGCCGCAATTAGCTGTTTTCTGGTCGAAGGCAGCGACCAGACGGCTTCCTCGTAGATGTCTTCCAGCGACTTGAGGTGCCCAGATGGACTGTCGATAATCTCCGCCATCTTAAGACAGACATCAGGGTCATCCGCGAAAGGATGCAGCCTCTGATTGCCCGATAACGCATCAGCAAACTGCGCTAGTTCGCTAGCGGCTTCCTCCTCTTTTGCGGCTTCCTCGCTTGCGCGTTGTTGCTCCATATAACTGCGCAGCTGGCCCACTTCATTTTGAAGAGCCGTGACGTTGGGATCCATTGGGGGCAGATATGTCGATTGAGTGGTAGACTGACCAGTCAAGTCAATATCATAATCATAGAGGATTCTCTGCAGGATTTGTTGCTTCTCCGCCGGTGTACCGTTGGTGAGCCGATCATCCACATGCATCAGATAGTTAAAGGCTTCTTGACCGGTGTATCCATACTGAGCAATTCGGTTTTTCCAACGCTCTTCGATTGCCCTATAGCCGTCGAACTCACGGGCGAGGTCGGAGATTTCTTGGGTGCGCCGCGTGAAGGCGGCCTGAGAGTCCTTGCTTGTGTCTAAGATGAAGCGCTGAACCTCCGGGTCCATTTTCACAAAACGCTCCGCCAACTCGTCGGACCAAAACGACAAGGGCTCGAAGGTCTCCCGTTCGTCATCCTGTTGTTCCGATTCCTCTGCGTTGTTTTCCGCTTCCTCGATCGGCTCGTCGTCCGGTCCTTCGCCGCCGGAATAAAACGGGCTGAGTTCGATATCTCCCTCTTTATCCTCATCATAGGCCGGCTCGGTCAAGGGCGCGGGTTCATCTTCTTCATCGAAATAGTCTTTGAACCCCTTGTCGAAGGCCTCGTCAAAGCTCATGATTTCAGGAGATGTCTCAGTCGTTTCCGGCGCGTCGGCCCCAGGGTGTGTTTCTGTATCGGTCATGATTCCTCAAATGGTTGGCGGCGTCGCGGCCGTCGATAACTTTGTTGTCCAGCATTTCCCGCCGCCGTTCGCGCCGCGTGTTGATCACGGCTCCGCTCATGGGCGAGACATACGGATCAATATCGGGGATGATGGCCGGTCCCCGTTGCTTTGGTGTTCTGGCGTAATAGTCTGTGTGCGGCACCCAGCAATGCTGGGTCCGGTCCCAAATGTATTTGGTCATATAATTGCTTGTTCGGGTTTTATCCGCGGTCCGTACCGCGAACATCGGGTGCTGTCATATTAAGATCACGCATTCCAAAACTTGGTGGTGAGCTTGCGCACCGCTTCGTCCGGGTGAAGAGGCACGAAGCCCTGCTGTGCCCAAGTCAAACCACTGCGTTCGTTTTATCCGTCGTCGGAGTCCATGTGCGAGTCCAGGATCAAAATGGCGCGATTGCCGACATTATCTCGTGTGAAATCGGTGAGACACATGTGGCCCAACGGATCCAAACCTGTAAACCAACAAACCAACGACCTGCAAGACTTCAATTTTTGGGCGAGAAGAAGCAGCGAGCTGTAGTTCGCGCCCCTGCCTTCGAACACGTCGTATTCCTTTACTCCATCCAATAGGGGCTTCAAGGATCGGGTATCGAATCCCGTCAAACTTGCGGAAAGTGCTTCTTTCACTGGCCCCTTACTTCGACCGACATAGTGCAAGTCTACAAAGCCGTCGCAGCATGAAGCCAAATCTCTAAACCTTGACTCGACAAACGGCGTCACCGCGTTGGGCCAAGGGCAAACGATGCACTCGCCAGCGCCGACTGAGAACGGACCGTATTCTTTACCCTCAAAAGAAAATTGTTCACTTAGAATGGTTTCGTTCACGGCTGACACCAAGCGGACATCGAAGGAATTGAATAAAGTTCTCCTCCGATGTCTTTAAGGCATGGGCATCGAATACGAAACTACTCTTTGCTAGACTGTCTGTCTTTCCATGTGCTTTCGAGGGTGGGCTTGGGCTAGCTTTTACATGCTTTCTTTCAGCAGCGCACGAGGTTAACGCACTTCCAGACCCAGCTGGGTCTATTCTTCCGTCCGTATCGGAATGATGATCGTGTCGAGAGGATCAATGTTCGTTCTCGACTTCGCAAGAATTTCGTCAACTGGAGTCAGAACGAGGTCCTTGCCCGTTCGTTTCTTATGTTCGGCGGCATAGTCTCGCATCGGCGGGCGCGTAGGACACCCTTCGGTTTCCCATTGGGCGATTGCCTTCTCTACATCCTCCTTTGTGTACGGAAGATTGGTTGTGAACCAGTCT
>JANQPV010000041.1 GCA_028285305.1 Alphaproteobacteria bacterium | reverse complement strand
TCGGTCACTCAAAAGGGCGGCCGGATCATTCTCTCTGGCGGCGAAAACGGGGCGGTCAAAGTCACCGGCACATTGGATGCGTCTGGCACAAAAGGGGGCACAATTGAAATAGCGGGAGATTCCATCGAAATGGATGGTATTCTCGTTGCAGATGGAACTTCTCGACAGGGCGGCAAAATCAGCATCGACGGCGACCAAAAGATTGCCATTACTGGGGAACTAAATGCTGTCGGCGAAATGGGTGGCGACATCACGTTGACCGCCGAAGCAGTTCAACTCTCGACCGCGCGATTGAACGCTTCAGGTCAGTCAAGCGGAGGAACAGTAAAACTAGGTGGAGACGTCGGTGGCTCCGGCGTATTACCGCAATCGAAGCGGACTCTCGCTGATTCGACGACAACCATAAGTGCGGACGCGTTGAATCAGGGAGACGGTGGTACAATCATCGTTTGGTCCGATGAATACACGAACTTTCAAGGGTTCATTTCGGCGAAGGGTGGAACGAACGGCGGAAACGGTGGCTTTGCTGAGGTTTCAAGCTACGGGATCCTTTCATTCGAAGGCTATGCAGATCTGAGCGCGCGCCTTGGTTCGACAGGCCAGCTACTTCTCGATCCTCAAAACGTGCGAATTGCGTCGATCGGCGACGCTCCGAACATTCCGGGTCTTCTTCACGACCCTCTCATATTCAGTCCATTGGAGACGGACTCCGTAATCTCGGTCAGCACTTTGCAGAGCGCTCTGCAACGGGCGAATGTTATCGTCAGCACAGGAACGGCTGGTAGTCAAGAAGGGGATATTACGGTCGAAGCCGATATTCATTGGGCAGGAGATAATTCGCTTGAATTAAGCGCGCATCGTGATGTGAGAATCAGTGATGGAATAACGATTTCCAACAACGGCGCCGGCAATTTGATTCTCAGAGCGGACAATACAGGAACCGGAGCGGGGACTGTGCGTTTCTATGGCTCAGGGATCGCGGACTGGTCGCAAAGTGCAGGAAGAGTCTTAGTTTACTATAATCCCGGCGGAGGAGCCGCAACGTTGTTCACGGATGACTTTGACCGAGCCAACGGACCGGTTGGAAACGGCTGGAACGACATTGTGGGCAACAATGATTTCCGGCTTGTCATAGAAAACTCGTCGCTAACGACTCCAGGTCCTAGTGCCCAAGGTGGAATACAACGTTCGGTAGATTTGTCCGGCAATGTGACTGCCGAGTTGGACGTGACAGACAAAAATGGATATGGAGGTCTGCGGCAGCAATATGGAACCTATTTGGCTTTCGGCAATGATGGGACGCCGAACTCAGGTTATGTGGTGAGGTTTACCCGAGGCGACCAAAACTTTCGAGATTCGGCCATTACGCTCGCATACAATGGCCAAGACATTCAGAGTATTCGCTCCGGCTTTCAGTTCGGCTTGAAGATACGTGTATCGGTCACAAGGGCGGCGGACGGACGTATCTCGGGAGTCGTTACGGGACCGGGGACATTCCATTTCGACTTCGGTGTCCAATCTCAAAGTCTGCCTACAGATGGATTTGCCATTATTCAGGATGGGCCTGACAGCAGATCGCCCTTATATACTCACAGCAAAATCGACAATTTCGTCTTATCACGGAGTGTCGACTATGCGATTCCAACGGAGTTCTCTTCTCACGTTGTGACCAATGCAGGTGTACCGGACCAACTGAGTGCCCATATGCTGGTAAATTCGCTGGAAGACCTCCAGAGCATTGCCAACAACTTATCCGGCAACTACGCGCTGGGTCGTGATATTGACGCCGCCTCACCAAACTTCTTCACTTCGCTTGGCTCTATCGCCAACCCCTTCGAAGGGACTTTCGACGGTTTGGAGCACACTATTTCTAATCTTCGCGTCAACAGTGAAGGCGGCGTATTCGGAACAATTGGCTCGTCGGGCCAGGTGCAGAACGTGCAACTGGACAGTATTTCCGTCACGGGGTTTCGACCGGGAGCCTTTGCTCATATCAACCGAGGCACGATCAGCAACGTTCGAGTTAGCGGCAACATTGGTGGGTCGTTTTCAAGTTCGATCGCTAATGCAAATGAGGGAACAATCGAGTACGCTTATTCCAATGCCACCGTGACGCGGCCGGACGGTGGGCTAGTCGCTTTCAATTCGGGCACGATATACCGCTCCCAATTTGATGGGACACTGATTGTCGGAAGCACCGAGACCGGAGGGCTGGCCAGAGAGAATTCTGGACTAATCAGTCAATCTCTTGTGACAAGCTCCGTTGATGTCAGTTCTCGTCAGGTGGGGGGGCTGGTGGGCCGAAACACAGGGAGGATAGAAGACAGCTACGCGCGCGGATCAGTTGCCGGATTTCCGAGTTTTAGTAGTTCGAGCAACCATGGCGGCTTGGTTGGCTATAATCAGGGCGGTACAATCGCTCGTTCCTTCTCAACCGGCCTCGTAGCAAATGCACAGTCAAATGGCGGATTAGTTGGAACAGATACCGGAGTTGGCGGATTAATCGTTGATTCGTACTGGGACACTCAAACTAGTGGAACCACCTTTAGCAGTTCGAATTCGGGTGGCGCTGGGTTGACTACCGCAGAGCTGAAATCGTCACTGCCATCGGGATTTGATCCGTCCGTCTGGGTGCTAAATGCCGGAGTCAACGATGGTTACCCATCCCTCGCATGGCAGGGCGGGGCGCCATCGGCAGGTACGTTGGTTTATTTTGGGCAAAGTATAGAGCCAGAGACTTCCACAGCAGCCATATCATTAAGGGCAAGTGAGGTGGATGGTTTGAACGAGTTTCTGCAACAAAATGGTGAGTTAGATGAAACTCCGTGGACGTTCGAGTTAATGCATACTCAGGAGCCAAACGGTCAGGAGCAACTCGTTGTCTTCAAAAACTATTCGCCAGAATGGTTCCTTTGGAAACTTGCTGAGGCAGGCATGGACTCCGTATCGGCGCAGTTCTATTCCGCGGCTCTTGCCCAGCTCCCAGATAGTGTTCTGCAATGGTTGTTAGCAGATGAAAGGTCGGTGGACCTTCTCGTTGGCGAAATCACAGAAAGATATGTTGAAAATGCAGGATCTAGCAAGACGGATTGGGGCATAGTAACCGATGTCATCGTTGAAGTGGTCAAGCAACTGATTCTGGACAGCGGCGTTCCTGGTGCACGGTACTGGGCAGAGGTCTCTGCCTATAGCGCGAGATATGCAATCGCCATATCTTCTTCTCGGAATTCCGCCGACATGGCAGTGCGGACTAGCGTGTTGACATTTGGCCAAGTCGTTAACGTGGTCATCGCAGCAATGGAATTGGCCAAAGAGTCTCGCCAGTTTGACAACTATCTCGTCTTTCTCGGAACATCGTATATGAGCATGCTAGAAACAGCATCCAGCTCGGAATCTCGGCAAGAGGTGATGTACCAAGTTGCGCTTAGCAATCAGATGTTTTCGAGCCTCTCCGAGGATTACTTCGCTTTTGGTCACCTGGACGATGCTAAAAGGTGGCAAATTATATCCGGTGTGATCAGTGCAAAGAACGCCCATTTGAATGGTAACCTGAACAGAGCGTTGTATCGGCTTGAACTAGTCAGAGAAGTTGCCGACCAACTTGGATCAGACAAGTATGCGAATCTTGCTAATGAAATGATAGCCATCGCCGGATTCTGAAAGAGATGGAATTAGTGTGGCCAATTCAATTTAAGTAGGAGCAGTACCAGATAGCAAACTTGAGCCGATCGCCTTGGCCAACATTCGGCTGTGGGTTCATCAGGCAACACATCCTTCATTGACTTAAGCGTTCTAGATTTCCATTAGCTGGTAGCGCAAAAAGATTGACTCTAGATAACGTTTCGATCATCAGTCCAAGAGGGGCCAATTTCATCCAATTGCTTGTCGTTTATCTCCATCAGAAAGACTACTTGGTATCTCAGCCTTGCCAAAGCATCTGGATGCGGCGCTCGACAAGCCGAAATGTGAATATCGATGGGGGCGATGCCGCATCTCGATAAGCGTCACCTGCTCACCAAGTGATATCCGCGCAGTTGGACGAAGCCAATGAGTATCAGCTACGCCGACAGAACTGGTTGTTTGCGCGACGTCCGCTGTTTGGTTTGGATGTGTATCCTTGTGTCGATCGCTCCAAACTCGGTCCCGGGTGAAGAAGAGCCAGGGCCTGAGATTTTTACCTATGCAGATTGGTCCGTTCGGTGTGTTCGTTCTTCAACGTCATTTCCCTGCGACCTCGTTCACAAGACGATACATGCACGCACAAATCAGCAAGTATTGGGTATATCAGTCGCTCACCTCATGAGTGAGAATACCAATATCATTAGGTTTGTTGTGCCGCTGGGGATTTCGCTGAAAGAAGGTGTGGAACTGCATCTAGACGATCTCGAGGTTAAAGACATTCGTGTACGACGTTGTGACACAGAAGGCTGCTACATAGAAGCTCGATTGGAGGATAGTGCTCGTGAGAAGATGACCACGGGCAAGGAAGCGAGGGTTGTTGTGTTTGACTTGGAGGGGCAAAGTATCGACCTGCCATTTTCGCTCAGCGGTTTTGGGTCCGGCTATCAACGGCTTGTAACGGAGACCAGAAATCGATTTCGAGCAGAATAATGACTTTGCTTCGCATTCTAGGCGGCCTGTTCGAAGATAGTGGTTGTGCGAACCACTCCCATCTTCCGAACAGGGTGCTGAAAAAGTCTTCGAACCTCTGCACCCTGCTATCAATCAAGAACTCCAAATGGCTCTCCGCCGAGTGCTCTAAAATCTCTGGATTGTTCTCTTTGCTGGCGATGCGGATATCGGACTCATCGCGATAAAAAGTGCAGCGGTCGTTCAGGGGCTGGTATCGAAATCGATAAACAGGCGGAGTTCATTGGCTCCAACTGCTCCGTAGTGCCAGATCGAACAAGGTCGGCACATCAGCCCCCGTCCCGCTCGCGAGACTGAGTACAACTCACGCGATTGAGCGGCATACCTCAAACTTGCAATTTCCGTCGCCAGACACGCTCACACGCCGTCTGAGCAGTTTGGTTTGCATTCGAGCCAGTTTACCGTGATCAAAACTACGGGAGCACCGGCGCAGTCCGACAACGACAGGGACGGAAATCTTAACCATTGCCACTTTTGGGGCGTATGCGGGGACTCATTTGGATTCCGCAAGAGAGCATGAACGTCCAAAATGATGAGGGGGTAAGGTGGCTCCCCGGGTCGGACTCGAACCAACGACCCAGCGGTTAACAGCCGCTTGCTCTACCAACTGAGCTACCGGGGATTAGGAGAATGTTTAGTCTGTGCCATATAATGACAACCGAGCGCAAGATCTAGTGTGAAAGAGAAAACACCCGGTTAAAAGAAAGGGGGCCGCCGGAGAGGCGGCCCCAAGTCGTTGGGTAAATGGTGGGGTGTCTTCAAGGGAAGACACGTTAACTTTGGTTTGTTTTGGTTAACAAATGGTTAATGGAATGGGCCAAATCGAGAAATTCTGTAAGGGGATAGTCATTTTCCTTACTAAAGCGTTTTAGTTGGCCCCCGTGAACGTGTGCAACCGGCTAACGAAATCGGCGTTCGGACGATCGCTATGGGATGCTCAACGAGGCGGGAAAAAATAACGACGCGTGCGAGATGACGAGACTGAGGTTTTGGATTACGCTCAACGAAACGAATCGAAAAGGGTGAGGTACACAAATGATTCGCACATTAACGGTTGCAAGTGTGTTCGCGATTGGCGTTGTCTCGGGCGCGTTGGCCCAGGACGCAGCGCAGAACCAAGATGATCAAACGGATGAGTTTCTGACCGTCGTCGAGGAAATGAAAGGGCGCTACGCGGACGGAGATTACGGAGACGTCAAACAGGACCTGGACTATCTTCAACAACTGGTTGCACAAAAGCGATTAGAGGCCTTGAGCACCTTGTTGCCTGAGCCGCTAGACGGCTGGACGGCGGCTGATGTTCAGAACACAAACGCCGGCGCATTCGGAGGCGGCCTCAATGCCAGCCGGCAATACTCGAAAGACGGAGAGCAGGTGACGGTCTCGATCGTTGTCGACTCGCCGATCTTGTCTCAATTGGGGGCCATATTTGCCAATCCAAGCTTTGCCCAAGCGAGCGGGGCCACAATTTTGCGCATCAATGGTCAACAAGTGGTCGCCCAGGAGGGCGACCTGCGAATTGGTCTGGGAACGAAACTCGTAACGTTAGAGGGAACAGCCACCCAAGACAACAAGGTGGCGTATGTCGAAAGTCTCGACTTGGACGGGATAGAGGACTTCGAATAGCCAATCGGTCAACAGTGTGGGACCCTTTGGCGTTCGAGTGTTTGCAGGAGGGGTCTGGAGGCCACGCCCGGAATCGAACCGGGGTACACGGATTTGCAGTCCGCTGCGTCACCACTCCGCCACGTGGCCTTCATTATAAAGTGGACGAGCGGCAGGCTATAGCACCCACGCCCACGCAGAGCAATCAGGCATTGTCCGCCTCGCAGGAATCGCATTTGTCGAACAACTTGATTGGATAAATCACACTCTTGCGTGGTCCTGAGACGCTTGGTCCGTTGTTTTTCGCAAAAGCGGCAAATATAACGGCGATCAGCGTGCACATAGGAATGGAGGTCTTGGGTATCAATGATGGATTTCGAAGTCGCGCGACGCAATATGCTGGAAGGTCAAGTCCGGACCAATGATGTAACCGATGTCGCATTACAGCGGGCCATCGCCCACATTCCTCGCGAAAAGTTTGTCCCCAATGCCAAGCAGTCCTTGGCATATGCAGAAGACAATATCGAGATCGAAACCGATCGCTACCTTATGCAGCCGCGCACGATCGGCAAGCTCTTGCAGGCGCTCGAAATTGATCGCGATGACCTAGTGCTCGATGTCGCTTGCGGCTTGGGCTATTCAAGTGCGGTCATATCTCGGTTGGCCAACGTGGTGATCGCCATAGAGGATAACGAGAAAACGGTGAAGGCGGCCACATCGAAGCTCGCCTCCCTGGAGATCGACAACGTTGCCGTCGTCGAAGGAAATCTGATCGAAGGGGTGGCGAATGAGGGGCCCTTCGACGTCATCTTCATAAATGGAGGCATCGAGGTCGTTCCCGAATCTCTGTTCGCTCAGCTCAAGGAG
The DNA here is from genome assembly GCA_028285305.1 of Alphaproteobacteria bacterium. Classification (GTDB taxonomy): domain Bacteria; phylum Pseudomonadota; class Alphaproteobacteria; order SMXP01; family SMXP01; genus JANQPV01. The sequence goes on along the minus strand of JANQPV010000041.1, from coordinate 34,357 downwards.
GGCGGTCGGCTGGGCGCGGTCATTATGGAGGGGGAATGCGGTCATGCGTTTGTCTTCGAAAAGCTCAGGGGTGGAAAAATCTCGAAACGGATGATTTTTGATGCACAGATACCCGTTTTGAGAGGTTTCGAGCGCCCGCAATCCTTTATTTTTTGACACTTCTACAACGCCGCACAATAAAGACGAACCGTACCGCGATTGCCTATTGTGTTGACTCTCCAAGCAAGTAAGCTTCGACTAATCGTTCCATTTTAAATGATATTTAACATAATCGAGTAAACTCTGATTAACTATAGCCAGAACTTGGACCAAAGACTGTTTTAGTATGGGTAGATCAAAACGAACGACGCTCTTTCTGGGTGCTGCCTCGGCCGCGCTCTATATGAGTGCGACCACACCGGTGTTAAGCGATTCGCTGCAAGACGCGCTCGTCGCAGCCTACAATTCTAATCCAACGTTGCTTGCCGACCGTGCGCGGCAGCGCGCGACGGATGAAAATTCGAACCAAGCGCGTGCCGGCTGGAAACCGACGGTCACGATCAATGGTTCGTATACGATAACCGAAAGTCAGAGGCAGATTGCTCGCTTCCTGGGCAACGCTACCTCTGTTGAAGATAATGACTACACAGAGGGATATGCCGCAAGTGTGGTCGCGACCCAGCCCATTTTTCGCGGCGGACGGAACTTCTTTTCGACAAAATCCGCCGATGCTCAGGTCCGCGCAGGCAGGGCCAGTCTGACGGAAACGGAGCAACAGGTCTTTTTGAGTGTGGTCACGGCTTATATGGATGTCATTCGCGATCGTGCGACCGTCGATCTCCGCAAGAACAATGTTGACGTTCTTTCCCGACAGCTGCAGGCCTCAAGAGACCGGTTCCGGGTCGGCGAGATCACCCGTACGGACGTATCTCAGGCCGAAGCGCGGCTCAGCGGTGCGCGTGCCGCCTTGTCGAGCGCCGAAGCGCAGCTGGCCCAGAGTCTTGCATCGTACGAACAGATCGTCGGTGTTCCTGCCGCAAGCTTAGATCAGGCGCCGGCAGTGCCCGCTCTCCCCGAAACCCTCGAAGAAGCGGTGAAAAGCGCCCTAGACAGTAACCCAACTGTCGTCTCCGCGAAGGAAACGGAAACCGCCGCAAAGTATGACGTTAGGGATGCTGCGGGAGCGCTGTTGCCGAGTCTTGAAATTCAAGGGACCCTGCAAAAAGACGAGCTGACCAATCGCGATCAAAGCCAAAACTACCAAGCTACAGCGACCGCGCAGGTGTCGATGCCAATCTACCAGGCGGGTACAAACTACTCAGCTATTCGCCAAACAAAGCATGTTCGCAATCAGCGGAGGCTGCAAGTTGCGGAAACTCAGCGCAGCGTGGTTCAGTCAACAACGACCGCTTGGAACAACCTTTTGGCCGCCCGAGCGTCCATCGTGGCAAACAAGGAACAAGTCAGAGCGAACACCGTTGCCTTTGAAGGGGTGCAGCAAGAGGCCCAAGTCGGTTCCCGGACAACCTTGGACGTCCTTGATGCTGAACAGGAGCTCCTCGATTCTCGCGTTGCCTTGGTTGCTGCCCAAAGAGACGAATATGTTACGTCTTATCAACTGCTATCGGCGATCGGTTCGCTGACGGCACAAGGGCTCGCACTGCCGACGGACATCTACGATCCAGTCGACAACTACAAGGATGTTCGCTGGAAATTTGTGGGATTCGGAGCGCCTTCCGAATAAGTGTCGATCGCCGAAGTATTCGCGTCTCGGTCTGATTCCTGCCACAGATCGCTGCCACAGTGTGAAAATATTAACTTGACTAAGCTACACCATCAGATGCTGGCTTTTTTGTCGATCCTGAATTAGGGTCGCCCCGAACCCAGCACATTAACCTTATTCAATTGGTAGGCGCGAACATCTATGTCTCAGCAAGACAGTCAGCAAGAACCGACAATGGAAGAGATTTTGGCCTCGATTCGTCGCATCATCTCGGAAGACGACGAAGAGCAGCCCGATGCTGCCGCCGCTGAGCAGGCCGTTCAGGAACCAAGCCTCGATCTTTCGGGCGACGAAGTCGACCTGGGTCTTGATGAAGTCGAGGACGAGCCTCTTGCCTTTGCAGAGCCAGCTGAAGAGTCCGGGGTAAAGGAAGAGGATATCCTTGAGTTGACGGAGCCCCTTCAAGAAGAACCGGCTCTAGAACCGGAACCCGAAGCGCCCGAGCCCGTCCAATTTGAAGAGCCGGCGTCAGAGCCGATGGATGATGGCTCCGATCTTCTCGTGATGGAAGAGAGTGAGCCGGTTCAAGAGAGCTTCGCCGAAGCAGAGGAAGAGCCGCTCTTGAGTTCAAACGCGGCGGGCGTAGCCGCTGACGCGTTTGGTACGTTGGCGCAAAATATAGCGGTTTCGAACGGTCAGGGTCATACCTTGGAACAGCTGGTTCAGCAGATGTTGAAGCCACTGCTCAAAGATTGGCTCGACACCAATTTGCCAGAAATGGTGGAAGAGCTGGTACGTGAAGAGATCACGCGAATCTCGAAGCGCAGCGGCCGCTAGTCGTCTCTATCTGGCTGTTTTCTGATCGCGAGGGGGTTTAAATTCCCTTCGTCCCCCAATTCTGGGTTTCCATTTCCGGTCAGCTTTAGTATGCCGTGGATATCCCAATGGCTTAAGAGACTCGTGCAGATGCACTGCAGATCAGAATTACCCACGACTTAGCGATGTTGGAGAAAACGTTCGGAGGCCAGTCCGGCGGCGGCCAAACTTACCGGGAAATCGAAAGCCGAATCTACGCGAATTGGGAACAGTCCGAAGCCTTCAAGGCAGGCAAGCGTCCGGATGCTGATCCGTACACAATCGTTATTCCCCCGCCCAACGTGACCGGGCGCTTACATGCCGGTCACGCGTTAAACAACACGATCCAAGATATTCTCATCAGGTTTGAACGAATGCGCGGGCGCGACGTTCTTTGGCAGCCGGGAACAGACCATGCCGGCATTGCCACTCAAATGGTCGTGGAGCGTCAACTCGAAGCCGAAGGCAACATGTCGCGGAGAGACATGGGCCGCGAGCAGTTCGTGGAGAGAGTTTGGAAGTGGAAAGCCGAGTCGGGGAACATGATCCTCGAACAGCTAAAGCGATTGGGGGCGTCTTGCGACTGGAGCCGCGAACGCTTCACGATGGATGCCGGGTTGTCGGCCGCAGTCATTAAGGTCTTCATAGCTTTGTACGAAGAGGGTCTCATTTACAAGGATAAGCGTCTGGTGAATTGGGACCCCAAACTTCTCACCGCGATTTCTGATCTCGAAGTCGAACAAATCGAGACGGACGGCCACCTGTGGCATTTCAACTACCCAATTGAGGGGGAGGATGGCCGCTTCATCACGGTCGCAACAACGCGTCCGGAAACCATGTTGGGCGACACCGGGGTTGCAGTTCATCCTGAGGACGACCGCTACAAAGATCTGGTTGGAAAGAATGCGCTCCTTCCCTTGGTGGGCCGCCGGCTCAAAATCGTCGCTGACGAGTATGCGGATCCGGAGCAAGGCTCCGGTGCCGTTAAGATTACACCAGCTCACGACTTCAACGATTTCGAAGTGGGTAAGCGCAACGGCCTAGATACAATTAACATCTTGAACGCAGACGCGTCTTTAAATCAGGAGGTCCCTGAACCTTATCGGGGAATGGATCGCTACGATGCGCGTGAAAAAGTCGTTGAAGACTTAAAGTCTGCAGGCTTGCTGGAAAAGATCGAAGACCACCGGCATACTGTTCCGTATGGAGATCGTTCCCATGTGGTGATCGAACCGTGGCTGACGGATCAATGGTACGTTGACGCAGAAGTGCTGGCGAAACCGGCTATTGAAGCTGTCGAGCGGGGCGACATGGTCTTTGTGCCAAAGAATTGGGAGAAGACCTACTTTGAATGGATGCGGAACATCCAGCCGTGGTGCATCTCACGCCAGCTCTGGTGGGGACATCGCATCCCGGCTTGGTACGGACCTGACGGCGAAACCTTTGTTGCCCCTTCTGAAACGGAGGCCCAGGCCCGTGCCCAAGACCATTACGGCAAACCCGTCCAACTTACCCAAGACGAAGACGTCCTAGACACGTGGTTTTCATCTGCCTTGTGGCCCTTTTCAACTTTGGGCTGGCCCGAGGAAACCAAAGAGCTGGCGCGCCATTACAAAACAGATGTCTTGGTCACAGGATTTGACATCATCTTCTTTTGGGTTGCGCGCATGATGATGATGGGGCTGCACTTCAAACAAGAAGTGCCGTTCCATACGACCTACATCCACGCTCTCGTTCGTGATGAACAAGGCCAGAAAATGTCCAAGTCCAAGGGCAATGTGATGGACCCCTTGGAGCTGGTGGACGACTTTGGAGCGGACGCTCTGCGGTTTACACTAGCAGCGATGGCAGCTCAGGGCCGCGACATCAAGCTGTCCAGAGATAGGGTCGAAGGATACCGGAACTTCGGAACGAAGCTCTGGAATGCGGCCCGTTTTTGTGAAATGAACGAATGCGTTCGCCAAGACGATTTCGATCCCAGCTCCGTTTCCCTCATCGTAAACAAATGGATTCTCGGCGAGTGTGCGAAAACACTCCGAGCTGTGACCGCGGGCATTGAAGACTTTAAGTTCAATGAAGCGGCGACAGCTCTCTATAGATTTGTATGGCACGTCTTCTGCGACTGGTATGTCGAGTTCATCAAACCGTCCTTAAACGGAGTTGATGAGGAGGCAAAAGCCGAAACGCGTGCCATGGCGGCGTGGGTCTTGGATCAGATTCTGATCATGCTCCACCCGTTCATGCCCTTCATTACTGAAGAACTCTGGCAACGATTGGGTGAGTCTGCATTGCCCAGGAACGAGATGCTGGTTCTGACGCCTTGGCCTGAAGAGGGTCCGGGATGGATTGACGATGCAGCGATCGAAGAAATGGATTGGGTCATTCGTCTGATCAGTGAAGTCCGCTCTGTTCGTTCAGAGATGAACGTGCCTGCGGCAGCTAAAATCCAGTTGCTGATTAAAGATGCAGATACCGCATCTCTGCAGCGGTTGGAGACCCACTTGGATATGATTATGGATCGCGCACGGCTGGAGAGCGCTCGGCCGACAACCGCTGTTCCTGAAGGGGCTATCCAAACGATCTTGGACGAGGCGTCCCTCATATTGCCGCTGGCAAATGTTATAGATCTAGAGAAAGAGCGGGCGCGCCTGGCAAAAGAAATCTCAAAAGTAACCGGCGAGATCGACAAGATCGAAAAGAAACTGTCGAACGACAAGTTCATGAGCCGTGCCCCTCAGCACGTTATTGAGGAACAGCAAGAAAGGCGTGCAGAAGCAGAGCAGGCCAAGACGCGCTTGAACGATGCACTTTCGCGCTTGGACGGAATAGCCTAAACGCCCGTGCCGCTTTAGAGCGTCCGCGCAGAGTACCGCAAAGCAAGCCAGGCGGTCGAGGACTCACCCGCACTTTCGAATCTAATTCGGATGGCCCACGCGGTGGCCAGATGGGTCCGCAGGAACTGGTGCAGCGGCCAAGTGAGATTCAAGCGTTCAGTTCGCACCAAACCGGGACGTGGTCGGAAGGCTTTTCCCAGCCTCTGACATGGGCGTCGATACCGCTTCCCGTGAGCAAATCGGCGGCTTGCGGCGAGAGCAGCAAGTGATCGATTCGGATCCCATTGTTCTTCTGCCAAGCCCCCGCCTGATAGTCCCAAAACGTGTACTGATGGGCGTCTTCATGCAGAGCCCGGTAGGCATCCGTCAGTCCCAAATGAACCATCCGATTGAATTTGGTCCGCGACTCCCGGCGGAACAAAGCGTCTTCGCGCCACGCTTCCGCATCGTGAACATCGTCTTCATGGGGAATAATATTGTAATCGCCGATCAACAGGAAAGGCTCCTCGTTGGCAAGAAGTCCGGCGGCGTGATCATAAAGACGGTCCATCCAAGCCAGTTTGTAGTCGTACTTAGGACCTGGGGCAGGGTTACCGTTGGGCAGATAGAGACCGCCCACACGAACAGGTGACGACTCTCCTGACACAACGATTTCGGCGTATCGAGCCTGATCGTCGGATTTATCACCCGGCAAACCGATCATGTGATCTTCAATGGGGTACTTCGACAAGATCGCAACCCCATTGTACGTCTTTTGACCGTGCACAAGCACGTTGTAGTTCAGGTCCTCAAAGGCCTTTTTTGGAAAGGCGTCGTCGACGCATTTTATTTCCTGCAAGCAAACAACGTCTGGTTCGGCCTCGCGGAGCCAATCAGAAACGATCTCTTTGCGGACTTTGATGGAATTAACATTCCAAGTGGCGATTTTCACGCGAACCTCTCAATGTCACCGATCAATCTCGGACCGGCTTTCGAAAGGCCTAAATAGAAAATGAAGTCCCGCAGCCGCAAGAACTTTTCGCGTTCGGATTATGGACCTGGAACGAGGCACCGATGAGATCTTCCACGTAATCGATCTCCGATCCTTCCAAGTAAGCAAGGGATACCGAATCGACGAGAACCGTAACGCCGTTCTTTTCGATGGCGATGTCGTCATCTCCGCGGTCCTCAACCAAATCGAAGCCATATTGAAAGCCCGAACACCCGCCTCCTGAAACGGACACGCGCAGCATCTTGGGTGACCCTTCCTGCTCCAAAATCTTTGAGATCTGGATGGCAGCTTTGTCCGATACAGTGACTCGTTGCATATTCATGATCCGAATGTAGGAGGTTTCGTGCGCATCTGCAATGGGCGCCGCCTCTGACAGGCCCTACGACAGTGAGGTAAAGATAGTATGACTGTTCTTGCGCCCTATGCTTGCGATCCTGCCAAGACCAAGGGCCGATTGGTGGCGGAGGCGGAAAGTTCGACCCGGACATGCTTTCAACGGGACCGCGACCGCATCATCCACTCCACCGCTTTTCGAAGAATGAAACACAAAACGCAGGTTTTTGTGTATCACGAAGGGGATCACTATCGCACACGCCTCACCCACTCCCTCGAAGTGGCTCAGATCGCCCGCTCCCTCAGCCGCTCGTTGGGCCTGGATGAAGACCTCGCCGAGGCGCTCGCCCTCGCCCACGATTTGGGGCATCCTCCGTTTGGCCATGCCGGGGAAGACGCCCTGTCCGAATGCATGGCTGAATTCGGCGGCTTTGACCACAATGTCCAAACGTTTCGATTGTTGACAAAGTTGGAGGCCCGCTATGCGTCTTTCGACGGGCTAAATCTCTGTTGGGAGACCGTCGACGGATTGATTAAGCATAACGGTCCCGTTTCTTCGGGTTTAATGCCTCTGTATGAAATTCGCGTTGAAGCTGGACAAAACGAGGCGTTCAAAGACTTGAGCTTGGCTGAGTTTTCTTCTTTGGAGGCCCAAGTCGCGGCGCTGTCTGATGACATCGCCTACAACACGCACGACATTGATGACGGTCTGCGCGCTGGTGCATTTGCTATCTCCGAATTGAGAGACATTCCCATTGTCGGGCACTTCATTCATTCCATCGAGGCGGAGCACCCAAACCTCGAAATAACTCGTCTCACCCATGAAACCACCCGCAGACTGATTTCGGAGTTGGTGGATGACCTGCTGCGGGAAACGCGATCAAGGTTGGAGCGAAACGGCATCGAGTCGTGCGCCCAAGTGAGAAATCATGCCGAACCGTTGGTGGCGCTCTCTGATGAAATGGCGGCGCTTGATCGGCAATTGAAGGACTTCTTGTTGAATCGGGTTTACCGCCACTACCAGGTGAATCGCACGACCAGCCAGGCGAAGCGGATTGTTGAGGAGATCTTTGACCAATTTATCCAAGAACCCAATACGCTCCCGACCATTTGGTTTAACCTATGCGACGATCCTGGAACGCCGAAAACTGCTCGCATCGTATGTGACTATATCGCCGGAATGACGGACAGATTCGCCCTGAAAGAGCATAAGCGCCTGTTTTCTTTGGAAAAGTGGGCCTAAAGACCTAAGTCGACCACAATATCGAGCTACTTTTTGGCACACATGCTCTATATGTATTATTCTCCTTCTGATTCTCTAATATAGGGAATAGAAAATATGCGGCGGCAAAAGCAATCGGCGATGCGAGGATTGGAACAAGAACAAAATGTCAGGCAACTACCAACCAAAACGAAGCAAGAATAAAAGGTAGCTTTCCATGACGACGACACACACAGGGACATTTGCTCCAATGAGCCAAGACAGCGACTACGAACTCGACGACGAACCTGAATACGGACGCAGCTCTATACTGTTCGTTATGGGATTTATCATCATTGCCGCCTTTTTTGTGGGTGTGATCTACTTCGCATACGAACAAGGTTTACAGCGCGGCAGGAAGGAGAGCCCGCCGCTCATCGTCGCCCAGCCGGGCGATGTGAAAGTTGATCCGTCCACAGTTGAAGAAGGTTCCGAACCCTATCTAGATTCATTTACATTGTCGGAAGAAGCGGACCAAGGAGCTGTCCAGATCGTGGAAGCGCCGGAAGAGCCCATAGCGCGTGATCCGGCAGGCGGAAGTGGTCTGGCCGCGCAAGAAACGGGAAATCCGGGGACCGAAACGATTGATGTAGCGGGCGTGCCGTCACCCAACCCGGACATCGTTGCAACATCTGATCAAAACGCCTCGGATAGTGCCATCGAAGTTCCTGATCCGGCGACTGTAATGGCCGACGCCGAAGAGGCGAGTTCTTCGGAAGCCGAGCCGTCCAACGCACTCGACATAGGGGATCTGGCGGCAGCGGCCTCTTCCGGCGAAGGTGAAGGAACGTCTGCTGGTGGCCGGACCGAAACCGCGTCCTTGGATCCCGCAACCGCGGGGCAGGAAGAGGTTTCTTCAGATGCGATCGTCGGCTTCGAGGAAACGCAAGAACCAGAAGAAGTGGCCAAGGCCGTCGATCCCTCATCTGGAAGCCATGTTGTGCAGATTTTGTCGTCACCTAAACAGTCGGATGCAGACGATAGCCGTTCTCGATTCGAGCGTCAGTTCACAGATACTTTGATTGATCTGGCCGTCGAGACCAAGCGGGCTGATCTGGGCGCGAAGGGGATCTATTATCGGGTGCGTATTGGCCCGTTTACGAGTGCTCGGGACGCTGCCAGCTACTGCACGACGATAAAGTCGCGCGGACAGGATTGTTTCGTCGCGAAACCCTAGGTACGCGATCGCTCCCGAATACGAGGATAGTGTGAGCCAACAGGTGACGTCAGTCGTCTTTGGGCTGAGCGGGCCTGAGGTCACGCGCGAAGAGAAGGCCCTTTTTCAGGACCTCAATCCTTGGGGATACATTCTGTACGCTCGCAATTGTCTGACGGACGACCAAATTATTGGTCTTACTACCGAGCTAAAGGAACTGAGCGGCAGAGAGGATCTGCCAATTCTCATTGATCAAGAGGGCGGGCCGGTTCAGCGCTTCGTTGCTCCGGCCACCGATAGATATCCGTCTGCCGCTGATTTTGGCGAACTGTTCGAGCGAAGCGGGCAAGACGCGATCCGTGCGGTTGAATTGTCCGCCTATCACATGGCGGCCCAGTTGGCGGCTTTAGGCATAACGGTAAATTGTATGCCGGTATTGGACAGGCGTATCTTTGAATCCGGCCACGTGATTGCGCGGCGTGCCTATCATAAAGAACCGCGCATTGTTGCGGAGTTGGGCCGCGCCGCAGTCCGAGGATTGGAGGCCGCCGGCCTTCAACCCGTAATGAAGCATATTCCTGGCCATGGCCGAGCATCTGCGGACAGCCACCTTTGCCTCCCTTATGTCGGCTTCCCCGAAGAGGAACTGGACCAAACGGACTTTGCGCCTTTTCGCGAGCTTTCGCATTTGCCGATGGCGATGACGGCGCACGTCTGCTTCGAAACTTTGGATGCGGAAAATACTGCTACACAGTCAGCGCACGTTGTGCATAATGTAATTAGAGGTTCAATAGGATTCGATGGACTCTTGCTGACAGACGATATTTCTATGCAGGCTTTGTCAGGACCATTCGCAAGCAGAGTGGACAGATCGCTCTCGGCGGGATGTGATGTTGTGGTACACGGCTCGGGTCAATTGGCAGAGATGAAGCAAGCGGCGAAAGCCGTCGTTGAGCTTTCGGGGGCATCGCGCAAACGCGCCGATAACGTATCGCGTCTCATCGCCGCGCGCATCGTTTCTGACGTTCCTCCTCAGCCGCTCGCCGAAGTGTGCGGATTATTTGAGCGCAATGGAATGAAGCCTCGAATTCACCATGGAGGAACCATTGACGAGTGAGGTTTCCGAAGAAGGTCTCGCCGATCCCGAAGGCGCGGATGGGGGCCCTCAAGGCGAATCGTCTTCAGAAATGAGCGCCGAAGACTTTTCTGCGGCACCCGTTCTCGCCGAGGCGCTCATTGTGGATGTAGACGGATTTGAGGGGCCTCTTGATGTCCTTCTGATGTTGGCGAGAAGCCAAAAGGTCGACCTCAAAAAGATATCCATCGTGGCGCTGGTTGATCAATATTTGGAGTTCGTGGCCGCGGCCAAGCGCCTCAATTTGGAGCTGGCTGCGGATTATCTGGTTATGGCGTCGTGGCTGGCTTATTTGAAATCCAAGCTGATTCTGCCAGCGCCCGAGGAAACGGAAGAAGAGCCGTCCGGAGAGGAAATGGCGGCCCGCTTACAGTTTCGATTACAGCGATTGCAGGCTATGCGTGAGGCGGGCGCTCGTCTAATGGCGCGCGATCGATTGGGCAGGGACGTTTTCGCGCGCGGCGCACCCGAAGGGGTACGGATTATCCGCAAGGCCAAATATGAAGCTGATCTTTTTGAGCTTCTCAAAGCGTATACGTCCCAGCGTGTGCGGACGATAAGCCGAAACGACTTTAAGATTGAAAAGATGCCGGTCTTCGCCATCGAGCTTGCCCGAAAGCGGGTCGAACGCATGTTTGGCAAGCTCAAAGACTGGAACTCCCTTGATTCGCTTCTTCCTCAAGAATGGATTGCCGATCAGTCGGTGAAAGCTGAGCCCGGACACAAATGGAAGTCTGCACGAGCAAGTACGTTTTTGGCGTGTTTGGAAATGGTGAAGGAAGAACAACTGGACATTCGTCAGCTATCGGAGTTTGGCCCCATTTATGTTCGGTCCAAACCGGAATTTGCCTTGGGCGAGACCCCTGACGCGCCAGAATTAATGTGAGTAGAGAAAGTCCTGTTTCATGGATACCCATCAAGCGCTGACCGTGCACGACAATGACGAAGAGACCACAGCCGATCCCGCCGGATCTAACGTGGAGACTTTAGAAAACACAGCCCAAGTTTCGAGAATGATCGAAGCTTTGCTGTTTGCGGCATCCGAACCGCTGGACGAAAAGACAATCCGCGACCGGGTCCCTATTGAGTTTGATCTGCAAAGTGTCATGGAAGAGCTTTCCGAGTTCTATTCGGAGCGCGGCGTGAATCTCGTCAACATCTCCGGCAAATGGTCGCTGAGAACCGCTAGCGATTTGAGCTTTCTTATGGAAAAGGAGCGGATTGAACCTCGCCGGCTGTCGCGACCGGCAATTGAGACCCTCGCGATCATTGCCTATCATCAGCCCGTCAGCCGCGCTGAAATTGAGGACATTCGCGGCGTTGCCGTCAGCAAAGGCACGCTCGATCTTCTTATGGAGGTCGGTTGGGTCAAACCACGGGGCCGCAGAAAGGTACCCGGACGCCCTCTCACATATGGAACATCAGAGGCGTTTTTGGAGCACTTTGGAATTTCCACCATTGGCGATCTTCCAGGATTAGAAGATTTAAAGGCCGCTGGTCTCTTAGAAGCACGTTTGCCGCCCGATTTTGCCGTACCGAACCCGGAACTCGCGGGAAAAGCGGCGGAAGAAGAGCTGGATCCAGTCGAGGAGGGAGAAGAGGGGGTTTTTCAGGAGGATTTCCTCGAAGACAACGAGACGTAGCGGCCGTCACGCAGCTGTGCTAAATCGATCGGTAATGTTTCCCTTTTAATTCCCGTTCTAGAGCCTCATCTAGAGATGTGGAAGAGAATGGAGTGGCCCATGGGCTTGAGTATATGGCAAATCTTGATTGTCGCGTTATTGGTCGTCTTGTTGTTCGGCCGGGGTAGGATTTCCGACCTTATGGGAGATCTTGGCAAAGGCATTACCAGTTTTCGCAAGGGTCTGAGCGACGCTGCGGCAGAACCAACAGCGGATCCAAAGACGATCGACAACGAAACCGGCGAACCTCTCGAAGCCGACACAAGCAAAGAAAAGTCGAACACTTAGCGCTAAAGCGATCTCAAATCGGTGAGTGAACACAGATGTTCCCTGATATCGGACTGTTGGAACTTCTAGTCCTTGTGGCCGTAATCATCGTTGTTGTCGGCCCCAAAGAACTTCCCGGCATGATGCGAACAATTGGTGAGTGGGTTGGTAAAGCGCGCGCAACGGCGCGCGAGTTTCAGCGCAGCTTTGAAGACATGGCGCGCGAGGCCGAACTTGCGGAACTCCGCAAAGAAGTTGAGTCGATCAAAAGCGCAAATCCTCTAGAAAAGCTAAAAGAGAACATTGCAGGGCCGATTGATCCGAATGAGCCCTTTTATCCTCCGGGAGGGGAGGATCCGGACTTGGATGACCCCCAAGAGCCTTCCGGTCCCCGCAAGAAAGATGGAAACGACGAACAAATCCAGGCAAAAAAGCCTGACCAGACCTAGTTCATCAGCGAGTAGTCCCGCGTGACCCACGACGATATTGAGGCCACGAAAGCCCCCCTCTTGGATCACCTTATGGAGCTGCGCAGCCGGCTCATTGTTTGCGTAGTGGCAATCCTCGTCGCCTTTCTCATCTGCTTCCCCTTCGTCAATCAATTGTACTCCGTTTTGCTTATCCCTTTGATGAAAGCGGCCGAAGCCGTTGGAAAAGAAGAACTGAGACTGATCGCAACGGCCCCGCACGAACAATTTTTCACGAATGTGAAGCTCTCTTTATTCGCCGGTTTAAGCCTGGCCTTTCCTGTCGTGGCCTATCAGGTCTATGCCTTTGTGGCGCCGGGGCTCTACAAAAACGAACGCATGGCGTTCTTGCCTTTTGTCATCGCAACGCCGGTCCTATTCGCATTGGGAGGGGCGCTGCTCTATTTCTTTGTGCTCCCGATGGCGTTCCAGTTCTTTCTTACGCTTGAGGCCAACGCGAACCGCACATTTGCGGACATGATTTCTTTGTCGAACGAAAACCGGATCAGTGAGTACCTGAACTTTGTCACCACGTTGCTTCTCGCGTTTGGGATAGCTTTCCAACTGCCGGTTCTTCTTGCCTTGCTCGCGCGCGCAGGCCTTGTGAGCGCCCAGGGCCTGCGCAAGAGGCGCAAATACTTCATCGTTGGCGCATTTGCCGTGGCGGCATTTTTGACCCCGCCCGACCCCTTCACCCAGATCGGTTTAGGGTTGTCGATTATGGCACTTTTCGAGATATCGATCTTCGTGGTAGCGATGATTGAGAAAAAGCGGCACGCGGAAGATCTCAGTTCCAAAACAGCTTAGTCGAACACAAGAAGACCGTTCTAAGAAGGGGCAACAATGGCAGAGGGCGGCTCATTTGGGTTTGGCGGCGTTGCGGAGCTGTCCCTTGGTCTCGCACATATTTATCAAACCCGAGTCATGGCAACTTAGCCGGATGACGACATTGGAAATTGTGTGTTGCCGTCGAAATCTCCGGTGGCAGTGCCACCCACCTAAAGGAAGGCCATGTTAGACATCAAAGCGATCTGCGATAATCCCGATGAATATGATGCAGGTTGGCGGGCCAGAGGTTTTGAGCCTCACGCCGCCACGCTCACTGATCTAAACAATCAGCGCAAGGAAATCGTGACCTCGCTCCAACATTTACAGGCTCAGCGCAATGCGTCGTCCAAGCAAATCGGCAAGGCAAAAGGGAGCGGTGACGAAAAAAGAGCTGAAGAGCTCATGCAGGAAGTTGCCTCCATTCGCGACGAGATTCAAAATGGAGAGCGGCAACAGCGTGAAATCGACCAAAAGCTAAGTGACTTGCTTTCCGTACTGCCAAATATTCCGTTTCCCGACGTACCGGAGGGGCCAGATGAAGAGTCCAATGTTGAACTAAGGAGAGAGGGAGCGCCTCCTGATTTCGCGTTTACGCCGAAAGAACACTACGAACTTGGTGAAGCTTTGGGGTATATGGACTTTGAGACGGCGGCCAAGATGTCAGGGTCCAGGTTTGTTGTGCTGAAAGGCGCGCTTGCGCGACTAGAGCGCGCCCTGGCACACTTCATGCTCGACATACATACCGGTGAATTTGGTTACACCGAAGTCATTCCTCCGCTGCTCGTCCGCGACGACGCAGTGTACGGAACGGCTCAACTGCCGAAGGCGGCGGAAGATATGTTTCGGACCGAAAATGGGTATTGGCTGGTGCCCACGTCTGAAGTGAGCTTATCGAATTTGGTGCGTGAATCCATTCTCGACGAGGAAGAACTGCCGCTGCGATTCACAGCATACACACCATGCTTTCGGTCCGAGGCAGGTGCCGCCGGAAAAGACACAAGGGGTATGATCCGCCAACATCAGTTTACGAAGGTGGAATTGGTGAGTGTCACCCGGCCCGAAGAAGCCGAGCAAGAGCATGCGCGCATGACTTCGTGTGCAGAAGAAATTCTCAAGCGGCTGGGGTTGGCGTATCGCGTGGTACTTCTATCGAGCGGAGACATGTCGTTTCAAGCGCGCAAGACCATCGATTTGGAAGTCTGGCTTCCCGGACAAGGCACGTATCGGGAGATCTCAAGCATCTCGAATTGCGGCGACTTTCAGGCCCGCAGAATGGGCGCCCGTTTTCGCCCCATCGATGCTAAAGGAACGGAATTTGTCCACACCATGAACGGCTCGGGTTTGGCCATTGGGCGAACGATGGTGGCCATCCTTGAGAATTACCAAAATGAGGATGGGTCCGTGACCATACCGCAGGCCTTGCGGCCCTATATGGGCAACATGGAACGAATTGAACAGCAGACGAGTGATGCGTAATGAGAATTATAGTAACCAATGATGATGGCATCCATGCGCCCGGTTTAGAGGTTCTAGAGCGGGTCGCGAACGAGCTTTCATCCGACGTTTGGGTCATTGCTCCCGAAACGGAGCAGAGCGGTGCGTCTCATTCACTCACCCTTGCCGATCCAGTGAGATTGCGCAAAGTGAGCGATCGTAAATTCGCTGTGTACGGAACGCCGACTGATTGTGTCATGATGGCCGTGAAACAGGTGCTTGAGGATGAACCGGCAGACTTATTGCTATCCGGTGTCAATCGGGGCAGCAACATGGCAGAAGACGTGACGTATTCGGGCACGATCGCCGCGGCGATGGAAGGAACGGTGTTGGGCGTGAAGTCCATTGCTCTGTCTCAGGGGTATGGGTTTGAAACGAACGAGGGAATGCAGTGGGCGTGCGCCGAGCGGCATGCGCCTGGAATTGTCTCGCGCCTTTTGGAGGTGGATTGGCCGAGCAATGTTCTAATGAATGTGAACTTTCCCGATCGCCCTCCAGAGAAGATCGCCGGCATAGAAGTGACTGTGCAAGGAAAGCGGGATCAAGCCAACGCGATGATTGACGCCCGATTGGACATTCGCGGACGCGACTATTTCTGGTTAGGGTTCCACCGCAAGCTGAGCAGTCCGGCGCGGGGAACGGACCTTTTTGCGATCTATAACGGGTACATTTCCATTACGCCTCTTCACCTCAATCTTACACATGACGAAACGCTTGCGCCATTGCGGGATGCGTTCACTGAATAAGTATATGGCAATGCAATGGACGTTAAGGGCGCGAACGAACGGTCTTAGGTCTAGATGAGCGAACAGGTCGACAAAGCGCATCTGGTTCTCATGCTGAGACGCCAGGGGATCAGAGACAATCGGGTCTTATCGGCAATGGAGCGCGTGCCAAGGGAGAAGTTTGTTCATCCGGACTTCCTGGAACACGCGTATGAGGACCGTGCCCTCCCGATAGAGTGTGGTCAAACCATCAGTCAGCCGTTTATCGTCGCCTACATGTTACAAGAGGCCCGCCTTGATGAGCGCCACAAAGTGCTCGAGATCGGGACGGGCTCTGGATATCAGACGGCGCTCTTGAGTTATCTGACCCGCAGAGTTTACTCCATCGAGCGCCACCGTCCTCTGCTCAAATCCGCCGAAGCCAGACTGCAAGAATTGGATATTGTGAACGTGACCACCCGGCACGCGGACGGCTATGAGGGCTGGCCTGAGCAAGGGTCTTTCGATCGCATCATCGTTACCGCGGCGCCAACGGAAGTGCCACAGGCGCTCATCGATCAATTGGGCCCCGACGGCATTTTGATCTTGCCGTTAACCGAATCTGATGATCTTCAGACTTTGGTAAGACTCACCCGGCAAGACGGAAGGATCGTGAACGAAACTTTAATTCCAGTGCGTTTTGTTCCGATGCTTGAGGATATCGAATAATGCTGGGGCGCACATTCAATGAAAAAACCAGGAAATTTGGTCAAATCTTGCGTATTAGCGCTTAGCGCCTGTGTTGTTCTTTCTGGTTGTACACGCAGTGATAATGGGGCCCCCGTTCACTGGGGCTACGGTCAAGCCGGCCACCCGGTGGCAAAGGCGACCAAGTCGGAAAAAGCGCTGGTGCGCCGGGCTCAATCCTCCGCAAAGGCGACGGGTTCCAGCCGAAATGGTAAATCCGTGCGCGTCAATGACGGCGATACAGTTTATAGCATCGCGCGGGCCCACAGCCTGGACGTGAACGATTTGATTAAGACCAACAAGATCCGTCCGCCATACACCATTCGCCCAGGTCAGCAATTGTCGCTACGCGGCGTCGATACCGCCGTTTATGAGAAACCGGGCGCAGTGGCAAAGTCATCACCGGTCATGCGCGAGCATATCGTTGCTGAAAACGACACTCTGTATAGCCTGTCCCGCAAGTACGGGGTCTCCGTCAAAGACATCCGTAAGACCAACTCTCTATCGAAGAATGATGTCATTCGACCTGGGCAAACCCTGGCTATGAACAACTCGGGGCACGTCCAAGTGGCCAGCGTCGCACCGGTATCCAAGCCGGGCGCGCCGACTTTGCGCAGTACGCAAACGCAATCGTGGCAGCGAAATCTGGTCGGCGGACCGACACCGAAACCAACACAAAAATCGGAACCCGTGCAGACCGCGAGCCTACACGACAGTCTGCCCACAAAGGGTGCAGGAAGCTTCATTTGGCCGGTGACCGGTCGCGTGATCTCCGACTATGGAAAAAAGCCCAACGGATTGTTCAATGATGGCGTCAATATCGCGGTTCCTCCGGGCACGTCTGTTCGTGCGTCCAAGGCGGGAACCGTCACCTATGCAGGCAACGAGCTGAAGGGCTATGGCAATCTTTTGTTGATCAAGCATAACGACGGCCATGTGACCGCCTATGCCCACAACAGCCGTTTGCTGGTTCGGCCTGGCGATAAGGTGCAACAAGGCGATGTCATCGCCGAGTCCGGCTCGACGGGGGCGGTAACATCTCCGCAGGTTCATTTTGAGATCCGCCGGGGCCGCAAAAGCATCAATCCCGGCTTCATGTTCGCAGGCGAGTAGAACTCCGTTCAAAGACCGAGTTCTGCGCCCGATTTGCCCGCAAAGTGAATGATGAACTGCCAGGCAACCCGGCCCGAGCGCGCGCCGCGCGTTGTGGCCCATTCCAGGGCTTCTTTGTGGATCGCTGACAAGGCCAACCCAGAACCGGACATGAGCCCGAAATGTTCCACATACCGGTCGACCATCGCCAAATACTCTTCTTGCGAACAATTATGGAATCCCAGCCACAGCCCAAACCGGTCGGATAACGACACATTCTCATCCACCACTTCGGCTGGATTAATCGCCGTCGAACGTTCATTTTCCATCATGTCACGGGGCATTAAGTGGCGCCGATTGGACGTCGCATAAAAGACGACGTTCGCCGGCCGCCCTTCAATACCGCCCTCTAAGACGGCTTTCAGCGATTTGTAGGTCGTATCTGACCGCGAGAAAGAGAGATCGTCGCAAAAGACGATGAATCGTTCGCTCCGACCACGCACCAGAGCCATCAGGCGCGGCAGCGTACCAATATCTTCTCTGTGGATTTCAATCAGTTTCGTGGCTGGATAGCTGTCGCAAATATCCCCGTGAACCGCTTTGACGAGCGAGCTTTTCCCCGTCCCGCGCGCTCCCCACAAAAGTGCGTTGTTGGCGGGCAAGCCTTGCGCAAATTGCCGCGTGTTCTCTAGAAGCAAATCCCGTGACCGATCTATGCCCACGAGTAGGCTAAGCGGCAACCGATTGATCCGCGCGACTGGAATGCCGCTGTGTTTGGATGGGTCCCACACGAAGGCATCGGATTGGGAGAAGTCACGCGCTCCTTCAGGCTCGGGCGACAGGCGCTCAAAAGCACGCCGAATGCGGCTCAACTCCTCCAAGATCGCTGTATTCGTGGGATCAGCCAACCGCGAGACACTCCTTACAACCAGCACAGGTATCTTTTGCAAAGCCAGAAACCAATGGCTATAGTCCGCGCGACTTTAACAAATCAAGGGTGTGATCACAGTGATTACTCCGGCTTACGCTCAGGCGGCTGGCGCCGCGCCTAATCCTTTTTTGGAATTCGTCGTGCCGATGTTGCTCATCGTCGCGATTTTTTATTTCTTGATCATGCGCCCCCAAAGAAAGAGATTTGAGAACCATCGTAAGATGGTCGAAAGCGTTCGTCGTGGTGACACCGTTGTGACGTCTGGCGGCATTGTGGGAAAAGTTACCAAAGTCCCGGAAAACAGCGAAGAAATCCAAGTTGAGATTGCAGACGGTGTACGTGTGCGTGTGATGAAGAACACGCTCTCGGATGTGAAGAGCAAGTCCGAGCCTGTTCCTCCGCAGTCGAATGACAATACGTCCAGCAGCTAAGTCATTGTGCTTTTTGAGACATTGCGATTTTGAAGTTTGACCCCACATTCTCTCTATCCAACAGACTGAAACACCATGCTGCAGTTTGACCGCGTAAAAATCGGTGTCATCCTCGCCCTTTGCTTCATGGGGGTTCTGTTTGCTTCGCCCAATCTGTTTTCGCGCACGACCGTGGAGAGCAGCGAGTGGCCTGGATTCCTTCCAAGCCGCCAAATCACTCTCGGCCTCGATCTGCAAGGCGGCGTTCATATTCTCTTCCAAGTTGGTATGGACGAGGTCATCCGAGACAAGCTCTTAACTCTAAGAGACAACATCCGCGACGCCCTATTTGGCCGGGATATCGAAGGCGGCCGCATCCGTTATACCGGTCTTGACGCGGGCGAAAACAAAGTCACCGTGCGCATTGTGAATGCCGATGAAGTTCAAGCGGCAATCGCGCGCATTAATGATCTGTCCGCCCCCATCACGTCGGGGGCGATCGGTGTCACCACGCCCGAGCTAGAAATCAAACGTGTGGGCGACTCGACCTTAGAAATCAATCTGTCGGATCCCGCTATAGAGGAACTTGAGAATTCCGCTGTCGCTCGATCCATAGAGGTCGTCCGGCGCCGGATTGATGAGATGGGCACGCGCGAGCCGACCATCCAACGGGAAGGGGCAGACCGGATCGTCGTTCAGGTGCCCGGTGTCGATGATCCTACCCGGATCATCGAGCTCGTCGCCGCTGCCGGCAAGATGAATTTCCATGATGTCGATACGCGCGTTACCGTAACCGAAGCGGAGAATGGCCGCATCCCGCCGGGAGCGATTCTTGTTCCCATGGCGGATAACGAAGCGGTGAATATGCTTCTTGTTGAGCGGCCGATCATTAGCGGTGATCGATTGGAAAATGCCCGCTTGGGCTTTGACCAAGACGGTCAACCGTCCGTCGACTTCCAATTTGATTTCGCCGGAGGCAAGAAGTTCGCGGATCACACGCGTGAGAATATCAGGCGGCCGTTCGCAATCGTGTTGGACGGCGAGATTATAACCGCTCCCATCATTCAATCGGCGATCCTGAGCGGCCAGGGCCAGATCACCGGAAACTTCACGGTCGAAGAAGCCAACGATTTGGCCATCAAGATCGCCTCGGGGGCGTTACCTGCCCCTCTTGAAGCGCTGACCCAAAGGACCGTTGGCCCGGATTTGGGATCCGATTCGATCGCCGCGGGTCAACGCGCATCCATTATCGGCTTTTTCGGCGTCATTGCGCTGATCGTCTTGTGCTACAGCTGGTTCGGTGTGTTCGCAAACATCGCGCTTATTCTCAATCTGGTGCTTGTGGTGGGCGTTTTATCGTTGTTCGGGGCCACGCTGACGCTGCCCGGAATTGCGGGGATCGTTCTTACAATCGGCATGGCGGTTGACGCCAACGTCCTTATTTTCGAGCGCATCCGAGAGGAACTGCGTTCAGGAAAGAGTCCGATTAACGCGGTTGATACAGGGTATTCGAAAGCGTTTGGCGCAATTCGTGACGCGAACTTGACAACGCTGTTCGCGGCTCTGGTTTTGTTTTATTTGGGCGCCGGTCCGATTAGAGGCTTTGCCGTGACGTTGGCTGTGGGAATTTTCACGTCCGTGTTTACCGCCTTTGTTGTTACGAGGCTGATGGTTGCCCTATGGCTGCGTGGTCAGCGACGAACGACGCTCCCGATCTAATCTCAAGGTAACGCAATGGCCCTGCTCAAACTCGTTCCCGACACCACCAAGATTGAGTTCATAAAATATCGATTCATAGCGTTTGCTCTGTCCACTGCTCTGATTGTGGCTTCGTTCGCCCTATACGCTGTTCTCGGATTGAATTTCGGCATCGATTTCCGGGGCGGAACGCTCATTGAAATGCGAACCGAGCAACCGGCGGATCTGCTCAAAATTCGAACGGAATTGAGCAAGTTGAACCTCGGCAACATAAAGGTCCAGGAATTCGGCGGCGAAAAGGAAGTATTGATGGTCATCGAGCTCCAGCAACCGACTTCGGAGGACGAAAGCGTTGAAGCGCTTCAGCAACAAGTGATCGACAGGGTGCAAGAAGCGCTGGAGGCCAATTATCCTGATAGTTTCAGATTTGTTCGCAGCGAAGTTGTCGGCCCGACTGTCAGTGGGGAGCTCACTCAGAAGGGGATTTTGGCCGTCACGATCGCCGTAATCTTCATGCTGGCCTATATCTGGTTCCAGTTTGCGCGCACTTTCAGCATCGGTGCCATCGCTGCTCTTGTGCATGACGTTATCTTGACAATCGGCATGTTCGCCTTCACCCAACTTGAGTTCAATCTCTCGATCATTGCCGCGATCTTGACCATCGTTGGATACTCAATGAATGACACGGTGGTGGTCTATGACCGGATCAGAGAGAATTTGCGGAAATACAAACGCAAACCTCTGCCAGAGGTTCTGGATATCTCTATCAACGACACTCTGTCTCGGACAGTCATGACCTCAGTTACGACCTTGGTGGCTCTGTTTTCGCTCTATTTCCTAGGGGGCGAAGTCATTCGCGGTTTCACATTTGCGATGATTTGGGGTGTTTTCATTGGCACATATTCGTCGATTTTCATCGCCGCCCCCATCCTGATGCTCACCGGTGTTAAGCGTGATTGGGGTGAGAAAGCGGCCAAAGAGAGCGCGGTTCCCACGGCGGCAGAATAGGGCATCTGCATTCGCCTCTTAATCTTGTTAAAAAAATGGCTGATTTGCTTGTGCGAGCCCTATAAGGTGCCGCAAAGTTTGGGCTGTGTCGTGTCCAACCAAGAAAACTAGGAAGAGGGAGACTCTAAATGGCCGGGATCTTATCCGATCTTCGCAATACGGTGATCGCTGGGTTCGTGTTGGCGGTCCTTTCGTTGATTCTTTATCTGATGGCGGGTGGCGTCATCGATACGGCCTTCTGGCAGTTCTTCATGCGCTGGCTTCACGTCCTCAGCGGCGTGATGTGGATCGGGTTGCTTTGGTATTTCAATTTTGTCCAGATACCAAACATGCCCAATATCCCGGATGACCAAAAGCCCGCCATCGGCAAAGTTATCGCTCCGGCGGCTTTGTTCTGGTTTCGCTGGGCGGCCATGGCGACGATGATAACAGGGCTTTTGCTCGCCATGCTGAACAATTATTTGCTCGAATCAATGACTTTGGGAGCTCTGAATGGCTTCGCAGTTCCGAAAGAAACGGCGATCGGACTCGGTATGTGGCTTGGTTTGATCATGTGGTTCAATGTCTGGTTCGTCATTTGGCCCAATCAGAAACGAGCGCTGGGCATTGTTTCCGCACCGGACGATGTAAAGGCAGCATCGGCACGCACGGCCATGTTGTTCTCACGAACAAATACCATGCTGAGTGTCCCCATGCTCTTTGCCATGGTTTCTGCTCAGAACATCTACTAGGCATCAAAGTGGTTTGCCCGATTGCACCTCCAAAAGGGGTCGATCGGGCAATTCCGAAAAAGGGCGCTCTCGGGACGAACGCCCGCCCGCCCATCGGGGCCAAACGCCGTCACAGTGCGTAATGGGTGCGCCTGAGCAGACAAGGGAATCCGAGATCGCTGATTTGGTCCGCGCCAGCGACACGGATCGCTTTTTGACCACGGCATTTCTCTCGCAGGCGGAACGCGCGCATGTTCTAGCGCTCTATGCCTTCAATATCGAGCTGGCAAAAGTGTCTGAGGTAACGAACGAACCCATGATCGGAGAGATCCGGCTACAATGGTGGCGTGAGGCCGTCGAAGAGATCTATGCCGGCACGGTGCGGCAACACCACGTGGTTATGGGCCTCAGCGACACGATTGCTCACGCTCAATTGGATCAGTCGATCCTTATCGAGATGATCGATGCCCGAACGTTTGATGTCTATACGGAACCAATGGAGTCCGAGACGGCTCTGCTGACATATTGCGAGCGCACGTCGGGAAACCTGTTCTATCTGGCGGCCCTTGCCGCAGACCCCAAAGTGGACCGCACAGCCGTCAGAGATCTTTCTCTCAATGCGGGCAGGGCTTACGGGCTCACAAACATGTTGCGGGCCGCCGCATTCCACGCATCTCGCGGTCGGTGTTACTTGCCAGCTGGCGGTGGCTCAGCCTTCGACTTGTCCAAGTATTTTGAGCTTGAATCCCATGCAGGATTTGAGCGTTCCATGCGCGAGCGAGCTGACCAAGCGCGGGCCTATCTTGCAAAGCTTCGAGACGACATTCACAAAATATCCGATTCTGTATTCGGAGTATTCTTGCCTTGCGCTCTGGTCAGGCGCTACTTGTCCCTTGTGTCGCGCAGTGATGATATACTCCAAGCACCGCCGCGCGACCTTTTGCTGATCACGAAGCAATGGGCGTATCTCTCGGCCTTTCTTAGGAAAACCCTCTAGTTCTTTTTGGTTTCGGACCTGAGCAATCCACGAACCACACCTCTGACGTGCGGTTTGAGTTTTTCCGGGTCGAAGGCCGGATCCGCGGCGGCCTGTAAAGAGAGAGCGCGAATGAACATCACCAGAATGGACGTCACCGCGTTCGCCTTCACGTCTTTTGAGATCTTCTTGGCTTTCTTGCCTTTGCGGATGGTGGATTCCAAGAAGCTACGCAATCCGTTTTCACGGGATTCCAACAACTGAGCCACATGCGCATCGCGATGAGCTTCGGACATGATTTCGACTTCAAGCGCAGCCGGCCCGAGATCGACCATATTGTCGATGGCCGCTTCGAGCACGGCAACAATAGTTTTTTCAGGGCTTTTCTTATTTTCCGTGTTCTGAATGAGCACGTCAAACTGCCCGCTCTTCGCCTCCGCGATCGCGTGAATGATCTCTGATTTGCTGCCAAAATAGCGATAGAGTCCGCCGGGGCTCATATTCGAAGCCAAACAAATCTCTTGCATGCTGGTTTGATGAAAGCCGTTGGCGACAAAGCAGTCGGCAGCCGCCTGCAATATCTCATCGCGCTTCTTGGCAAATTGCTCTTCGTTGCGGGTCCTCATGGCACAGCTCGCCCAAAGGTTGTCAACGGACAGGGTACTAGCCTAACCGCATTAAGCGAAATTGCGAAGCGAGGTTCGCGTTATTTATGAGGCGGCAGCGACTTCTGAAGCGGAATCATTCTCGTTGAGCCATATTTGCAACGCGCGCAAGGCCCGCTCCGACTTGGCGCGCTTGCGTGCGCGGGCTCGCTCTTTGCCCTTGTAATCGCGTGGATTGAATTCGTCGCGCTGAAGGTCCGGCAAGAGACCATAGTTGATATTCATCGGTTGAAAGGTCGAAGAGTCGGCTCCCGATGTAATGTGGTTTGCCAAAGCACCCAGAGCGGTGGGCAGGGGCGGCGGCGTATTGGATCTCGACAGTTGTTGGTTGGCCCCATAGCGCCCGGCGAGGAGACCAATAGCGGCGCTCTCCAAATAGCCCTCGACCCCGGTAATCTGACCGGCAAATCTGATATGAGGCGCCGACCTCAGGCGAAGCTCTTCGTCCAAGACTTTGGGGCTGTTCAAAAAAGTATTGCGATGCAGCCCGCCCAGACGTGCAAACGCCGCCCCCTCCAAGCCAGGAATTGTTCGAAAGATTCTCTTTTGTTCGCCATGCTTCAGCTTCGTTTGGCACCCCACCATATTGTAAAGAGAGCCAAGTGCATTGTCCTGCCTCAGCTGGACGACGGCATAGGGTTTTTCGTCTGAGTGCGGATTGGTTAAGCCAACGGGCTTCATGGGTCCATGGCGCAGCGTTTCTGGACCACGCTCCGCCATCACTTCGATGGGCAAGCAACCGTCGAAGTACGGAGTTGATTTCTCCCAGTCTTTGAATTCGGTCTTTTCGCCGTCGACCAATGCTTGAACGAGGGTCTCGTACTGTTCCTTGTTCAGTGGACAATTGATGTAGTCCGCGCCGTCGCCACCGGGTCCACCCTTGTCGTATCGAGACTGAAACCACGCGACATCAAAGTCTATGGAGTCTTTGTAAACGATGGGGGCAATCGCATCAAAGAACGCCAATTCATCTTCACCGGTCATATCTTGGATGGCTTGGGCCAGATCAGGAGAGGTGAGGGGCCCCGTCGCGATGATGACGTTGCTCCAGTCGTCTGCAGCAGGGAGCTTCAAAATCTCCTCACGGACGATGTTGACATTGGGATGAGCTTCCAAGGCGTGTTGAACTTCGCTGGAAAAGCCATGACGATCCACAGCCAAAGCGCCGCCAGCCGGAAGCTTGTGTTTGTCCGCGGACCGCATGATCAAAGAGCCGCACAGCCGCATTTCTTGGTGCAACAGTCCAACCGCGTTGTACTCCCAATCGTCAGAGCGGAATGAGTTTGAGCAGACCAGCTCGGCCAGGCTGTCGGTTTCATGTACCTCCGTCTCGCGGACGGGACGCATCTCGTGAAGGACCACCTGCGCTCCCGCCTCGGCGGCCTGCCACGCGGCCTCGCTTCCCGCCAGCCCGCCACCAATAATATGAATCGCTTCTTTGCTCACGTCGTTCCTAGTTTGCATGCCGTGCTTTGTTGATCAGCAGGCTTTCTACACCATTTTCCGACCAAACGAGAACCGGATTATGGGGGAAGACTCGGGGGCCGCGGCGTTGACGGGCCCCTACCAACAGGTCACGCTTTTCAGGAGAGATTCGCGAAAGGAACTGCCGTGGAAGAAACACCTGCGTCTGTGGCTGCACTATCGGAATGGCTGGGTCCGGAAACGATAGCGCGTTTGACCGAGCTCGCTGTCGCATGGACGATGAACGCGATCGGCGCTTTGGTGGTCCTCGTGGTTGGCCTTTGGGTTGCTGGCCGCTTGAAGAAGACGGCGATCAAATGGGTGGAACGCTCCCCGCGATTCGATCAAACGCTTGGCAATTTCTTTGGCAGTATCGTTTATTACTTGATCGTTGCCTTTGTCGTGATCGCCGTCTTGGGCATGTTCGGCATACAGACGACGGGACTCGCGGCTCTGATCGGCGCGGCGGGGCTGGCGATCGGACTTGCTCTGCAAGGCACACTCAGTCACGTCGCTTCCGGCGTGATGCTGCTTGCATTTCGTCCGTTCAAGGTGGGTGACTTTGTTGAGGTGGCGGACCAATCGGGGACCGTAAAAGTCATCAACCTGTTTACGACCGAACTCGCGACCCCCGACAATGTGAAGATCATCGTTCCCAATGGGGACGTTTGGGGCAGCGCCGTAAAGAACTACAGTGCCAATCCAACCCGGCGTATCGAAATTGTGATGGGCATCTCTTATGACGATGACATTGACAGGTCGATGCAATCAATTGAGAGCGAGCTCTCTAAAGAGACGCGCATACATGCCGACCCGGAGCCACAGATTGTGGTCGGAAATCTCGGCGACAGTTCGGTCGATCTCATCGTGCGGGTATGGGCGGACACATCAGACTATTGGGCTGTGAAATTTGATCTGACGAAGGCCTTGAAACAGCGTTTCGATGAGGACGGCATTACCATTCCGTACCCAACCCAAACCCATCTCGTGGAGGCGCAGGCGGCAGAAGCGACCTAACGGGACCGCCTCACGCCGCGCGTTTTTTCCGGGTGGCGGTCTTGCGTTTGGTGGCGGCTTTCGTTGCCGCCTTGGCCTGGGAGCGGGCTTTCTTTCCCCTTTTGAGGGCCTGCTGCAAGTATTGGCCTGTGTGGCTCTCTTTAACCGCAGCCACCTCTTCCGGGGTGCCGGCCGCCACAATCTCGCCGCCGCCGTCGCCCCCTTCCGGACCGATGTCCAGGATCCAATCGGCCGTCTTGATCACCTCGAGATTGTGCTCGATCACGATGATCGTATTGCCGGTGTCGACCAGCTCATGCAGGACTTCGAGAAGCTTGCGCACGTCTTCAAAGTGCAATCCGGTCGTCGGCTCGTCCAAAATATAAAGCGTTCGGCCGGTCGCCCTTTTTGAGAGTTCTTTGGCCAGCTTAACCCGCTGTGCCTCGCCGCCGGACAGCGTTGTCGCCTGCTGGCCCACTTTGATGTAGTCCAGACCCACTCGCTTAAGCGTTTCCATCTTGTCACGGATGGAAGGCACGGCCTTAAAGAACTCGGCGCCTTCTTCCACTGTTAGGTCGAGAACATCCGCAATCGACTTATCTTTGAATTTGATCTCCAAGGTCTCCCGGTTATAGCGCAACCCTTTACACACGTCGCATTGGACATACACGTCGGGGAGAAAGTGCATTTCAATCTTAATGACCCCGTCGCCTTGACACGCTTCACAGCGCCCACCCTTTACATTGAACGAGAACCTGCCTGGCTTGTAACCCCGCGCCTTGGCTTCAGGCAGACCCGCAAACCATTCCCGAATCGGTGTGAACGCTCCCGTATACGTGGCCGGGTTAGACCGCGGCGTGCGGCCGATGGGAGATTGGTCGATGTCGATGATCTTGTCCAAATGCTCAAGACCCTCGATCGCATCATGATCTCCGGGCTGATCTTTCGCGTTGTGAAGACGCCGCGCCAAGGCCTTGTATAGCGTTTCGATGACCAGCGAAGATTTGCCGCTTCCCGACACGCCGGTGACGCACACAAAAGCCCCTAACGGGATCTCAGCGGTCACGTCTTTAAGATTGTTCTCGCGCGCGCCTTTGACCTTGATCGCGCGAGCAGGGTTGATGGGCCGCCGGGCAGCCGGAACTTCAATTTGCCGCGAACCGACAAGATACTGTCCGGTCAAGCTCTTTTCGCTCTTCTTGATCGCAGCCGGTTGGCCCTCCGCAACGATCCGTCCGCCATGGACGCCGGCACCTGGCCCCATGTCGATGACATGATCCGCCGACAGAATGGCGTCCTCATCATGCTCAACCACGACGACCGAATTACCAAGATCCCGCAGCCGCTTGAGCGTTTCCAAGAGCCGCGCATTGTCCCGTTGGTGGAGCCCGATAGAGGGCTCGTCGAGAACGTAAAGCACGCCCGTCAGGCCTGAGCCGATCTGCGAGGCCAGGCGGATGCGCTGGGACTCGCCGCCGGACAAGCTCCCTGAACTGCGAGACAAAGTGAGGTATTCAAGGCCGACACTGTTCAGGAAGGTGAGCCGTTCCTTGATCTCTCGCAGAATGCGTACCGCAATTTCCTGCTGTTTCTTGGTCAACGTTTTGGGTAAGTGGTCAAACCAGTCAAGGGCCTTCTTGATAGAGAGTTCGGCAACTTCGCTAATGTGCCAGCCATCGAGTTTGACCGCGAGAGCTTCCGGCTTGAGCCGGTATCCATGGCAAGCATCGCAAGGGGCAACCGCCTGATACTTTTCGAGCTCCTCCCGGACCCAGGCGCTATCCGTCTCTCTCCACCGCCGTTCGAGATTGTTTAGGACGCCCTCAAAACCTTTTTTTGTTTCATACCGGCGCAACCCGTCGTCATAAACAAAATTCACGCTCTGTTTGGTTCCATACAGAATAACGTCCTGATGCTTCGGATCGATCTCGTCCCATGCATCGGTAACGGAGAATCCAAAGTGATCCGCGAGCGCCTCAAGGGTTTGCATATAGTAGGGCGAGGGCGTCGAAGAGCGCGCCCAAGGTGCGATCGCCCCTTTCGTCAGCGCCAGTGAGGGATCCGGAACGACCAAATTTGGGTCGAAGTACATCTGCGTGCCAAGACCGTCGCACGTGGGGCAGGCACCAAACGGATTGTTGAAGGAAAACAGCCGCGGCTCAATTTCTTCAATGGTAAAGCCTGAGACCGGACAGGCAAATTTCGCTGAGAAGAGAATCCGCTCCGGTCCGTCGTCGGTTTTTTTGTCGGCGAATTCTGCAACGGCAATGCCGTCCGTCAAGCCAAGTGCCGTCTCAAAGGAGTCCGCCAAGCGCTGTTCGATCCCTTCACGGACGACGAGGCGATCAACCACTACATCGATGTCGTGCTTGAGCTTCTTATTGAGGGCCGGGACGTCCTCCATTTCGTGAAACGCGCCGTCAACTTTCACCCGTTGGAAGCCCCGTTTAAGGAGATCGGAAAACTCTTTCCGATATTCCCCCTTCCGGCCACGAATAAGCGGCGCCATCAGATAGAGCCGGGTGCCGTCTTCGAGGGCCATTACCCGGTCGACCATCTGGCTGACCGTCTGACTTTCGATAGGCAATCCGGTGGCAGGCGAATAGGGGACGCCGACACGGGCAAACAAAAGCCGCATATAGTCATAGATTTCGGTTACGGTGCCAACCGTCGACCTTGGATTGCGGGAGGTCGTCTTTTGCTCAATGGAGATGGCCGGGCTCAATCCGTCTATTTGTTCCACATCGGGCTTCTGCATGAGCTCCAGGAATTGCCTGGCGTAGGCGGATAAGCTCTCGACGTATCGCCGTTGGCCCTCCGCATAGATCGTATCAAAGGCAAGCGACGATTTGCCGGACCCCGACAATCCGGTGATCACGACCAGCTTGTCGCGGGGAATTTCCACGTTGATGTTGCGAAGATTGTGTTCCCGTGCACCTCGCACGACGATGGATTTCTTACTCACAGGAGATCCGCGATGATGGATTGATGATGTATTATCGATACGATAGGTTTTTCCCTTGGTTCAAGTCTTCGCTCATAGCTCAGTAACGCAACACCGGTTTTATTGGCGAAGAGCCGTTCCGAAACACTCGCAGATTGTGGAAAACTCTCTATATGAAGGGTCTGGGGCGGAGCGGGGACAACATTAATCGAGGAGTTCAATCATGGCCGGAAGCGTCAACAAGGTCATTCTCGTCGGCAATCTCGGCGCCGATCCCGAAGTTAGATATACGCAGGACGGACGGCCCATATGCAATCTTCGCGTTGCAACATCAGAATCCTGGCGTGACAAGAATTCTGGGGAGCGCCGTGAAAAGACGGAGTGGCACCGGGTTGTTATCTTCAGCGAAGGTCTCTGCAAGATCGCTGAAAATTATCTGAAGAAAGGCTCGAAGGTCTACCTGGAAGGGCAGTTGCAGACTCGGAAGTGGACGGATCAGTCCGGTGCCGACCGCTACACGACCGAGGTTGTCTTGCAGGGATTCAACAGCTCTTTGACCATGTTGGATAGCCGCGCTGGCGGCGAAGGCGCGTCCATGGGGGGTGGAGGCATGCAGGATGCCGCGCCCTTTGGCGGCGGTAAGGATGCCTTCTCCGGTGATGAGTTTGACGACGAAATACCCTTCTGATCGCTCAGAAAGGACCGCCCCGGAAACGGGGGAGCGGAACGCAGTTTTTTTCGGTGAATTTGGAGAAGATCGGGACCAATTTTATTGGTTTTGTGGCAATTGTATCTGCTATTTTCCCCTTCAATTGGATTGATTCCCCGCAGAGCGGGATGCGCCCCATATGCAGGTGCGAACGAGCGTAGAGAATATTTAATTGTCGGATACACCAGAGACCCCGCCGGCCGGTTCGGACGGCAGCGACATCAGCCCCATTTCCATCGAAGATGAGCTGAAGTCATCCTATCTTGACTATGCGATGAGTGTCATCGTCAGCCGTGCGCTGCCGGATGTCAGGGATGGTTTGAAACCCGTTCATCGCCGCATTTTGTACTCCATGTACAAGAACAATTACGATTGGGACAAGCCATACCGAAAGTCTGCGCGCGTCGTTGGTGACGTCATCGGGAAATACCACCCTCACGGCGACTCTTCGATCTATGAAGCGCTGGTGCGCATGGCGCAAGAGTTCTCTTTGCGCCTTCCCCTCCTAGATGGTCAGGGTAACTTCGGCTCTGTCGATGGGGACCCGCCGGCGGCGATGCGATACACCGAAGTCCGCATGGCCAAGCCGGCTCACGCCCTTCTCGAGGACATTGAGAAAGACACGGTCGATTTCCAGCCCAACTATGACGACGAGGATGTCGAACCTGTTGTTCTGCCGGCGCGGTTTCCGAACATTCTGGTCAACGGCTCAGGCGGAATCGCCGTGGGCATGGCGACCAACATTCCCCCTCACAATTTGGGGGAGTTGATCGACGCCTGTGTCGCGCTGATCGACAGTCCGGAACTGCAAGTTGCAGACCTGATGGAATATGTTCCGGGGCCTGATTTTCCCACAGGTGGTCTTATCCTGGGGCGCTCGGGAACGCGCTCGGCTGCTCACACCGGCCGCGGTTCCATCATGATGCGCGGCAAGGTTCACTTCGAAGATTTGTCCAAAGACAAAACTGCGATCATCGTGACGGAAATTCCTTACCAGGTCAACAAAGCGGCCATGATCGAAAAGATCGCAGACTTGGTGCGGGACAAGCGGGTGGAAGGCATTACCGACCTGCGCGATGAATCCGATCGCCACGGCATGCGCGTGGTCATCGAGTTGCGGCGCGACGCCAACCCCGATGTGATCGTCAACCAGCTCTATCGTTACTCCCCCCTGCAAACGAGTTTCGGCGTGAATATGCTGGCACTGAATGGCGGCAGACCCGAATTGCTGAACCTGCGCGACGTCTTGGAGGCCTTCATCGCCTTCCGCGAAGAAGTTGTGACGCGCCGGACGGCCTTCGAGCTTCGCAAAGCGAGAGACCGCGCCCATGTTCTGGTAGGTCTGGCGATTGCCGTGGCGAACATTGATCGCGTGATCAAGCTTATCCGCGAGGCGCCGGACCCCGCTACCGCGCGCGAGCAACTCATTACGATTGATTGGCCGGCCGCGGACATTGCACCGCTCGTCAAACTCATTGACGATCCCAGGCACAATTTGTCGGATGACGGAACAATTCGTTTAAGCGATGTGCAGGCACGCGCCATCTTGGATTTGCGGCTGCAGCGGTTAACCGCTCTTGGCCGCGACGAGATCGGGGACGAGCTGAAGGCCCTCGGTGAGCAGATCGAGGACTTTCTCGATATTCTGCGGTCCCGCGTGCGAGTCATGGAGATCATCAAAGCCGAGCTTCACGAGGTCAAGGAAGAGTTCGCCACGCCCCGCCGCACGGAAATCGTCGATGTCGAGTTCGAGGTCGAAGACGAAGATCTCATCCAAAAGGAGGACATGGTCGTCACCGTTACCCACGGCGGCTATATCAAGCGTGTACCCCTGAATCTCTATCGGCCCCAACGCCGCGGTGGCAGGGGACGGGCCGGCATGGCCACCAAGGACGAGGACTTTGTCACGCGTGTGTTCGTTGCCAGCACCCATGCACCGGTCTTGTTTTTCTCGTCGAGTGGAATGGTCTATCGATTGAAGGTGTGGCGGTTGCCTCAAGCCTCGCCCCAATCGCGCGGCAAGGCCATGGTAAACCTCCTTCCGCTCAGCGAAGGCGAGACCATAACGTCAATCCTTCCGCTGCCGGAGGATGAGTCCACATGGTCCAAGCTCAATGTTATGTTCGCGACGGCATCTGGGGGTGTTCGCCGTAACGAATTGTCCGATTTCACGCGCATTCCGCAAAACGGAAAAATCGCCATGAAAATTCCGGAGGACGATCGGATCATCGGCGTTCAGATCTGCACCGATCAGGACGATGTCATTTTGACCTCGGCCTTGGGTCAGTGCATTCGATTTTCCGTTGAGGACGTGAGGGTGTTTTCAGGGCGAACGTCGACGGGTGTGCGGGGGATAAAGCTCGCCGACGATCCAGGGCCGGACCGCGTGATTGCAATGACCATCATTCGCCATGTGGATTGCTCCCCCGCCGAGGCCCGCGCCTACTTGAAACAGGCAAGCGCTATGCGCCGCGCATCTGGCGATTCCGAAGACGAAGGTGAAGATTCCATCGAGATCGAGAATGGAGAGGACGAGGCAGCTTTGTCGCCAGAGCGCTACGCCGAACTCGGCGCCCACGAGCAGTTCTTGCTCACGGTCTCCGAAAACGGATTCGGAAAACGCACATCTGCCTATGAGTATCGCGTCTCCGGTCGCGGCGGGAAGGGCATCATTGCCATGACAGTCACGCCTCGAAACGGGGCACTCGTGGCATGTTTTCCCGTCGAGAACGGCGATCAGATCATGTTGGTGACCAATTCCGGTCAACTCATCCGCTCCCCTGTTGACGATATCCGCGTGGCTGGCAGAAACACGCAAGGGGTAACACTGTTCCGCACGGGAGAAGACGAGCGTGTCGTCTCCGTTGAGCATATCGGCGATGTGGGAGAGGGGGAGGATCCCCCCGAGATGGAGAGTAACGAAGGCTCTTCCGAAAACTGACCGGACAGGCTAAAGCCTAACCCTATGCATTGGCTTGGGGAGCAAGACTCGCACCATGAAACGAATAGGGATGTATCCTGGCACCTTCGATCCCATCACTTTGGGACATCTGGATATCATAGGGCGCGCGATCAAATTGGTGGATCACCTCGTGATTGGGGTCGCGATCAATCGAGACAAGGGGCCGCTCTTCAGTTTGGACGAGCGGGTGGAGATGGTCGAAAGAGAGGCGTCCGCCTTGACGGGCCCAGGCAAAGCGACAATCGCCGTTCAGCCGTTTGAAAATTTACTCATGAACTTTGCCGAAGATGTCGGCGCGAGCATGATCATTCGCGGATTGCGAGCCGTTTCCGACTTCGAGTACGAGTTTCAAATGGTCGGGATGAACCGCCATTTGAATCCCGATATCGAGATGGTGTTTTTGATGGCCGAAGCGGAACACCAGTCGATTGCATCCCGGCTTGTCAAAGAGATCGCGAGACTGGGCGGTGACGTGTCGAAGTTCACACCACCTCAAGTGGCTACCGAACTGAAAGCCAAATTCGCCTCAACGGCGCCATAATCGCCAGGTTGAGTCCGATCCAATTGGTAATTCTTCAGGATAAAGAGGACACCATGAAGTCTCTGATCTTAACGATTGTCCTATCGCTCCTTCTTCCCGCTGCTACGTTCGCCGCGGACAAGAACAAAGAAACAGTGCCGGACTTGGAAAACACCCTTTACTTGGATTTAAAGGATGGTCGCGTGACGATTGAGCTCTTCCACGAGGACGCCCCGCAAACAGTCGCGCGAATTAAGGAACTGACGCGTGCCGGTTTTTATGATGGATTGAAATTTCACCGTGTCATAACCGATTTCATGGCGCAGACTGGCGACCCCACCGGCACAGGCATGGGCAGCTCAGACTTGCCGGATTTGCCCGATGAGATTGCGCCAGCCAATCCCAACTATCACTATCGTGGGTACCTTTCGATGGCGAATGCAGGCCCCGGCACAGGGAACAGCCAGTTTTTTATCATGTTTGAGGACGCTCAAGGATCTCAGCTTGAATATCTCAACACGCATCATTCCGTTTGGGGAAAGGTCATTGATGGCATGAAGCATGTGGACAAAATCAAAAAGAGCATAGGGGACGGGACCCAGTTTGATGGCGAGCCTGATGTGATCGTTCGCATGCAGATCGCGGCTGACGCTCAATAGTCCGCTTGATTTCGAACAATCGTGCCCTAGAGCGTTTCCAGGTGAAGTGGAATCCGGTTCACCGTCAGGAAACGCGCAAAACAAAGAATCTGGAGCCGTTTTGTGTTTCCGTCCAAACCAAAACGGCTCTAGATAACTTTGGACTGATTGGGAGTTG
>JANQPV010000030.1 GCA_028285305.1 Alphaproteobacteria bacterium | reverse complement strand
TTTCCAGGTGAAGTGGAATCCGGTTCACCGTCAGGAAACGCGCAAAACAAGGAATCTGGAGCCGTTTTGTGTTTCCGTCAAAACCAAAACGGCTCTAGTCGTCCCCCTCCCCTTAAACCTTGTTTCTCTGAAAAGGCCCTCCTGCTAGGGGGGCCGTCGCGCCTAGAAACTCGACTGTTCTGGAGTGTCTGATTGGGTGTCTAACCGCTGTGGGGGGCTCTTGCGGCTTCACGAATCAGTCTACGATACCCACAAATTACTTGTTAAAAGATGGTTAATTCCCCTGTGACCCGTTCTTATTATGTCCTAGAGTTGTGAGCAAATCTGCCAATCCTGAAGGGTTGCGCGCAGAAATTGGTAGGTGGGTAAACTTCAGCGCAAGCCGTTTACCGAGATAGAGAAATATTCGGCCAGGATTAACTCCAGGATAAGCTATGGAACGCCTCGAGCTCCCGCACCTCGAAACACGTCTTGAATCGCGAGAATTGGTTAAGGCCCCCGAGCCCGATGACGACCCGCTCAATGAAAATGTCCCGCAAGACATGAAGAACAATACTGGATTTTGGATCATTGCTTCGGCTTGGCTTGTGTCCATCGCCTGGATCGCCGGAGTTCTCGCGTACGCAGCAGGCTACTATGGCCCTTCAAACTTGCTCAACCGACCGGTTGTAGAGCTTGTCGCCATCATTTCTGCGACCTTGTTTCCTGTCGTGTTGGTTCTGATCCTTGCAACAATGGCCCGCCGAATGCGTGAGTTGCGGATGACCGCGAAAGACTTGGCTGAGCTCGCCGACCGGCTTACCCAACCAGAAGGCAAGGCGCTCGGAGAAGTGGCAAGTCTTGGCTATGCGGTGCGCCGCGAGATTGATCGATTGGAAGATGGCATCAACTCGACCCTCTCCAGGTTCGACCTTCTCAAAGCCGAAGTGAACGGGTGCGCCAGTAATCTGAGCGATACGGTTAATCAGACAAAAGATCAGATCGCGACCCTTAAAGGAGCGTTGGAAGGTGAGCGACAAAAACTCAGCGAACTTGGCGAGACGCTTGAAGTCGAAGGCAGTAAGATCAATAGCGTTCTGTTGACGGGAAGCCAAAGCTTAGAGTCGCAAACGGAGCAGGCTTTCGATCGCATGCGTCAAGTGGAAGAATTGATCGAGGCGCAGTCGCTTTCTCTGGAAGAAAAATCGCTGTCGACCGCTGCAAAGTTTGAAGAAGCCACCAAACGTCTGCAAAGTCAAACTGAAGCCTTGCAACGTGTGTCGGGCCGTGCCCTTGAGGAATCGGCCGATGTGACAGCACGGTACGATCAACAAAAGAAGGAAATCGGTGCAGCCAGCGAAGCTTTGGAACACCAAAATGCGCGGTTACAAGAGATTCTTCAGACTCAAAAGGATCTGGTTGCCACCACAAATGAGCGGGCCGGCGCACACGCGCACGATCTGGAAGAGGTTCTTCAGCGTGCGACCGCTCAGTTTGAGACTCTCCTAAAGTCGGCTTCATCCGAAACCGAGGAGTTGACGCAAGTTCTATCGGAGAATGCTGACGTCGCCCGCGCCAAGGCCGACGGGGCCGCGCAGTCGTTGCAAAAGATGATCGAAACGGCTGAAGTTGCAGCGGAACTCGTGAACGAGGCTTTTGACGGACAAGACACTTCCATTGTTGCGCGACTTGAGGGCACGGTTCAGTTGGCGGAGGGAGCAATCCAAAAACTCAAGGAGACGGTGGCGAAAAATGCCGGCCAGGTGGCAGGCGAAATAGAGAAGACGGAGCAAAAAACCAATGCTGTCTTGGCCCAGGCAATTGGTAAGCTCACTGAGAATGTCGGCGGCTTTCGCCAGCAATTGGCCAGTTCGGGTGAGATGCTCGGCGATGCCGCCGAGCTCGTTCAAGCCGACGTTGATGAAAAGCTCGCGGAGTTTCGTAACGCCATTGCCAATTCGAGTATCACAGTCGATCAAGTCGCAGAATCTATGCGCACAAAACTCGAAGATCAAATTGCTCAGTTCTCGAGCAAAGTTGGCGATGCAAACGAGGATATAAACAACCTTCTTGATGCTTCTAAGCTTCGATTTGCCGGTCATATGGGAGATCTGGAGAACAAATGGAAGCGCAGCAAGGAGACGATGGAGCAGACGTCACTGGAAACGAAATCCGTCTTCGATGAGCTGTCCGAACACTTCGATGCGCGCGTCGAAGGTTCGAAGGCGTCTTTAAGGCAAGCGACGGACGACGCAAAAGCAGAGTACGGACAATTGGCCGATGAACTGAACGGCGAAATCGTGCGCGCCTATGCCACTTTAGGCGATACGGAAGCCGAAGCCCGGGCTTCGTTCAGGACGCAACTGCAAACCTTGCAAGATGAGCTCACTTCAGCGCGCGAGTTGATTGCACAGTCTTCAATCGATGCACGCGGAGATGTGGACCAACATCTGGAAGCCTTGAAGGAGCAAGTCGATAGGGTCAACGTCTCTATTCGCAATTCCGCCGCCACCGCACAGAACAAGCTTCAAGAAGAGCTCTCCTCGCTCAATTCACACCTCCTTGACTCCAGCGGTGTCATTGAAACGACCGCTAACACAGTTAAGGCAGCTCTCGGCGATCAATTGAAAGACATTCGGCTGGAGACCCTTGGCGTCGAACAGATTCTGAAGGAAGCAGCCGACTCCGTTCAAGGGCAGTTCAACAGTCAACTCGATAAGCTTACCGACCAAATCTCAACTATCGATCAGTTGGTCGAAGAATCGGCAACGGCCGCCCAGCTTCGCTTCCAGCAACAATTGACCAACCTCAAGGACGAAGTGAGCTCGTCTCAAGACTTTGTGGACCAAGCTTCTGATGCTCTGAGCGAAAAACTCTCAGTCGAGATCAATAAGTTTCGATCTCTGTTTGGCAAGGCAGGTGGGCTTTTGGAGCAAGCCAGCATCTCTTCGCAAGCCCGTGTTCAGGAAAATCTTGAAGACCTGCGCACACAGATATCGTCGTCTGGTCAGGAA
The DNA here is from genome assembly GCA_028285305.1 of Alphaproteobacteria bacterium. Classification (GTDB taxonomy): domain Bacteria; phylum Pseudomonadota; class Alphaproteobacteria; order SMXP01; family SMXP01; genus JANQPV01. The sequence continues at coordinate 8,577 of JANQPV010000030.1, read as the reverse complement.
CTTGGTGGAGTTACGGATTCGATCCGTTCAAAGCTTAGCGAGGAGCTGGATGCGATCCGGGAGCAGATGTTCACGTCTCAGGAAGCGATCGATGCGCTCGCACAGTCGGCGAAGTCCAATTTTGAATCGCAGGCGGCTTCACTTCGAAGCCAGCTTACCGCCTCGCGCGATGCTATCGAACAACATCACAGTTCCGTCGAAGCAAGTTTTGCGAACCACCTTGAAACGCTTAAAGGAGAGATCCACAAGCTCTCCTCTTTGATCACGGCGTCAAACTACGGAACAAAAGAGGCTCTGCATACGCAGGTCGAGGAAATCCAGTCGCAAATCGAAGAAGCGAAAACGTGGATTTCTGAGAGTTCTGACCGGGCGCAAATTGAGCTGCGCGGCCGGCTGACCCAGTTACGCGAAGAGGTGACGACAACCGAAAAGCAGTTGGATGAAAACACCGATCTCATCCGTAAGAAGATCGAAGACAAGTTTGCGGAGATGCGGACACAAGTGATTGGCTCAACTGACATCTTTGGTGATGTGTCGAACCGTCTCACCGGGACTTTGGATACGATCCTTTCGGCAACCGAGGAAGCTTCGGAAACGGTCGAGACAAAGATCTTGGATTTGGAGGCGCGTCTTGAAGAATTCCCAGATCACGCCAAGCAAAGCGCGCGCGAAATTCGTTCGGCTATTGACGATCAATTGCAGACATTTAATCTGTTAGCTGATAGAGCTTCCGAAAAAACTCGCGAGCTTGAAAAAGAGTTTCAAAACCGCCTGAAAGCCAACCGGCAAATATTGGGGGCCTTGATGCAAAGCGCTGAATTCCAACGTCAGCAGCTCGAAAAGGCTCTCAATGTCAATGATTTGTGGGGCGGCGACGAAGGATTGCTTGCCCAGCCGGAAGCCCCTTCTCCACAAGACGAAGGCCTTGCCCCCCCGATCACGAAATCCGCGTCTTTGACAGGGACCGCCGCGTCAGTTCCCGAGGCGCAGACCGAGGAAAGCAAAGCTGGTTCGCAAAGGGGCGCCTCAAAGTCCAACAAGAAACGCGAAAGGCGCAGTTCGCAGCGTAAAGCAGAAACGCCACCCGGTTCGGTGCCGAACTCCGATCACAATGGAGCGCCTTCGGAAGCCAACGGCGAAATCGCCGGTTCGGCCCCAGAGAGACTGAAGAATGGCTCCTCAGCTCAGGATACGAATGGCGAAGGCAAAGCTGGGAAAGCGGAGGAGACCGACGATGAGATCGCGGGCCGTCTGGTCGATCGCTTAGGACATGGGAGTGAAGAAGCCGAAGACAGGACGAAGGCAGGTCAATCGCGAGGGGCGTCAAGGCAAACTCAGCGGCCAACGACGGCGTCTTTGCGCGTGCACGAAGCATTGAATGAGCCCATTATCAAAAAGAAGGAGGACGTGGATCCGTCCGGCCCGTCCCCGTCACACGTTTCCGGCCAGGATGCCGCCTCGTCAGATCAAGACAATATAAAACGCCATCATGACTGGATCTGGAAGGATATTCTGGCTGCTGCGGAAGGCGCGGTCGAATCCACGCAATCTGCAGAACGTCAATTGAGTGCTAAGCGGGCGAGCCGCCCTTCTTCCAGTCAGAACGCTTCTGGTGAATCCGTTTCATCTTTGAACCGACTTGAGCGCCTGCAGGCCCTGACCGTCGATTTGACACGGATCCTTGATGACGAGATATCAGAGTCCTTGATAGGTCGATATGACGGAGGCGAACGGAACGTTTTTGCGAAGCGACTCTGCCAAATCCACCGGGACGATATGATTGGACGGGTTAAGTCAAAGCTTCCCAGTCATTCGGATCTCAGAGATTATGTTCATCGCTATTTGAGCGAATTCGAGGATCTCCTTGCGTTCGTGTCCGATGGCGACCGAAACAACATCCTCATTGAAACCTATCTAAGCTCGGATCTCGGCAAAGTGTACTCGACACTCTCCGAAGCGACAGGTCGCAGGCCCAACTAGAGCAGCGATCGAAGAGGTTTAGGAGCGGGCTCCGTCAGTTTGTTGAATTTTGGCTGACGTCAATCTTGCGAGCGCCTTTCTCGGCCGCTTTGGCCTCAACGGTTTCGATGATCCAAGGAACCGCCTCAGCAACAAGTGCAGATGTTGCAGAGTCGAAGGCACGCACTACTGATTCGACTGCATCCCGAGAGACTCGTTCCGACTTGGTATACGTTTTGTGGGCGATCGTCCGGCTGCCCACTCGGTCTTTCACGATCAATCTCAACTTCACAACCACAGTGATGTTCTGGGCTGATCCACCGCCATAAAGCGCCTCATATGCCAAGAGCGTTCCGGCTACAGAGTACCTAGCACTTGATGCGCCGGACCCTTGCGAGACAGGATCTATGATCCCCATCTCATTAATCGCTTCAGCCAATAGCGTTTGAAGCATTTTGGGGGCGAGATCGCTCCAACGGGCTCCTTTAAAATACTTGAGTTCGATTGCCGATGGCCGCAGCGCGATGCGATCTGTTTCAAGAGCTCTCGGGGCGGATGGGCGCTCGACGTGTAAAGTCCATTTGTGTTCGACCGCCGGCGGGGGAAGATCTGCGGGAATACTCAGATCGTAAATGCTTGGCGCCGGTCCCGATCCCGGCAATTCAATAATGCTGGAACAGGCTTGGAGCGTGAGCCCTAGCGCGCTGGCGACCAAACCGGCGCTGAGCTTGCGACGTCTCTCTTTTGATGTGCGACTGCCCCCACTCCCCAACATCATTGTGGCTCATACTCCGCTGCATGATTGCCTGACAGATACTGTGCCGGATCGCTTTCCAGCTTCACCAACACGCGGTTCAGGGTATCCACAAGCTCACGGCTCTCCGAGACAAACAGACCGAATTGAGCCAACCCGTCTTCCGAAAACGTCTCGATGGAGCCGGCATTGGCGACGACCACTGCATTGGCATTGTCGCTCAGAGTCTTGATGCTTTGCGTCGCGGCGCGCATCTCTTTCACCAAGGACTGGCCATCGTCCTGCAACAGCGTGTTCGCGGTTTTGGAGAGTTCCGACAAATCAGACGTGGCGCCGGCAAGATCCCCGCTTACCTGACTGAGATTGTCGAGCAGTTCGCCCACTTGGGCGCGCCGGCCTGCAACCGATTCCGTTAGCTGGCTCGTGTCGTCGAGGATCTGGGTTATGCTTTCAATGTTCTCTTGGCTGAGAAGCAGTTGAAGCTGGCGTACTGCCTGGTTCGCATCCATGATGAGATCCGGGGCGCCTGACACCAATTCCTGAAATCCGGACCGCTCGGCAATGATTACGGGGACAGAGCCGCCTTCGGGCGGTTCCAATTTCGCGCTTTCGGGCCCGCCGCCTGACAGCAGAATGTAAGCAACGCCCGTAAGTCCTTGAAATTCAAGGCTTGCCTTGGAGTCAGTTGTGACCGGTGTTGCGGCGTCGATACGAACGCGCGCGACCACTTGACTGGGATTATCCGGGTTCAAATAGAGCCTGAGGACCTCGCCCACAGGAATACCGCTATATCGGACCTGTCCGCCTTCGCTCAAGCCGGTGACCTGTGAGGTAAAGATAATCTCGTATTCCGACCATTCCCGGTCAATCTCGACGCGCGCGAACCACAACACGAATACGAACAATCCAACAAATGCCGCGATTGTAAACGTGCCTATAAGAATAAAATGTGCGCGTGTTTCCATAGAACTCCCCCGGCGATGATGGTTAACAAGCTATAACAATACCATTTCTACCGATTTAACACTCTTGCCCTGGGCCCGTGAAAATACTCCCTAATCCAAGGATGGCTGTGGCCCAGCAATTCCTCCAGGCGCCCCACCGCAATCACTCTCCCCTCCGCCAAAACTGCTATTCTGTCGCAAATTGCGTAAAGGCTATCGAGATCATGAGTTACCATAAATACGGTTAACCCCAAAGTCCGCTGCAACCTCTTGATGAGTTCGTCAAAAGCTGCAGCTCCGATTGGATCCAGTCCTGCGGTTGGTTCGTCTAGAAAGACAATCTCAGGATCGAGCGCCAAAGCGCGGGCCAACCCCGCACGTTTGCGCATGCCACCGGATAATTCATGGGGATATTTAGGACCGGCGTCAGGCTGTAGCCCCACCATGGCTATTTTGAGCGCAGCGAGCTCGTCCATCAATTCCTGGCTGAGATCCAATTGTTCCCGCATCGGCGCCTGGACGTTTTGGGCCACGGTCAGTGAAGAGAATAAAGCACCGTCTTGGAACAGGACCCCCCAGCGTTGTTCGAGTTGAGAACGTTCCGCTGGGGATAAGGAACGCGCGTCTTCGCCGAAAACCGAAATTCGTCCTTTGCTGGGACTGATAAGGCCCAGGATTGCTCGCATCAGCACCGACTTACCGGTGCCCGATCCTCCCACGATTCCCAAAACCTCCCCGCGATAGACGTCCAAATCCAGCCCATCATGGATCACCTTGGACCCAAACTGGGTCTTGAGGCCGCGAACGGAGATGACCGCGGAGCCGGCATCTTGAGACCGGTCCAGCATTACCAATTGATCTCCATAAAGAACAATGCAAATGCGGCGTCCAAAACGATGACCGCAAATATGGCTTCAACGACCGATTGGGTTGTGTGCGTCCCAACGGATTCTGCGCTCCCCTCAACGTTCAGGCCTTCGTGGCAGCCGATGAGTCCAATAACGAACGCGAACACAGGCGCTTTAATCATTCCAACCCAAAAATTCGATATGGGAACCATCTCCGCCATTCTGGTAAAGAACATGCCGGGCGAGATATCCAAGAACGCCCAAGCGACCAGCAATCCGCCAAAAATGCCCATAACATCGGCGATGAACGTGAGGAACGGCATCATCAATACGAGCGCCAAAACACGTGGAATTACGAGCACTTCAATTGGATCCAGGCCCAGAGTTCGCATGGCGTCGATTTCTTCATTGGCCTTCATGGAACCGATTTCCGCGGTGAAAGCGCTGCCGGACCGTCCCGCAATCAGAATTGCGGTCAGCACTACTCCCAATTCCCGCATCACACCGATGGCAACAGACTCCACGATGAAAACTTCGGCGCCGACAGACTGGAGCGTTCTTGCGCCGATGAAGGCGACAACAGCTCCGATCAAAAAGGCTAGCAGGCTGACAATCGGGACCGCATCCAGTCCAGCTGTCTCCATGTGATGGACGACCGACGTCAAGCGCAGCTTCTTGGGAGAGATGATGCGTTGGCCCAGCGACACCAAGATATGTCCCATCAGTCCGGCGAGATGGGTTGCAATGATATAGGCGTCTTCCACCGTCCGCCCGACGCGGTCCAGAGCCAAGAGCAATACGCCACGATATGGCGGCTCGCGCTCGCAGGGCTCGTCATTGGCAGCAACTTCCGACATTAGGGTGGCTTGTTCGGACGAGGCTCCCTCGAGACTGGTTGAAAAACCGCTCTCCTGAAAGCGTTTTTGAGTGCGATGCAGAACGAACGCACCTGCCGTATCAAGGATTTCAATTCCGCTCAGATCGATCGTGAGCCGTCCACCCCTTTTCGGCGCCAGAGCCCGCAGATCGGCATCGATCTGCTTGAGGTTTGCTATCACCCAGTCACCAAACGCCCTCAGGGTGACCCCATCTGGGGCCTCATCGAATTCGAAGTACGCCGGCACGGCCGTTATCGAGTGTACGTTCATAAGAGCACATTACTATTTGCGAGGGCTTTTCGCTTGGTAAATTTCCCCAATACATCTCCCCCTTAAACGGGCGGTACCGTAACATTTTTGCACATAGGATGCGCACATCAAATGGTTTAGCGGTGTCTGCGATTTCTAGCGTGAAAATTGTAGGCAAGTGTCCAACGGGATAATGCATCGCCGGGTCATTTGTGGTTAACTCTTCGTTAACCATGGCCCGGGCCGCCGGTCTCTTGGATTGTGGAACCAAGAAATGGGTTAAATCGTATCGTCAAATCCGGCGGCTATACAGCCGCGACGTTGAGCTAATAATGAGTAACAAGTCGCCTTCATGAAAAGAAAACAGAGTTTATTGCGCTATTTGGTGCCGGTTCTTGCTTTGGTGACCGGTGCTGCGTTGTTTCAGCTCGATTTTGCAGATCTGCGATCGATGTCGGAACAGGTGTCTTCTGATGTCTACCACCTGGCGGCCCGGCAGATTAGCTCAAAGTCGCCAAAAAATGGCGATCCAGCGAACCGGATCGTTTACGTCGAAATTCAAGCAGAGTCCGAGCATCAAGCGGGCGCCTGGCCGATCGATAGACAGTCGCTTGCAAGCATGGTTGAAGCGCTCTTCGCTTCAGGCGCCAATGTGGTTGTCCTCGACAACGTATTCGACGAAGCCGATCCCCTTTCCCCCAGCAATCGTCTCGATGCAGCTTGGGAAGAAAACGCTGACCTTTCCCAAATCGAAGCCATGGCGAACCAGCCTGACCATGACGCCCTGTTGGCCACCGCCATGCGCAAAGGCAAAGCCGTTACGGCGTTTCATGCCATCGGTGTGCGGTCAGAGTTCGAAAACGCACAGCCGCTGAAGAAAGCGCAAGTTGTCGGCATTGAGCCGCAAGCTGCAAAGAAGCTCAATTCTTACAGTCGTGCACGCACAAATCTCATTCAGCTTTCGAGCGCAAGCCGAGGCAACGGCGCTGATAATATCATTGTCGATGGGGATGGAAAAGTTCGGCGCATTCCTCTGCTTGTTTCAATTGCCGGTGACGTCTACCCAAGTCAAATCCTCGAGGCGCTACGTTTGGCCGCCGGCGCCGAATCCATCGGCTTGGATCATCGCCGGGCGGGCTTATTTGACTCTACGCTTGAGTTACGGAGCGTTCAGGTCGGGGCCGCATCGATCCCTGTCGACGCCGATGGAAGTTTGAGACTTCGGTTTGACAAAGTACAGGGTGTCCCAAAAATTTCCGTCGGGGAGTCCGCACCGTTTCAATTTGGTGAGGAGGTCAGTGGAAAGATTGTTTTTTTGGGCATGACGAAGACGCGTTCCAATCCAGAGGCGAGTTTCAACGTTGACCACTATGCACCCCTCACCCATTTGAAGGCCTTGGCCACGTCACAAATCCAGACTGGAGCGTTCAGTGCTCCTACTTTCTGGCGCACCGACATCGAATTCGCTCTCCTCATCGTCCTCGGGCTTTTAGGCATTGCAATCGGTATGCTTCTTTCGCCGGTCACTGCGGTCCCCGTTGTTGTCCTTGTCGCCCTGGCGGTTCTTGCTGCCGCTTCGTATTCTTTCGCTGCCGCCCATACCTATGTGAACATGGTATTCCCCGTAGGATTGCTGGCTTTGACTGGATTGGTTTCCATACTTTCGCGTGGACGTTCCGATGCGATTGAGTTTCGAGCGGACGGCCGTTCCATAGACTTTATCCCCGAAGCCGCCACCAGCGAGTTGGCAAAAGGCAAATCTGCGGTGAAAGCGCCCACCGTCACCAAGCGTAAAAAGTCTGAACGCCGCGGGACCTCGCTCGTTTGTAACATCCGGGGATTGGCCGAACTTGAAAGTGCCTTTGACCAGGACCCGGCAGGATTGACGGATATGGTTGGCGATTTCCTGGCTGAAGTTACCGATGTCATCAAAGGCCTGAACGGAACGGTTATTCAGTACAAAAATGACCAAGTTGTTGCAGCGTGGAATGTCCACGTCGAAGATCCAGATCACGCCATTTCCGCATGTGAGTGCGCTTTCCAACTTCTCGGCGCTGTTGACCGGGTGAATGGTAGACTGGAAGACCATGCGCATGCGAACCAAACGAATATGGACCACCTCAGCCTAAATATCGGTATCAACACCGGAGAAGTGGGGACCGGCATTTCCACAGCGTTCAAAAAGAACGACTTCAACAGCGCGGGTGAGGCGTTTCACACAGCGTTCTGGTTGAATGCAAATGCGGAAACCTATGGACCGGCGATCATTGTGGGCGAGGAAACCTACATGGCGGCCCACATTCGATATGCCATGTTGGAGATTGATTTGATTGCCCTCAACGAGCGACCGGAGCCTTACCGCGTCTTCGCTCTCGTCGGAAATCCGGTCACGAAAGCGAGCCCATCCTTTAGAGCACTTGAGTCAGCCCATCATCAGTTTTTTGAATCCTATCGAAACAAGAAGTGGACGAATGCCTGGTCCATCATCGAACAGATCAGGGGCATGAATGGGGCGATGCCACAACTGTATGACCTGTACGAACAGCGTATCGAAAACCATATGGCGCATCCGCCGGGCGTTGATTGGCAGGGTGAATATATTGAACATTGAGGTCCGCCTCCATCTTGTGCGATCTGAGAGGGGAGCCCTTGGTGTTGCTATGCGGGGTCCTTAGATACTGCAGAGCGTTTGGAACTGGGCCGAGTGAGATCTGAATGCCGCGGATAAGAGGTGTTTCATTTGTGAGCGGATGAGTCCGGCATGGTGGTTTCGGAAACGTTCGCATATGTGAGAACGGGACTAGCGACGTTTGAGACGAGACGGCGGGCCTGGCGCGTTTCCAGGTGTGAGCTTGAGAGTCGATTGATCGAGGATCAATCGACCAAGCGAACGGAATCGTTCGGCGCGAATGCGCCTCACCACCGTCAGGAAACGCGCAAAACAA